>LJCW01000365.1 GCA_001298555.1 Actinobacteria bacterium OV450
CCAGCGCGGCCCCGGCGTCGTGGCCGGCCCCGTGCCCGGCCCCGCCCCCCCCGCCGTCCGCGGCTCCGTGTCCGGCCCCGCCCCCCGCGTCGTCCGCGGCTCCGTGTCCGGCCCCGTGACCCGGCCCGGGAGCGGTCCCGGGCGGTGCCGCGATGCCGAGGGCGGCCGCCATCGCGGGTACCACCTGGGCGCCGGCCAGCCCCTGGTAGCCCCCGGAGTTGACCCGCGTGACCTGACGGACCAGGGGATGGCCGGGCACGGGCAGGAACCCGACCTCGCCCGCGCCGCCGGTCCAGCCGCGGTGCAGCCGGCCGCCGAGCACCAGGGCGGCGCCGAGGCCCTCCTCGTTCCACAGCAGGACGAAGTCGTCGTGCCCGCGGGCGGCGCCGAGCCGCTGCTCGGCGACGGCGGCCAGGTTCACGTCGTTCTCGTACCCCACCGGCATCGGCAGCGCCGCCGCCAGCTCCTCCAGGAGGGTGGGGGAGTGCCAGCCGGGGAGGTGGTCGGCGTACCGCAGGGCCCCGGTGCCCGGGTCGAAGGAGCCCGGGGTGGCGATGACGACCCGGTGGATGTCGGAGCGCTGGAGCCCCGCGTCCTTGACGGCCTCGCCGAGTGCCCGGGTGACCCGGTCGACGGCCGTGGTGCCCTCGGCGTACGGGAGCTCGTGGCGGCCGGTCACCTCGCCGGTGAGGTCGGCGACGGCCGCGACGATGCCGCCCGGGGTGACGTCCAGCCCGGCGACGTGGGCGGCGCGCGGGTTGACCCCGTACAGCTGGGCGCTGGGCCCCGGGCGGCCGCCGGAGGTCCCGGAGGCCACGACCAGCCCGGCCGCTTCGAGGCGGGCCAGCAACTGGGAGGCGGTGGGCTTGGAGAGCCCGGTGAGCCGGCCGATCCGGGTGCGGGACAGGGGCCCGTGCTCCAGCAGCAGGTCCAGTGCCGCCCGGTCGTTCATGACACGGAGCAGACTGGGCGTTCCGGGGGTGGTGCCGGTCATGAGCGCTCTCTCCGTCATCGGCTCACGCCGGTGGCCAGGAACTGTTAGGTAAGTTTCCTATCGGTGTTCGAGCCCTGTCAATGCCGCTGCCCCCGCAGAAATGAACCTGCGGGGGCAGCGGCGAGAAGCGGAGGAGCAGGGAGCGCTACTTGGTGATCCGGGGGCTGCCGACGGCGGGCGACGGGATCGGGTTGGTGGCCAGGGACTGCGGGGAGGCCGGGTTCGCGAGCGCCGACGGCGGGGCCACGGAGGCCGACGGGTCGGCCGGGGCCTCGCCCTCGTCGCCGTCGGCGGCCGGCTGGCCGCCGATGATCCGGATGCCGGCCTCGTCGAAGGCCTCCTTGATCCGCCAGCGCAGCTCGCGCTCCACGGCGAACTGCTGGCCGGGCATCGTCCGCGCCGACACCTTCACCGTCATGGAGGCCAGCAGCACCTCGTCCAGGCCCAGCACCTCCACCGGGCCCCACAGGCGCTCGTCCCAAGGGGACTCCTTCGCCATGTTCTCCGCGACGTGCTTGACCACCTCGCGGATCCGGGTCAGGCTCTCCGACGGCTTGACCTGGACGGCCACGCCCGCGGTCGCCCAGCCCTGGCTGAGGTTGCCGATGCGCTTGATCTCGCCGTTGCGGACGTACCAGATCTCACCGTTGTCACCGCGCAGCTTGGTGACGCGCAGACCGACCTCGACCACCTCGCCGGAGGCCACCCCCGCGTCGATCTTGTCGCCGACGCCGTACTGGTCCTCAAGGATCATGAACACGCCGGACAGGAAGTCCGTCACCAGGTTCCGCGCACCGAAACCGATCGCCACACCGGCCACACCGGCGCTCGCGAGCAGCGGGCCCAGGTTGATGCCCAGGGCGCCGAGCACCATCAGTCCCGCCGTGCCCAGGATCAGGAACGAAGCCACCGAACGCAGGACCGAACCGATCGCCTCGGAGCGCTGCCGACGCCGTTCCGCATTGACCAGCAGTCCGCCGAGCGCCATGCCCTCGACGGCCTCGGCGCCCCGGTTCATCCTCGTTATCAGCTTGGTCAGCGACTTGCGGACCAGAGAGCGGAACGCGGCCGCTATCACCAGGATCAGCAGGATCTTCAGGCCCAGGTACAGCCATCCGGCCCAGTTCTCCTCGATGAAACTGGCGGCGTTCGTGACGCTCTCGTGGGCCTCCTTGACCGAAGCGGCCGGGTCCGGGGTGTCGGCTGCCAGCGGCAGCAGGGCGGCATGCCAGGGCATGACGGGAACCTCCAGGTGTAGCGGTCTGCCCTCAAAGAGGGGTGTGCGGGGCAGGCCATCCACACTAACGGGGCATTCCAGTGACCCCATTGCCGTGTTCGAGGGAGAGACCAGGCTCACCCGGGGATGAACCGGATGTGGTTGAAAACACCTCCGACCCGTTACGGGCGCGTGGTGGCGCTTCGACCAGCCGTAAGGAGAGACTGGAGAGCAGATCGTCCCGGCGCGAGCCACGCGCCGCCGACGTACAAGGAGGCAGTCCGTGCCGCACGTCCTGGTCCTCAATGCGTCGTACGAGCCGCTCGGCGTCGTACCGCTCCGCCGCGCGCTCGTCCTCGTCCTGGAGAACAAAGCCGTCTCCCTGGAGGAATCCGGCGCCTTTCTGCACAGCGCGACGAGAGTCGTCCCCGCGCCCAGCGTGGTCCGGCTCAAGCGCTTCGTACGGGTCCCCTACCGGGGGCCCGTTCCACTCACCCGCCGCGCCCTGTTCGCCCGGGACGGCGGCCGCTGCATGTACTGCGGCGGCGTCGCGACGAGCGTCGACCACGTGATCCCGCGCAGCCGCGGCGGGCAGCACGTGTGGGACAACGTGGTCGCCGCATGCCGGCGGTGCAACCACGTCAAAGCGGACCGGCACCTGCTGGAGCTGGGCTGGAGGCTGCGGCACCAGCCGGCCCCGCCCTCCGGTCTGGCCTGGCGGATCATCGGGACGGGGCACCGGGACCCGCGCTGGATGCCCTACCTCCAGCCCTACGGCGCGGAGGACGCCCTGGACCGCATCGGAGCGGCGGCGGCCTCCTGACCTGACCGCCCGGGCCCGGAGCCGGCCCGCGGAACCCCGGACTGGGGTTCCCGCGGGTCCGGGGCGCCGACGGGTTCCGGGCCGGGACGCCCGTGCCGTTGCCGTGCCGTGACGTGCAGTACCGGCCGCGGGATGCCGGCTACGGGCAACCGGCTACAGGTCGCCGGCTACGGACAGCAGGCTCCTAGGGGACGGTGGCGTAGGCCTCCGCCGAGAAGAGGCTGCAGCCGAACCTGGTGGCGCGCTCGTCGCAGGTGACGCGGACGAACCGGGCCGGCGCCGACGCGTCCAGGCGGACCGTCTCCAGGCCTCCCCGGGACCCCGAGACCGCACCCGCCGGCCGCCAGCTCGTGCCGTCCGCGGAGGTCTCCACCCGGTACGCCGACGGGTACGCGTCCTGCCAGTGCAGCACCAGCTTGCCGATCCGGGCCGCAGCCGGGAGCTCCGCCTGCCACCACGCGCCGTCCACGGGCGGGGACGACCAGCGCGTCGTCGCGGAGCCGTCCACCGCGGCCGAGGCCGGGAACGCCGGGGTCTCGTTCCCCGACGAGGAGGCCCGCGCCGAGCGGAACAGGTCCGGCCCGCCCGTCCGCGGGACCGCGCGGACGGTCAGCGTCCGGGTCTGCCCCGCGAAGGTGACCGACACCGGGTAGCTGCCCGCCGGGGTCCCCGCCGGGACCGTCACCGACACCGGGACCGTGACCCGCGTACCCCGCGGAGCCGTCGCCTCCGCCGGGAGCCTCACCTCGATCCCCGGCGGCGCAGCAGCCGTCAGCGGTCCGTGGACCCCGGCCGGGCGCAGCGCCGACAGCTCCGCCGGTAGCACCTGCGCACCCCCGCCGATCTCCACGTCCACCGCATGCGCCAGCTCGAACCCGGCCTCCGGGCCGTCCGCCAGCCAGGGCACCACCTGGTGCACGACCGGGGCCGGCAGTCCCGCCCACGACAGCCGCACCGCGTCCGCGCGCACGCCGCCGGCGTCCGCCTGGGTCCAGCCCGAGGCCGCCGCGTCCGCGATCTTGCGCCAGCCCTCGCCCGGAACATGCACTTCCACCGCCGCGCCCCGGCTCCCGGGCGCAAAGGGGTCCGTCATCACCGTCACCACCGACACCGGCCGCACCGCGTCGAGCGTGACCGTGAAGGCGTCGGACTCCCGGGACACCGTGCCCGTTTGGCGGGCCGCCCCCGTCCACGCGTCCGCCTCCGCCGCGGCCTGCGCCAGGAAGGGGTCCAGCACGGCCTTGTCGATCCGGGCGGCGCCCGGGTCCGCCAGTGCCCTGCGCGCCGCCGCCAGCGCCTGGGAGGCCTTCCACGCCGCCGTCCCGTCCCCGCGGGACTGGGCCCGCAGGAGGTCCACCGCCAGCTCGCCCGCCGTTCCGTACGCCGACAGCCGCTCCAGCCACGGCCCCGCCTCGGCCGACAGCCCGGGCAGCCGCGCGGGCGCCTCCCGCAGGGCCGTGAAGGCCGCCCGCAGCCTGTCCCCGGCCGCCTGGTCGCCGGAGGCGCGGCTGCGCCAGAACTCGTCCACCAGCGGGCGCAGGTACGCCGACTCCTGCTGACCGAGGCCCGAGGAGGCCGAGTTCCCGGCCAGTGCGGCCAGCGAGCGACGGGCCGCCTGGTCCGGCCCGGCCAGGTCGGAGACCGCCGCCGCCCAGGACTCGCCCGGCCGGTAGCCGTTCGGGTTCCACGCGAAGTCCGCCGCCGTGAACAGCGGGATCCGTGACAGGGAGGCCTGGGGCATCGCATTGGCCAGCAGGGCCGCCGAGCCGCTCGCCACCGCCGGCTCCCGGCCCGTGTACGGGCCGAGGAAGACGCGGCCCGGGTCCCAGTCGTTGACCGGGTAGTTGTCCATGGTCACGAGGGGGTGCTGGCCGAAGGCGCCGCGGGCCCCCGCCAGTTCCGTGCCGGTGATGGTGCGCGGCACCACGCCCACACCCGTCCAGGCGACCTCCACCCGCTCGTCGAGGCGGCTCGCCAGGGCGGTCCGGTACGTGGTCGCGCCCTTCTGGTGGTACTCCGTCGGCATCAGCGACAGCGGTGCCGCGCCCGGGTGCCGTGCGGCGAGGTGCGCCGCCAGTTCGCCCGCGACCTCCGCGTGCGCCTTCGCGGCCGCCGCCGGGCCCGTCCCGTACCGCACACGGTCGGCCCGGCAGCCCCATTCGGTGTAACTCACGTCCTGGAACTGCACCTGGAAAGCCCGGAACCCCAGGTCCCACATCGCGTCCAGCTTGGCCGCCAGCGCCGCCCGGTCGGCCGCCGAGGCCAGGCACATCGACTGCCCGGGGTTCACCGCCCAGGCCAGCACCACCCGGTTGGCGCGGGCCCGATCGGCCAGGGCCCGGAACTCCGCCTGCTGCGCCGCCGGGTACTCCTCGCGCCAGTCGGTCGTCCGGTACGGGTCGTCGCCGGGCGCGAGCAGCAGCCGGTTCTGCTTGGTCCGGCCCATGAAGTCCAGTTGCGCGAGCCGCTGGTCCTGGGTCCACGGCTGTCCGTAGAACCCCTCGGTGGTCCCGCGCACGGGCGCGGTCGGCCAGTCCCGCACCAGGACGCCGGGCACCTTCCCGGTACCCGGGGCGACCGAGGCCAGCACCTGGCGCAGCGTCTGCGCCGCGTGGAACAGGCCGTCCTCGCCCACGCCGGCCAGCGCGACCGTGTCCCGGCCCGCGGCCCTGCCCACGGCCAGCCGGTAGCCGCCGTTCGGCAGTTCCGCGGCGGTGGCCCCGGCTCCGGGGCCGGCCCCGTACGCGCCGAGCGCCCGCAGGGCCTCCTGCGCCTGGGGCCCCTGGAGCCGTACGACGGTGCCCCGCTCGGGCAGCGGCGCCCCGGGAGCCGGTTCGTGCAGGGTCCGTACGCCCGCGGCGCGCAGGGCGGTGCGGACCAGCCCGACCGCGTACGGATCGGCGTCCGGCGCCGCCACCAGAACGGCCTCGGTGCCCAGCGGGACCTCGCGCGCCGTGTCGGCGGTCATCGACTGCGGGCGCGGATACACGGCCGGCCCCTCGGAGGCCGCCCGCGGGGTGTCGGCGCCCGGGTCGAGGACGGGCCCGGCGCCTCCCGCCGCGGTGGCGGATGCCGGTCCGGTCGTACGCGAACCGCCGGCTCCGGCGGCAGCTCCGGAGCCGTGGTCCGGTCCGGGGACGGCCGGCGAGCCCGGCAGCTCGAACGCGCTGGGCGCCATGACGAACACCCCGCCGCCCAGCAGCGTCCCGATGACCGCCACCGCCGCGGCCGTCGTCCGCTTCCTGCCCCTGAGCTGCACGAAGCCCCCTCGTCCCGTGTCGTCCCGCGGTCGTACGAATGACCCCGAGCCCACCACCCGTGCGCCCGGAGTGTCAATGCGGGCGGGTGTTCTGACCTGGATACGCCAGGAATGCACCGCTGCCCACGGGGTATGGCTGCGGTGTCCCGGCGGTGTTCCATGTCACTGACCCACCTTCAGAGCCCTTACGGACCAAGGAGCAACGCCGTGAACACCGCACCCGGCAGCCGACCCGCCCCCGCCGCCCCGCCGCTCGCCCACCTGCCCGCGCAGGCCGGGCCCGCCGAAGGGCCCCTCACCAGCGAGCCCCCGCTCGCCGGTTCCGCCCACACGCCCCTGACCAGCGAGCCCCCGCTCACCGACGAGGCCCCGCTGACGAGCGAACCGACCACGCCCGCCGCGGCAGCCGCCGCAGGCGACTAGACACAAGGACACGGGTATTCACATGGACGACCTCGCCCGGCTCGCGGCCCTGCACGGCGTCGCCACCACCTACCAGCCCGCCGAGGGCGTCACGGTCCGGGTCCCGGAGGCCACCGTCATGGCCGTGTTGCGGGAGCTGGGCGTGGACTGTGACACCCCGCAGGCCGTACGGGGGCAGCTGGCCGAGGCCGACCGGGAGGCGGCGCACCGGCTGCTGCCGCCGGTGCTGGTGTGGTGGGCGGGGTCACTGCCGCCCGCCGGGCTGGCCGATCTGCCGCCCGGGACCCGGATCAGGCTGGAGGGCGACGAGGCCGGCGGCTGGTCGCCGGGCGGGGATCCGGCCGGGGACCCGGGCGGCTCGCCGGGCGGGGTGCCGCCGCTCGGTGTGCACCGGCTCAGCGCCGAGGCCCCCGACGGCCGGACCGGGGCCGCCACCCTGATCGTCGCCCCGGAGCGGGCCCCCGCCGCGCCCGACCGGGCCCACGGGCTGCTCGTCCAGCTGTACTCCCTGCTGTCCGAGCAGTCCTGGGGCATGGGCGACCTCGGCGACCTGGCCGCGCTCGCCCGCTGGGCGGGCCGCACCCACGACATCGGGTTCATCCAGGTCAACCCGCTGCACGCGGCCGTGCCCGGGACCCCGACCGACCCCTCCCCGTACCGGCCCTCCTCGCGCCGGTTCCCCGACCCGGTGCACCTGCGGATCGAGGACGTCCCCGAGCACGCCGCCTGCCCCGACCCCGAGGCCCTCGCCGAACTCGCCGCCCGGGGCGGCGAACTGCGCCGCGAGGTCCTGGAGAAGGGCGCGCTGATCGACCGCGACGCCGTCTGGGCCCTCAAGCGCGCCGCACTGGAGCTGCTGTACGCGACTCCGCGCACACCCGAACGCGAGGCCGACTACCGGGAGTTCTGCGCCGAGCAGGGCGCGGAGCTGGACCTGCACGCCACGTGGTGCGCCGGGCACGCCGGCGACGACCCGAGAGCGGGGGCCGACTTCCACCGCTGGCTGGTCTGGCTGACGGACACCCAGCTCCGTGCGGCCCAGCAGGCCGCCCGCGACGCCGGGATGGCGGTCGGCATCGTGCACGACCTGGCCGTCGGGGTGCACCCGAAGGGCTCGGACACCTTCGGCCTGCCCCTCTACGCGAAGCACGTCAGCGTCGGCGCCCCGCCTGACGCGTTCAACGCCCGCGGCCAGGACTGGAGCCTGCCGCCGTGGCGGCCCGACCTGCTCGCGGACAGCGGGTACGCGCCGTTCCGGGCCCTGCTGCGCGGGGTGTTCCGCTACGCCGGGGCGCTGCGCATCGACCACGTCATGGGCCTGTTCCGGCTCTGGTGGATCCCGGAGGGCGCCCCGCCCGCCGAGGGCGCGTACGTCTCGTACGACGGCGAGGCGATGCTCGCGATCCTGGTGCTGGAGGCCCACCGGGCCGGCGCCCCGGTCATCGGCGAGGACCTCGGGACGGTGGAGCCGCGGGTCCGCCGGGCGCTGGCCCGGCGCGGGGTGCTCGGCACCTCCGTGCTGTGGTTCGAGCGGGACTGGGCGGGCGACGGGCAGCCGCTCGCCCCCGAGGCGTGGCGGTCCGACTGCCTGGCCACCGCCACCACCCACGACCTGCCGCCCACCGCCGCCAAGCTGGCCGGCGCCCATGTGGAACTGCGCGAGCGGCTCGGCCTGCTGACCCGCCCGCCGGAGCGGGAGCGGGCCGAGGACGCCGCCGACACCGCCCAGTGGCTGGACGTCCTGGAGGGGCTCGGCCTGGACACCAAGGGCGAGGAGGCGGCCGTACGGGCCCTGTACGGCTTCCTGCTGCGCACCCCCGCCCGGCTGGTCGGCGTATGGCTGCCCGACGCGGTGGGTGACCGGCGGCCGCAGAACCTGCCGGGGACCTGGGACCAGTACCCCAATTGGCGGCTGCCGGTGGCGGACCCGGCGGGCCGGCCGCTGACGCTGGAGGCCCTGACCGCCTCTCCCCGGGCGAACGCCCTGCTGGGAGCGGTGCGGGAGGGGGTGCGTGCCCGTACGGCACCCCCGGGCGCGCGCCGCGTTTAGGTGTTCGCTACGTTTGCACCGTGGACAAGAAGAACGCTCTGCGCGCCGGCGCCGTCACGGCCGGATCGACGCTGATGATGCTGCTGATGACGTCTCCCGCCCTCGCGCTGACCCGCGACGACGGCGACGACCCGGGCCCGGGCCTGAGCATTGCCCAGACGCTCGGCCTGTACGTTTTCACGCCGATCGCGCTGTTCGCGATCATTGCGGGCCTGGTGATCGTGACCGACAAGTCGCGCAAGCAGCAGACCCGGGGCTGACCCAGCGGGGCAGCACCCGACAGACTTCCGGGGCGCCGGGGGTCCGCACGCCGACGCCTTTGCGGCTCCGGTGCGGACCCCGGGCGCCCCGTTGTGCGTTCCGGAACCCGGTCGACGGCCCCCGCCGGCGCCCGCAGCCGGGCGCCGCGTGCCCCGCCCGCGGGGCACGCGGCCTAGACCCCGGCCATCAGCTTGCGCAGGAGGCCCGTCAGGGCGGCGACCTCCTGGTCGTCGAGGCCGGTGAGGGCGGCGCGCTGCACCTCCAGCCCGGCGGCGACGGCCTCGTCGATGACGGAGAGCCCGCGGTCGGTGATCGTCACCTGTAGTCCGCGCCGGTCGTGCGGATCGGGCTTGCGGGAGAGCAGCCCGGCCTTCTCCAGCTTGTCCAGGCGCCCGGTCATGCCGCCCGTCGTGAGCATGAGCGTGGCCGACAGCTGGCGCGGCGAGAGCGTGTACGGGGCGCCGGAGCGCCGCAGCGTGGCGACGACGTCGAACTCGCCGCGCGAGATCTCATAGCGGGCGTAGGCCCGTTCCATCGCGTCCCCCATGCTCCGGGAGATCCGGTAGATGCGGCCGAAGACGGCCATGGGGGCGGTTTCCAGGTCCGGTCGCACTGCGTGCCACTGGTCGATGATCGCGTCGACGGCGTCCTTGTTGGCCTCGGTCATGCACGCAGTATCAAGTGTCCCTCCAGTTGTTCGCAAGAAAGTTGCTTGACGAAAAGTAGCTTAGAGGTAAGCTACTTTCCATCAACCTACTTGGGGGGAAGCGATGGGCAAGACAAGGGGAACAGCGGTGGCGGGGGAGCGGGCCCTGCTCGTCGGCGCCGGTGTCAGCGCGGTGGGGACCGGCATGTACGTCCCGTTCTCGCTCGTCTTCTTCCACCACGTCACCGGCCTCTCCTTCGCCCTCGTCGGCCTGGTGATGACCGTCACCGGCCTGGCGGGGCTGGCGGCCCTGCCGCTGGCCGGCGCGGCCGTCGACCGGTTCGGCGCCAAGCCGGTCGTCCTCGCCCTCTACGGGGTCCGCGCCCTCGGTTTCGCGCTCTACCCCTTCGCCGGCTCGCTGCCCGCCTTCGCCGCCGTCGCCCTCGTCACCGCCCTGGCCGACCGGTCCTTCCCCGTCGTCCAGCAGTCCCTGATCGGCGAGGTCGCACGCGGCGCCGACCGGGACCGGCTCCAGGCCTCGCTGCGCGCCCTGCAGAACGCCGGGATGGGCGCGGGGGCCCTGATCGTCTCCGGAGTGCTCGCGCTGTGGGGGACCGCCGCCTTCACGTACACGGTCTGGGGCAACGCGCTGGCCTTCGCGCTCGCCGGACTGCTCGTCCGCCGGGTCCGCGCGGTGCACGACGCGCCGGGGGCCCGCGCCGGGCGGCCCGCCGCCGGCTACCGGATGGTCCTGCACGACCGGCCCTTCCTCGCCCTGACCGCCGCGAACTTCCTGACCGCGCTGGGCTATGCCGCCCTGTCCGTGCTCTTCCCGCTCTACATCGCCACCTGGCTGCACGGGCCCGACTCCCTCACCGGAGCCGCCTTCACCCTCAACACCGTCCTGTGCGCCGGGATCGGCGTGCTCGTCGCGGGCCGGGTCCGCCGCTCCGGAGCCCGCCGCACCCGCTCCGCGGCGCTCGGCGCCCTGCTCTTCGCCGGCGCCTTCGTCGGCCAGATCGTGCTCGGCACCGTGCGTCCCGGGCAGACCGCCACCCTGGTCGCCCTGATGGTCATCGTCGTCGTCTACACCCTCGGCGAGCTGGTGCACAGCCCCTCCGGCGGCGCCCTGTCGGTCTCCGCCGCCCCGGAGGCCGTGCGCGGCCGCTACCTGGCCACCTACCAGGTGTCCTACTCGCTCGCCACCGCCCTGGCCCCCTCGCTCTTCACCGCCCTGCTCGCCGTCGACGGCCGGCTGCCCTGGGCCGTCCTCGCCGTCGCCGCGGCCGGGGCCGCCCTGGCGCTGGTCCGGCTGGAGCGCCGACTGCCCGCCGAGGCCGTGTACCCCCAGCCGTCGGTCGTGGCGGCCGCCTCGGCTCCGCGGACCCCGGCGCCGATGCCGGCTCCGGCTCCGGCCCCTGCGGTCTGAGCCGTCCGGCCGGGCCGGCTCCGGTCCCGGCGCGGCCCACCGCCCGACTTCCCTTCCACCCGACTTCCGTCCCCGCGTTCCTCACCCGTCCGAGGAGTCACCTGCCATGAAGCGCTTCGCCACCGTGGCCCTGACCGCCCTCGCCCCGATCTCCTGGGGTTCGACCTACGCCGTGGCCACCGAACTGCTCCCGCCCGACCGGCCCCTGTTCACCGGCGTGATGCGGGCCCTGCCCGCCGGACTCCTGCTCACGGCCCTGGCCCGCAGACTCCCGACCGGCGCGTGGTGGTGGAAGGCCGCCGTCCTCGGCACGCTCAACATCGGCGCCTTCTTCCCGCTGCTGTTCCTCTCCGCGTACCGGCTCCCCGGCGGTGTGGCGGCCGTCCTCGGCTCCGCCGGCCCGCTGTTCGTCGTCGGACTCGCCGCCCTCGTCCTGGGGGAGCGGGCCCGGCTGCGGACCGTACTGGCCGCCGTCGTCGGCGCGTTCGGCGTGAGCATGGTCGTCCTGACCGCCGCGGCCCGGCTGGACCTCGTCGGGATCGTCGCCGGTGTCGTCTCCTCGGCCTCCATGGCCGCCGGCACGGTCATGACCAAGCGCTGGGGGCGTCCCGAGGGGGTCGGCCCGCTGGCCGTGACCGGCTGGCAGCTCACCGCGGGCGGGCTGGTCATCATCCCCGTCGCGGCCCTGGTCGAGGGGGCGCCGCCCGCGCTCGACGGCAAGGCCTTCCTCGGCTACGGCTACATGATGCTGATCAACACCGGTATCGCGTACTGGCTCTGGTTCCGCGGCATCGGCCGGCTCACCGCCACCTCGGTCACCCTGCTCGGCCCGCTCTCCCCGCTCACCGCCGCCGTCATCGGCTGGGCGGCCCTCGGTCAGTCCCTGTCGCCGATCCAGCTGGTGGGCATGGCGATCGCCTTCGGGGCCACCGTCGCGGGCCAGCTGTTCGCCGCCCGCACCCCCGCCCCCGCCGCGGTCGAACCGTTCAGTTCCACTGAAGAGAATGATCGGAATGTTTCGATGGACCTGACGGATGGCGAAGTGCGACGGTAGACCCACTTCACACCGGCACCCGAGGGGGAGAACACACCGTGGCCGTCATGGACAGGGTCCGCACCGTTGCGCAGCACCAGAGCGGCAGCCAGGCCGCGAGGGGACCCGCGGGACTCGGCGTCCTGCTCGCCCTGGTCGCCACGGTCGTCTGGTCCGGCAGCTTCGTCGCCACCCGCGGCATGGCCGACACCGTCCCGCCCGTCCAGGCCGTGTTCTGGCGCTGGATCATCGCCGCCCTCGCCGTCGCCCCGTTCGCGGCCCGCCAGGCCTGGCGGCAGCGGGCGCTGATCCGCAAGCACCTCGGCTTCACCGCCCTCGCCTCGCTGTTCGGCGTCGCCCTGTACAACACGCTCGTGCACCAGGCCGGACTGACGACCTCCGCCTCCAACATGGGCATGATCATGGCGGCCTCGCCGGTCGTGATGGCGCTCTACGCCCGCCTCGGCGGCGAACGGCTCGGCGCCCGGCGCACCTTCGGACTGGTGCTCGCCGCGTTCGGGGTGCTGCTGCTCGTCGGGGACGGGTCGCTCGGCTTCGACTTCGGCGCCGGCGACCTGTGGATGTTCGCCGCCGCCCTGTCGTTCGCCACGTACAGCGCGCTGCTCAGGCGCAAGCCCGCCGAACTCGGCGGACCGGCCTTCCTCATCACCACCTTCGTGCTCGGCGCGCTGATGCTGGCCCCCGCGTACGCCGTGTCCGTCACCGTCCAGGGCGGCTTCGAGGTCACCGCGGGCACCGCCGGCATGCTGCTGTACGTCGGTGTCATGTCCTCCGCGGTCGCCTTCTTCGCCTGGAACAAGGCCGTCTCGCTCATCGGGGCGGCCCGGGCGGGGGTCGTCTACTACCTCCAGCCGGTGTGCGTCGCCGGCCTCGGGCTCCTGCTGCTGGGCGAGCGGACGGGCCCGGCCCAGCTGCTGTGCATGGCGCTGATCCTGGGCGGCGTGAGCCTGGGGGCCCGGCGGTAGGTTCGCTCCCATGACCGAGTGGGACATCAAGAAGCTGCGGATTCTGCGGACCCTGGCCGACCGGGGGACCGTGACCGCGACGGCTGAGGCGCTGCACATGACGCCCTCGGCCGTTTCGCAGCAGCTGACCAATCTCGCCCGGCAGCTGGGAGTGCCGCTGCTGGAGGCGCAGGGGCGCCGGGTCCGGCTCACGGACGCCGCACACCTCGTACTGCGGCACGCGGAGGCCGTGTTCGCGCAGCTGGAGCGGGCGGACGCCGAACTGGCCGGATACCTGGCCGGCGACGCGGGCGAGGTCCGGATCGGGGCGTTCTCCACGGCCGTTCCGGTCCTGGTGGTCCCGGCGGTGGCGGCGCTGCGGCGCAGCCACCCGGGCGTGGAGGTACGGGTACGGGAGACCGAGGCGGCGCAGTCGTACGAACTGCTGTCGGCCGGGGCCGTCGACCTGGCCCTCTCGCTGGCCGCGCACGCCCCGAGCGCCCGGGACCCGCGGTTCACCCGGCTGGTGCTGATGGAGGACCCGCTCGACGTGGCCCTGCCCCCGGGGCATCCACTGGCGGGCGCGGCGGAGCTGCGGCTGGCGGACCTGTCCGGGGACCCGTGGATCTACGGGGGCAGCGGGCCGTGGCAGGAGATCGCCCGTACGGCGTGCGAGGCCGCGGGGTTCGTGCCGGAGCAGGCGCACGCGGCGGCCGGGTGGACGGCGATCCTGGCGATGGTCGAGGCGGGGATGGGCGTGGCGCTGGTGCCGCGCATGGTGTCGAGCCGGGCCTCGGGGGTGACGGTGCGGGTCCTGACCCGCGACCGCCCCACGCGGCACGTCATCGCGGCCACCCGCCGCGGCTCGGAATCCGCACCGGCGGTGGGCCACGCCCTGGCGGCCCTGCGTCACGCCGCTGCCGCTCGGTAGGCCGTCGCCTCCGGCGGGCCCGGACAGCCCCCCGGCCCGCCGCAACGGTCCGGGGGCCGGGGGCCGGAGGCCGGGGGCCTGCGGGTCAGGCGGAGGCGGCGTCCGCGGCCTGGGCCTTCAGGGCGCGCTCCACGCCCGACCGGGACTCCGAGACCAGCCGGCGCAGGGCCGCGTTCGGCTCGGCGGAGACCAGCCAGGCGTCCGTCGCCGCGAGGGTCTGCTCGGAGACCTGGAGCGACGGGTAGAGGCCCACCGCGATCTGCTGGGCGATCTCGTGGCTGCGGTTCTCCCAGATGTCCTTGACCACCGCGAAGTACTTCTCGGTGTACGGGGCCAGCAGCTCGCGCTGGTCGGTCTGGACGAAGCCGCCGATCACGGCCTCCTGCACCGCGTTGGGCAGGTCCGCGGACTCCACCACCGAGGCCCACGCCTCGGCCTTGGCCTCCGCCGTCGGACGCGCGGCCCGCGCCGTGGCCGCGTGGCGCTCGCCCGCCGCCGTCCGGTCGCGCTCCAGCTCCGCCGCGATGGCCGGCTCGTCCAGGACACCGGTGGCGACGAGGCGCTCCAGGAACGCCCACCGCAGCTCGGTGTCCACGACCAGGCCCTCGATCACGGCCTTTCCGTCCAGCAGCGCGGCCAGATAGGTCAGCTGCCCCTCGGTGCGGGCGGTCGCCGCGAACGCGCGGGCCCACGCCAGCTGGTGGTCGCTGCCGGGCTCGGCGCCGCGCAGGTGCTCCAGCGTGGCCTCGGTCCAGGCCGCCAGGCCCTGCTCCCGCCACGCCGGGTCGGCGTACAGGTCCACGGCCAGCTTCACCTGCCGGTGCAGCGACTGGACGACGCCGATGTCCGACTCCTTGCCGATGCCGGCCAGGACGAGGGCGAGGTAGTCGCGCGTGGCCAGTTCGCCGTCGCGGGTCATGTCCCACGCCGAGGCCCAGCACAGCGCGCGCGGCAGGGATTCCGCGAAGTCGCCGAGGTGCGCGGTGACGTTGGCGAGGGAGACCTCGTCCAGACGGACCTTGGCGTACGACAGGTCGTCGTCGTTCAGCAGCACGACGGCCGGCCGGGCGCGCCCGAGCAGCTCCGGCACCTCGGTCAGCTCGCCGTCGATGTCCAGCTCGATCCGGTCCGTACGGACGAGCTTGCCGCCGTCCAGGTCGTACAGGCCGATCGCGATCCGGTGGGGGCGCAGCGTGGGCTCGCCCTTGGCGCCCGCGGGCAGCGCCGGGGCCTCCTGGCGGACCGCGAACGCGGTGATGACGCCGGCCGCGTCCGTCTCGACGGCGGGGCGCAGGATGTTGATGCCGGCCGTCTCCAGCCACGCCTTCGACCAGGCGGTCAGGTCGCGGCCCGAGGTCTCCTCCAGGGCGCCCAGCAGGTCCGACAGGCGCGTGTTGCCGAACGCGTGCGCCTTGAAGTACGCCTGCACGCCCTTGAAGAAGGCCTCCATGCCGACGTAGGCCACGAGCTGCTTGAGCACCGAGGCGCCCTTGGCGTACGTGATGCCGTCGAAGTTGACCAGGACGTCGTCCAGGTCACGGATGTCGGCCATGATCGGGTGGGTGGACGGCAGCTGGTCCTGCCGGTACGCCCAGGTCTTCATGGAGTTGGCGAACGTGGTCCACGCGTGCGGCCACTTCGAGCCCTCCGCGTACGCCTGGCAGGCGATCGACGTGTAGGTGGCGAAGGACTCGTTCAGCCACAGGTCGTTCCACCACTCCATGGTGACCAGGTCGCCGAACCACATGTGCGCCAGCTCGTGCAGGATCGTCTCCGCGCGCACCTCGTACGCCGCGTCGGTCACCTTGGAGCGGAAGACGTACTGGTCGCGGATGGTGACCGCGCCCGCGTTCTCCATCGCGCCCGCGTTGAACTCGGGGACGAAGAGCTGGTCGTACTTGGCGAACGGGTAGTCGTACGCGAACTTCTCCTGGAACCAGTCGAAGCCCTGGCGCGTGACGTCGAAGATCGCGTCGGCGTCCAGGAACTCGGCCAGCGACGGCCGGCAGTAGATGCCGAGCGGCACCGACTGCCCGTCCGGGCCCTCGTACGAGCTGTGCACCGCGTGGTACGGGCCGACGATCAGCGCCGTGATGTACGTGGAGATCCGCGGCGTCGGCTCGAAGCGCCAGACGTTGTCCTTGACGTCGGCCGCCTCGGGCGTCGGGGAGTTCGAGATGACCGTCCAGCCCTCGGGGGCCGTCACGGTGAACTGGAACGTCGCCTTCAGGTCGGGCTGCTCGAAGCTGGCGAACACGCGCCGCGCGTCCGGCACCTCGAACTGGGTGTACAGGTAGGCCTGCTGGTCGACCGGGTCGACGAAGCGGTGCAGGCCCTCGCCCGTGTTGGTGTAGGCGCAGTCCGCGACGACGCGGAGCTCGTTGGCGCCGGCCGCCAGGTGCTTCAGCGCGATGCGCGAGTCCTGGAAGACCTCGGCCGCGTCCAGCGCCGTACCGTTCAGGACCACCTCGCGCACGGCGGGCGCGACCAGGTCGATGAAGGTCTCGGCACCGGCCTCGGCCGACCGGAACCGCACGGTGGTCACTGAGGGGTACGTGCCGCCCTCCTGCGCACCGCTGAGATCGAGTTCGATCTCGTACGAGTCGACGGTGAGCAGCTTCGCCCGCTGCTGAGCCTCTTCACGGGTGAGATTCGTGCCAGGCACGCGGTCATCTCCTTTGATGGTGACGTTGCCCGGCCATCCTTCCACGCGGGGCCGATCCGGGGGGCGGAGTAATCCACGGGCGAAACGCGACGTCCGATTTCCGCCAGCTTGATCCGTTCCCGGCCCGCACCCTGGACGGCATGACCACCCACCAGGCGCCCCGACCGGCGCTCCACGCCGTACGCCCCGTCGCCCCGGACGCCCTCGCCGCCCTGCGGATCCTGGACGACGCCGGCCGGCCCTGCCGGCCCTACGAGGACCCCGAGGGCGGAGCGCCCCTGCGTTGCTGCCTGCGCCGCAGCCGCTCCGGGGAGCGGATCGCACTCGTCTCCTACGCGCCGCTGCGCCGCTGGGCCGCCGAGACCGGCGCCGACCCGGGCGCCTACGACGAGCAGGGCCCGGTGTTCCTCCACGCCGCCGACTGCGCAGGCCCGGACGGGACCGCCGGCCCCGGCCATCCCTTCGCCGAGCCCGGGGCCCTGCGCACGGTGCGCCGCTACGACGCCGGGGGGCGCATCCTCGGCGGACGTGCCCTGATGCTCGGGGAGGAGCCGGACGCGGACCTGGAAGAAGCCCTGGCGGAGGCCTTCGCCGAGCCCGGAGCCGCGCTCGTGCAAGTGCGCGCCACCGAGTTCGGCTGCTTCCTGTTCGAGGTCCGCAGGCCGTACTGACCGGGCCCGGACACGGCTGAGGGGCGGCACCGGCCGGTGCCGCCCCTCAGCCGTGTCCACGGGTCCGCCGGATCAGCCGCGGAGCTCCTGGGCGACGAGCTCCGCGATCTGGACCGCGTTCAGCGCCGCGCCCTTGCGGAGGTTGTCGTTCGAGAGGAACAGCGCGAGGCCGTTCTCGACGGTCTCGTCCACGCGGATGCGGCCCACGTACGAGGCGTCCCGGCCCGCAGCCTGGAGGGGGGTCGGGATCTCCGAGAGCTCAACGCCCGGGGCGTCCTTCAGCAGCTCGTACGCGCGCTCCACGCTGATCGGGTTCGCGAAGCGGGCGTTGACCTGGAGGGAGTGGCCGGAGAAGACCGGTACGCGCACGCAGGTCCCGGAGACCTTGAGCTCCGGGATCTCCAGGATCTTGCGGGACTCGTTGCGGAGCTTCTGCTCCTCGTCGGTCTCGAAGGAGCCGTCGTCGACCAGGTTGCCCGCGAGCGGCACCACGTTGTACGCGATGGGGCGCTTGTAGACGGCCGGCTCGGGGAAGTCCACCGCGCCGCCGTCGAAGGTCAGCTGGTCGGCGGCCTCGGAGACCGCGCAGGCCTGGCCCTTGAGCTCGGCGACACCGGCCAGGCCGGAGCCGGAGACGGCCTGGTAGGTGGTGGCGACCATCGCCGTCAGGCCGGCCTCCTCGTGCAGCGGGCGCAGCACGGGCATCGCGGCCATGGTGGTGCAGTTCGGGTTCGCGATGATGCCCTTGGGACGGTCCTTGATCGCGTGCGGGTTGACCTCGGAGACGACGAGCGGCACCTCGGGGTCGCGGCGCCAGGCGGAGGAGTTGTCGATCACGACGGCGCCCTGGGCGGCGACCTTCTCGGCGAGGGCCTTGGACGTCGCGCCGCCCGCGGAGAAGAGCACGATGTCCAGGCCGGAGTAGTCGGCCGTGGAGGCGTCCTCGATGGTGATCTCCGTGCCCTCCCAGGCGAGGGTCGAGCCCGCGGAACGGGCCGAGGCGAACAGCCGCAGCTCGTCCACCGGGAACTTGCGCTCGGCGAGGATGCCGCGCATGACTCCGCCGACCTGTCCGGTGGCTCCGACGATTCCGACCCTCACGGTGACTCCTTCTGGTACTTACGACGCGGGCGCGTGAAGCCATCATGCGTTCGACCCCACGAGGCTTGTCCAATCCATTGTCCGAGGAACGGACGGTGTCCCGGATGTGAACCCCCGTGACACGTTCGTGGCGGGCGTGTTGCACCCCCTCCGAGCGCCCGGTTCGTCCGGTCGCAGCCGGTTACGGTCCGTTCCGTCGCGTCCGTTATCCGGACGGATGTTCCGTACATCGAACTCGGGGAGAACCACCGTGCGCGCCATCCGCCACCGACGCCGGTCCATACCGGCACTCGCCGCCCTCGCGGCCACCGCCGTCGCCGCACCCGTCCTGCTCGCCGCCACCCCGGCGGCCGCCCACCCGCGCGAGGGCAGGCTGGCCAGGGAGCTGGTGACGGATGTCACCGCCCGCGGCGCCTACCGCCACCTGGCGAAGTTCCAGCAGATCGCCGACGCCAACGGCGGCAACCGCGCCGCCGGCACGCCCGGGCACGCCGCCTCGGCCGCCTACGTCCACGACACGCTGAAGAAGGCCGGGTACCAGGTCGCGTACCAGGACTTCGACGTCTTCGAGGCGCACACGAGGACGGAGCGGGCCACCGTCCTCGGCGCGGCCCCGCGGGAGCTGCCCACCGCGGCCTTCACCTTCACCCCGTCGACGCCGGCCGGCGGGCTGACCGCCCCGCTCGCCCTCGCCCGGGTCGACGAGACCCCGGGCTGCGACGCCGCCGACTATCCGGCCGGGGCCTTCACCGGGAAGATCGCCCTGGTCAAGCGGGGTGCGTGCACCTTCGTGGAGAAGCAGAAGGCGGCCGCCGCCGCGGGCGCGGCCGGCGTGATCGTCTACAACCACAGCGGCACCACCCCGGTCCGCGGCGGGTTCTCCTCGCCCGCCGAGGGGGTCATCCCGAGCGCCGGGATCACCCTCGCCGACGGGGAGGCGCTGGCTGCGGCCGTCGCCGGGGGCGAGGTGACCGTACGCCTGGAGCTGGACCAGGAGCACGTGAAGAGGACCACCCGCAACGTGATCGCCGAGACGAAGGGCGGCCGCTCCGACCGCGTCGTCACGGTCGGCGCCCATCTGGACTCGGTCCCCGAGGGCCCGGGCATCAACGACAACGGCTCCGGCTCGGCCGGCCTGCTGGAGGTGGCCCTCCAACTCGCCCGGGAGGGCGCGAACACGAAGGGAAAGGGCCCCGCGAACAAGGTCCGCTTCGCCTGGTGGTCGGCGGAGGAGCTCGGCCTGCTGGGCTCCGAGCACTACGTGGCGCAGCTGTCCGCCCGGCAGAAGAAGGACATCGCGCTCTACCTGAACTTCGACATGATCGCCTCGCCGAACCCGGTGCAGTTCGTCTACGACGGCGATGACTCGGACAGGACCGGCGAGGGCGCCGGACCGGCCGGGTCGGCGCAGATCGAGGCGCTCATCAACGGCTTCCTCGACAAGAAGGGCAAGCCGCACGAGGGCAGCGACTTCGACGGCCGCTCCGACTACGGCCCGTTCATCGCGAACGGCATCCCGGCCGGCGGCACCTTCACCGGCGCCGAGGGCGTCAAGACCGCCGAGCAGGCCCTGCGGTACGGCGGCACGGCCGGGGCCCCGTACGACCCCAACTACCACGGGGCGGGCGACACGCTGAAGAACCTGGACCTGAAGGCCTTCGACACCAACCTGGACGTCATCGCCCACGCGGTCGGCACGTACGCCCAGGACCTGAGCTCGCTGGGCAGGTAGGCCCCTGGCCCCGGGGGAAAAGCCCGGAGGGGCGGTGCTCGGTGAGCGCCGCCCCTCCGGTGTTTACTCCGTGGGATTACGGGGTGACCTTCTCGATCTGGACGCTGCCGGTGCCGGCGGCGGTGCCGCGGCCGTTGAGCAGCTTGACCTCGCCGAAGAACTGACGGCCCTCGGGGGCCGGGGCGGCGGCGCGGACGTTCGCCGTGACGGACGCCGAGGCGCCGTTGGCGAGGTTCACCGCGGCGGCCCCGTCGACCTGGACGGAGCCCAGGGCGGACGAGAAGTACACGTCGCGGTAGTTGTACGTGGTGGAGCCGGACGGAACCGCGTAACCGGCGACCTCGATGGTGTAGGTGCCGGCGGCCGGGTTGAGCAGGGTCACGGCCTCCTCGGAGTCGCCGTCGGCGGAGGAGCCCACCTTCACGCCGTCCTTGAGGACGGTGAGGTCGAGGTCGGCACCGGTGTCGGAGACACCGCCGATGGCCACGTCCAGACGGGAGACGCCCTCACCGATGGTGACGGTGCTGGTCTGGGTCTCGCCGTTGGCGATGGTCGGCTTGGCGACCTTGGCGGAGCCGAGCGGGCCGCCCTGGAGCTTGCCGCCGGAGATGGCCGCGGCCTCGTTCTTGATCGTCCACTGGACCGGGGCGGGGGTGCCCTGCTTCACCTCGGGCAGGACCTTGACCGCCGGGTCGAAGGCCGCACCGAGGACGGAGACGTCCAGCTTGAACGGGTTGTCGAGCAGCGGCGACGTACGGCGCGACTCGACCTCGATCTCCCAGACGCCCGGCTGCGGGTTGTCGTACGAACGCAGGTCGGGGCGGCACTTGTTGGCCGGGTTGTCGTAGTTCGGGTAGCACTGGGTGGTCGCGCTGTCCTCGACGCCCGTGCCGTACGGGTGGATCGAGATGAAGCGCGTCTGGCTGCCCGCCGCGAGACCGCCGAGGGCGACCTCAAGGGACTTCGCACCCTGCGGGACGGTGACGAAGTACGACTTGTGGCTGTTGCGCTGGACGGACGAGGTGTCCGACAGCGTGAACGACGGCTTCGCCAGCGGGGTGGAGGCGACGACCGTGGTCAGGATCTGCTTGTCGATGCCCTCGGTGGTCTCGTCGTCCAGCTGCAGGATGCCGCTGTGGACGCCGGCCGACTTGGGGTTGGCCTCGACCTTGATGGTGACCGGCTTGTTCAGCGGCAGCGTGACGTAGTCGTAGCCGCCGACGATCTTGAACGTGCCGTCGTTGTTGCGCCAGGTCAGGTCGTGACGGGTGCCGTACTTGACGCCCGTGGTGCGGGTGACGACGACGTCGTAGACCTTCTTCTGGCCGACCTTCAGGCCGCCCTCGCGGTCGTAGAGGCCGGTGCCGAAGCCCGGGGTCTTCAGGAACTGGTCGAGCGCGGTGTCGACCGGGGCCTTGACGGTGAACTCGTTGGCCTTGGCGCCGCGCTGGAGGGACTCCCACGCGTCGACGATGTTGATCAGGCCCGCGCCCTGGGCGTGCGCCGGGACGTCGGCGATCTTCTTCGCGGTGCTGGTGAGCGCCACGCGCAGGCTCGCCGGGGTGACCGCGACGTGCTGCTGCTTGGCGGCCGAGAGCAGCAGGGCGCTGGCGCCCGTCGCCTGCGGCGAGGACATCGAGGTGCCCTGCAGCATCGAGTAACCGGCCGGCAGGCTGTAGCCGGCCTCCTTCACCGGGGAGCCGGGCAGCCAGGTCTGCGTGGTGTTGATGGCCGCGCCGGGGGCGGTGATGGTCGGCGTGAAGCCGCCGTCCTCACGCGGACCGCGCGAGGAGAACGGGAACATGTTGTACTGCTTGGTCACGCCGGAGCCGTAGTTCGCGGCCCAGGTCTCCTTGGAGACCGCGGCACCCACGGAGATGACCTTGTCCGCGAGACCGGGGTCGCCGATGGTGTTGACACCGGGGCCCTCGTTGCCCGCCGAGATGACGAGCTGGACACCGTAGGTGTCGATGAGGTTCTTGTAGAGCTCGGCGCGGGCGTTGTTGCCGTCGTTCAGCGCCGGCAGGCCGCCGATGGACATGTTGACGATGTCCACGCCGCGGTTGACGACGAGGTCGATCATGCCCTCGGTCAGCGCGACGTTGGTGCAGCCGCCGGACCAGGAGCAGGCGCGCGAGGAGACGATCTTCGCGCCGGGCGCCTCGCCGTTCATCTTGCCGCCGAAGAGGCTGTTGGCGGCGGTGATGCCGGCGACGTGCGTGCCGTGCTCGGACTCGATGATGCCGATGTTGACGAAGTCGGCCTTCTTGCCGACCCAGTCCCCGCCCAGCGGGTCCATCGGGACGTCCTTGCGGATCTGGATCACGAACGGGATGCGCTCGGCGACGTCGGTCGCCGGGTTGTCCGTGCCGAAGTAGCCGACCTGGTAGCCGTCCTTGTACGGCTTCATCGGCTCGTTGTTCGTGAAGTCGCCGTCCTGGTCGGTGTCGACGCGGACGGTGCCGGCGGCGGCGTCGTAGAGCATGCCGAACCGGTCGGTGGTGTCCCCGTCCCGGTTGACGTCGCCCTTCGCGTCACCGGTGGCGGTGATCGACTCGCTGAAGCGGCTCCACTGGTACGAGCCCTCCGGGGCCTTCCAGCTCTGGCCGCCCGCGGTGAAGGTGCCGCCCGTGGCCGTGACCGGGGTGATCTGGGCCCGCCAGGTGGCGTCGTTGTCCGTGATCGGGTCGGTCGCGGTGACCCAGTCGACGATCTTGCGCTCGCCGGTGGTGGTCTTCTGGAGCGCCGGGTGGCCGAGGTCGACGCCCGAGTCCAGGATGCCGATGGTCACGCCGCGGCCGTCGGCCTGCGGGTTCTTGGCGACGAAGTCCACCGCGCCGGTCTCGAAGGACGGGTTGTACGGGTTCTTCGCGGGGGTGTTCTTGTCCGGCCCGGGGTAGGTCTCGGTGGCGGTCTTCTTCGCCGAGCCCGAGTCCTTCCCGCCGTCGGGGCGCGGGTCCGACAGCTGGATCTCGTGCTTGAGGTCCATGGCGTGCACCGAGGACAGCTTGGCGGCCGCCTTCAGCGCGGCCTCGGCCTTGCCGGTGGGCAGCGTGGCCCGCACGTAGCCGAGCTTGTCGTTGGTCTGGCCGACGGAGGCACCCTGGACCGCGGTCAGCTGGTCCGCGACCTGCTTGGTCTGGCCCGGGGCGGTGGCCACCATGACGGTGACGGTCGCGTCACCCTTGGCCTTGGCCTCCTGAAGCAGCTCGGCGTCCGCCGAACCCATCTTCTGCTCGGCGGACTTGACGGCCGGGCCGGTGCCCGGGGTGCCGCCTCCGGTGCCGGTGGCCGCGAACACGGGCATCGCGCCCGCGGTCGCCAGCGCGGCGACCAGGCCGGCCGCGGCCGCGACGCGCGCGACGCGTCTGGCCCCGGATATGGAGCTGGGGGATTCGAGGGTCATCAGCATCCCTGGATAAGTGAAAGATACGGTCCGGATTTCGGTGCCGGATGACCGGTCAGCTTTGCGCAAGTGACAGCTGTTTGGGGAGCGTTGTCATTGACCGAGACCTGACATGGCGGACTCTCGCCAGGTCGGAGCATGCGCCATCGAGGCCGTACCGGGGCGTAGGGGTGCGAATCGCAGGGGGTGAAGAGTTGATTTATCGACTTCCCGACCTCATTGCGAGGATGTTGCGGTGCTCGGTGTCAGATCGGGTGTGACAACTTCCGGGCTGTCAGCGCACGCGCGTGCGCGCGTAGTGCCGCGAGGCCTTCGCCCGGTTTCCGCACACGGACATCGAGCACCAGCGCCGGGTGCCGTTGCGCGAGGTGTCGTGGAAGTGCAGCACGCACGTCTCGGAGGCGCACTTGCGGATCCGTTCGGGCGTCGTGCCCAGCAGTTCCAGGTAGTCGCGGGCGGCCGTCCAGGCCGGCCCCCAGGCCGGATCCGCGAACTCGGCGCGCTCGCCGGGGCCTTCGGCGGTCAGGGTGGCCCGGATCCGCCCGTGTTCCAGGACCGCGTCGATCAGGGTGCGCGCGCTCTCGTCGGCCGGGTCCGCGACCGCGCGGGCGAGTGCCTCGCGGGCGGTCAGCAGGTGGACGAGCGTCGCCGCGTCGGCGCGGAAGCGGTCGGCCAGCCCGGTGCTGCGCAGCCACACCGCGAGCCCCTCGAGGCGGGTCAGCCCGAAGGCGCCGGCGAAGAGGTCGGTGATCTGGCCGTCCCGCATCCAGCGCGTGTTCAGCAGGTCCAGGGAGACCGGCTCGCCCGTCAGGGGGCGGGGGTCCGCCGCCTCTGTCGCCATCTCGCCGCTCCTCCGTGCGCGCCTGCTAACCCCTCAAGGGTACGTGGCCGGTTGACGCCGTCGGCTCTAACCCTTAACTTTGATTTAGAAGGTTAGATCTGAGTCGTGGAACCGATGAAAGGGGGCAGCCGTGACGGCTGTCATCAGCAAGCTGCGCACCGGGCACGTGGGCCTGAACGTCACCGACCTCCCCCGCTCCCTCGCCTTCTACCGGGACGCCCTCGGCTTCGAGCTGCTGGGCGAGGGCAAGGAGGAGGACCGCCGCTTCGCCTTCCTCGGACAGGACGGCGAACTCGTCCTCACGCTCTGGCAGCAGGCCGACAGCGGGTACGCCACGGCTGCCGCCGGACTGCACCACCTGGCGCTCGCCGCCGCGACCATCGACGAGGTCCGGGCGTACGAGGAGCGGCTGCGCGGGCTGGGCGTGGAGTTCGCGTACGACGGGGTCGTCGCCCACGGTGAGGGCAGGGCCTCCGGCGGGATCTTCTTCCACGACCCCGACGGCACCCGTCTGGAGATCTCCGCACCGGCCGGCGCCGAAGCGTCACCCGCTCCCACCTCGGGGGCTCCGACCTGCGGTTTCTTCTAGACGCTCCGACAGGAGGCGGCATCATGGACCGGTACCACCAGGGCTCGCTGGCCGTGCAGGAACGCGTCGGCGTGCGCGACCTCGCCGATCACGTCGGCCGTTCGATCGGCACGGGCATCAAGGACGTCGCCGCGGCCTTCCTGGAGCTCCAGCCCCACCTGGTCGTCGGCGCCGCCGACGGGGCGGGACGGCTGTGGGCCTCGCTGCTCACCGGCCCGCCCGGCTTCGTGCGGGCCACCGGTCCGCACCGGATGGCGGTCCGCGGCGGACCGCCGGCCGGGGACCCCCTCGCCGAGGCGCTGGCCACCGAGGGCACCCGGGTCGGGACCATCGCCCTCGACCCGCGCACCCGGCGCCGGATGCGGCTGAACGGGACCGTGGAGGTGACGGCGGGCGGGTTCGCGGTCGCGGCCGAACGGGTCTTCGCCAATTGCCCCAAGTACCTGCAGAGGCGGCAGCCGCTGGAGCTGGTCGCCGAAGGAGCCGGTGTCGTGCGGCTCGGGGACGCGCTCACCCCCGGCCAGGAGCGGGCCGTCCGGGCCGCCGACACCTTCTTCGTCGCCACCACCGCCGAGGACGGGACCGATGCCAGCCACCGGGGCGGCATGCCGGGCTTCGTGGAGGTGCTCTCGCCGGTCGAGCTGTCCTGGCCGGACTATCCGGGCAACGCCATGTTCCTGACCCTGGGGAACCTGGCCGCCGATCCACGGGCCGGGCTGCTGTTCCCCGACTGGGAGAGCGGGGCGGTGCTCCAGCTCAGCGGGCGGGCCCGGACCGAGTTCGGCCGGGGCGGCAGCCGGACCGTCCGCTTCCGCGTCGAGGCCGTGGTGGAGGCGCTGCACCCCGGGCGGCTGCGCTGGAGCGCCCCGGAGTACTCGCCGGCCAACCCGGCGCTGCCGCCTCACCGCGGGAGTACGACCAGGTAGGCGGCGGGCTCGCGGTCCCCGGAGGCCGTCAGGGCGGTCCGGACGACCGCGGCCTGCTGCTCGGGCCAGTCGCGGAGCTTGCGCGGGGTGACGTGCAGGACGGTCACCCCGAGCCGCTCCAGCGTCTCCCGCTTGCGGACGGCCTCCGAGAACTCCTCGTCCTCGCCCTGCCGCGGCGCGCGGGTGTCGATCTCCAGCGCGACGGACTGCTCCGGCCAGAACGCGTCGACCCCGCCCAGGTGCGGGCCGCCCGGCAGCCGCAGATCGACGTTCCAGACCGGCTCGGGGAGCCCGTAGCCCCGTACGAGCTGGTACAGCCGGTCCTCGGCGAGGGCCCGGCCCTCCGCGAGCAGCGACTCGACGGCGTCCACGACGTGGGGACGGTTCAGCAGCCGGGCCACCGTCAGCTCCCGTACGACGGCGGCGGGTTCGCAGTGCCCGCCGCGCACCGCCTCGCTGAGCAGGCGGCGTACGGTGCCGGCGTCGGCGAGCTGCCCGACCGCGTCTGCCAGGGCCCGGGCCACCGGGGCGACGGGCAGCCCGGTCAGTTCCTGCGGGCGAGGCGGGGTGTGCGTGCGCACGATCCGTACGGTGCTGACGGAGCGCAGCCGGCGGGTGTGCGGCACCAGCACGTCGATCTGCGTGAGCGCGAGCAGCGCGGGCGCCGAGGCGAACCGGTACAGCGCGAGGGCCGCGAGGCCGGTGATCATGGCCTCCCCGCCGCGGCGGCCGGCGTACAGCAGGGCCGCGTGCAGGCGTTCCTCACTGGTCGCGGCGCCGGGGTGGAGGAGGAACACCCCCGGCAGGATCTCCTGCCAGGGCCGCCCGGCGGCTTCGGAGGCGCTGACGCCGTGCTCGCGGAGCTGGGCGAGGCTCATCACGCGGGGGCTGCTGGCGGTGAGGTGGGCGAGGGGGAGGGGCGCGTTGTGGTTCATGCGGCGGAGATTCCCGCTCGCCCCGGCCCCGCTAACCCCTGTTACGTTCTCGTCGACAAATCCGGACAAGCCCGCACTAAAGTACGGCCGTTCGAAAGCCGATACCGTCGTTCGCCTCCCCCCGGCGGGGCCGGTCGGCCCGGCCCCGCCGGACAGCCCCTAAACCGTCGCGGAGGCCCCGCCGGAGGCCGCGTCGCAGGCCTGCGCACGCAGCGCGCGGGCCAGGTCGTCACGGGCCTCCAGCACCAGGCGGCGCAGCGCCGGAGCGGCGCCGGCGTGCGCGGACAGCCAGGCGTCCGTGGCGGCGAGCGTCGCCTCGGAGTCCTCCAGCGACGGGTACAGGCCCTTCACCACGTGCATGGCGATCTGGATGGACCGCTCCGTCCAGATCCGCTCGATCACCTCGAAGTAGCGCCCCGCGTACGGCGCCAGCAGCGCCCGCTGCGAGGGCTGCTGCATACCGGCGATCGTCGCCTCCACCAGCGCGTTCGACAGTGCGTCCGACTCGACGACCGCCGCCCACGCCTGGTCCTTGACCGCACCGGACGGCCGCGCCGCCAGGCACCGCACCTGGTGCCGCTTGCCCGACGCCGTGTCGTCGCGCACCAGCTCGGCCGTCAGCACGGCCTCGTCCACCGCGCCGTGCGCGGCCAGCGGCAGCAGGAAGTCCCACCGCAGCTCCTGGTCCACCTCCAGCCCGTCGATCCGCGCTGACCCGTCCAGCAGCCCCAGCAGCAGCTGGAAGTCGCCCTCCGTCGCCGCGCTCGCCGCGAAGAAGCGGGCCCAGGTCAGCTGGTGCTCCGAACCCGGCTCCGCCCGGCGCAGCTCCTGGAGCGCGACCGCCGACAGCACCCGGCCGCCCTCCTCGCGCCAGTCGGCCGCCGCGTAGTGGGTGACCGCGGTCAGCGCCTGCGAGTGCAGCATCTGGAGCACGCCGACGTCCGTCTCACGGCCGGAGTGGGCCAGCACCAGGGCGACGAAGTCGCGCGCCGGCATCAGGCCGTCGCGCGTCAGGTTCCACAGCGCCGACCAGCACAGCGCCCGCGCCAGCGGATCGGCCACGTCCCCGAGCCGCCGGCGCAGCGTCTCCAGCGAGCCCTCGTCGAAGCGCATCTTGCAGTACGTGAGGTCGTCGTCGTTGACCAGCACCAGGTCGGGCCGCTCCTGCCCGGCCAGCTCCGGCACGGCCGTCCGCACGCCCGCCACGTCCGCCTCGGCCCGGGCGTAGCGCACCAGCGAGCCGCCCTCCAGCCGGTACAGGCCGACCGCGACGCGGTGCGGGCGCCCCGCCGACGGAGTCGGCTGACCGGGCAGGGCGTCGGCCTCCTGGACCACGGCCAGCTCGGTCACCCGGCCGCCCGCGTCGTACGTCAGCACCGGAGTCAGCACGTTCACGCCGGCCGTCTGCAGCCACGCCCGCGACCACTCGGCCATGTCCCGCCCGGAGACCTCCGCGAGGACCGACAGCAGGTCGTCGAGCGTGGTGTTCCCGTACGCGTTGGCCTTGAAGTAGCGCCGCGCGCCCTCCAGGAACGCGTCCCGCCCGACGTACGCGACGAGCTGCTTGAGCACCGCCGCGCCCTTGGCGTACGTGATGCCGTCGAAGTTGAGCTTCGCGTCCTCCAGATCGCGGATGTCGGCCGTGATCGGGTGCGTGGAGGGCAGCTGGTCGGCCCGGTACGCCCACGCCTTGCGGTTGTTGGCGAACGTCACCCACGCCTGGTCGAAGCGGGTCGCCTCCACCTGGGAGAACGAGCCCATGAAGTCCGCGAAGGACTCCTTCAGCCACAGGTCGTCCCACCACTTCATGGTGACGAGGTCGCCGAACCACATGTGGGCCATCTCGTGCAGGATCGTGTTGCAGCGCCGCTCGTACGCGGCCCGCGTCACCTTGCCGCGGAAGATGTACTCCTCGCGGAAGGTCACCATTCCCGGGTTCTCCATCGCGCCCAGGTTGTACTCGGGCACGAACGCCTGGTCGTACTTCCCGAACGGGTACGGGTAGTCGAAGTGCTCGTGGAAGAAGTCGAAGCCCTGCTTGGTGACCAGGAAGACGTCGTCCGCGTCGAAGTGCTTCGCCAGCCCCTTGCGGCACATCGCGCCCAGCGGGATCGTCAGGTCCCCGCGCGTGTAGGTGTCCGTCACGTAGTGGTACGGGCCCGCCACCACACAGGTGATGTACGTGGAGATCGGCGCGGTCTCGGCGAAGCGGCGGGTCAGGCCCTCGCGGGACTCCTCGGCGCCGTTGCTCCAGACGTGCCAGCCCTCCGGCGCCGTCACCTCGAAGCGGTAGGGCGCCTTCAGGTCGGGCTGCTCGAAGTTCGCGTAGACCCGGCGGGCGTCGGCCGGCTCGTACTGCGTGTAGAGGTACACCTCGCCGTCCTCGGGGTCGACGAAGCGGTGCATGCCCTCGCCCGTCCGGCTGTACGCGCAGTTCGCGTCCACCACCAGGACGTTCTCGGAGTCCAGCCCGGTCAGGGCGATCCGTGCCCCGTCGAAGACGGCGGACGGGTCCAGGGCGCGCCCGTTGAGGGTCACGGAGTTCACCGACGGGGCGACGAGGTCCGCGAAGGTGGCCGAGCCGGGGGTCGCCGCCCGGAAGCGGATCGTGGTCACCGAGCGGAAGGTCCGGGGGCCTTCGGCCGGTTCCGCCTCGTCCACGGCGGACGTCAGGTCGAGGGCGACCTCGTACCCGTCGACGGACAGCAGCTCCGCCCGCTCGCGGGCCTCGTCACGGGACAGATTCTCTCCGGGCACGTGCACTCCTTCGTGCGTGATCGCGATACCTGATCGAATCCTCGCACGGGGGAATGCGCGAGGTCCTGGCCTGGTTGGGGAGGGGGAACACGACCACCGATGCCCACGTGACCCGAGGAGAGACATGGCCGACACCCAGGTGCGCGAGAAGACCCCGGTCGACTTCTGGTTCGACCCGCTCTGCCCCTGGGCCTGGATGACGTCCCGCTGGATGCTGGAGGTCGAGAAGGTCCGCGACGTCGAGGTGCGCTGGCACGTGATGAGCCTCGCCGTCCTCAACGAGAACAAGCTCGAAGAGCTGCCCGAGCGCTACCGCGAGATCCTCGGCCCCAAGGGCTGGGCCCCGGTCCGCGTCGTCATCGCGGCCCAGCAGAAGCACGGTGAAGAGGTCACCGGCAAGCTGTACACCGCGCTCGGCACCCGGATCCACAACGAGGACAAGGGCGCGACCCGCGAGGTCATCGCCGAGGCGCTGGCGGAGGTCGGCCTGCCGGCCGAGCTGCTCGCCTACGCCGACTCCGACGAGTACGACCAGGTGCTGCGCGACTCCCACAACGACGGCATCGAGCGCGTCGGCCAGGAGGTCGGCACCCCGGTGATCTCCGTACCCGGCGCCGAGGGCGACGACGTGGCGTTCTTCGGACCGGTCGTGACGCCCACCCCGCGCGGCGAGGCCGCCGCCCGGCTGTGGGACGGCACCCTGCTGGTCGCCTCCACCCCCGGCTTCTACGAGATCAAGCGCACCCGCACCAAGGGCCCGTCCTTCGAGTAGGCCTGCCGGTCCGCCGGCGCACGCAGAAGACCCCCGCACGTCACGTCCGTGCGGGGGTCTTCCGTCGAACGCCCCCTACGTGAAGGCTGAGAAGACGATCACGAGGCGGGGGCACCTCCCGGCCGAAGGCTGGGGGAGGGCTCGGTGGGGCTGTGATCAGCCCTTGACGGGGATCAGCAGCGGGGTGTTCGCCTTGGCGTCGGCGTAGCGCCTGGCCACGTCCTGCCAGTTGACGACGTTCCACATGGCCTCGATGAAGTCCACCTTCTGGTTCTTGTACTGCAGGTAGAAGGCGTGCTCCCAGGCGTCGAAGACCAGGATCGGGGTGCTGGCGACACCGACGTTGCCCTGGTGGTCGTAGACCTGCTCGACGACCAGGCGACCGCTGACGGGCTCGTACGCGAGCACGCCCCAGCCGGAGCCCTGCGTCGCGGAGGACGCGAAGGTCAGCTGCTTCTTGAACTTCGCGAAGGAGCCGAAGGACTCGGCGATGGCGTCCGCGAGCTCGCCGACGCCGTCCGCGGCGGTGGGCTCGCCGCCGCCCTCGCCGGTCTTCGGGCTGGCCATGTTGTGCCAGTAGATGCTGTGCAGGATGTGGCCGGAGAGGTGGAAGGCCAGGTTCTTCTCCAGGCCGTTCAGCGCGCCCCAGTTCTCCTTGTCGCGCGCCTCCTCCAGCTGCTCCAGCGTGGTGTTGGCGCCCGTGACGTAGGCCGCGTGGTGCTTGTCGTGGTGCAGCTCGATGATCTGCGGGTTGATCACCGGCTCCAGGGCCGCGTAGTCGTACGGAAGCTCAGGAAGCGTGTAGATGGCCATGCGTGTTATCCGGTCCCCTCAGCGTGCCAACTGCTTATTGCAATCAATGCGCAACTGCACGCTAGCAGCATCTATTCCGGCGATCACATAAGGGTCACCTCTGTGACGCACGGGTGGGCCCCGTGTCCGTGAAACGCGGGTGGGCCCCGTGCGAACGCACGGGGCCCACCCGGGGGACGGGGGTGTGTCAGCGGGCGGTCGCCGCCCGGCGCTGCATCACGTAGCCGGTCGCCGCGAGGGCCAGCGTGAGGCCGCCGGTGAAGACCACCTGGACCCGGGTGTCCTCGCCCAGGACCATCAGGACCAGGACCCCGGCCACTCCGGCCAGCGCCACCCAGGTCAGGTACGGGAAGCCCCACATCTTCACGACGAGCTTCCCGGGGGCCTCCCGCTCCAGCCGGCGCCGCAGCGTGAACTGCGAGACGGCGATGAAGCCCCAGACGACGAGGATGACCCCGCCGACCATGTTCAGCAGCCAGGCGAACAGGGTGTCCGGGTACCAGTAGGACAGCAGCACGGTGACGAAGCCGAACCCGCAGGAGGCGAGCACCGCGCGCCGCGGCACCCGGCCGCTGACCTTGCCCAGCGCCTTGGGGCCCTGGCCGCGGGCGACGAGCGAGTAGGCCATGCGGGAGGAGCCGTAGATGTTGGCGTTCATCGCCGAGAGCAGGGCGATCAGGATGACCACGTTCATGATCTCGCCGGCGGCCGGGATGCCCAGGCGGTCCAGGGTGGCCGCGTACGGGCCCTGCTCGGTCACCGCCGGGTCGTTCCACGGCAGCAGCGTGACGATGACCAGCATGGAGCCGACGTAGACGATCGCGATCCGCCACATGGTGGTCTTCACGGCCCGGGCCACGCCCTTGACGGGGTCGTCCGACTCGGCGGCCGCGATGGTCACCGTCTCCAGGCCCCCGTACGCGACGACCGACGCGAGCAGCCCGACCAGCAGGCCGTCCGTGCCGCCCGGCAGGAACCCGCCGTCGTGCACCAGGTGCGCGGCGCCGGGGGCGGACGTGCCGGGCAGCATGCCGAGCACGGCCAGTACGCCCAGGCCCAGGAACAGCGCGATCGCACCGATCTTGAGCGCGGCGAACCAGAACTCGAACTCGCCGAAGTGGGAGACGGCGGCCAGGTTGCTGCCGCAGAACAGCGCCATGAAGGCCAGTACCCACATCCACGACGGGGTGCCGGGGAACCAGCCGGTCATGATGTGCGCCGCGCCGATCGCCTCGATCGCCACGCCCACGCACAGCAGCGTCCAGAACATCCAGCCGGCGGTGAACCCGGCCCACGGGCCGATGGCCCGGTCCGCATGGACGGAGAAGGAACCGGAAGCGGGGTTCGCGGCGGACATCTCGCCGAGCATCCGCATCACGAACATCACGAGCAGTCCGGACACGGCGTACGCGATCACGATCGAGGGACCCGCGGCGGCGATGCCGGCGCCGGAGCCGACGAAGAGCCCGGCGCCGATGACCCCGCCGAGGGCGATCATCGAAAGGTGGCGCTGCTTGAGGCCGTTGCCGAGGGGGGACCCCGCGCCGCCCGAGGGGGGAGCGTCCTGGACGCGCGGCGCGGTGGATGTCTGACTCATGAAGGTGGTGCCTGTCCGGTGTGCGGGTGGACGGGAGGAAGTGCCCCAGTCTCACCCGTGTCCGATCAACGGACCTGCAACGTCCGTTATTCGGACAACGGGATGACCGCCGGTGATCGTCCCCGCACTCTCGCGGCAGGACGCCGCAGGCGACACGGAACGGCCCCCGCGCATCCGGCGCAGGGGCCCGCTCCTTCACCGCCGCCGTGGGATCACGCCTTCGGCGCCCGGATCTCGCGCACCCACGCCACCACCAGCACGGCGGCAGCCGCGCCCGCGGACCACAGCAGCTGCGGCCGCGCCGAGTCGTCGAACAGCATCAGCACCAGCACCGCCGCCATGCCGAGCAGCGCCGTCCACGTCAGGTACGGGAAGCACCACATCCGCAGCGTGAGGCGCTCCGGCATGTCCCGCTCCAGCATGCGGCGCAGCCTCAGCTGCGAGACCGCGATCAGCGCCCACACGAACAGCAGCACCGCGCCGACCGCGTTGAGCATGTAGAGGAAGACCGTGTCCGGCCACAGCAGGTTCAGCACCACCGACACGAATCCGAAGGCCACCGAGGCGAACACGGCCCGCCGCGGCACCCCGCCGCCGGACACCTTCAGCAGCGCCCCGGGCGCCTCGCCGCGCTCGGCCAGCGAGAACACCATGCGCGAGGACCCGTACAGGTTGGCGTTGAGCGCGGAGAGCAGCGCCACGAACACCACGATGTTCATGATCTGGCCGGCCGCCGGGATCCCGATCGAGTCCAGGACCGCCACGTACGGGCTCTGCCCCGGCTCCAGCGAGTCCCACGGCAGCAGGGTCACGATGACCAGCATCGAGCCGACGTAGAAGAAGAGGATGCGCCACACCGCGCTGCGCACCGCGCGGGCCACGGACTTGGCCGGGTCGTCGGACTCGGCGGCCGCGATGGTGACGACCTCCAGGCCGCCGAAGGCGAAGATGACGGCGAGCATGCCGGCGACCACCCCGCCGAAGCCCTCGGGGAAGAAGCCGCCGTGGCCGGTGAGGTTGGCCATGCCGACCGGATCGGTGTCGGGGAGCAGGCCGAAGACGGCGAGGGTGCCGAGGACCAGGAACAGGACGATCGCGCCGACCTTGAGGGCCGCGAACCAGAACTCGAACTCGCCGAAGTTCTTCACGGCGGCCAGGTTGCTCACGGTGAAGACCACCATGAAGATCAGCACCCACACCCACTGGTCCACGGCGGGCAGCCAGCCGTTCGCGATCTTCGCTGCGCCGGTGGCCTCCACCGCCAGCACCACGACCAGCAGGAACCAGTAGAGCCAGCCCGCCGAGAAGCCGGCCCAGCGGCCCAGCGCCCGCTCCGCGTACACGGAGAACGACCCGGAGGCGGGCATCGCCGCCGACATCTCGCCGAGCGCACGCATCACCAGCATGGCCAGGGCGCCCGCGAGCAGGTAGGAGCAGATGATCGCGGGCCCGGCGATGCCGATGCCGGCGCCGGAGCCGACGAACAGCCCGGCGCCGATCACGCCGCCGAGGCCCAGCATGGTCAGGTGGCGCTGCTTGAGGCTGTGGCTGAGGGGTTCCACCGGCAGGTCGGGACCGACGGGGCCGGTTGGAGGAGTGGTGGGCAAGCGGTCGCGCATGAGTGGATGCTCGTACTCTCGTGCTCGGCAGCGGCGGTGGGGGCTCCGCATTGGATTGGCGGGACCCTACAGTCTCGCCGGACGGCGCCCATCCGCGCAAAACGGACGTGTTGTCTGAATCTGGCTCGTGACGCGGATCACTCCCTCTCAGGTGTGAACCGGCCCCTTTGTGCACTCCCCACCAAACCGGTGAGTAGGGCTTTGTCCCGGCCGGAGGCGGGGCGGCGCGCGGCCGCGCACTAGCGTCGGTGATCGTCCCGTCACCCTCACTCCGCGGAGCCTCCGATGAGCACTGCTTCCGTCTCCTTCCGCCCCGGCGCCGTCCTCGCCGACCTGCTGCCCGCGAGCCGCGTCCGCGACATCGCGCTCGTCGTCGGCGGAGCCGCGCTGACCGGCCTCGCCGCGCAGGTCTCCGTGCCCGTCCCCGGTTCCCCGGTCCCGGTCACGGGCCAGACCTTCGCGGCCCTGCTGGTGGGCACCGCGTTCGGCGCCCGCCGCGGCTTCCTCTCGCTCGCCCTCTACGCGCTCGCCGGCATGGCGGGCATGCCGTGGTTCGCGGGCGGCACCTCCGGCGCGGGCGGCGCCTCCTTCGGCTACGTCCTCGGCATGCTGCTCGCCGCCACCGTCGTGGGCGCCCTGGCCCGCCGTGGCGCCGACCGTTCCGTCCTCCGTACGGCGGGCACGATGGTGCTGGGCTCCGCCCTGATCTACGCGGTCGGCGTTCCGTACCTGGCGCTGTCGACCGGGATGTCCTTTGGTGCGGCCGTCGCGGCGGGCCTGACCCCGTTCCTGATCGGCGACGCGCTCAAGGCGGCGCTGGCGATGGGCCTGCTGCCCGCGACCTGGAAGCTCGTCGGCCGCAAGTAGCCCCGTACGGCCGCGGCGGCGCGCAGGTGCGCGGCCCGCGGCAGCAAGCACGGCAGCCCCGGACCACGTGGTGGTCCGGGGCTGCCGTGCATCGTGGCCTAGGCGCGTGCGGCGGCCTTGCGGCGCACGTCGCGCACCACGCCGATGACCAGCACGACGGCGGCGACCAGCAGCGACAGCATGACCGTCTCGCGGTTGTCCTTGTCGTAGACCATGTAGCCCAGGACGAAGGTGATCATCGCGGCGGTGGCCCACGTCAGGTACGGGAAGAGCCACATCTTGACCGTGAGCTTCTCCGGCGCCTCGCGCACCAGGATCTTGCGCATCCGCAGCTGGGTCAGGCAGATGACCAGCCACACGAAGAGCGCGATCGCACCCGAGGAGTTCAGCAGGAAGCTGAAGACCGTGTCCGGGGAGGTGTAGTTGAAGTAGACGGCGGCGAAGCCGAAGACCACCGAGCCCAGGATCGCGGCGGTGGGCACGCCCCTCTTGTTGACCTTGGCGAAGACCTTGGGCGCGTCACCGCGCTCGCCCAGCGAGAACGCCATGCGGGAGGCCGTGTACATGCCCGAGTTCAGGCAGGACAGCACGGCGGTCAGGACGATCACGTTCATGATCTGGCCGGCGTGCGCGATGCCGATCGAGTCCAGGGCGGCGACGTACGAGCCCTTCTCGACGATCGACTTGTCGTTCCACGGCAGCAGGGTGAGGACGATGAAGATCGAGCCCAGGTAGAAGACGCCGATGCGCCAGATCACCGAGTTGGTGGCCTTGGTGACCGCGCGGCGCGGGTCCTCGGACTCACCGGCCGCCAGGGTGACGATCTCGCTGCCCATGAAGGAGAAGACGACCATCAGCACACCGGTGAGGATGGAGCCCCAGCCGTTCGGCATGAATCCGCCGGCGTCGGTGAGGTGGGCGAAGCCCGCACCCGGGTTGTCCGAACCCGGCAGCACGCCGAAGACGGCGAGCATGCCGACGATGACGAAGGCGCCGATGGCGACGACCTTGATGCCGGCGAACCAGAACTCGAACTCGCCGTAGGAGGAGACGGAGCCGAGGTTGGTGATCGTCAGGACCACCATCACGATCAGGGCCCAGCCCCACTGCGGGACGGCCGGGACCCAGCCCTCGAGGATCTTCGCACCGGCGGTCGCCTCCACGGCGAGCACGACGACCCAGAAGAACCAGTACAGCCAGCCGATGGAGAAGCCGGCCCAGCGGCCGAGCGCGCGGTCGGCGTACGCGGAGAAGGAGCCGGAGTTCGGGCTGGCGGCCGCCATCTCGCCCAGCATCCGCATCACGAAGACGACCATGGCGCCGACGAGGAGGTACGAGATCAGGATGGCGGGGCCGGCCTTGGCGATACCGCCACCGGAGCCGACGAAGAGGCCGGCGCCGATGACGCCGCCAATGGCGATCATGGACAGGTGGCGGTTCTTGAGACCGGCCTTCAGACCGTCTGAGGGCTGCGTGTCGCCGGAGTTACCGGACGGGTCGCCTGCCTTCTGAAGGGTCGTCGTGGAGCTCATGGACGGATCCTTAGGTTCTCGGGTTGCGAGCCCGGGCATTCAAACCTGAGATGAACGCAGGACGGAAGACCTCAGTCCGGATCGTTGCTTTAGGACGAACGTCCAGGACCCTGGTGCCGCCCTGTCCCATCTGCGTTCTTTGGGTTTACTTGAGCTTTAGAAGTGACTTACGCGACACCCTGCCGCGGTCCGCGGGGGGTGCCCGTGCCACACTCGTGCCATGCGCGTGTACCTCGGATCCGACCATGCCGGCTTTGAGCTCAAGAACCACCTGGTGGACTGGCTCAAGAACAACGGCCACGAGCCCGTCGACTGCGGGCCCCACATCTACGACGCGGTGGACGACTACCCGCCGTTCTGCCTGCGCGCCGCGGAGAAGACCGCCGCGGACGCCGACAGCCTCGGCATCGTCATCGGCGGCTCCGGCAACGGGGAGCAGATCGCCGCGAACAAGGTCAAGGGCGTCCGCGCCATCCTGGCCTGGAGCGTCGAGACCGCGAAGCTCGGCCGTGAGCACAACAACGCCAACGTGATCTCCGTCGGCGGCCGGATGCACACGCAGGACGAGGCCGTCTCCTTCATCGAGGCCTTCCTCGCGACCCCGTACTCCGGCGAGGAGCGCCACACCCGCCGCATCGAGATGCTCTCCGCGTACGAGCAGACCGGCGAGCTCCCCCCGATCCCGGCCCACCACCCGCAGGGCTGACCTTCCGCTTCGCCGTGCCGCCGGAGCCCCCGGCGGCACGGCCGTTTCCAGACGTAGGAGCAGTGCCGTGCCCGAGGGGCATACGATCCACCGCCTCGCCCAGGACCACACCGAGCGCTTCGCCGGACGGCCGGTCCGGGTGAGCAGCCCGCAGGGCCGGTTCGCGGAGAGCGCCGCCCTGCTCGACGGCCGGCACCTGGAGAGCGCCGAGGCGCACGGCAAGCACCTCTTCCTGGAACTCGGCGATGCCTGGATCCACATCCACCTCGGGCTGTTCGGCAAGCTCGGCTTCGGCCCCGCACCGGCGCCCCCGGCCACCGACACGGTCCGGCTGCGCCTGCTCAACCCGGAACACTGGGCCGACCTGCGGGGCCCCACCGCCTGCGCCCTGATCGGCGAAGCCGAGAAGAAGGCGATACACGAACGGCTCGGCCCCGACCCGCTGCGCCCGGCCGACGACCCGGACCGCGCCTGGAAGCGGATCTCCCGCTCCCGCACCACCGTCGCCGCGCTGCTGATGGACCAGAAGGTGATCGCGGGCGTCGGCAACGTCTACCGGGCCGAGGTGCTCTTCCGGCACGGCATCGACCCGTACCGGCTGGGCAAGGACCTCACGCGCGGCGAATGGGACGCCCTGTGGGCCGACCTGGCGGTGCTCATGCGCGAGGGCGTGCGGAACAACCGGATCGACACCGTCCGCGACGAGCACCTGCCCGGGGCGATGGGCCGCCCGCCCCGCGTGGACGACCACGGCGGCGAGGTGTACGTGTACCGCAGGGCGAACATGCCGTGCCACATCTGCGGGACCGAGGTCCGCACCGCCGGCCTCGCGGCCCGCAACCTCTTCTGGTGCCCGACCTGCCAACAGCGCTAGCCGCGGGGAACGCGACGGCCCGGCCGTGACCCGGCCCCGTCTCCGGGAGGCCGGGGCCGGGCCGCGGCCGGGGGAGGCCGACCGGGGGAGGCCGGCCGCGGGTTCGGCTAAAAGCCGTGGGGGAGCCAGGGGGAGACGTCGGACGCGAAGGCCCGCGAGGCCGCCGTCAGGGCGCCCGGGCCCAGCTCGCGCACCCGGCCGGCCGCCGCCAGCGAGCTCAGGGTGATCCCGCCGAGGTACGCCGAGCCCAGTTCCCGGACCGACAGCTCCAGCTCCGCCGGGTCCGCGGTCCGCGTACAGCGGGCGTCGCCCCGTCCGTCCGAGACGAGCCGCCACCGGCCCTCGTTCCACGGGCAGAACGCGTCCTCGACCTCCATCACCACGTCCAGCGGGCCCGCGTACGTCCGTGCCTCCAGGGCCGCCGGCAGGTCCACCAGCCTCAGGTGCAGGGAGTCACGCGGGCTCGGCCGCGACCGCCTGATGTCGCTGACCAGGTGGAGCAGCGGATCGTCCACCGGCCGCCTGCCCGCCCGTACCGTGGACGTCAGGTCGAGCTCGAAGAGGTAGCGCCACAGCGCGGCCGTCACCGCCGGGTCCAGCGCGTCGAGATCGGCCACCTCGACCTTGCCCTCCGGGCCCTGCGGCTCCCAGTCGGCCCTGACCCGGTAGCGGGCGTACCCGGCCACCTCGCCGTCCGCCCGCTCCGCCACCACGCACTTCAGCGGCGAAGCGCCCTCGCGCGCCGCCTCCGGGTCCAGCACCGCCAACTGCTCCCACCCGGGCTGCCGCGCCGGCATGCCGGGCCGCCGCGCGACCAGCTGCGCGTACACCTGCTCGCAGTCCGGCAGCGCCTTCTGCGGATCGACGAGCCGCAGCCGGACCTCGTCCGTCCCCGGCGGCAGCGAGAGCCGGACGCGCGTGGTGTCGACGGTCACGGACAGCGCGTACGTCGCCGTGCCGTAGCCGAAACGCCCGTAGATCGCCGGCTCCGAGGCCGTCAGCACGGCGAGCGGCTCGCCACCCGCCCGGACGTCGTCCAGCTGACGGCGCATCATCGACGTGAGCACCCCGCGCCGACGGTGCGTGGGCGCGACCCCCACCATCGTGACCCCGGCGGCCGGCACCAGTGCCCCGCCCGGCACCGACAGGCGGAAGGAGAAGGCGCCGGCCGAGCCGACACAGGTACCGCCGTCCCAGACGCCCAGCGAGCGCCCGGGTTCCGTCAGGGACCGGTAGAGATCTCTCTCCTGGCGGGATTCCGGCACCCCGCCGAACGCCAGTTCCAGGTGGTCGTACCAGACATCCCACTCATCAGCCTGCAATACGCGCATCTCAAGAGCCATACGGCCATCCTTACCAGGGCATTCCGTCACAGTCGACGGATTTTCGACCAGCCGGAAGCCCCGGGTCCGGGGGTCCCCCTGCGCGCGCACAGTCATGATGGATAAGGTCCCGGAGCAATGGCCGGAGCACGCAGGGAATCGCTCATGGCCCGGTCGCGCATGCTGTCGCACCGGGCCCGCACCACGCTGCGCAAATCCGCCGTGGACTACTTCCGCGGCGACGCCTCCGACTGGCTGGCCTTCGCCGGACTCCTCCTGACCGTGCCCGCGATCGCCTGCGGCACGCTCATGCTGCCCGTCTGGTTCTCGCCGTCCGCCCTCGTCCTGCCGATCGTCGCCGGCGGCCTGCTGCTGCGCCCCGCGAGCCTGCTCGCCCTGTACGCGGCCTCCGCGGCGGCCCTCATCGTCGAAGCCCTGGTCCTCGGGCCGTACACCCAGGGCCCGGCGCGGGTCACCCCGGGCACGGTCCTGGTCGTGGCCGCCTGCGGTTTCTTCGGACTCGCCATCGCACAGTTCCGCAGCCGCGTCGGCGTGCCCTGGCGGCGCGGCGGCACCATGCTCTTCGACCTCCGTGAACGCATCCGGGTCCAGAGCAAGCTGCCCGCCCTGCCGCGCGGCTGGCACCGCGAGATGGCCCTGCGCCCGGCCGGGGGCCAGTCCTTCTCCGGCGACTTCGTCGTCGCCGCCCGCACGAACGGCGGCCGCACCCTGGAGATCGTCCTGACCGACGTCTCCGGCAAGGGCATGGAGGCCGGCTCCCGTGCACTGCTGCTGTCCGGCGCGTTCGGCGGCCTGCTCGGCGCCCTGCCCCCGCACGGCTTCCTGCCCGCCGCCAACGGCTACCTGCTCCGCCAGGACTGGGACGAGGGCTTCGCCACCTCCATCCACCTCGTCCTGGACCTGGAGACCGGCGACTACGAACTCCTCTCCGCCGGCCACCTGCCCGCCCTCCAGCTCTCCGCGGGCACCGGCCGCTGGCAGGAGAAGTCCGGCGAGGGCCCGCTGCTCGGCGTGTACGACGGCGCCGAGTTCGAACCCGCCCGCGGCAACCTCCGCCGCGGCGACGTCCTCATGCTCTTCACGGACGGCCTGGTCGAAACCGCCGACCGCGACATCAGCGAGGGCATCGACCGGCTCACCGGCGAAGCCGACCGCTACGTCGCCGCCGGCTGGGAGGGTGCCGCCTGGCACCTGATCGAAAAGGTCGCCAAGGACGTCAACGACGACCGGGCCCTGCTGCTCATCCGCCGTTCGCCGTGAGTCGCCGACGAGCCGTCGGCGGACCCGTCGGCGGACCCGTCGGCGGCCTGTGGGCGGGCCTGCGAACGGACCCGCCAGGGGGTCCGGGGCGGGGTCTGCGAGCGGAGCCGTAAGCGGACTGTCAGTGGCCGATGGCAGCATCGCAGGGCGCTGCCGGCCGCCGGGCGCAAACACCTTTGTGTTTGGGGCGAACGCGGTGCAGACTGATCGCCGTTGAATCATTCGAACGGGTTCAACTTTTTTCATGCCACTTCTGTGGGGGGACCGTATGACTCTCAACCGCAAGCGCGCCGCCTGGACCGGCGCCCTCGTCGCCGCCGTCGTCACGGCCGGCGCCGTGGGCGCCCCGGCGCAGGCCGCCGAGGGCAAGACCATCAAGCCGGTGGCCGACAAGATCCAGCCCAAGAAGCTGCCCGCGACCGCCAAGGCCAAGGCCACGACCGCGGCCGCCGCCACGCCCAAGGCCAAGGCCGAGGCCAGGGCGTCGAGCCAGGCGGCCGGGGTCGCCGCCGCGGGCACCGTCTCGCTGAAGCCGGGCGAGGTGCTCAAGTCCGACGAGTACATCGCGACCGCCAACGGCGTCCTGTACATGCAGCCCGACGGCAACCTGGTCCTGGACCACAAGGCCGGCGCCGAGCTGTGGGCCTCCGGCACGTACGGCAACCCCGGCGCCTACGCCGAGTTCCAGGCCGACGGCAACTTCGTCGTCTACAAGAAGGACGTCAACGGGGTCAAGGGCGCGGCCGTCTGGAGCAGCGCCACGTGGGGCAACGCGAACGCCCGCATCGACTTCCAGGACGACGCCAACCTGGTCGTCTACCGCAAGGACGGGTCGGCCGCCTGGTCGACGCGCACCTGGGAGGTCCCGGACCACACGCTGACCGGTGGCGAGAACCTGGACCGCGGCACGTGGATGGCCGCCACCAACACCGTCCTCGCCATGGACAACCGCGGCTACTTCGCGGTCTTCGAGCGCAGCACGGGCAACGTCCGTATCGCGGCCGGCTCCTACAGCCCCGGCGCGTACGCCCGGATGCAGAGGGACGGCAACTTCGTCATCTACTCCAAGAACGGCGGCGAGGGCAAGGGCGGCGCCATCTGGAACACCGAGTCGTGGGGCAACCCCGGCGCCTACCTCACGTACGGCATGGACTCGACCCTCGTGCTGCACGCGGCCGACGGCTCGGAGCTCGGCCACTTCAAGTCGGGTGACAACGAGCAGGGCTGATCCAGCCCACAGGCCGGCCCGGGGTGGGGTTTTCCCCACCCCGGGCCGACCGGCTTCCGCCATGGTTCCGGGCACCTGAGCCTCCGTAGCGTCGTGACCACGATCAACGGTGGACACGGAAGGCGGCACATCATGGGGATCCGGCGGAGCAGGCGCCAGCGCGGGACCGGGCAGGAGGCGTACGAGGGCGTCGGGCAGCTGCCGCACGGCGGCCCGGCCGCCGTCGAACTGCGCGGCGTGCGGCGCGAGTACGGACGGGGCGCCGCCACCGTGCACGCCCTGCGCGGCATCGACCTCAGCTTGCCCCGCGGCAGCTTCACCGCCGTCATGGGACCCTCCGGCTCCGGCAAGTCCACCTTCCTCCAGTGCGCCGCCGGACTCGATCTGCCCAGCGCGGGCTCCGTCCGCCTCGGCGGCACCGAGATCACCGGCATGAACGAGAACGAGCTCACCGAACTGCGCCGCAGCCGGCTGGGCTTCGTCTTCCAGGCCTTCAACCTGCTGCCCTCCCTCACCGTGGAACAGAACGTCCTGCTCCCGATGCGGCTCGCCGGCGCCGGAACGTCGGGCCCCGTCCGTGACCGGGCCCGCGACCTGCTCGCCCGCGTCGGCCTCGAAGGCAAGGGCGGGCGCCGCCCCGCCGAGCTCTCCGGCGGCCAGCAGCAGCGCGTCGCCATCGCGCGGGCCCTGGTCACCCGGCCCGACGTCGTCTTCGCCGACGAACCCACCGGCGCCCTCGACACCACCACCGCAGCCGAGGTCCTCGGCCTGCTCCGGGCCGCCGTCGACTCCCTCGGCGCCACCATCGTCATGGTCACCCACGACCCCGTCGCCGCCTCCCACGCCGACCAGGTCCTCTTCCTCGCCGACGGGCTGATCGCCGACCGGCTGCCGCCCAGCTCCGCCACCGACATCGCCGCCCGGATGACCCTGCTCACCGCACCGGCGTACGCGGGAGCGGCCGCCTGATGCCGCTGCACCCGAACGGCCTGGCCCGCGCAGCGCTGCGGTTGCGCCCCGCCGCCTTCGCCGGCACCTTCGTCGCCCTGCTCATGACCGTCGCCATCGTCTGCGCCTGCGGCATCCTGCTGGAGAGCGGCGTCCGGGCGGGCGTCCCGCCGACCCGCTACGCCCACGCCCCCGTCGTGGTCGCCGCCGACCAGCAGATCCACCGCCGGGTGGGCAGCGGAGACGGCGCCTACGAGGAAGCGGTGCCGGTGCCGGAGCGGGCCAGGGTCGACGCCGCCCTGGCGGCAGGACTGGCCCCGCTGGGACGGGCCGTGCCCGACGTCGTGTTCCCCGTACGCGGCGCAGCGGGCGCCACCGCCGAGGCCTCGGGCTGGGGATCCACCGCCTTCACCGGAGTGCAGCTCGCCCGGGGCCGGGCCCCGGCGAACGCGGGCGAGGTGGTCCTGGGCGCGGGTGCGGCTGCGGGTTCGGGTGCGGGTGCGGGTCCGGGTTCGGGTACGGGTACGGGTCCAGGCGAGGGTGCCGCTGCGAGCCGCGCCGCGGGCACCGGCGCGGACGCCCCGGGCGACCGGGTCACGCTCGACACCCCCGTCGGAAAGCGGGAATTCCGCGTCGTGGGACACGCCGCCGGCACCGGCGTCTGGTTCTCCGACGCCGAAGCCCGCACCCTCTCCGGGCACCCGGGCGCCCTCGACGCCGTCGTCCTCCTCGACGCCGACCCGGCCCGGGTCCGCGCCGCCGTCGACGGCCGCGCCCAGGTGCTGACCGGCGCCGACCGCGCCGTCGACCCGCAGCTCGCCGGCGCCAGGGAAATACTGATCGGCCTCGGGGGCTCCTTCGGCGGCACCGCCACCCTCGTCGCCGTCTTCACCGCCGCCGCCACCGTGGCCCTGTCCGTCGGGCAGCGCTCCCGCGAGTTCGCGCTGCTGCGAGCCGTCGGAGCCACCCCGCGCCAAATCCGCCGCACCATCGCCACCGAGGCCCTGCTCGTCGCACCGGCCGCCGGGGCACTGGGCTGCATCCCCGGCATCGGCCTCGCCGCCTGGTGGTTCGGACAGCTCCAGGCCAAGGGTGCGATCCCCGCCGGCGTCGAACTCACCGTCTCCTGGCTCCCCCTCGTCACGGCCGCCGCCACCGGACTCGCCACCGCACTGCTCGCCGGCTGGGCCGCCGCCCGCCGGCCCGCCCGGATCCGGCCCGGCCAGGCCCTCGCCGAAGCCGCCGTGGAACGCCTGCGCCCGGGGTGGATCCGCACGCCCCTGGGCATCGCCGCCCTCGCCGGCGGCGCCACCTGCGCGGGCCTGGCCGCCACCGGCCGCGGGGAGGACGCCGCCAACGCCGCGCTCGGCGTCGTCATGCTCTTCATGCTGGCCGTGGCCCTGCTCGGCCCCCTGATCGCCCGTGCCTGCGCCGGCGTACTCGGCCTCCCGCTGCGCGCCGGCAGCGCGTCCGGCTCGCTCGCCGCCGCCAACTCCCGTACCAACGCCCGCAGGCTCGCCTCCGCGATCACCCCGATCGTGCTCGCCATGGCCTTCTCCTCGACCCTGGTCTTCCTGCACACCAGCGAGGAACGGGCCGTACGGCAGCAGCAGGAGGCCGGCCTGATCGCCGAGCACGTGATCGCCGACCCGTCCTCCGACGCCACCCGCGCGGGTGTCGCGATCACCCGTACCTCCGTCCTCGCGATGACCGGCACCGGCGCGGAGCGCTCGCTCCGGTCCGCCTCCGCGCAGGGCGTCGCGGGTGACGTCACCACCGTGCAGGACCTGGGCGTCCGTGAAGGCAGCCTCGCCGCACTCCGGCCCGGCACCGTCGCCGTGGACCGCACCCTCGCCGACTCCGCGCACGCCGGCGTCGGCGACCGCATCGAACTCCGCCTCCCCGACGGGACCCCGGCCACCCCCGAGATCGTCGCCGTCTACACCCGCGGCCTCGGCCTCGGCGAGGTCACCCTTCCGGCGGCCGACCTCACGGGCCGCACCACGGCCGGACACCCCACCGAGCTCCTGATCCGCGGCCCCGTTCCCGCAGGCATCGGCCCGGCGGTGTCCGTCTCGGACTGGACCACCGCCCGGAACACGGACCGCGAGGTCAACGCCTGGGCCAACACCACCATGGCGGCCGTCCTCGGTGGCTTCGCCGCCGTCACCGCCGCCAACACCCTCGTGATGACCGTCCTCGACCGCCGCCGCGAGCTGCGGATGCTGCGCCTCGTCGGCTCCACACGCCGCCAGGTGCTGCGCATGCTCCGCTGGGAGGCCCTCCTGATCGGCGGCGCGGGCGTCGGCCTCGGCAGCGCCATCGCCCTGGCCACGCTGTTCCCGCTGACCAAGGCCGTCACCGGGGCGCCCCCGCACATCCCGCCGCTGCTGTACGCCTCCTTCGCGGCCGCCGCCCTGGCCCTGGGCCTGGCGGCCACCGCGCTCCCGGCCCGCTGGACCCTCCGCCGCGACAGCCGGACGGCAACGCTCTAGCCGGAACCGTACGTACGGACGGATGGACGGACGGACGCTGGCGGTGCGCCCCGCAGCCTTGCGCGGGGCGCACCGCCGGCCGCCGTGCAACATCCGGCGTCGGCCGGTCAGCCCGTCAGCCGGTCAGCCCGAAGGGCCCTCTGGCCGTCAGCCCGTCGAGCCGTCAGGGCGTCAACCATTAGCCCGTCGGGCCGTCGCCCGTCGGCGCGGCCAGGGGCGGTCACCCGGCCACCGCCCCGTCGGGCCGTCGCCCGTCGGGTGGCAGGGGCGGTCACCCGGCCATCACCCGGCCATCACCCGGCCATCACCTGGCCATCACCCGGCCATCGCCCTCCAGGGCCCGATCCCGAGCTTCCCGGTGTTCCCGAGGTCGACGGAATGGCCGAGCTCCAGCTGCAGCCGGGGCGCACCGGGCCGCGGAGTCACGTCCACCACCCATCCCTCGACGGCGGGCACCGTCGTATCGGTCACCAGGTTCCGCCACACCATCCCGACCGTGGCCGCCTGTCCGGGCCGCAGCTCCACCTGCTGCGGGGCACCGTCCACGCCGGTCAGCGCACCGGTGATCCCCTCGGCCCCGTGCACGACCGTCACGTCCACCGGGGCCCGCTTCCTGTCCAGCAGCCGGATCTCCGGATAGCCCTCGAGTACGTACGGCTGCGCACCGCAGTTGACCAGCTGGATGTCGGCCACCCGGAGCCCCATCGCGGAATCCCCGCTGCCCTCCCGGAGCCGCACGCCCCCCTCGGGGCAGGCGTCCGGCTGCGGGGAACCGACCGCCGGGGGCACCGGCCGTGAAGTACGGGGGGAGGGAGCGGCCCCGCCCCAGCTGGGCCCCGGCGCGGGCGCGGGCGGGGGCGGCGTATCGCACCCCACCACCAGCCCGGCCAACAGCACGCCTCCGACAACCCCACCGGCCCACCGAGTCCCCACCATCCCCCGACCCTACGCCGCCCCAACTCCCCACCCCCCACGCCCCCTTCCCGGCCACCGCCGCGCCCCTTCGCAGCCCAGCCACTACCCGGCCGGGCAGTGGCCGCCCAGCCGGCCCTGTCGGCGCGGCGCCCCCAGCCGAC
>LJCW01000366.1 GCA_001298555.1 Actinobacteria bacterium OV450
CCGGCCCGTGCCCCCGCCGCCCCCAGCCGCGCCCGCCCCGGTACCGCCGCAGGGCTCCTCGTACGGCATGCCCGATCCGGCGGCGGGTGGCGAGATCCGCCACGACCGGCCGGGCAGCACCCCCACCCCGCCCGACGAAACCCCGTGGGGCGCGCCCGAAGCCCCGTACGGCGGTGCCGGCCCCGGGCACGAGGACCCGTACGCCACCGCGAGCGCGCAGGCGGGCGGTTCCGCGGACGGCGGGAAGACCTGCGTGGCCTGCCGGGCCGGGCGGGTCGACACCGACGGGTACTGCGAGCACTGCGGGCACGCCCAGCCGCGCGAGCGCGACCACCTGGAGGAGGAGCTCGGCAGCGTCGCCGCCGTCAGCGACCGGGGGCTGCGCCACCACCGCAACGAGGACTCGTTCGCGGTGGCCGCCACGGCCCTGCCCGACGGCTCGGCCGCCACGGTGGCCGTCGTCTGCGACGGCGTCTCCTCCGCCAGCCGCCCCGACGACGCGTCGGCCGCCGCGGCCGGCGCCGCCAACGAGGCCCTGCTCGAAGCCCTCCCGCGCGGCACCCACCCCCAGGAGGCCATGCACGGCGCGATCCTGGCCGCGGCCGCCGCCGTGAACGCCCTGGCCCCGGAGGTCCCGGGCGCACAGAACGCCCCCGCCTGCACCCTGGTCGGAGCCGTGGTCAGCGGCGGCCTGCTGACCATCGGCTGGGTCGGCGACAGCCGCGCGTACTGGATCCCGGACGACCGCGAGGCGCTGCCGCGCCGCCTCACCGAGGACGACTCGTGGGCGGCCCAGATGGTCGCGGCCGGGCTGATGGGCGAGGCCGAGGCGTACGCCGACGTCCGCGCCCACGCCATCACGGGCTGGCTCGGGGCGGACGCGTACGACCTGGAGCCGCACACCGCCACGTTCAAGCCGGACCACGCGGGTGTGGTGGTCGTCTGCACCGACGGCCTGTGGAACTACGCCGAGTCCGCACAGGACATGGCCCAGGTGCTGCCCGCCGACGCAGCCGCCCGCCCCCTGCACAGCGCGCAGGTCCTGGTGGGGCACGCCCTCGACGGGGGCGGCCACGACAACGTCACGGTGGCCGTCGTACCGTTCGCCGCGCCCGCCGTCACGGCGACGGAGGCCGCGCCGGGGCCGCAGCAGCAGCAAGCGGAACCGGAAACGGAGGCGGAAGCACCCCCTCAGCCCTGATCCACCCGTCCCCGCACCCCGTCCCTCTCCCAGGAGTCCAGTCGATGGCGAACTTCGCCAAGCCGAGCGCCCCGCGCTTCAGCGTCGAGGTGTACCAGAACGAGTTCCTGCCCGAGGGCGGGCGGGACGTCCACGCCATCGTCACGGTCACCTCATCGGGCGGCGCCACCGCCACCCGTGCGGCGGCCGCCCACGGCTCGGCCGCCGTCGTGATCATGGTGGACTGTTCGGGGTCCATGGAGTACCCGCCGGACAAGATGCGCGGCGCCCGGGAGGCGACCGCCGCCGCGATCGACACCCTGCGCGACGGCACCGCGTTCGCCGTCGTCGCGGGCACGCACGTGGCCAAGGAGGTCTACCCCGGCCAGGGCCGCCTCGCCGTCGCCGACCCGGCGACCCGGGCCCAGGCCAAGGAGGCCCTGCGCGGCCTGAGCTCCGGCGGCGGCACCGCCATCGGCACCTGGCTGCGCCTCGCCGACGGACTGCTGCGCCAGTCCTCCGCCACCATCCGGCACGGCATCCTGCTCACCGACGGCCGCAACGAGCACGAGGATCCGGCCGTGCTGCGCGCCACCCTCGACGCCTGCGCGGGCCGTTTCACCTGCGACGCGCGCGGGGTGGGGACGGACTGGGAGGTCAAGGAGGTGACCGGCATCGCGAGCGCCCTGCTCGGGTCGGCCGACATCGTGGCCGACCCGGCGCACCTCACCGAGGACTTCACGCTCATGATGGAGAACGTCATGGGCAAGGAGGTCGCGGACGTCGCGCTGCGCCTGTGGACCCCGGTCGGCGTGGAGATCCAGTACGTCAAGCAGGTCGCGCCCACCGTCCAGGACCTCAGCGACCGCCGCACCGGGGCGGGCCCGCGCGCCGGCGACTACCCGACCGGGTCCTGGGGCGACGAGTCCCGCGAGTACCACGTGTGCGTCCGGGTCCCCGTCGCGTCCGTCGGGCAGGAGATGCTCGCCGCCCGGGTCACGCTCCTGCTGCCCGGCGCACCGGGCGAACCGCCGGCCGCCCTCGGGCAGGGACTGGTCCGCGCGGTGTGGACGGACGATCTGGCCGCCTCCACCGCCATCAATCCCCAGGTCGCCCACTACACGGGGCAGGCGGAGCTCGCGCAGGCTATCCAACAGGGGCTGGAAGCGCGCAAACTGGGCGATGTCGACGGCGCCACGGCCAAGCTCGGCCGCGCCGTGCAACTGGCGAGCTTCTCCGGAAACGCGGACACGGCCAAATTGCTGGCGAAGGTGGTGGATGTCGTCGATGCGGCGGCGGGTACTGTGCGGCTGAAGGCGAAGGTCGCGGACGCCGACGAGATGACCCTCGAAACGCGTTCGATCCAGACCGTCCGAGTGAAGAAGTCCTGAGCAACCTGAGAAGACCTGAGAAGACCTGACGCGAAGACGCAGGCTGAAGGGGGAAGAGCCGCCATGCCGACCTGCCCGAACGGGCACCAGTCCGCCTCCGACGACTGGTGCGAGGTCTGCGGCCACCGCATGGCTGCCGCCGCTGCGGCGCCCGCGGCGCCCTCCTACGGCTACGGCTACCCTCCCACGACCGGTGAGCCGACCGCCCAGGCGGAGCTCTGCCCCCAGTGCCGGACCCCGCGCGAGGCCATGGCCCCGTTCTGCGAGGAGTGCCGGTACAACTTCCTGACGCGCTCGGCGACCTCGTACACCCCGCTCGGGACGGACGCGGGAGCCGCCGGCGGTCACGGCGCCGGGGCCACCCCGCCGCCTCCGCCGCCGCCCGCACCGCCGGCTCCCGCACCGGCGGCTGCCGCACCGGCGCCCTTCGCCCAGGACCACTTCGACTACCAGGGCTCCCGGCCGTCCCGGGTCAACCGGCCGGCCGAGCCGCTGCAGGGCGAGGACGACTGGCTGCTGCCGCCGCCGGCGCACGAGCAGCCGCAGCAGGTTCAGGCCCCGGCCCCGGCCCCGCAGCAGTACCGGCAGCCCGAGTACCAGCAGGCCGAGTACCAGCAGCAGCACGAGTACCAGCAGCCGCAGCCGGCTCACCAGGCGCAGCAGCAGGTGCCCCCGCAGCCGTTCCCGCCCCAGAGCACCGGCTCCTGGAGCGCGACGATCGGCCCCGACCGCTCGTACTTCATGGCGATGATGCAGCGCAGCGGCCCCGAGGCGGCCGCGCTCAACCTGCCCGCGTACTCCCCGGAGCAGCACCTTCCGCTGTCCGGCGGACAGATCACCATCGGCCGCCGCCGCGCTTCCACGGGCGAGTCCCCCGACATCGACCTGTCGGTGCCCCCGGAGGACCCGGGCGTCTCCCACCAGCACGCGGTACTCGTCCAGCAGCCCGACCTCAGCTGGGCGGTGGTGGACCAGAACTCCACCAACGGCACCACGATCAACGGCGGCGAGGAGCCGATCCAGCCCTACGTCCCGGTCCCGCTCTCCGACGGCGACCGGGTCCACGTGGGCGCCTGGACCACGATCACCATCCGCCGGAGCTGATCCCGGCCCGCTCCGCTACTCCCCCAGGGGCCATACGTAGGGGCCCTGGGGGTCGTCGAGCCACGCCCACTGACCCTCCGCGCTGACGGTCACCCCGAACCGCTCGCGGCCGGGCCGGCCCTCGCCGCGCCACAGGTCCAGGGCCTCGCGCGGATGCAGGGCCCCCGCGGTCAGCACGAGCATGAACTGGAACCGCTCGTTCTCCACCAGCTCGTACGGGAGCCCGTACGGCAGCCCGGGCGCGGCCGGCGAGGCCGTGGCCCCGCGCAGCGGGACGAAGTACGCCGGGGTGTGCAGGAAGCGGCCCTCCGCGAGGTCGGCGTCCTGGACGCGCAGCGCAATCAGGCCGGTCGACAGCGGGGCCAGGATCCGCGCCCCGGGCCGGCACTGGCCGAGCCAGGCGTGCGGGACGAGCGGCAGCGTGCAGGTCACCAGGATCCGGTCGAACGGCGCCCGGGCCGGGCAGCCGCGCGCCCCGTCCCCGGTGACGACGGCCGGCCGGTAGCCGAGCCGGGCCAGGTGCGCCCGCGCGGACTCGGTGATCTCCTCGTCCAGGTCGACGGTGGTGACGTGCTCGTCGCCGAGCCGGTGGCACAGCAGCGCGGCGGTGTAGCCGGTGCCGGCGCCGATCTCCAGCACGTCGTCCCCGTCGCGGACGTCCAGCGCCTCCAGCATCTTCGCCATCAGGGACGGCTGGCTGCTGGAGGAGACCAGCTCGCCGTCGCGCAGCCGGGTGGCGAGCGGGGCGTCCGTGTAGACCCCGCGCAGCCAGCGCGCCCGGCGGGCCGGGTCCGGGTCCTCGCCCCACAGCCGTTCGTGGCCGGCGCCCCGGCCGGTGAAGAAGTACGGGACGAAGACGTGCCGGGGCACCGCCGCGAAGGCCGCCCGCCAGGCGGGGTCCTCCAGCACCCCGGCGGCGGTCAGCTCCCGCACCTGCGCGGCGTGGGCGGCGTCCCGCAGGTCCCGCGTCTCGCCCTCCGCGCCGTGCGGGGGGCGCGCGGTGCGCGTCGAGCGTCCCGGATGTGCACCCATGGCTCCACTGTCCTGCCGACGGGCGCCGGAGGCGAGCGGGGGTCCCGGGGGCGGTCCTAAGTCCCCCGTCCTCCGTCCGGGCGTCTGAGACGATGGTCGGGTGAATGAGATTCCGCGGGGCACGCTTCAGGAGCAGACGTTTTACGAGCAGGTGGGCGGCGAGGAGACGTTCCGCCGCCTGGTGCGGCGCTTCTACCAGGGGGTCGCGGAGGACCCGCTGCTGCGCCCGATGTACCCGGAGGAGGACCTCGGCCCCGCCGAGGAGCGGTTCGCCCTGTTCCTGATGCAGTACTGGGGCGGCCCGAACACGTACAGCGAGAACCGCGGGCACCCGCGCCTGCGGATGCGGCACGCCCCGTTCCAGGTGGACGCCGCGGCGCACGACGCGTGGCTGGGCCACATGCGCGTGGCGGTGGACGAGCTGGGTCTGTCGCCCGAGCACGAGGCGCAGCTGTGGCGGTACCTGACGTACGCCGCCGCCTCGATGATCAACACCGCGGGGTAGCAGAGCCCCTCCCGTACGGACGGACCCACGTACGCGGAACCGGGAGCGGAATGCCGGGGCGGCTCGGCCGGCCGGAGGGCACGCCGACCGCAGCCCGGGCCGACGGGAGGCCAGGCCGACCGCAGCCCGGGCCGACGGGAGGCCAGGCCGACCGCAGCCCGGGCCGACGGGAGGCCAGGCCGACCGGAGGCCGGACCGGCGGGAACTCGGGTCGACCGCAGCCCGGACCGGCGGGAACTCGGGTCGACCGGAGGCCGGACCTGCGGGGGCCGGAGCTGCGGAGGCCGGAGCTGCGGAGGCTAGAGCTGCGGAGGCTAGAGCTGCGGAGGCTAGAGCGGCCGGACCTGGAGGGCGCCCAGGCCGCCGGCGCCGCCGGGGCGGCGCATCGCGATCGAGCCGTACGGGGTGCGCAGCCGCAGCCAGCCCCCGGAGGCGAGCAGGGCCACGGGGGCGGGGGCGTCGGGTGCGCCGGCGCCGCTGGCGACGGCCGACCGGACGGGCCGCAGGAAGCCCAGGGACTGCGCGGCGTGCACGGCGCGCAGCGGGAGTTCGGTGTCGCCGAGCGTCCGCGACCAGATCTCGCGGCCAATGCGGTCCCGCTCGGACCGGGTCCGGTGCTGCGGGGGCAGGGCCTCGTCACGGGCCCGGAATTCGGCGACGGACGCGCTCACCGCGGCCCGCACCTGTTCGGGGCCGGGCAGCCCGGGCAGCTGCTGCCAGCCACCGCGGGGCGGGAGCACTCCGGTCCAGGGCGGCCCGGTGACCGGTCCGGGGACGACGGCGCTGGCGGCGGCCTCGTCGACGGATTCCAGCAGCTCACCGGCGGACACGGTCACGTCCAGCGGTCCGGGGACGGGCACGGCGAGGCGCACCGTGCGGATGGCCAGCACCTCGAAGGAGGCCGGTCGTCCGAAGACGGCGACCGCGCCGCCACCCGCCTGGAGGCGGACGGCGGCGGCCCGGTCGTAGTGCAGCAGCCGGCCCAGGAAGGCGGCGAGGTCCGCCGCCTCCCCGGAGTCGGCGAAGCACAGCCGTTCGGTCATGCGGCGATGCGGCCTTCCGAGCGCGGGCCCACGGGCTCGTCGAGGTACTTCTCCAGGAAGTGCTTCTCCTCGGCCGTGATGCGGCGCGGCCGGCCCTCGGCGAGGTTGTACGGCACGACCACGGTCGAGGCCCGTACGTAGACCTTCTCCGGTGCGTCCTCGGTCGCCTCGTCCTTGACCTCGTAGCCGATGGTCAGCGACGCGGCACCGATGCGGGTCACCCAGGACTCGATCAGGACGGGCTCGTGACGGTGCACGAGGGGCAGCTTGTAGTCGATCTCGTGGCGGGCCACGACGGACCCGCCCGTGAAGGACTCGCTGCCCTCCCCCGGCGCCAGCCGGAACATGAAGTCGATCCTCGCCTCCTCCAGGTAGCGGAGGAAGACCACGTTGTTCACGTGGCCGAAGGAATCCATGTCCGACCAGCGCAGCGGGCACCGGTAGTGATGTCTGGCCATGATGAAGGTCGCAGCCTCAGCCTCGGGTGAGCTTCTTGTACGTGGCGCGGTGCGGACGGGTGGCGTCCGGGCCGAGCCGCTCGATCTTGTTCTTCTCGTAGGACTCGAAGTTGCCCTCGAACCAGAACCACTTCGAGTCGCCCTCGTACGCGAGGATGTGCGTGGCGACGCGGTCCAGGAACCAGCGGTCGTGGGAGACGACCACGGCCGCACCGGGGAACTCGAGCAGCGCGTTCTCCAGGGAGCCCAGGGTCTCGACATCCAGGTCGTTGGTGGGCTCGTCGAGGAGCAGCAGGTTGCCGCCCTGCTTCAGGGTGAGCGCGAGGTTCAGGCGGTTGCGCTCACCGCCGGAGAGCACGCCGGCCGGCTTCTGCTGGTCCGGGCCCTTGAAGCCGAAGGCGCTGACGTACGCGCGGGACGGCATCTCGACGTTGCCGACGTTGATGTAGTCCAGCTCGTCCGACACGACCGCCCAGAGGGTCTTCTTGGGGTCGATGTTGGCGCGGCCCTGGTCGACGTACGAGATCTTGACGGTCTCGCCGACCTTGATCTCGCCGGAGTCCGGCTTCTCCAGGCCCTGGATCATCTTGAAGAGCGTGGTCTTGCCGGCGCCGTTCGGGCCGATGATGCCGACGATGCCGTTGCGCGGCAGCGTGAACGACAGGTCGTCGATGAGGACCTTGTCGCCGAAGGCCTTCGAGAGGTTGTTGACCTCGACCACGATCGAGCCCAGACGCGGGCCCGGCGGGATCTGGATCTCCTCGAAGTCCAGCTTGCGCATCTTGTCGGCCTCGGCCGCCATCTCCTCGTAACGGGCGAGGCGGGCCTTGGACTTGGCCTGGCGGCCCTTGGCGTTGGAGCGGACCCACTCCAGCTCTTCCTTGAGGCGCTTGGCGCGCTTCTCGTCCTTCTTGCCCTCGACCTTGAGGCGCTCGGCCTTCTTCTCCAGGTAGGTGGAGTAGTTGCCCTCGTAGGGGTGGGCGCGGCCGCGGTCGAGCTCCAGGATCCACTCGGCGACGTTGTCGAGGAAGTAGCGGTCGTGGGTGACCGCCACGACGGCGCCCTTGTACTGGGCCAGGTGCTGCTCCAGCCAGTTCACGGACTCGGCGTCGAGGTGGTTGGTGGGCTCGTCGAGGAGCAGCAGGTCGGGGGCCTCCAGCAGCAGCTTGCAGAGGGCCACGCGACGCTTCTCACCACCGGAGAGGTTGGTGACGGGCCAGTCGCCGGGCGGGCAGCCCAGGGCGTCCATGGCCTGCTCCAGCTGGGCGTCGAGGTCCCACGCGTTGGCGTGGTCCAGGTCGTCCTGGAGCTTGCCCATCTCCTCCATCAGCTCGTCGGTGTAGTTCGTCGCCATTTCCTCGGCGATCGCGTTGAACCGGTTGAGCTTCTGCTTGATCGGGCCGACGCCGTCCTCGACGTTCTCCAGGACGGTCTTGGACTCGTCGAGCTTCGGCTCCTGCATGAGGATGCCGACGGAGTAGCCGGGCGAGAGGAAGGCGTCGCCGTTCGACGGCTGCTCGATGCCCGCCATGATCTTCAGAACGGTGGACTTACCGGCACCGTTCGGGCCGACCACACCGATCTTCGCGCCGGGCAGGAAGTTCAGGAAGACGTCGTCAAGGATCACCTTGTCGCCGTGTGCCTTGCGCGTCTTGCGCATGGTGTAGATGAACTCAGCCAAGAGAAACCGTCCGGCAGATCGATGGTGGGCAGATACACCCCATCTTGCCAGTCGTCCACCCCTACGGGCGAATGGGTAGGTCACCCCCGGGGTCAGCGCAGGCGCAGGGCGCCCGGACCCGGCCAACGATGATCTCCATCCGGACCGATGATCTCCCTCAGGACGTCGAACGGGGTCGGGGCCACGGCCGCTGCCCGCCTGCACGAGCTCCCCGGCCGCGCGACCGCGGTCCGTCGGGTGGCAGCGCGCGGGTACGCCCTCCGGACGGCGGACCGTCCCCGGGATGGCCGGGGGCCCGGCGGGACAGCTCGTGATCGCGCCAGCCGACCTGCGGCTCCCTAGCCCAGGCCAGCCCAGGCCACCGCCCCGCCCGGGCGGGCAGGGCGGAGCGGGGCGGTGCGGGCGCCGCCCCGGCCCCCGGCCGGCTCGGGCGATCAGGCGATCGGGCGACCGGGACGGCTGGGCGGCCGGGACGGTCGGAGCGGTCGGGGCGGCCGGGGCGGTCGGGGCGGCCGGGGCGGTCGGGCCGGCCGGAGCGGCTGGGGCGGGCGGGCCGGCTGGGGCGGCCGGAGCGGTCATTCCGGGCGGTAGACCGTCAGGGCGTCCGGGAGGGTGTCGAGGACGAGCGCGGCGGGGGCCCGGCTGTACTCGCCGTCGTAGGCGAGCGGGGTGCCCGGCGGGGTCTCCCCGATGCGCAGGCTGCGCAGCCGCGTGGCCGTGTGGACGGGGCTGCGGCTCAGCGGTCCCGCGAAGGCGGCGGCGAGCAGACGGGGGCCCGGACGGCCGCCGCCGTGCACGAGGCGGAGGTCGAGCAGGCCCTCTCCGAGGCTCTCGCGGCGGCGGGGGGTGGGGCCGGTGCCGTGGTAGGTGCCGTTCCCGGCGAACAGCAGCCAGACGCTGCGCGGACGCCCGGCCAGCAGGAGCCGTACGGGCCGCTCCGCGCGCAGGACCCGCCAGGCGGCCAGCAGCGCGGCGGGACCGCCGCCGATACGGGGCCCCCAGCGCAGCCGGTGCCGCAGCAGTTCGGGGTAGGCGCCGATGCTGAAGGTGTTCAGGAAGTAGCCGGGCCGGCCGTCCTCGGGGTCCGGGCCGGGGGTGAAGCGGCCCACGCCGACCCGCACCGCACGGCCGGCGGCGAGGGCGCGGCAGGTGTCCTCGGCTCCGCCCAGTCCGAGGTCCAGCGCGAAGTGGTTGAGCGTGCCGCCGGGGAACACGGCCAGCGGAATCCCGGCGCGCAGAGCGGCTGTGGCGGCGGCGTTTATCGTGCCGTCGCCACCGCACACGCCGAGCACGGTGGACCGGGCGGCCGCGGCCGCCAGTTCCGCGGGCAGGTCGGGGCCCGCGCAGTGGACCACCTCGGCCTTGGGCAGCCGGGTGCGCAGGATGTCGAGGCCCGCCTCGGCGGCCGTGCCGGACCCGGTGTTGACGACCACGGTCAGACCGGACCCGTCCGGCAGTGCGGGTGCGTCGCCGGCCGTCCTTTCGGCTCCGGGCGACAGCCGGGCCTCCTCCAGGCGGCGCACGACATGGCGTACGGCGAAGCCCGCGGCCACGCCCAGCGCCGCGCCCGTGACCACGTCGGAGGGGTAGTGGACCCCCGTGTAGACGCGGGAGAACGCCACCGAAGCGGCCACCGGCGCCAGTGCGGCGCCCCACCCGGGCGCCTGCAGCGCCAGCCCGGTGGCGAAGGCGAACGCGGACGCCGAGTGGCCGGACGGGAAGGAGGTGGTCGTCGGCTGCTTCACGAGCCGGCGCACCTCGGGGACCCCTTCCAGCAGCGGCCGGGGCCTGCGTACGGACCACTTGCCGATGGTGTTGACGGTCGCCGAGGCCAGCGCCAGGGAGGCGGCTCCACACAGGGCCGCCTTGCGGGCCCGGGCCGAGCCGACGACCGCGATCACCGCGGCCGCCCCACCCCACAGCACCCCGTGGTTCGCGGCCCGCCCCAGTCCGGGCAGCACCCGGTCGGCCGCGGGCCAGTGCCGGCGGGCCACCTCGTCGAACAGCTTCCGGTCCCATCGCGCGGCGACGCCCCGCCAGGTCAGCTCTTGATCAACCATTTCGAGCGCTTACCCGCAGCACCCGCCCCGGAATCAGCCCTCTTTGCCAACCATCCCGAGGAGGCGTCCCGCCAGCCGAATGCCGGACCGGCCCGGCGGACAGGTCCGGGTCGTGTCGGCAACGCCCCGTCTGGTCGGCGGGGGCCGGCCTCGCCCTTCGCGCGGCCGACGCTACTTCGACGACGCTCCCTGGGCCTGGTCCTCTTCCTCGTCCAGCGGGCGCTTGCGGAGCAGGAGGACCACCAGGCCGCCCAGCACCACCAGGCCCACCGCCAGCGAGGCGATGACGGGGGTGGCGGCCGAGCTGCCGCTGGTGGCGAGCCGTTCCTCGTCCGGGCTGGACGCCGCCGCGGCCGCGGCGGCAGCCGCTGCCGATGCCTCCGTCAGGGACGGCGCCTCCCCGGTGGCCGGTGCCTGCGCCACGACGGGCTGCGGCCAGACCGCGTTCGCCGTCACCGCCGACGCGGACTCGCTGGAGCCGGCCACGATCTGGGCCTGGGCCGGCAGCTCACCGGTGAAGACCCGCCCGACCGGCACCTTCGTGGATCCCTGGACGGTGACCGAGGCCGTGCCGTCAGGGGTGCCCGCAGGCACCTCGAAGTACAGCCGGCTGCCGTTGCCGGCGGTGGTCAGCGGCCGCCCCTCGGCGTCCACCACCCGCACCCCCATCGCCACGGCCGCCGCGTCCGGGGTGACCGTCACGCTCTGCGCGCCGGTGCGCACGGTGACCGGCCCGAGGCGGGAGCCCACGGGGCCCGAGACGCTACTGGGGTCCAACCCCAGCGAGGCCGGCGGCTCCGGGAGCCTGCCCGCCGACCGCTGGAGGTAGTCGGCCAGCTTCTCCGCCGCCGGGTCGGCGGCCTCCACCTGTGCCCCGTCCGCCAGCCGCCAGATCGCGACCTGGGTGCCGGCCGCGGCGCTCTCCGCGGTCAGCGCTCCGGCCCCGGCCGCCTTGGCCAGCCCGGCGAGGTCGTTCAGCTGCGGATAGGAGTGTTCGAGGACCCAGCGGATCCGGCCGGCCTCGCCGTTGCCGGCGAGCAGGCTGCCGTTCCAGGCGGTCTCCGTGTACCGGGTCTGCGGCAGGGCGTTGCCCGCCACGCCGACCCCGTAGGTCTGGAGCATCCCGCCGCCGTCGACCCGCATCTCGTAGAGCCCGGCGGGAATCTGCCGGACAGACCCGTCCTTGGCGCGCAGGACCGCCTGCCCGTACGTCTTGAGTCCGTCCAGCACCGCGCTGGCGCCCTCACGCGTCCGGGGCGTGGGCCCCCCGGTGTCGGCGGCCGCCCGCGCTCCGGGGGCGGCGGCCAGGGCCGCGGCCAGCAGCGCGGCCGCCAGCGGCCGCCGCCCGGCACCCCGCGGGGACGACGGACGAACGGAATCCGGAACCGATTCGATGAACGAAGCAGGTACCGGACCAGGTACCGGACCAGAACCGGAATCAGGAGCGGAGGATGCGGGAACGGCAATCGACACAGTCTTCCCCTTCGGGCCGGCAGCGGCCCAGGTGCCCGTGAGTACCGGGGAATCCTAACCGCCTCGAACACTCAGACCACCGCCGCCTTCTGAGTGGCCATCAGCGGGGGGTCCGCCTTGACGACCCGCCGGAACGCCGCCGTCCCCCGGTTCAGGTCGTGTCCGACAGCGGTCGCGTCGATCTCCGCCGAGATCCACCGGTTGCCGTCGCCGTCGGGTGGGTCCTCCCGCACCCGCAGCCTCCCGTGCACCACCAGCGGCTCCCCCACCGCGACGGATCCGGCCAGGTTCACCGCGAGCGTGCGTCGCGCCCACACGGTGTAGAAACTGGTGGACCCGTCCGTCCAGGCGTCCTTGCGCCGGTCGAAGTACCGCGGCGTGACGGCGAACCGGAACCGTGCCGACGGCCCGTTCACCGTCTCCTTGTAGTCGATCTGCGTGGCCACATGGCCGACCAGCGTCACCAGGGTGTCGTTCATCCCGGCAGCCCTCCCCCGTCTCCGTACCCGTTTCCGCATCCGCGTCGGGCCCCGCACGGACCATCCGCACGAGCTGCACACCATGCTGGCGGGACCCCCCGGTCCGCGCTCCGGCCTGTGGACTACTGGCGGGTTGTGGACAACCTCGTCCCCCCTGCGGACACCGTCGCGTACTGCTCGCGCACCTCTCGGTAGCGCAACAGCTCCGCCGCCACCGGCTCCAGCACCCGGGCCCGCCCACAGCCCGCCGCGGCCTGCCTCAGCCGGCGCTCCGCGTCCTGCCCGTACCGTCGCGCCGGGCCCCGGGCGGCGACCGAGCAGGCCCACTCCACGAGCGGCCCGCCGACGATGCCCGCCGCCATCAGCAGCACCGGCGGCATCAGGCGCGGCTCCAGCACCCCGGCGATCTGCCCGACCAGCCACAGCCCGCCGTAGATCTGCACCAGGGTCATCGCGGCCTGGGCGAGCACCGCCGCCGGCCACCACCTCGGCCGCGGCGGCTTGACGCTCGGCACCGCGACCGCGGACCCGAGCGTCACCGCGATCTCGTCCAGCGCCTCCGGGAGCTGCTCGGCCCCGCGCACCGCGGTCTCCCGTACCGCCTGCGCCCAGGCGTCGGGCAGCCCCTCGGCCGCCGCGTCGGCGACCGTCCGTACGGCCTGTTCCACGCGCTGGCGCGCCGTCACCTCCTCCTCGGCGGGGGGCTGCGCCGCTGCCGGGCCGCGGCCGCCGATCACCGCCAGTGCGGCCAGCCCGGCCAGTGTGCGCGGGGCACGCCGGTTCTCGTACCAGCGCCACAGCCGCAGCCACGGGGTGCCGCAGGCCTTCCCGGCGTTGCGGCGCCAGGCCCGCTCGGCGGCGAGTCCGGCCGCGTACGCGCCGACCGCCTCCGCGAGGCGGTCCTCGAACTCGGCGCGCGCCGCCTCCCCGATCTCCGGCCCCGGGTGGCCGTCGGCCACGTACAGGGGGCGCAGGCGCAGGGCGGCCCGGTCGACGTCGGCGGAGATCCGGCGGGTCGCGGCTCCCTTCTCCTGGGTGAACTGTGCGAGGAGCTCGCGGAGTTCCCCGACGCCCTCGCCGGTCAGCGCGGACAGCCCGAGGACGGTGGCGCCGGGTTCGTCGTGCTCGCCGAGGGCCATGCCGTCGTCGTCCAGCAGCCGCCGCAGGTCGTCCAGTACGAGGTCGGCGGACTCGCCGGGCAGCCGGTCGATCTGGTTCAGGACGACGAACGTCACCTCGGCGTGTCCTGCCAGCGGCCGCAGGTACCGCTCGTGCAGGACCGCGTCGGCGTACTTCTCCGGGTCGACGACCCAGACGACCGCGTCGACGAGGGCGAGCACCCGGTCGACGTGCTCGCGGTGGGCACCGAGCGCGGAGTCCAGGTCCGGCAGGTCCACCAGGACCATCCCGCGCAGCGCCCCGGCCTCGGAGGTCTCGCGCGGCCGACGGCGCAGCCGGCCCGGGATCTCCAGCCGGTCGAGCAGCCCGGCCGCCCCGTCGGACCAGCTGCAGGCGATGGGTGCGGCGGTCGTCGGCCGGCGCAGTCCCGTCTCGGAGATCTGCACTCCGGCCAGTGCATTGAAGAGTGTGGACTTGCCGCTTCCGGTGGCTCCGGCGATCGCGACGACGGTGTGCTGCGGGGACAGGCCGCGCCGCGCGGCCGCCTCGTCCAGCACCCGGCCGGCCTCGGCGAGGGTCTTGCCGTCGAGCCGGGTCCGGGAGAGCCCGACCAGTTGGCGCAGCGCTTCGAGGCGGGTGCGCAGGGCCTGCCCTTCGGGGCTGAGCGGCGGCGAGGGCGCCTTGCCCCCGTCGCTGCCGACGCCGGAGACGGCACGGACCAGCGCGTCGTCGCCCTCGTCGCCCCCGTCCTCGATGTCGGTCTCGCCGGTGCGGCGCGAGCGTGCGATGAAGCCGTCGTCCCAGCGGTCGTCGGTGCGGTCGGTCACGGTGGTCACCGCGTCACCTCTCCTTCTGCAGTAGGGACAGCGCGGCGATCAGCTCGGCCTGCGGTTCGGGCGTCACCTCGAGCGCCTCCAACGGGGCCAGCCGACGGTCCCGTTCGGCGCGCAGCACCTGTTCCAGGTGTTCGGCGACCAGTTCGCCGCCGCGGTCGCGCAGCCGTACGGCGGCCTGTACGCCGATCCGCTCGGCGAGCTTCTCCCCGGCGGGCCGGGCCCGTTTGCCGCCGAGGAGGGCCGCGACGAGCAGGGCGGCGATCCCGTCGGCGTCGGGCGTGGGCTGCTTGCCGAGCCGGGCGACCTCCTCCTCGGCGAGTTCCTCCAGTACGCGCCGCCAGCGCCGTACGGCCACGCCGATACGTTCCGCCGCCTCGCGGTCGGGCCCGGGCAGCCGCACCGCCCCGGCGGCCGGCTCGCGCCGCCAGGCCTGGGCGATGCGCTCGTCGGCGGCGGCCACCGCGCACTGGAGCAGCGCGGCGAGCGACTCGGCGAGGGAGTCGAGCAGTTCGTCGGCGCTGGTGTCGAGGGGGTAGCCGCGCCAGCGGGTCAGGGCGTCCCCGGCCAGTACGGCGCCCTGGTCCAGCCGGTTGCGCACCCGCTTGCCCTCCCTCCTGTACGCGTCCTCCACGGCCGCGGTCAGCCGTACGGCGGCGGCGTGCTGGGCGGCGACGGCGGACGCCAGCTCCGGCATCCGGCGCCCGAGGGAGTCCAGCGCGCCGAGCGCGGTCCGCCCGACGGCGTACTGCCGGGCGGCCGGGTCCTGGGCGTGGTGGGCGAGCCACGCGAACAGCGGGGCGACGGCGCTGGCGGGCAGCAGTCCGCCCCCGCCGGCCGATTCGGGCAGCTCGGGCACCGTGAACCGCGGTACGTCGCCCAGCCCGGCCCGGGTGAGCAGGGCCCCGTACTGCCGCGAGACCTCGGCGAGCACCTGGTGCGGGACCCGGTCGAGGACGATGCCCAGGGTGGCCTTGTACTGCTTGGCGGTGCGCAGCAGGTGCCAGGGGACGGCGTCGGCGTACCGCGAGGCGGTGGTCACCATGATCCAGACGTCGGCGGCGCAGATGAGCTGGGCGGCGAGCGTCCGGTTCTCGACCACGAGGGAGTCGATGTCGGGGGAGTCGAGGATGGCGAGTCCGCGCGGCAGGCCGGCGACGGTCTCGATGCGCAGCTCGCGGGTGGCCGCAGTGTTCTTGTGCCCGCGGGGGGAGCCGCGGTGGGGGCCGGGGAGGGGGTCGTCCTCGCCGGGCGGCGCCCAGACGCGCATCAGGTCGGGCAGCACCCGCATGCCCGCGAACCAGTGGTGGTCGTCCGGATGGCAGACGAGGACGGGGATCCGGGTGGTGGGGCGCAGTACGCCCGCCTCACTCACCTGGCGTCCCACGAGGGAGTTGACGAGCGTGGACTTACCGGCCCCGGTGGACCCGCCGACGACGGCGAGCAGCGGCGCCTCGGGCGCCTTCAGCCGGGGTACGAGGTAGTCGTCGAGCTGCGCGAGCAGCTCGGCTCTGGTCTGACGGGCGCGCGGGGCGCCGGGCAGGGGCAGCGGCAGACGCACGGACGCGACCCGGTCGCGCAGGGCGGACAGGGCATCGAGCAGCTGAGGCCGAACATCCAAGGTCACCACATGCGAAGAATGCCCAATTTAGGGCCATTTTTGAAGCTTATACGCCCTCTGCGCGCCGACCGCGACTCCAGCGGGACCTTCTGGACACAGCGGACGAGTGGGGCGCAGGCATAACGAGTGCACAACACCAGGGGCGCCGCGGCGCAAAAGCGGTGCGAGAATCGCACCTGCCTGCGATTATCGGGACCGCTTCACCGAACCTCCACATCGTGGCACGCGGGTGAAGCAACCGGGACAAGGCAACCGGAGCCCTATCCTTGACCCGGCACGGACGACAGTCCCACCCCCACCCCGGGGCTCCAGGCCACCACGGCCACCTTCCGGCCCCCGTAGCTCAGTGGATAGAGCAGGTGCCTTCTAAGCACTTGGCCGCAGGTTCGAGTCCTGCCGGGGGCACCAAACGGGGACCCTCCCGCAGGAGGGTCCTTTTTGCTGGTCAGGGCTGGTTTTCTGTGGGCGGGTCAGGGGCCGGACGCGCCCCATGGCGAGGCGAGGCGCGTCCGGCGGTGTCCGGCTGGAACCGGGTTTCTGCGGGTGGCCACGGAGAATACGCGGAGAAATTTTCAGCCCGTCGCGACGGCCGGGTCCGGCAGCTCCCCCGCCTGCTCGATGCGATGCTTCAGGTCATCGAGCTGCCCGTCGATACACCGGGCGTAGGTGGCGAGGAGGACGGGGACACTGTTGCCCGCCCACTCGGCGACGGTCGCGGCCGGGACGCCGACGTTGAGCCAGTTCGTCAGGCAGGTGTGCCGAAGGTCGTACACGCGGCGACCGAGAGGGGTCCCGAATTCGTACGGGGTGAGCACTTCCTTCCGCGCCCGCCGCCACGCTCGCCGGAACACGGATCCGGCGAGATCTCCCCCTTTCTCCCCCTGCATCAATAGATCGCCTGGCTTTAGCCCTTCGTTCTTGATATGGGCCCGGAGAATCCGGGTGAGGGCAGGGCGGCAGGGCACCGTGCGCGTGTCGTCGGCGGCCCGCCCCTTGAGCCCGCGCTCCTCACGTACCTCTCCTGTATCCGTCCACTGCTTTCCGACCTCGGGGTGGGCCGTGTGGAGCAGTAGCTCGCCCCACTGGTCGTCAGCATCCGCAGCGGGCAGGCGTACGTCCCCGACCATAATCGCCACGACCTCCTCGGGCCGCGCGCCGGCGTAGTACATCGCGGCGAAGAAGGTGTGAAGCCGCCGCCCGCCCCGCGGCCGCCCGTAGATCCAGCCGAGCAGCTTCGCGGCCTGCTCTGTGTTGAGCAGCGACCGCTTGTCGACTGCGGAGGAGGTCTTGGCCGCGGTGGTGCCGGTGCCCTTCCCCTTCGGGAGGGGGTTCTCCTTAAGCACCTTCTTCTTGAGGGCGTACTCGAAGAGGACGTTCAGGACGCGCTTGGTCCGCCGGACCGAACTGGCGGCCACAGCCGTACCGTCCAGCTTCGTCGCGGCCGCACGGAGCGCGGACTCCACGATGCTCTCGTCCTCCCAGGCTGCCATCGTGAGCGAGTTCCGCTGAACCCACCGCAGGATCACGGCGATCTCGGGCGGGGCCTGGTCCCGCCGAAGGGTGTTGAACGCGTACTCGCGGAGCGCCCGGCGCACATCCACGCCCTTGAACATCGTCGGCTGGGAGCGGAGTAGGGCGATCGTGACGGGCGTGAGCGCCTTCGCCACGTTCCGCCGGTTGTTCGCCGATGTCCGCTCCCAGAGCTGGTCCACGAACTGGATTGCGAAGTCGTACCACTTCACGCCGGCCGCCCGGGACATGTGCGAGACGGGCAAGCCGGTGGAGAGCCTGAACGCCTCCCCCTTGCTGGCGGCGGACACCAGCCCTGCGCGGAAGGAGTCGGCAAGGGCGGCCTTGGCGAACGGCTTCCGCCACTCCTCCCGCGCCACCAACCACCGGACCGTGTAGGTGGTCTTCGTCTTTCCCTCGTACACGGAGGTCTTCCAGAACTTCACGTCGTACGTCGTGTCCATCAAGCAGCGTCCTCGTGTTCGTCCAGCCAGATCTCAAGGTCGACCCGGCGCACGCGGAGTCCGCCATTGGGGAGCTTGATGCAGCGGGGAGCCCGCTGCTTCTGGCGCCAGTCGTAGAAGGTGGAGCGGGTGATGCCGAGTTCGTCGCACAGCTCGGGGACGGTGAGCATCGCGCGGGTCTTGGGCGTGCCGGCCATCGAAGTCCCCTCCTCGGGGCGAAAAGTTGGAGTGAGATTGCTCTGAGTCGCGACTCATCGCGACTCAGAGCGGGTGTGCGGGGGCTTGAGTCGCGATGAGTCGCGACTCTCAAGAAAGTTCTGCGGACCGGTTGAGCGTGATACCGGCGTACGTGGCCACCTGCTGGCCGTAGGCATCACGGGGGCGGTAGCGGCGGAGCTGGGGCACGACAGAGAGGAGATTGCGGCCAAAGACCTGCTTGGTGCCGAGCGACTTCATCCCGTTGTCCTCCGCCCACTCCCGCCAGGCAGCCCACAGGATGTCCATGGGGACTTCGCCGGGCCCCGGTTGCGGGCGGGCATCGGGCTCCTTCAGCTCGGTCCGGGGTGCGGAAACCCCGGGAAGTACTGACAGAACTGACAGAACCTCGCCATGTGGCCCCTGACCTGCGGCTTTGGCCGGTTTGGCCTGCGTGACAAAACCTCGAAAAACTCTGACAGAACCTCGAAAACCTCGGTTCTGTCAGACCGGACGGCTCGCCCCGCGGCGAGGTTTTTTGGGTTCTGTCAGAGTTTTCGGAGGTTTTGTCAGAGCTCCGAAAGTGCTCGTTTCCGCAGGTCAGGAGCCTGGTCGGGAGGTTCTGTCAGTTCTGTCACGGGGTTGGGGGGTTTTCAGGCGGCGGGGGTGATGCGGGGGTGGGTCTCGTAGCGGGGGGAGGGCGGCCGGCCGCCGCGGGTGGTGCGGGGCGGCGGGGGCTGCTGGCGGACCCAGCCGTGTTCCTCCAGGAGGTCCAGGGCGGGGTCGAGGTCGCCCATGGCGGGGAACTCGCTGCGGGGCATCGCGCGGAAGAGGTCGCGTTTGGTGAAGGCGGCGGTGCGCGTCTCGGTCAGGTGGGTCAAGACGGTGTGGGCGGCTCCCTGGGCGGGGTCGGCCTTCATGGCGTTGAAGACGTCGAGGGCGTGGGCGGTGAAGTAGTCCCCGAGCCGCGTGGCGGCGGCCATGGTCGCGGCGGTGATCGGCCGGGTCCAGGCATCTTCGGGGTGGGCGGCGAGGTGGAGGAGGCCTGCGATGCGGGCGACGGCGCCGTCGCGCTTGCTGGCCCAGTTCACGATCGGCGCGAGGCTCCCGTCCTTGCGCAGGCGGGATTCCGTGACGCGCTGGTAGGCGAGGAGGACGGCATCGGCTTCGGGGGTGAGGGTGAGTGCGACGGTCTCGGTCCAGCCCGCCAGGGTCAGGGCCAGGCGGCCGAGGTTCTGGGCGTAGGTGCCGGCCGTGTCGGGGTCGAGGAGTTCGGGGGTGAGGTTGCGGTAGCCGACGAGGGATTCGGGCTTGGAGTACAGGAACCGGGCGAGCAGGCCGCGGCCGTCGGCGCCCTTGATCTGGCCGATGGCATCAAGGACGTCCGGCTGGACGGCCAGGCCCATGGTGATGGCGGGGTTCTCGATGTACTGGGCGTCGCGGGCCTGGCGGTTGACGCGGGCCATGTCGCCTGCGTGGCCCTTGAGGAAGATCCCCATGTTCGGGACGCCGGAGTAGCGCCCGGCAATGATCTCGAAGATCTCGCCTTCTGGGGACAGGATCGCGATCCGTCCGTCCTGCTGGGCGAGGAGGCTGGTCAGGCTCTCGGCCGTGACGTCGTCCGCGACAAGCTGCGGCTCGGCCGGGACGACGGCCCGCTCGGCGGACTCGGCCAGAGAGATGGCCTGGGCGGTCAGCCCCGCCAGCTTCTCGGCGTCGGCGTTGGCTGCCAGCTTCTCGGCCCTCTCGGCCGCGGCCTTCGCGATCCGCGCTGAGGCTGCGGCCTCGGCACGCTGGGGCGCCGTGAGGTCGATGAGGGCCGCCTCAGCGGCGAGGAGCGGCTTGGTCATGAGTCCGAACACGGCGCTCTTGCGGTTGCCGGGCGGCAGGGCGACGGCGGTGTAGAGGTTGACCGGCTCGCTCCACTGCCCGCGCACGGTCACGGTGAGGCGCCCGCCGGCGGCGGTGCCGATGACAGCGAGGGCGAGGCATCCGGCGAGGTCGACGGGTGTCTGCGTCTCCTCGGCGACTCCGGCCGTCATGGCGGCGAGCCAGTCGGGCAGGGCGTCCACGGGGAAGGCGGGGAGCTGGCCGCGGGGGTTGAGGGGGACGGGCTCGTCCCACGTGGGCCCGGCCACGGCCTCCGGGGTCAGCTCGTCGAACCCTTCCCACAGCTCAGGGTCGTGCGGACTCATGCGGCTTCCCTTCGCGAGGTGAGGCGGGAGCAAGAGGTGCGGTGCTCTTCGTGGTCTGCGATGAGAGCGAGGGCGCGGGCCTGCCCGGCCGCGAAGAGATCGCGGCCGCAGGAGCACCAGGAGCGCACGCTCGGGGCCGCCCCATAAGAGGGCGGGGCGACGATGTGCAGCCAGGCCACCGGCCGGGGCCTACCGTCGGCGTGCGGGTCAGGGCGAACAGATGAAGGGACGCCTTCGGCGACGACTTTCGGCGCGCCACGGCCGTCCCGGGCCGGGGTCGGTTTGGCGGGGCTGGTGTCGGCAGGGGCGGGGGGTAGGCCTTCCAAGGGGAGTGGAATCTGGGTGCTCATGCCGTCTCCCGGGCGCGGACCGTGCGGGCGGAGCTGTCGAGGGCGGAGCGGATCGTGGCGCGGCACTCGGCCATGGTGAGTCCGCGGTCCTCTCCTGCCGCTTGGAAGGCCTCCTCGACCTCGTCGCGGGGAAGGTCGCCCCATGCGACGAAGCGCCCCACCTTGAAGGCGCTGCGGTTGAGCGTGTTGTTCGCCTGCTGCGCGGGGGCCTGGCGGACGGCCTCGCACTCGGCGTGCAGCGCTGCGCGTGCCGCGCTGCCTCCGCGGACCGGTGCCGGCATCCGCAAGGGGATCGGGCGCAGGGCCGGAGGCAGGAGCAGCGCAAGGAACCAGGCCGGGAGTTCGACGACCGGGGACGGGTCGGTGACCTCGTACCTTCCGGCCGCTGTGGTGCTGCCGGGGGCGACGACGTAGCCGCCGTGGGCGCGGGTGTCGATGAGCGGGGCCAGCTTGCCCGCCGTGTTGCCCAGCCGGACCCCGTCGGGGGCGGTGAAGTACAGGTGGATCCCGCCGGAGGGAGTCCGCACGGTCAGGGTGGCCGGGACGGGCTGCCCGGCGCGCTCGCAGAGCGCCAACAGGTTCTCCGCGCCGCCAGGCGCGTCCTGACTGCAGTTCTCCTTGGGCATGTCGAGATCGACCACGACCAGCCCGGCCGGGCCGGTGGCCAAGCCGATGTTGTACGGCTTGTGGCTCCAGCAGCGGGCGATGACCGCCGGGTCGGTGGTGGCGCGCTGCTCCCACTTCACGTGCCCGCCCGCGCATGCGCCGGTTCGGGGGCAGCGGTCGTCGCGGTGCAGGGCGGGGGCCTTCGAGCCGGGGCGAAGCGGGAACACCGGCCACCCTCGGCCGGCGGCGGCCAGGGCCGCGTCCACGAGGGCGTTCACGCGGCCACCGCCCTGGCCGGGGTGCGGGCGAGGAAGGCGCGGCCGAGCCATTGCGCGTAGGCGGGCGGGATGGCCTCGGTGAGTTCCTCTCGGACGTCTGTCCAGTAGATGCCCATGGCCTGCTGCATCTCGGCGATGGTGGCCTTGCCTCCGCCGGCGCCGTAGGCGGCGACGTACGGGCCGTCGCGGTAGACACCGTGGCGCCAACCGCGTACGTAGCCGCGGTGCTTGAGATGCTTCGGTTTGGGGTTGCTCCAGCCGCCGAGTTCGAAGTTCCGGTGCCGCATGACTCCGAGGCCGAACATCTCCCCGCACAGGGTGATGTCCTTGCGAACGTCGGCCTTTCCGTCGGGCTGTTCGATGACGTACGGCAGACCGGACGCGTTCAGAAGCCTCCGGGTGGGGGCGACGAGGTCGACGTGCTCGCCGCCCCAGCCCCGGGACCGATTGGTGCCCACGGTCAGCGCGCACTGCTTCTGGCAGGGCGGGGAAGAGTGGATGGCGGTGTAGCGGCGGATCTCCCCGGAGGCGATCAGCTCGGCGAGGACGGTGAGCGCGTCGCCCTGGCGGAAGGTGAACGGGTAGTTCGGGCGCGGGCGGATGTCGACGCCTTCGACGTCGAACCCGGCCCGGTTGTAGCCCATGCCGGCGCCGCCGGCGCAGCAGTACAAGTCCAGGAGTAAGGGCCGGGCGGCGGTTTGGTCTCGCCCGATGTCGGTGGGTTGGGTCATGCTGGTGACCTCCACAGGTCTGTTGAGGGCTTGGGATACGAGGGCGGCCCGGTCTTTGGCGAGAGGGGGCCGCCCTCGGCGTGTTCAGTGGCGGGCGTGGTCGGTGGCCAGGTCGGTGAGGCGTTTGGCCTCGGCGGGGGTAACGGCGCGGTAGCGGATGTTCACGCGGCACCCGGGCTGGGGGCAGCGGATCGTGCGTTTGCCGGCCAGGAGGGCGACCGCGTCAGATACGCGCTCACTCAGGGGGCTTCGGTCCACGGGTCGGCCTTTCATCGGTTGTTGAAGGTGCCGGTGGCGCGGCCGAACATGCCGGACGCGCTGATGTTCTGGGTGATGTGCTGCACCGGGCCGGCGCGGTGTCCGTGGCTGCGGCCAGCCCGGAGAAGGAGGGGTGCGAGCGCTCCGGCGGCGATGAGTGCGACGGCGGCCCAGAGGGCTTCGGCCATGGCGAGGACTCCAGGGGCGGCGTAGGAGATCCCGAACCCGGCCGCGGCGATCCCGCCACCGACGGTCGGGGCGAGGAGGGCCGTGGTGCGGGCCCACCGCGGGATCGGTTCCGGAGCATGGACGGGTTCCGGTTGGGTGGTGGAGTGGGTGTGGGGGTGGGTATAGGCGAGGGTGCGGATCCCGTTGGGGAGGGTGACCCACTCGACGCCCGGCGGGATATCGACGGGAAGCAGCACCGGCGGGGTGACGGGCCGCATCTGGTGGACGGGGTCGCCGCAGCGGTGGGTGGGGGCGGTGCTCGTGAGGACGGGTTCGGAGTGCACAACGCGGTCCCATCAATCGGCGCGGGACCACCTACCAGAGCGCGTAGGTGGTCCCGCGCGGCTTGTCGTCTGCTTGTCGCCTGGCTTGTCGTGTGCCTTGTCGTCCGGCTTGCCTTGTCGCTTGTCTTGTCGCTTGTCTTGTCGCTTGTCTTGTCGCTTGTCGCCTTCCAGGTCAGAGCCCGGATTCCGGCCCGTGGGGCTGGAATCCGGGGCTCGGCGACAAGGGGCGACAAGTACCCCTTGGGTTAGGGCTCGGGGGTGTGGGTGTGGTGGACGTAGCGGGTCTTGGTGCCGGTCCCGACCCGGATGGCGGTGCCGTCCTCGGCCCACTCTTGGAGCCAGCCGCTGATCGTCTGCCGGGTGGTCCCGAACTCGGCGGCCAGGGCCCGGGCGATCGCGGACGCTCCCGTGCCGGCCGGGCCGGCCGCCTGCAGAACGGTGAGGGCGGCGGTGCGGGCGGCGGTGTCCTGCTCCCCGGCGAACGCGGACAGGTTCAGCCCGCCCCCGCCCTGGCGTGGCGCCGAGGGCAGTTCCGCTTCCGCGTCCGGGGCGGTGGGGAACGCGGCATCGATCTGGCGCCGGAACTCGGCCGCCAGTCGGTCCTCCTCACTCCCCTCGGTGGCCGGAGCGGGGGCGGTGTCCCGCAGCGCGGACAGCGCGAGGCCGCCCGTCGAACCGCCCGCTGACGGTCCGGCTGGCGCCGTGAGCACGTCTTCGGTGCCGTCGGTCTCGGTGATCCATGCGATGCGGGCCTGGTCCCAGCGGCGGGCGTAGTCCGGCCCGGCCGCCTTGGCCGAGATCTCGTCCAGGCGGGGGTGGCGGTCGGAGGTGGCGAGGACGATGTCGCGGATCTGCGCGGGCTTGATCCGCCAGGCCTTGAACAGGCCCGGTGGTGACTCGGGGGTGCCCAGGAATCCGGCGCCCTTGTAGGGGGCCTGCTCGACCCGCAAGCCGGGGGTGCCGGGAAACAGCTTGGCCAGGTCCATTCCTTCCTTCTCGCCGCCGGTCAGTGCGACGCGGACTTTGGCCTCGCGGCGGATCATCAGGTTGCCGAGGACCGCTCCGGTGGCGCCGAGGGCGGTCAGGACGGTGCGCAGGGCCATGGCGCGGGAGATCCGGATGACTTCCAGGATCTTCTCGGCCAGCCGCCGCATCTCGCGGTCGGTGCTGGCGAGGATCTCGGCGCCCTCGTCGACGATCAGCATGATCTGCGGGAGGTTGGGGCTGACCGGCAGGAGGTCGGTGTTCGCGTCGGCCATGAGCTGCTGATAGGCGACCTTGCGGCGTTTGGCGATCGCGATCGCCGCGTTCAGCATCAGGTGGGCCTCCTCCGGGGTGGAGGCGAGCCAGTCGATCCCGGGCCGTACCGCCTGCCCTTCGGTGCCGGTGAGCGCGGGCCGTACCCAGGGCAGGCCCGCGCTGCCGGCGTTGAGGTCGATGACCCACGGGAGGATGTCCGTGGCTCGGGCCATCGAGGTGATGACGGTGTGGACCCAGTTGGTCTTGCCGGAGCCGGTGGGGCCCGCGGCCAGCGCGCACTGTTCGCGCAGGAACACGTTGACCGTCCGGCCGTCGGTGCGCACACCCCAGGGCAGGCCGGTGTGGATGGACAGGGGGCCGTAGTCGTCGGGGTAGGGGAGGTCTTCGGCGAGGACGTTGACGGTGGTCACGTCGATGATCACGCGGCCCTGGTCGATGCCCGGGGACGCGGTGGCGGTGCAGCCGTGCGGGAGCCGGGCGTCGGCGGCGAGACGCTGGGCCTCGCGGGCGATGCGGTCGTAGGTGGTGCCTCCGGTGGGGAGTTCGGCGTCGATGCTGAACCCGGTCCCGGTGGGCCACATTTCCACTGCCAGGACGTGCAAGGTCACCCCGCAGACGCGCTGGATGCGGTCCGCCCACTCGATGGCGATGGAGCGGCGTTCGGCGGACAGTTCCCGGGCGATCTGCGCGGCAGCCTCCTGAGCGGCCACGTTCTCGCGGGCCTCCTCATACAGGCCGGTGGCGCGGGCGGCGGCGGCCATCCCGACGCCGAGGGTGGCGAGGGAGCCGATGGCTGCCCAGGACAGGGGGGTGGTGGCGGTGGCCCAGGTGGTCCAGCCTCCGGCGAGGAGCCAGGAGGCGGCTCGTGCGCCGAGGGTGCGGCCGGCGAGTTTCTGGCGCAGGCCTGCTGCGGTGTGGCCGATGGCGCCGGCGGTGGCGGCGGTCAGGGCCCAGGCGGGCGGCATGTGGGTGGCGGCGCCGATGGCGGCCACAGCGTAGGAGCCGGTGGTGGCGGAGAGGGCGCCGGTCACGGGTCCGTGACCGGCCGCCCAGTCCAGCGGCACCCCGCTCTTCTTGGGGGTGGTGGCCATGATTTAGACGTTCCAGCCCTTCTCGGCCTTGTGGCCGTTGCGGGGGTCCTCGTGGCGGGCGATGTCGACTTCATGGACGCGGCGGAAGATCGGCCCCATTTCGTCGGCGAGGGAAGAGGCGGCCATGACCGCGCCGAACGCGTCGCGGAACGTCTCCGCGACGGCCTTGTCCAGGGGGAATTCGGTGTCGGAACGCTCGGCGAGGATCTTCATGACGTTCGCGACCGAACCCAGCGCCTGAGGCAGGCCCTCGATCATGGCGAGGATCTCCATCGCGGACTCGGGCTCGTAAGACTGGGCGGCCTGCTCCATCTCCGCGGCCAGCTCCTCGAAGCGGAAACCGTTCGTGCTCGTGCTCACAGCGCCTCCCAGGGCGGTCACAGGCTGGGCCGGTACAGCAGGGGTGGTGTGCGCGTCGGGGCGCTGGACGGTGTCCCCGACGGTGGTCTCGTGCTCGGAGTCCTCGGCCGCGGCCTCCGCTTCGGCCGCCTCCTCGGCGTCCTCACGCTCGGCGCGGATCGCCGCGTCCCGGGTCTCCCGGGCGGTGCGGGCACGGTCGGTGAGCCTGGCCAGCAGGCGCCGCCCGGGGTGGATCAGGAAGCGGATCCCGAGCTTGCGGCCCAGGGGGCTGGTCACCGCCCCGAGGAGGCCGACGGCCCCAGCAAGGAGCGCGGCACCGGCCCTGCGGGCGTGGTAGCGGGCGGCGGAGCGGATCAGGGCCCGGCGGGCTGCCTTCTGCGCGGGCCGCTTCAGGTCCGCGACCCGCTTCGCCCGGGCCGCCGCCCGGATGGACTGCTCGGCGGCCTTGACCTGCCCTGCCGCCTGCCGGTCCGACAACGCCCGGCCTGCGGCTACCGCCTTGTCCCGCAGGCCGGCAGCCCCACCGCGTACCTTTCGCGCGGCCTTGGCGGCGGTGCGGGCCAGCCGCCCGCCGCCCGAAGAGCCCTTGCGTGCGGCGGTGGTGCGGCCCGACACGGCCGGCGGCTTGGACGGCCCGGCGTGTGTGGCTCCGGAGTGAGGCCGACGGCCGGTGTGAACGCTGCTCTTGGCTGCGCGGCGGGCGTCGGCGACCTGGCGGCGCGCGGCAGTGGTCTCGGTCCGGCGGGCGGCCCGTGACGGGGCCGACTGTCCGGCCGCTGCGCGCAGGGCAGCGGCCTGGGCCGCCTTGCGTCCGCCCGGGACCCGGGCCAGCAGCCCCGAGCCCCTCCGCCCCGCAGTCGACTTCGCCCCACCGGACCCCCGACCCTGCCCGCCACCACGGCGGCTGCTGCCCGCGGTCGGGCGTCCGGCCGCCCGGGTGGGCTGGGAGGGGATCCGTCCGGCCGCGGACGCGGGCTTACGGCTGGCGGCCGTCTTGTTGCTGGCGGTCCGGGGGGTGCTCTTGCGGGTGCGTGCGGCGGCTGCGGCCAGGACCAGTGCGCCGGTCATCGCGACCGCCGCGGCGACCGGGCCGCCGGCCAGCGCGGCCGAACCGACCGCCCCGGCCGCGCTGTTCGCACCAGCCAGAGACAAGGGAAGCACAGGCCAGCCGCCAGACGTGTGGTCCAAAGGCTTCTGGCCTGCGTCGGGGTGGGGTGCGGGTGGTGCCGGGGGCGTGATGGCCCCAGGTGGGGCTGTCGGAGCGCTGAGGGTTTCCGTCATGCTGAACGTGCCTCCAAGAGGTAGAGGGGTCCGGCCGGATCTGTGGTGGAGAGGGCCGGGCCCCGCACAGCAGGGGTGGGTTGTTCAGAAGCAGGGATTGCAGACGCCCAGGTGGGCGGGGATCACGTAGCCCGCATCCCGCCGGCACGACGGGCAGACGCGGCGGGCCGAGTTCGCCTTCGCCAGAGCAGCCGCCTTGGCCTCGGTCATCGGGCGGACCGGCAGGGCCAGTTCGATCCGGTACAGGTAGGCGATCAGCGGGCCACGCTTGCGGCGGGGCCGCTCGATCTGGGCGGCGACGTCCTGTCCGCCGGGGCGCAGGCCGAGGGCGCGGAGCTGTCGGCGGGTGGCGAGACCGTCGGGGGCCAGGCGCCACCGGTAGACGGGGAGGCCGGTCATCAGCCGGTGCCGGCCGGGACGGCGGTCAGGTGGGGCCGGTCGTCGTCCTGGCGGGCGGCGAGGATCTGCTTGCGGCCCCAGGACTCGCTCATGCCGAACGCCTCGCCCAGCGCACGGGCCGAGAGGGGGCGTGCGGCCTGTGCGGATTCGGCGTACGCACGGCGTGCGTCCTGCCGCATCCGCTCCAGCTCCGCCTCCTCGAAAGCGTCATCGGGCACTGCGTGCGCGTCGGTGGGTGCGGGGTGTGCGGGGACGGCGTGCGGGGAGTGCGGATCGTCGTCCCGCACACCGTCCGCATAGGCGGTGAGCTGCGGCAACGCCTCCCGCGTCAGCAGGTGCGCCGTCTGCGGGACCGGCTCCGGCTCCCGGTCGGTGTCGGCCGTGTCGAGGGTGTGCGGGTGCTGTGCGGAGGAATCCGCACGGTCCCCATACGGTGCGGGCCGGGGCGGTTCGGGGCGGTGGTGGAGGACCTTGGCGACGAGGTCGGAGCCGAAGTAGATGGACCCGACCGGCAGGCTGGTGGCGAGCAGGACGAGCGCCCAGTTCGCTGGATCCCACGCGGCCAGCCGCATCCAGTCCATCGTGTGGTCGTGGAGTGCGGGAACGAGCCCGTGCACGTAGTTCAAGACCAGCGAGGCGGCCGTGTATGCGCCGAGGACCTTGAGGGCGAACTTGCGGGCCTGGCCGGTGAGGACGAGGGCCGCGACCAGGGCCAGAGCCATCAGGCCGTCCACGACGAACGGGTAGAGCGTCGCGGCCGTCGTGTCCGCGCCGATGGCGCGGGCCACATCCCGTAGAGCGTTCCAGGACACCCGGAAAGCCATGCCGACCACAGCCACCAGAGCCAGAACCAGGAGCGCCCTCGGGTCGCGCTTCACGAGGCCTCCCCGACCGGCCGGACGTCGAACGCGGCGAGAAGGGCAACATCGCCCGCATCACCGTTGTCCATCTCCATCCACTCCCAGACGGCCCCCTCGGCCGGCTCGTAGCCGAGACTGGCCAGCGCGGCGGTCCGCTCGGCGAGCGTCGGGATCGGCTGGGTGCGGCGAAAGTCGCACGCCGGCCAGCCCTGAGTCGGTCCGTCGGTGACGACGTAGATCTCCCACTCCCCGAAGTGGGAGTTGGCCAGACGGGCGCTGTGCGTCATGCCGCGTCCCCCGACTCCGTCAGGCCGGCGGCGCGGTTGGCCAGGTCACGCCGGGCATCCAGCACCCGGTTGCGGGCCCGGCGGATCCGACGGGCGTCGAACTCGGACGGGGTCCGGTCGAGCTGGGCGATCAGCGCGTCCAGCAGCTCGACCTCGGCCAAGACCACGGGCATCTCAGCCTCGATCGCGTCCAGCTCCGCGCCCGACGGCTCCAGGTCGGCCGGAAGCGGGGTAACACCCGTGTGACGTGCAACGATGAGCTTCATTGGGTCTTGCTCCTCTCAGACAGGAACGGGCCCGAACAGCAGCCCCGGTGTTCGCGCACCGGGGCTGCACGTCGTTGTGGAACAGGAAGAACTCCGGTTCCCCTCAACCCCGCCCGTACAGCGCGAGAGCGCCGGACGGGCAGAGGAGGCAACCGGCCGCAGCAAGATGCTGCGAAGGGTGGGTCGTGTGATGTCTCCTTCAGGACTGCGGCTCCCGTGTCAGGTAGAGCCGCCATGCCTGGCGAAGGCCTATGGAGACGTGACCTTTCGGTCTAAGCCCTCCGGAACTGACAAGGGATCCGGGACCCGTCCACCGCGGGGCTCCTGGCCGTACAGCTCGGAGCAGCCCAAAGAAGACCCCCCAAGAGAGCCGACCCCTGTCCTAGGACTGGTTGCCGCCTGGGGAAACCATGCACCTCCAGTCCTAGGACTGTCAATGTCCTAGGACTGTGTGAAACTGGCAGTGTCGAGAGGAGTGCCGCATGGCATCGAAGTGGCGCGAGCTGGCTGACAAGCTGGCCGAGCAGATCAAGAACGGCGACTACCAGCCCGGGGAGCGCCTGCCTCAGATCCGTGACCTCGTCGAGGCCGGCGAGGGCTCCAAGGCAACGGTGCACATGGCCTACAAGGCGCTCGAGGCGGAGGGCCTCGTGACTTCATCCCGCGGGGTGGGGACGTTGGTGAGGCCACAGACACCCCTGAAGCGGCTCGGCATCGGCCGCTATGACAAGGCGAAGTGGCGGGACGGCGACGAGGTCGCGTTCATCGCGGACCGTGTCGCGTCGGGTCGGGCGTACCAACGCGGTGAGCAGACCCAGTCCGTCAGCCTCGTCGAGGCGTCGGAGGATGTCGCCGAGGCCCACGGCCTGCCAGTGGGCGCCCTGGTATATGCCCGCGCTCGGTTGGTGAAGGAGGGCGAGCAGCCCACCCACACCCTGACCAGCTACTACCGTCCCGAGCATGTCGAGGGCACGCGGCTTGTCGACCCGACGCCGGGCCCCGCGGGCCGTGGCGGTGGCTTCAAGGTGCTCTACGACGCGGGATACGAGATCGACCACATGAAGGAGCGCATCTTCGCCCGGGTACCTACGGTCGACGAGGTGAAGCTCCTCCGGCTGCCCGCCGGCGAGCCGGTGGTCGAGCTCCACCGGACGACGTACACGGCCGACGGCACGGTCGTGGAATACGCGATCGGGGTGCACGCTTCCTCGCGCTTCGCCTGGGAGTATGACTTCCCGGTCCCTGATTCCGCACGGCCCGAGGAGCAGTAGCCGTGATATCCGCACAGGCATGGTCAGACGCCGAGGTCCTCTGGGACTTCCATCAGATGCACCATGCCGTGCGGCCCTGCTCGGTCGCGGTCGGGCTGGGCAGCCACGACCTCGGCGTCGCAGACGCCACGGTCGCCCTCTACAAGCAGGGCATGGCTCCGCTCATCCTCTTTACGGGCGCCACGAGCCGGACGACGCAGTCCCGGATGCCCCGCGGCGAAGCCGTCCACTACCGCGAACGGGCGCTCGAACTCGGGGTCCCCTCCGCTGACATTTTGGTGGAGCCACGCGCCCGAAACACAGGCGAGAACATTCGGTTTGCCCGCGACCTCCTGACGGAGTCCGGTATCGAAGTCTCGTCAGTCCTATTGGTCAGCAAGCCGTACGAGGAGCGCCGCGCATACGCGACTGCTCGGAAGCTCTGGCCGGCAGTCGAGTTCGTAAGCGCCTCGACACCCATGACACTCCAGGCCTACGCCGACTTCATCGGCGATGCTCGCCTGGTTCTCGACATGCTGGTCGGCGCCCTGCAACGTCTATTGATCTACCCGGCCCAAGGCTTCATGGTCAGCCTGTCCGTTCCCGATGCAGTGACGGCGGCTTACGAGCGCTTGTGCGCGCAAGGCTTCACTAGTCGGCTGGCGTCCATTGCGTCGGCGTCTAGGGTGAGTGCAGAGATGGCGGACCCTGATCACTGATCAGATTTCTTGGGAGAGTGATTCGTCGCTACATGGCGTGCGGCATTATTATCGGACCGCTCGCTGGTGTCACCTTCGCCTATTTTGTTCTCCGATTCCTCTGCATGCTCGCCGTCTTCGTGACCTTCGATTTCACCCACCACCCTCCATGAGATGACAGTGACCTGTCCCGGGAATGTGATGGTCGGGGCGGCTTCGATGATATTCGGCTGGCGCGCGTTGCATTTCTTGTTTTCCCCTGTGGCGTGATGGAATGAAATTTCCAAGTCGACCAGGGCGCGACCCACGAGGTGAAATTGGTTCGCTGTTGTGATATATCGAATCCTGAGCGGTAGCAGATTTCCTGAAGGGTACAGCTTCGTGTCACGGCGAATGACGAATGTGGCCATCTGGGGAACGCGCGGCTCCCGCCCCTCCAGCTGAGTGCGCGCCATAGACAACCATCTTTCTGCAGCTTGATCGCCGCTCAGTTGAGCGAGATCATCAAGCTCGGACTCCTTGAGTTTTACCTGCCAGTCGTGATCAGGGATGAGGAACTCAAGGGCTGTGTGCTTCGATACGTGGTGGTCACTCGTCGTCTCTGGTATCCATAGGTGAGGCTTGAAGAGATAGCCGTCTGGGCTTGTGCTGTATCCATTTGCGTCAGCGTGAACCTTTACCACGAGATGCCTTGGATTGTCGTCGCACCAGTCGAAATCGAGCAACCAGGTAACACGGCGTAGGTACTCGGCGCGACTTGCCAGCTCTTCGACTTGCCTGCGAACGTTAGGGGGGATATTGAGGGCTTTTGTGATCCAGAAGTATTCTGGACCTAGCTCTCTGACGAAATGTTTCTTGAATGCCGGGTCTACGAAGAGTCCTATCACACAGGCGATCAACATGCCTTCAAAAATGCTCCCAATGATCAGCAGGAAATCGTATGTAGCTTGAGTTCCTGAATGCTCGGCTCGATATTTTGTGAACGCAGCGCCTGCGGCGCTTCCTATGGCGAGAGTGATCAAGCACCAGGTCCAGACACCCCATCTCCAAAATTTGTACCATTTTTCAGGTTCACGAGAGGATGGCTGAGGCCCAATTTCGTCCATGGCCATGACGCTCTCCAGACGTCGAAGAAGCCACGCCAAGAGTGGGTGACATTTGATCCCATCAGATGCCCGCTACGGACAGGCGTGGGGCGCAACGCCGTCGGGCCAGTGGATGTATGTGAGGCTGGACCAAGCTGACTCTGCGTGCGCTGCAGGCAGCCAGAAAAGGGGAGCTGTAATTCCATTGAACCGCGCGGAGGCGCAGCTGCAACCTGGACTGTGGGCCCAGATCACACACAGTGCCCGCGAAGCGGTCCGGGGCGGCGCTTCCCCGATTTGCTGGCCGTCTGTGGGCCGTCAGAGGGTGGCCGCGGGTGGCCGGCGACGACCACTGACGGCTCGGCCGGTGCTGGTTGGCGGGCCGCGGGAGCGGGGTTTGGCTGGTGGGCCGAGGAGGGCGTGACTTCCTGCGCAACAAGAAGCGAGCGTCCTTCGGGGGACCTTAGGGCAGCGAGGGTCTGATGGGGCAGACATGCGGAGCACGGGGCATGGGGAGACTGCCGACGGAGTATCCGCGTCTAACCCAGGAGGGGCCTTGTCGAAGGATCGTGCAGTTTTGGAGCACGAGGAAAAGATCGTCTGGACCGAGGACGTGGGCGGCTTCGACTACGTCCGGCAGACGGTAGCCCACTTGTCCACGACCCGGCAGAAGCCGGTGTCATGGCAGGGGACGGGCCGACGGGTGGGCTATTCCGTGCTCAAGGCGGATGCCCCCAGCGGGGACACGCCCGGCCGGTTCGTCCGCCGGGTGTTCTGGGTAAAGGACTACGACCGTTCCGAGCAGCCCGACGGCACATACAAGGCGTCGGCGCCCAGTGAGGCCGTCGACCCGCGGACGGTCGCGCCGGGGGTTCTCGGCGAGCTGACCGAACGCGCCTGGGGCGGCCCGCTGCCCGACTGAGCGGGCCTGCGGGGTTGGGAGGCGCAGGACCACGGATGACGGCTGCGGGCGCAGTCGATAAGAGACCACCGCCCCGCGTGGTGGTCTCTTCTGCGTTTGCAGGCTGAGTCACGATCTGAGACGCGATGTTCGGCATTCTGCGTGCCCCAGAGCCGGGCGGTTGGGCTAGATGAACTTAGAAAGGAGATATCGGTGGTGTGAAACCGTCCGGACCTCGCAGCAAGGAGCCCCAACCGACTACGGCTGGGGCTCGCAGCAGTCCAGGGGTGACTGCCGGTGGGGCTGCCTCGAGTGATGGCAGCCCCACACTGCTTCTCCGCTACGCCATCAGCATCCAGGACCGGTCTGGGAGAACGCCGCGATGTGGCGGAAGACCTTCCCTCCGGACCCGTCCGGCAGGTGAAGCGCCGGCGGCATTTCGATGCTGGTGAAGTCCTCTACCTTCTGGGCACACAGCTGGGCGAAGTCGCAGCCGTCGCACTTCTTCTCGGATGCACGCTGGGGGAAGTCGCCTTCGGTAATGCGGCTGACCGCCCACTCCACGTTGGAGACCGCCGCGTCGACAGCGCCTTGGTCGACGGGCACCTCGATCCTCTGGCTGTCCTTGAGGAGGTGAACCGCACCCGTGCGGGCGTTGGCTCCGTGAACCAGGTCGGCTCCACGGCCGTACAACTGCACCTGGAGGGAGAGGTCTTCCCAGTGGAGGTCCGGGTTGTTCACGGCGTCCGGACCGCCCTGCATGGTCTTGAAGTCGACGACCTTGGCGTCCTGGATCTTGTCGGTGTCGTCGACGCTGAGCAGGAGGTCGATGGCACCGGAGATGACGGCCCCCGTGACGGGGATCTCGAAGGGCAGCTCGACCTGCCGCTTCGTCTCGAAGTCCTCGGCGTAGTCCTTGGCGTAGTCAGCCACGATGTCCGAAGACTTCTGCAGAGCGCGTTCGTAGGCGCCCGGCCGGTTGACCGGGTCCGAGCTCGGCGAGACGTGCTTAAGGTGGAAGAGGTCCTCCGCTACAGACCGGGCCTCCTCGGGCGTGGGCGCACTGCTGTTGGTGTACGCCTGGTGCAGCTTGCCCACTGCGGCGTGTACCGCCCGCCCGAACCCGAAGAGCTCCGGGATGTGCGGCGAGAAGCCGTTGACCACGCTGAGCTTGTAGGCGTGCGGACAGCGCATGAAGGTGTGGATCTGGGAGTACGTCGTCGGAAGCACGGACTCATCGCCACGCCTTCGGGGCTGGGCGGTGGGCGGCGCCACAAGCGGGGGCGCACCGGCCTCCAGAAAGTCACGCCGGATCTCGGCATGCGTCAGGCGGGCCGCGAAGGGGGAAACCCGCGCCGCCCGCTTGCCGCCCGGAAGCTGGGCGGAACCGGTGACGTAGAGGAAGCGCTCGGCACGGGTAATCGCCGTGTAGAAAAGTCGTGCCTCCCCCGCAGTTCCGGTCTGGTACGAGCCGTTGTCCAGCGCCTGCTGGATCAGAGTCGCGGGGATCCAGCCGTCGTAGCTGTGCCGCCGGCCGGGAAAGCGGTTGGCCTCAACATCGACGACGAAGACCACCGGGAACTCCAGCCCCTTGGCCTTGTGGACAGTGGAGACAGACACAGCGTCGGGCCGGGTCATCATCTGCCCATCGGTGTCGTAGCCGGTGCCGGCCACGTTCTGCAGGAAGTTGAGCAGCTCCCCGAAGCGAGACTTGCTGTCGATGGAGACGTAGACCGATTCCACGTCCTGCATGATGCGGCTGAACGTTCCCAGGTCCGTCATGACACCGTCGTCGAAACCGCTGGCGGCAACGTTCAGCGATTCCAGCAGGTCGTGCAGGAGCTTCTGCGGAAAGAGCCGCTGACGGGGCACGCCCGGGGCGACGGGCATGTGGATGCGCCGACCCCAGTCGGCGAAGACGCGCCTCACCCGCTCAAGCTGAGCCAGAGGGAACGCATTCGAGAGCTCGGTGTGGAACAGGTGGTCGACCTGGCTCCGATCCGGGGTGCCGTCCCGCATCAACTCGAAGGCGTTGCGGAGAGCTGCCGGCTGAGCACGATCGAAGAGCTGCGCACCCGAGTCCAGGTCGTAGACGATGTTCCGGGCGGCAAGCGCGTCGACGAAGGCAGTGTGCCGCTTCGTCCCGTCCTGCTCCTCGGTATTCGTCGAACGCATGAGGATGGCGAAATCCGCAGGGGTGAGTCCCCTACGGGTGCCATCGGGCTCCTCGTACTCCGTGCCGAGAAGACTCTCGATGCGGTCGGCGACGAAGGCCGCTTCTTCCTGCCTGTTGGGGAACTGCTGGACGACAAACTCCCGCGGGCTGTGATTGGCGTGTGCCCGAAGTACCTTCGGCAGGCGCATCGCACCTACCTCTGCCGCAACGAAGTCTCCCGCCGTCTCCACGATGGCCGACGTAGAACGGAAGTTGGTGAGCAGCTTGTGCACAGAGGCGTTGGGGTAGCGCTTGTCGAACTCCAAGATGTTCGTCACGTCGGCGCCACGCCATCCATAGATCGCCTGGTCGTCGTCGCCTACGACGAACAGGGTCTCGGAGTTCTCGTGCATGAGCGCGATCAGCCGCTCCTGGACCACGTTCACGTCCTGGTACTCGTCCACAAGGACGTGGCGAAGCGGGGCGAGCGCCTGCACCGCCCCCTGGTCACCAGACTCGAGGGCCTCCACAACGAGCCGCTGCATCAGCGAGAAGTCGATGAAGTGGTCGTTCTCCATGTTGGACCGCAGACGTTCCAGGACGGCCGCGAGTTCGGGATCCTCACCGGCGACCTGCTGCGGGTCCAGCAGCTCGTCGTTCATCATCTGCCACGCGCGGCTGATCTGCTTGAGTGCCTCGAAGTATCCACGGCGGGCGCCCTTGGCCGTGGGGTGGGCATCACGCACCGCATTGATCGCCAGCTTGGGGTATCGCGAGATCAGGTAGATCCGGAACTGCATCTCATCGAGGACATCGAACTGGCGGTACCGGGCGTCCATGTCACCGAGAACACGGCGACACCACGCATGGATGGTTCCGATGTACATGCCACCGACCAGGAGCGGGTCCAGACCGCACTCCTGAAGAGCAGCCGCGACGCGCGTCTTAATCTGCTCTCCCGCCTTCTCCGTGAAGGTGAACGCGACGATCGACTCGGGAGCAGACCCGGTGGCGATGCGGTGTGCGACCCTCCCGGCGAGCGCGCGGGACTTGCCGGACCCTGCGCCGGCCAAGGCCAGAACCTCCGACTCCGGCGCCACCGCAGCGGCGTACTGCTCAGGCGTGAGCCAGTTCTTGAGCGCCTTCTCAGTCTGCAAGTCGGAACCCCTCCCGATAGTGCCGTTCATTGCGGGACAGACTGGCACGGAGGACTGACAATGGGGCCTTGATGCAGGGAAGTTGGCGCTGAGCTGGGCCTTCGCACGGCCGGATGGTCGCTCTGAAGCCTTCGAGCACCACCAGCCTGGCAGTGCTCGAAGACGAATCCCTCAGACCTCCGGAATGGCCCCCTCCGGTGAATACGCGAGAAGGAATCGGCGGTTGAGCTCCGACGCTGGGCTCCGCAGCAGGTCAGGGGCCTGCCGCTCCTGATATGACCAAGTCCCTTCTAAGACGCCGTTTCTTATGGCGTGATCGTTCGTTGAATCGTGCATGACGGATTTGGTTGAGCGGCTGGTGCCGGATGAGTTGTGGGTGTTGTTCCGGCGAGTGGTGCCGCCGACAGAGGTGATACGCCCCCAGGGCGGAGGCCGGCGCAGGGCGGGGGATCGCGAGACACTGGCGGCGATCATCTTCGTGGCGACGTCGGGCTGCACGTGGCGGCAGCTTCCGCCGGTATTCGGCCCGAGCTGGCAGACGGTCTACCGACGCTTCGCCCAGTGGAGCCGGGCCCGTGTCTGGGCCCGCCTCCATCGCGTCATCCTCGACGAACTCGGCTCCCGCGGTGAGCTCGACTGGTCGCGGTGCTCGATCGACTCCGTGAGCATGCGGGCCGCAAAGGGGGGCCACTGACGGGACCGAATCCGACCGACCGTGGCAAGCCGGGATCGAAAATCCACCTGATCACCGACCGGAACGGGCTGCCTCTCTCGCTCGGCATCTCCGGCGCCAACATGCACGACAGCCTCGGACTCGAGCCGCTCGTGCGGGGCATCCCGCCGATCCGGTCCCGGCGTGGCCCCCGCAGGCGACGGCCGGCGAAACTGCACGGCGACAAGGGCTACGACTACGACCACCTGCGCCGATGGCTGCGCAAGCGCGGGATCCGCCACCGCATTGCACGCAAGGGCATCGAGTCCTCGCAGCGGCTCGGCCGCCACCGATGGGTCGTCGAACGGACGGTGTCCTGGCTCGCCGGCTGCCGCCGGCTCCACCGCCGCTACGAGCGCAAGGCTGAACACTTCCTCGCCTTCGTCGGCATAGCCGCGGCCCTCATCTGCCACCGCCGCCTCACCAAATGAAACGGCGCCT
>LJCW01000367.1 GCA_001298555.1 Actinobacteria bacterium OV450
GGCGGGCCCGCTGGGCGGCGACCTGCCGCTCGTCGCGGACGCGGGCGGCGTCGGCGGCGGCCTCGTTGGCCTCGGCGCGCAGGGTACGGGCCTCCGCGAGCTCGGCGTCGGCCTCCTGCGCGAAACCGCGGGCGGCCTCGGCCTGCTGCGCGAGCTCGGCGAGGCGGCCGGCCGGGCAGCCGGTGCGCCAGGAGGCGAGGCGGGCGGCGAGTTCCCGGTCTCCGGCGAGGCGGGCGGCCAGGTCGCGGATCTCGGTGTCGCGGGCGGTGACGCGGGCGCGCAGCGCCCGGCGCTCCTCGTCGGCGGCCTGTTCGTCGTGCATGGCCGGGTTCGGGGAGACGATGAAGATGCCGGAGACCGCCGAATCCGCGTCGGCGGGCGGTACCGGGGCGAGCAGGGCCGCGGCGGTGCCGACGGCGACGGTGGAGCGGGGCAGCAGGGCGGCGCCGGAGAGGACCTCGCGGGCCCGGGCGTGGGTGTCGGGGTCGGTGATGACGACGCCGTCGACGAGCTCGGGGCGGGCCGCGAGGACGGCGGCGTGGTCGGCCGGGTCCACCGCCTGGGCGAGGTAGCGCCAGCCCGGCAGGGCCGGGATGCCGTGCTCGCCGAGGTACTCGACGGTGGCGAGGACGTCGGGGCCGGGCGGCAGCAGGCCGCCGTCGCCGAGCGCGCCGAGGATGCGGGCGTCGTCGGCGGCGGCGGTGCGCAGCTCGAACAGCTGCCGCTCGGCGGCCCCGACTCCGCGGGTGAGCATCTCGTGCAGCTGGTCGGCGTTGCGGTCGAGGTCGGCGACGGTGAGCCCGCCGCCTCCGGCGGTCGCATCGGCGGTGCGGGAGCCCGCGGCTGCGGGGTGCCCGGTGGCGGCGGGGGCCGTCGGGGCCGGTTCGGCTGCCGCGGAGCCGGGGGCTGCCGGGCCCGTCGGCGTGCCGGCCCCCGGATGCCCGGAGGTGGCGGAGCCGTGGGCCGCTGCTGCCCCGGCCGGCGCGTCGGATCCCGGGGAGCCCGTGCGCGGGTGGGGCAGGAAGGGTTCGGGGACCGCCGGGAGGCCCAGGAGTTCCGCCAGGCGGGGGGCTCCGGCCAGGGAGGCGGCCGCCCGGTACTCGGCGTCGTGTGCGGCCTCGGCCGCGTCGGCGGCGTCCGCGGCGCGGGCGGCGGTGAGTTCGGCGCGGGATTCCGCGGCGGCCGCCTCGCGGGCGGCGTCGGCGGTGGCGCGGGCGGCCTCGCGGGACTCGTCCCAGGCGGCGACGGCGGTCTTCTCGGCGTCACTGGCGGCGAGGGCCGCGCGGGCGGGGTCGGCGTCGGGCGCCGAGTCGTCGAGCCAGCCGGCCCGGACGGCCTCGGCGGTCTCCTGCTCGACCTCGGCGAGCCGGGCCCGCAGGTGTTCGGCCTCGCTGCGGGCCCGCTGGGCGGCCGTGGCGGCGGCGGTGGCGTCGCGGTGGGCGGCCTCGCCCGCCTCCTGGAGGGCGGCGGACCGCTCCTCCTCCTCGTTGGCGACCCGCTCCCCGTCCTCGGCGGCGGTGTGCAGGGCCCGTACGAGCGCGGCGGCGGCCGTGGCGCGGGCGGCCAGCGCGGGGGCGGCGTCCCGCTCTGCCTCCAGGATCGCGGCGGCGACCCGGGCGGAGCGGTCGGAGGCGGCGCGGTGGCGCAGCACGGTCTCGGCGGCCTGCCACGCGGAGTGCAGGGTGCGTGCTTCGAGGAGCTCGCGGCGCTGCGCGGCGGCGGCCTTGTCGGCGACGGTCAGCGCCAGCGAGGCGTGCCGGTAGGCGAGTTCGGCGGAGACGGCGGCGCTGCGGGCGCGCGCGGACTCGGCGGCGGTGACCCCGTGGGCGGCGCCGGTGACCCGCTGCGCGAGGTCGGCGGCGCGGCCGCGCTCCTCGGCGGCGCGGGCGGACAGCCGCCGGGCGAGGGTGCGGGTGCGGCGTTCCGCGCCCGCGTGGACGTCGCGGAGCCGGGAACGGGTACCGGCGGCCTCGACGATCTTGGTGAGCAGGTCCACGGAACCGGCGGTGAAGTCCCGTTCGGCCATCAGCTCGGCGCGGCGGCCGAGCTTGTTGCCGAAGCCGTGGACCAGGTCCGCCAGACCGTCGGTGTCCCGGGTGTCGGTGACGGCGCGCAGCAGCAGGTCGGTGAAGTCGGAGTCCTTCTTGACCGCGAAGAGACCGGCGGCCTCGCCCTCGTCGGCGTTCATCTCGCGCTGGTAGCGGAAGAGTTCGGGGTCGAGGCCGAGTTCGGTGAGGTGCTCGTTCCAGCGGTCGTGGATCTCCTCGAAGTACACCTCCAGATGGGGGTACGCCTTGCCGGACTCGGTGAGGGCGTCGCGGAAGCCCTTCATCGTGCGGCGCCGCCCCTGCGCACCGGAGGCGCCTTCGACGGGCGGGCGGACGGCGGTGGCCTCGGCGACCGGGAGGTTGTCCAGGCTCAGCCCCGGCCCGGGACGGAAGGAGTACCAGGCCTCGGCGAACTTGCGCGGGTCGTTGGAGACCTGGCGGCCGCGCCATTCGCTGACCTTGCCGACGACCACGCACTCGCCGGTCTGGGTGTGCTGCCACTCCAGCGCCACGTGACCGCAGTCGTCGGCGAGCAGGAACTTGCGCAGGACGCCGGAGCTGGCGCCGCCGAGGGTGTTGCGGTGGCCGGGGAGCATCACCGAGAAGATCAGCTTGAGCAGGACGGACTTGCCTCCGCCGTTCTCCAGGAAGAGCACGCCGGCGGGGGCGGGACGGCGCGGCGGCCCGCTGGGCTCGTCCTCGAAGAACTCCGCCTGCGCGGGTGCCGGGTGGGGCACCGGCTCGCCGACTCCGCGCAGGTCGAGCACGGTGTCGGCGTAGCGCGCACCGGCGGGCCCGATGGAGTAGAGGCGGATCCGGGACAGCTCGTACATGGCGGCGGACTCTCGTGGATTCTCGGTGGTTCTCGGTACGGAAGGGCGGGTGGCTCAGGCGTGGAACGGCAGGCCGGCGTCGGCGGCCAGTTCCAGGTCGTCGCCCTCGAGCGGCGGCAGGAGGGTGGCGGAGCCGTCGCTGACGGGGACCACGCCGAGTTCCAGGAGTTCGGCCATGGCCGCGCTGCCCGCCATGTCGCGGACCTGGAGCTGGTAGCGGGGGGTGGTGCGGTAGGTGCCGCCGGCGTCGTCGCCGGTGCGCTGCAGGAAGCCGGAGTCGGTGAGGAACGCGGCGGCCTTGCCGACGATGCCGGTGGTGGAGCCGGCCAGGCGGCGGGCGTCCTTGGTGGCTCCGGTCGCGCTGCGACGGGCGTAGACGCGCCAGGCGGCTTCGAGGCCGGGGGCGTCGCTGGCCGGGTCGGTGTTCTCACCGAGCTCCTCGGCGCGTTCCTCCAGGCGGCGGCACGTCTGGCGGACGAACGCGTCGACGCCGTTGACGGTGACGCGGCCGATGTAGCCGTCGTCGGCGAGGTCCTCGGGGCGGGGGAACGCGAGGGCGGCGACGGCGAGATGGGCGAGGCCGTGCAGGAACCGGTCGGCCGAGTCGGCAGCGGTGCGGCGGGCGTAGTCGCCCATCCGGACGGCGAAGACGGAGTCCTCGTCGGCGGCGACGGCCATGCCGGCGCGCGGGGACACCTCCAGGACGACGAGGCCCAGGCCGGTGGCGACGGCGTCGGCGAGGCGGCCGAAAGCCGGGTCCTCGCGGTAGCGGCGCAGCAGTTCGGCGTACTCGGCGTCGCGGGCGGGGAGCAGTTTGGGCTGGAGCCCGAACGCGACGAGCCGGGCCGCGTCCGCGGCGTCGGCGGGCGTGACGGAACCGCCGGGGGCGGGCGCGGCGGGGGCCTGCGGCGCGTCGGGCTCGCTCCAGGCGGGGTGCCGCTCGCTCCACGCGGGGTGCTCGGCGTGGTGGTCGCTCACGGGTACGTCTCCTCGGCGGTGCGGATCGTTCGGGCGGTGCGGATCGGGCAGGCGGGGCGGATCGTTCGGGCGGTGCGGGTCGTTCGGGCAGTGCGGGGTCCGGTGCGTGGCGGCTCGGCAGCGGCCGGCCCCCGCCCGCTCCCGGCGGTGGGAGCGCGACGGCCTGTCGGGGGCTGCGGCGGATTCGGCGGGACCGAGGCGGCCCGGCACGGCAGCGCGGCCGGGGCGGGGGCGGTCACGCCGCCTCCGTACGGTCCGCGGCCATCGCGGCGGCGTCCAGGAGGGCGGTGCCGACGATGAGGTCGGCCCCGCCGAACTCGGGGTCGTCGAGCTCGGTGCCGTCGTCCACTGCGAAGAGCAACCGCTCCTCGCCCTGCCGGTACGCCGTGCCGACCGCCGGGCTCGCCGCGTGGACGGCCAGCAGGGCCACCAGGTACGGCAGGTCCGGGTCGCTGCGCCGGGCCTCGGCGAGCAGGCCCGAAAGGCGGCGCGGGGCGTCGTGCGGCAGGTCCAGGAGCTCCATCGCGGCGGCGAGCTGCTCCTCGCTGAAGCGGCTGTCGTCCGGGGTGGCGATGAGGTCCGGTTCCGGCATCTCCGCGCCGAGGTGCTCGCGCTCGACCGGCGGCGTCAGCAGGATTTCGACGAGGTCGGCGACGCGCACGGAGACGGGCGTGCGCAGGCCCGTGCCGGCGGCGAAGAACGCGTCCGTGACCCGGCCGGCCTGTGCGACCGGCAGCGGCAGGATCGGGGCCACGAGCTGCCCGTACAGGTCGATGCCGGAGCGCGGCGCGGGCGCGGCGAAGGCCTGGCGGTCCTGCTCGGCGCGGAACAGGGGGCCCGCGTCCAGCAGCCTCGACTGGAGCTGGGTGTGGCGGCGGATGCAGTCCTTGACGATGTCGACGAGCTCGGCGGCGCGCCGCTTGTTCTCCGGCTCCTCGGCCTCGTCCCGGGCCTTGCGGATGTTCGTCAGGATCGCGTTCTCGTGCCGGTAGCGGTCGGCGACGTGGTCGAGGGCCTCCTCGATCATGTCGGGCACGGACCGGAGCCAGTCCACCGCCCGGACGTTGCGCCGGGTCGCGTCCAGGGTGCGGCGCAGGGTCTCCGCGTACTGCACCGTGCGGTAGCGGGCCTGCTCGGCGGCGAGCTGGGCGTCGGCGAGCCGGCCGCGGCTGATGAGGACCTCCAGCTTCACCTCGGCCGCGATCTGCGCGCTGGTGACGTCCGTGTCGAGGGCGCCGACCAGCACGTTGACGGCTTCGTCGGTCGTACGGAGGTAGACCGCCCCGCCGTAGCCGGGGACCTCCTCGATCAGCTTGAAGTCGTAGTCGCGGCGCACGTACACCCCGTCCGGGCCGAACGTGCCGTAGATGGCGCGGAACCCCCGGTCGACGCTGCCGACGTTGATGAGGTTTTCGAGCACCCAGCGGGCCACCCGCTCGTGCTCGGCCGCCGGGCGCTGCGGTGCCTGCGCGGCGACGCGGGGCAGCAGCCGGGCCACTATCTGCTCGTGGTCGGCGCCGGTGTCGAAGTCCATGTTGAGCGTGACCAGGTCGATCGCGGCGAGCGCGACCTCCGCCATCGCGTAGATCCCGTACTCGCCGGCGAGATTGGCCTTGCGTACGTCGAGGTCGTGCAGCGGGGCGGTGCACGCGAGGGCGCGCAGCCGCCGGGCCAGGCCCTCGTCGGCGGCCGGGCCCGGCGCCGGGGACGGAAGGGGCTTCGCCGGGGCGGGGAGAGTCACGGACAAAGACTAGGCGCTGACACGGACAACATCCCAAACGGCATGGTTCGGCCGGATCGGTCCCCGACCCCGCCGGACGTGCCGCCGAACCGCTCACCGCCGCACGGGGGCTGCTCTACGCTCACCGCATGGCTTCCATGATCACACCTCTGATCGATCTCAACGCCGACCTCGGCGAGGGCTTCGGGCGCTGGACGCTGACCGACGACGAGGCGCTGCTGTCCGTCGTGACGAGCGCGAACGTGGCGTGCGGTTTCCACGCCGGGGACCCGTCCATCATGCGGCGGGTCTGCGAGCTGGCAGCCGAGCGGGGCGTACGGATCGGGGCGCAGGTCTCGTACCGCGATCTGGCGGGCTTCGGGCGGCGCTCGATGGACGTGCCGGCGGACGAGCTGGCCGACGAGGTGGCGTACCAGATCGGGGCGCTGGAGGTCTTCGCACGGGCCGCCGGCTCACAGGTGTCGTACGTGAAACCGCACGGCGCCCTGTACAACCGCACGGTCGGCGACGCCGACCAGGCGGGCGCCGTCGTCGCCGGGGTGCGGACCGCGGCCGGGACCGGCGACCTGCCGGTGCTGGGCCTGCCGGGATCGCTGCTGCTGGCCGCCGCCGAGGCGGCGGGGCTCACGGCCGTGCCCGAGGCCTTCGCCGACCGGGCGTACACGCCGGCCGGGACGCTCGTGCCGCGCGCCGAGCCGGGGGCGGTGCTGCACGACCCGGACGCCGTGGTCGCGCGCGCGGTCGCGATGGCCACCGAGCGTGCGGTGACGGCCGCCGACGGCTCCCGGGTGGCGGTGGAGGCGCGCTCGCTGTGCCTGCATGGGGACACCCCGGGGGCGGCGGGCCTCGCCCGGCGGGTCCGCGGGGCGCTGGGCGCCGCGGGGGTCCGGGTGGAGGCCTTCGCGTGAGGCCGCTGGTGGTGGGCGGTGAGGCGCTGCTGATCGAGCTGGACTCGGCGCAGGAGGTGGCGGCGCTGCACGCGGAGCTGCTCCGGCGGCGGGAGGCGGGCGAGCTGGGGGACGTGCGGGACGTCGTGCCGGCGGCGCGGACCGTGCTGCTGGACGGCGTGGCCGGGCCGGGCGCGCTGGCGGACCGGATCGCCCGCTGGGAGGTGCCGCCGCTCGCGCGGACCGAGGGGCCGCTCGTCACCGTGCCGGTGCGCTACGACGGGCCGGACCTCACGGAGGTGGCCAGGCGGTGGGGGGTCGCGGAGCGGGAGGTGGCGGACGTCGTCGCGGGGACGGAGTTCCGGGTGGCCTTCTGCGGGTTCGCGCCCGGCTTCGGCTACCTGACCGGGTTGCCGGAGCGGCTCCACCTGCCCCGGCGGAACACGCCCCGCACGGCCGTCCCGGCCGGCTCCCTGGCACTCGCGGGCGAGTACGCGGGGGTGTACCCGCGCTCCTCCCCCGGCGGCTGGCAGCTGATCGGGACCACGGACGCGGTGGTGTGGGATCCCGAGAGGGAACCGGCGGCGCTGTTCGCGCCCGGGGTACGGGTGCGGTTCGAGGAGGTGACGGGGTGAGCGGCGGTGCGCCGGAGGCCGCGCTGGAGGTGATCCGGGCGGGGGCGCTGACCACGCTCCAGGACCTGGGCCGGCCCGGATACGCACACCTGGGGGTGCCCAGGTCGGGCGCGCTGGACGCGGGGGCGTACGGGCTGGCCAACCGGCTGCTGGGCAACCCGCCGGACGCGGCCGTCCTGGAGACCACCCTGGACGGGGTCGGCCTGCGGGCGCTGGCCCCCGTGACCGTGGCGGTCACGGGCGCGCCCTGTGCGGTACGGGTGTCAGGCCGGGCGGCGGCCTGGGGAGCCCCGGTCCGGCTTCGGGCCGGGGCGGAGCTGGAGGTGGGCCGGGCGGAGTCGGGGGTGCGCAGCTACGTCGCGGTGCGGGGAGGGTTCGCCGTACCGCCGGTGCTGGGCAGTCGCTCGACGGACCTGCTGTCGGGCCTGGGGCCGGGCGTGCCGGTCGCCGGGACGGTGCTGCCGGTGGGCCCCGCCGGGCCCGATCCGGTCCGCGGGGCGGATGAGCTGCGGGTGCCGGGGGCGCCGACCGAGCTGGTGCTGCCGTTGCGGCTGGGGCCGCGGGCGGACTGGTTCGAGCCGGCTTCGGTCGCGGCGCTGTGGCGGGCGGAGTTCCGGGTCTCCCCGGCGTCCAACCGCATCGGGCTCCGCACCGAGGCGGGGGCCCGGCTCGTGCGCAGCCGCGGCGGTGAACTCCCGAGCGAGGGCATGGTCCTGGGTGCGGTGCAGGTCCCCCCGGACGGCCTGCCGGTGGTGTTCCTGGCCGACCACCCGGTGACCGGCGGCTACCCGGTCCTCGGCGTGGTCCCCCCGGGCCCACCCCTGAACGCGGCAGCCCAGGCCGGACCGGGCCTGCCGGTCCGCTTCGTCCGGGGGTAGGGGCGGGGCGGGACGCCGGGGGACGGAGAGGGGGGGCGGGACGCCGGGTCCGGAGGTCCGGGGGGCGGAGGTCCGGGGGTCCGGAGGTCGGAGGTCGAGGGGCGGTGTCGGAGGTCCGGGGGTCCGGAGGTCGAGGGGCGGTGTCGGAGGTCCGGGGGGTCTCGGAGGTCCGGGGGCGGTGCCGCCAGTCCACCCCGGCACCGCCCCGCTCAGACCCCGCCCCTCGGCTCCGCCCCGCCCTCACCGACGCCGGGCGCACAGCCCCCGCCCCCCTGGCCCCCGGGCCCAGGACCCGGGGGGCCCTGGGCGATGCCGTGTGGAGCGGGGGGTGGGGGCTACACCGCTGATTCCGGGGTGATCCGGTTGCGGACCGCCGACTGGACGTCCTCCTCCTCGGCCGGGTCCGACGCCAGTCTGCGGAGCCTCGGGGCCACGCGGGCGTCCGCCGTTTCCGCGTGGTGGGCCGCCACCTCGCGGGTGGTCTCCTCGCAGTCCCAGAGGCATTCGACGGCGAAGCCGGCCGCGAAGGTCGGGTCCGTGCTGGCCAGGGCGCGCGCCGCGCGCCCGCGCAGGTGGGAGGAGGCCGTCTCGCGGTAGATGTGGCGCAGCACCGGTGCGGCGCAGCCGATGGAGAGCCGGCCCGCCCCGTCGACCAGGGCGAAGAGGCGCTGGGCGTCCGGGCCGGAGCCGCGCACGGTGGAGCGGAGGGCGCCCAGGACGAGTCCGGTGTCCTCGGCCCCGCCCCGGGCGGCGAGGAGGGCGGCCGCGGCCGCGCCCAGGGCGTCGGGGCGGTGGACCCACTGGCGGGCCCGGTCGAGGGCGGTGGGGCCGCACATGCGCTCGTAGGCGGCCACGGCGGGTTCGTCCCCGGCGGCTTCGATGAGGTCGAGGACGGCCGGGTTCTCCGGCTCGGCGAGGACCAGGTGGTGCAGGGCGGTGGCGCGGGCGGCCTCGCCGCCGGCGCCGGCCGCGGCCGCGAGGATCGCGGAGCGGTCCTCGGGTCCGGCGACGGCGGCCAGACAGCGGGCGGCGGGTACGTGCAGCGGGGTGCCGCGGCGCAGTCCGTCGGCGGCCCAGTCGAAGACGGCCTGGACCCCCCAGCCGGGCCGGGGCCCGTTCGGGGTGAGCTGGCGCTGCCAGCGGTCGAAGGAGCCCTGCTGGCGGGCTGCGCGCAGCCGGTCGCCGTACTCGGGGGACTCCTCCCACAGGCACCAGGGCCGGGGCTCGTACGCGTCGCGGACGGCGGCGGCCAGCCGCGCCTCACCCTCGGCGGTGGCCGGGAACCTGGCGAGTACGGGCGCGGCGAGGCCGCGCAGTCCCTCGTCGTCGTCGCGCAGGGCGAGCTCGTCGAGGGCCCAGGCCCAGTTGGCCCCGGAGGCGGCGTAGCGGCGCAGCAGCATGAGTGCGTCGTCGCGGCCGTAGGAGGCCAGGTGGCCCAGGACGGACAGGGCGAGGCCGGTCCTGTGGTCCGTGTCGTCGACGAGGTCGTCGGCGCTGAAGAGGTGGCTCTCGATGTCGGCGAGGGGGCCGTCGAGATCGAGGTACAGGCGTGCGTAGTAGAGCGAGCGGTTCTCGACCTGCCAGTCCTGGCGCGGGTCGCTGACCACGCACTGGTTGAGGGCCGCGAGGGCCTCGGCGCGGGGCGCTGCGAGGGCGTGCAGCGTGCCGTCGCCGCGGCCCCGCTGGAGGAGCCCGAGCAGGGTGCCGCTTGGCGCTATGACTGGTTCGAACATGGGAATGGCCTCAAATCAAGCTGGGGACGCAACCGGGAATCGGGATTCACAGGGCCGCGTAACAGCATGTGAGGACGTCCGCCGTCATGTTCCGCTCGATGTAGACCATTGCCTTCTCACTCTCGTCGGTGCTTCGCGACCACGTCGGCCGGTTCTCGCAAGGGGTGGGTTCGGACACCCGTCGTGTCCTGCCGCCTCCTGCCCTTCCGCCGTGCTCGCGAATCGAATCCGACGCCATGATGACCCAGCCGGTTTGTGCGCCGCGACCACATTTACGGCCGCCGTGGCCAACCCGTGAGGTGGCGGGCCGGTCGGACGTCGCCAGGTCACGGGCAAAAACGGACTACTTGGCTCCGAAGAGTTCCAGCAGGTCGGCCTTGGCGAACATGCGGGCGGTGTCCACGGCGGAGGGGGTTCCGGCGCCGGGGTCGGCGCCCCCGGCGAGCAGGGCGCGGATGACGGCCTCCTCGCCCTTGAAGACGGCGCCGGCGAGCGGGGTCTGGCCGCGGTCGTTGGCGCGGTCGGCTTCGGCGCCGCGGGCCAGCAGGGCGGTGACGGTGTCGGCGTGGCCGTGGTAGGCGGCAAGCATGACCAGGGTGTCGCCGCGGTCGTTGGTGAGGTTCGCCGGCACTCCGGCGTCCAGGTACGCGGTGAGCGTCTCGGTCTCGCCCTGGCGGGCGAGGTCGAAGATCTTGGTGGCCAGCTCGATGACGTCCTCGTCGGGAGCGCCCTGGGAGCCGCCCTCGGTGGGCTCGTGCTCGCTCATCTGTCGTACCGCCTTCCACTCGCTGTTGACGTCGCTGCGGACGTGAGGTCCCCCGGGCCGGGCGGGCAGGGGCGCGTACGGCGCTGCCCGCCGTACGGGTGAATCGCCAGGGTAGCGCCCGGACCTGCACATACGGGGGGCCAGGCCGAGGCAAGGATCCCCGTCGGCTCCGGTCGGTACGGGGTTGGCCCGGTTGGGCCCGCTTCACGCTGGTCGCGCCAGTCGAGCTGCGCCGGTCAAGTGAAAAAAGGCTGGATTCACCCGTATGCACCTTTTATCGCATTGATACTTCCTGTGAGCCTGGAACAACTGATGGTGACCGTCCCCACCCACCAGGAGAACTTCTCATGATCCTGTCCATCTCAGGCGTCGTCCTGCTCGGCATCATCGCCTTCCTCTTCTTCAAGAAGGACGGGATGAAGCTGTCCCACGCGTTCGTCTGCGCGCTGTTCGGCTTCTTCCTCGCCGGCTCCGCCATCGCCCCCAGCATCACCGCGAGCACGGCGAGCCTGGCGAGCCTGCTCGGCGGGATCAAGCTCTAGGTCGTGTCGTCAAAGTCCCGTCTGGCCGGCGGGGTCTGGTACGCACGCTCGCCGCGTTGTCGTCGGTCACCGACGCTCCGCGTCGATTCCCTCCTCCGCCTTGCGATCGCACGCACCAGACCCCGCCGGCCCCGCCCTTCGGGCGGCCGACGCTACTTTGACGACACTCCCTAGCACCGCCCGACCGGACCGTCCCGCACCACGACAACTCCAGGAGACGCCCGTGGCCCGGCGCCCACTCCCCCGCATCCTCAGCAGCGGCACCACCTCGCTGGCCCGGGGCCGCGACCTCGCTCGCACGGCCGCCGACAGCGCCACGGACGTCCTCCATCCGCTCCTCGTCATCGGGCGCGGCCTGCGCGTCCTGGCCGCGGCCGGGCGGCAGAAGTGGGCCCGGACCCCCAAGGACAAGCGTGGTCCCGCGCTGTTCCTCGGTGCCGCCTGCGTCCTCGTGGTCGCGCTCGTCCCCTACGGCCCCCTCGCCGGCCTGATCACCCTGATGGCGGCGGCGGCCTGGCGGGGACGCGACCGTACACCGGTGAAGACCGGGCCGAGCGAGGCCGAGAGCGAACGGCTCGGCTCCCTGTACGAGGCCCTCGTCCCGTACTTCTCCACCCCTGAGGACCCGAACCCGCTGTTCGCCCACGGCGGGCAGTGGGACCGGGCGTTCAGCGGCTACGCGTTCGACGACGCGGGCCGCGTCACCCGGCTCCGGATCCGCTACCCGGCCTACTTCACCGACGGCGAGGCCGCCTCGCGGGCCCGGATCGAGGCCCTGCTGCACGCGAAGTCGGGGCGCGGGCGGGAGTACCTCTTCGAATGGGACGAGGAGGGCAACCAGCTCGACCTGACGGTGCTCGCACCGCTGCCGACGGGGATCGCCGCCCAGCCGTTCGTCACCTCGCCGGGCGAGACCGTGCTCGGATTCACCGACGCGGGCAGCGTGCAGCGCACCCTGCCCGTCCTGGAGGACGACGCGCCGCGCGACGTGCCGCCGGTGATCTGGCGCACCGGCCCGCGCTCCACCGAGCCGCACCTGCTGGCCGTGGGCCGGCCCGGCAGCGGCACCTCCTCCCTGCTCCGCTCGATCGCCCTGCAGGCCCTGCGCCACGGGGGCGAGGTGCTGATCGTGGAGGGCGGGGGCAGCGGGGAGTTCTCCTGCCTGTCCGGGCGCACGGGCGTGCTGGCCGTGGAATGCGGACCGGCCGGGGCGCTGGCCACCCTGGAGTGGGCCGCGCGCGAGACCGAGCGGCGGCTGATGGCCGCGCACCGGGCCCGCGAGGCCGGCCGGCCGGCGCCCGAGGACACCCGGCGGCCGCTGTGGATCCTGCTGGACCGGCCCAGCGTGCTGGCGCACCTCGCGACCGCGGAGGGCGGCCCCGACCCCCTCGCCCGGCTCCAGGTCCCGCTGCGGCACGGGCGCGGCGCGCACGTCACGGTCGTCGTCGCCGAGCAGTTCGACCACCTGGAGCTGCTGAACGACGCCGTCTGGCAGCACACCCGGGCCCGGGTCGTGCTGGGTCCGGCCGCGATGCAGCAGATCACCGACGTGCTGGGGCTGCCGCCGCACACCACCCCGACGGCCCAGCTGCCACCGGGCCGGGGGTACGCGCGGCTCGGCTCGGGCCCCGTGCACCGCGTGCAGGTGCCCGCCACGCCGGACCCGTACGACGACGACGCGAACCCGGAGCACCGACAGGCGGTGCTGGAGCTGCTGCCGGGACGGCAGTTGCCCGCCCCTGGCGCGCCGGGCCGGGTCACGCTGTCGAAGCCGCTGCACATCGTGCAGCCCCCGGGGCCGTCGGACGACGCCGAGGAGATCGAGGAGGTCCCGGCCGAGGCGCCCCCGGCCCGCGGTCCCTGGCCCGTGGGCCCCTGAATCCGCGCCGGACCGCGCACCCCCGGCCTGACTCCGGTCCCCCGGCCTACGCCACGAAGGTGCGCGGGGGCTCGGCCCCGCCGCCCCCCCCCCCCGTGCCGACCAGCCGGGCGGCTGCCGCGAGCCGGGCCGCGGCCTCCTCGGCCACCGGCCCGCCGACGGTGAACGGCAGCCGGACGTAGCCCTCGAAGGCTCCGTCGACCCCGAACCGCGGCCCGGAGGGGACCCGTACGCCGACCCGCTCCCCCACCTCGGCGAGCCGGGAGCCGGAGAGCCCGCCGGCGCGGGCCCACAGGGTCAGCCCGCCCTGCGGCACCGCGAACTCCCAGTCGGGCAGCTCCCGGCGCACCGCGGCGACCAGTGCGTCCCGGTTCTCCCGGGCCTGGGTGCGGCGGATCTCCACGGCCTCGGCCCAGCCGCCGGTCCGCATCAGCCAGTTCACGGCGAGCTGTTCCAGCACCGGCGTGCCGAGGTCGGCGTACGCGCGGGCGGCGACCAGACTGCGGATGACGTCGGGGGCCGCACGGACCCAGCCGATCCGCATGCCGGCCCAGAAGGCCTTGCTGGCGGAGCCGACGGTGATCACGGTGGAGCCGGCCGGGTCGAAGGAGCAGACCGGGCGGGGCATCTCCAGTTCGGGGTCCAGCCGGAGCTCGGCCATGGTCTCGTCGACGACGAGGACGGTGCCTGCGGAGCGGGCCGCCTCCACCATGGCGCGGCGCTGCTCCTCGGAGGCGAGGGCTCCGGTCGGATTGTGGAAGTCGGCGACGACGTATGCGAGGCGGGGTGCGGCGTCGCGCAGCACCTGCCGCCACACGCTCATGTCCCAGCCGGCCAGACCTGCGGCCATCGCGACGGGTACGAGCCGCACCCCGGCGGCGCGCATGAGCTGGAGGATGTTGGCGTAGGACGGGGATTCGACGGCGATGCGCTCCCCGCGGCCGGCGAAGAGGCTGCAGATGGCGTCGATGGCGCCCATCGCACCGGTGGTGACCATGATCTGCTCGGGCATCGTGGGGATGCCGCGCTCGGTGTAGCGGTCGGCGAGCATGCGCCGCAGGGCGGGGAGCCCGGCGGGGTAGTCCCCGTGGGTGTGCGCATACGGCGGGAGTTCCTCCAGCGCGCCCTGCACGGCCTTGGTGAGCCAGGGCTCGGGGGCCGGGAGCGCGGCGCAGCCGAGGTCGATCATCGAGCCGAGGGACTCGGGCGGCAGCGGTTCCAGGCCCCGGGCGGGCAGCGGGTTCCCGGCCGGCACGGAGGTCCAGCTGCCGGCGCCGCGGCGGGATTCCAGGAAGCCCTCCCCGCGCAGGGCCTCGTACGCGGCGGCGACCGTGGTGCGGGAGAGGGAGAGGGAGACGGCGAGCTCCCGCTCGGCGGGCAGCCGGGCGGCGACGGGGACGCGGCCTTCGAGGACGAGCAGCCGGATGCCGTCGGCGAGGGTCCGGTAGGCGGGGAGTCTGCGCGCCCCGGGGACGCTGGGCCGTTCCTGCTGGGAGGTGATGAGACGGGCGAGCTGTGCGGCACCCACCGCCGAGGTCCACTCTGCCATGCTGTCCGGTCCACCTTCGTCGGATTGGCCCCGCCCTGACCCGAGCGATGCCGGTATTGGATTGCTTCCGCACCGACAGCCTGTCACGACGGGGTCCACCGGGGCCAGGGGTGGTGCGGCGTTCACCACGCGGCCATCGGGTCGCTCCCTCCCCACGGGTGTCACGGTGCATACTGCGGCGGGTGACGCACGTACGCCTTCGCCATCCGTATCTGGACCACCCGGCTCCGATTCCCTTCGCGCACCGGGGAGGCGCCGCGGATGGGCTGGAGAACACCGCTGCGGCCTTCCGGCGGGCCGCCGACGCGGGCTACCGGTACTTCGAGACCGATGTGCACGCCACCGCCGACGGCAAGCTCGTCGCCTTCCACGACTCCACGCTGGACCGGGTCACCGACGGACACGGCCGGATCGCGGAGTTGACGTGGGGCAGGGTCCGCGAGGCGCGGGTGGCGGGCACCGAGCCGCTGCCGCTGTTCGAGGAGCTCCTGGAGGAGTTCCCCGAAGCCCGCTGGAACATCGACGTCAAGTCCGAGTCGGCCCTTCATCCGCTGGTCAACCTGATCGCCCGGGCGGGCGTGTGGGACCGGGTGTGCGTGGGCTCGTTCTCGGAGAGCCGGGTGGCCCGCGCCCAGAAGATCGCCGGTCCCCGGCTGGCGACCTCGTACGGGGTGCGCGGAGTGCTCGGCCTGCGGCTGCGCTCGTACGCGATCCCGGCGGCCCTGCGGGTCGGGGCGGTGGCGGCGCAGGTTCCGGAGACCCAGGCGGGCATCCGCGTGGTCGACCGGCGGTTCGTGAAGACGGCCCACGACCGGGGCCTCCAGGTCCACGTGTGGACCGTGAACGAACCGCAACGTATGGAGGCTCTCCTCGACCTGGGGGTGGATGGCATCATGACCGACCGGATCGACATCTTGCGCACGGTGCTGGACCAGCGCGGAGCCTGGGCCTGACCTGCCAGGACCGCCGCCGCCACCCTTCACGTGCCGGACGGGAACGAGGGGGCACCGGTGAGTGCGGAGACGACGGAACAGGGCGCGGGGGCCGCGCCCGGGGAGCCGGCGCCGAGCGCGGCGGAACGCAAGCGCGAGCAGCACGGCTGGTACTTCTACGACTTCGCGTGCTCGGTCTACTCCTCGACCGTGCTGACGGTGTTCATCGGCCCGTACCTCACGGCGATGGCCGAGGCCGCCCAGGACGCGCAGGGGTACGTCCACCCGCTGGGGATCCCGGTGCGTTCCGGCTCGTTCTTCGCGTACGCCGTCTCGGTGTCCGTGATCGTCGCGGTCCTGGCGATGCCGCTGGTGGGCGCGGCCGCGGACCGTACGGGCCGCAAGAAGCCGCTGCTCGCGGCGGCGGCGTACACCGGCGCGGCGGCGACCACCGCGATGTTCCTGCTGGGCGGCGACCGCTACCTGCTGGGCGGCATCCTGCTGATCCTGGCGAACGCCGCGATGTCGGTGTCGATGGTGCTCTACAACTCCTACCTGCCGCAGATCGCGGAGCCGCAGGAGAGGGACGCCGTCTCCTCGCGCGGCTGGGCGTTCGGGTACACGGCGGGGGCGTTCGTCCTCGTCCTGAACCTGGTCCTGTTCCAGTCGCACGAGTCCTTCGGGATCTCCAAGGACGCGGCGGTGCGCATCTGCCTGGCCTCGGCGGGCCTGTGGTGGGGCGCGTTCGCGATCATCCCGATGCGCCGGCTGCGGGACCGGGCGGTGGTCCGGTCGGGCGCCGACCACGCGGCCGCCGGGTCGGGGTGGAAGCAGCTCGTCGCCACGCTGAAGGACATGCGGCGGCACCCGCTGACGCTGTCGTTCCTGCTGGCGTACCTGGTCTACAACGACGGGATCCAGACCGTGATCTCGCAGGCGTCCGTGTACGGCAAGCAGGAGCTGAAGCTGGAGGACTCGACTCTGATCACGGCGGTGCTGCTGGTGCAGATCCTCGCCGTGGCGGGCGCGATGGCGATGGGCCGGCTGGCCGTGTCGTACGGCGCGAAGAAGACCATCCTCGGGTCTCTGGTGGCCTGGACGGTGACCCTGGGCGCCGGCTTCTTCCTGCCGGCGGGCGCACCGATGTGGTTCTTCATACTGGCGTCGATGATCGGACTGGTGCTGGGCGGCAGCCAGGCGCTGTCACGTTCGCTGTTCTCCCACCTGGTCCCGGCCGGCAAGGAGGCGGAGTACTTCTCGGCGTACGAGATGAGCGACCGCGGGGTCAGCTGGGTGGGGCCGCTGGTGTTCGGGCTCACGTACCAGGTCACGGGCAGCTACCGCGACGCCATCATCTCGTTGGTGGTGTTCTTCGCACTGGGTTTCGTGCTCCTGGCACGGGTGCCGGTGCGGCGTGCGGTGGAGGCGGCGGGGAATCCTGTACCCGAGCGGATCTGACCGGTCCGACGGCCGCCCCGGCCCCGGATCGGACCCGGATCTTCATACGAATTCCGAACGGATTTCGACGTTGAAGCGAAGGGCCGGTAGTGTACGCCTTTGGCCTGCCAGGCGGACCGTTACTGCGCGCTTGAGAAGTGTAGACGTTGGGTGACATCTGCTGCCAGATGTGACAAAACGGGCATTGGTGGGTACAACAAGGGGCGGCACGACGGGCGACGCATCACCCGGAGCGGGAATCTATACCGCCGACCGGACGTTGACCGGATGACGACGACAGCGACACCTGTCCTGTGGGCGACAAGCCCGGGAGGCACGATTCATGAGTGAGCGAGCTCTCCGCGGTACGCGGCTCGTGGTTACCAGCTACGAGACGGACCGCGGCATCGATCTGGCCCCGCGCCAGGCGGTGGAGTACGCATGCCAGAACGGACATCGATTTGAGATGCCGTTCTCGGTTGAGGCAGAGATTCCGCCGGAGTGGGAGTGCAAGGCGTGCGGCGCCATGGCACTCCTGGTGGACGGGGACGGGCCCGAAGAGAAGAAGGGCAAGCCTGCGCGAACGCACTGGGACATGCTCATGGAGCGGCGCACCCGCGAGGAACTCGAGGAGGTGCTGGCCGAGAGGCTGGCGGTCCTGCGTTCCGGCGCCATGAACATTGCCGTGCATCCGCGGGACAGCCGCAAGTCCGCCTGACAGCCGGACGCACCGTACAAGCCGAGGGCCCCCGCCACGAACTGTGGCGGGGGCCCTCGGCTTGCCTGCTTCTGCTTGTCCTGCCTCGGCTTTATGCCTCGGCTTCATGCCTCGGCTTCGAGCCTGCCCCGGCCTCGTCCCTGCCCCGGCTCAGGGCGCCAGCGGCGGCCGGTATCCGGCGTCGGGACCGGGGGCGGGCCGCTGCGGATCGTTCTCACGGATGACCTCGCCCTGGACGACCTTGCCGTCGGGCTGGTGGATCCGGGCCTGCTGGAAGGCGTCGCCGAAGCTGCCGGCCGGGGCCGCGGCCATCCTGCGCTCCAGGGAACGGCCCGCCCGGTGGCCGACGAGGGCCCGGACGGGCGGGATCAGCAGGAGCAGGCCCGCCACGTCGGACACCAGGCCGGGCAGGATCAGGAGCAGACCGGCCAGCATCGTCAGGCCGTTGCCGCCGCCCGGCTGCTGCGGCGTGGGCTGCCGACCCTGCTGAGCCTGCTGGAAGGTGTTCGTCAGGTTCTTGAAGGCACGCCGTCCGGCCCGCTTGATGACCACCGCGCCCAGCACGATCCCGCCGATGAGCAGCGCGGCGACGGTCAGCCCGCCGGCCGCTCCGGCGACCAGGCTCAGCAGCCAGATCTCCAGGATCATCCAGGCGGCGACCGCCAGGGGAAGGAACGTGCGGGCGCGCGAGCGCCGTCGGGGGGCCGTCGAAAGGGGAACGCCGGTCGTCATGCCCCCAGTGTGCCTGGGGCGGCATAAAAGCGACCTCAGCCGGAGGTACCGGACATCCCCTAACGGCTGTCCCGTGATGGGGCTGTCCCGTACCCCCGGCGGGCGCGCGACGCCGGCTACGGCACCTCCGGCCGCTGGTCAGGCGCGCCGCGCGCCCTTGACGTGGCCGGTCAGTTTGGCGGCGCGGGTCCTGAGCCCCCACTGGGTGACCCGCCAGAGGGCCTCCACGACGATGTCCTTGCTCATCTTGCTGTCGCCGAACTCGCGCTCGACGAAGGTGATGGGCACCTCGACGACGCGGTAGCCCCGCCGCACGGCCCGGCGGGCCAGGTCGACCTGGAAGCAGTAGCCGGCGGAGGCAACCTCGTCCAGGCCCAGGCCTTCCAGGGTCTCGCGGCGGAAGGCCCGGTAGCCGCCGGTCACGTCCCGGATCGGGACGTCCAGCATCAGCCGGGAGTACGTCGAGCCGCCGCGCGAGAGGAACTCGCGGCTCTTGGGCCAGTTGACCACCCGGCCGCCCGGCACCCAGCGCGAGCCCAGGACGAGGTCCGCCCCGGCGAGTGCCGTGAGCAGCCGCGGCAGTTCCTCGGGCTGGTGGGAGCCGTCGGCGTCCATCTCCACCAGGACGCCGTAGTCGCGCTCCAGGCCCCAGGCGAAGCCCGCCAGGTAGGCGGCGCCGAGGCCTTCCTTGCCCTTGCGGTGCAGGACGTGCACGTGGTCGTCGCCCGCCGCGAGCCCGTCGGCGATCTTGCCGGTGCCGTCGGGGCTGTTGTCGTCCGCCACCAGGACGTGGGCCTCGGGAACCGCAGCGCGCACGCGGCCGACGATCGGCCCGACGTTCTCCGCCTCGTTGTAGGTCGGAATGATCACCAAGGCCGTTCCGAGCGGTCCGTGACCCCGCTGTCCGCCGTCGCTCACCGGGTCCGCCTTCGTGTTCTCGTACGTCCTGTCACAGAGGACTCTAGAACAGTGGTCGGGGCCCGCGGTCCTTCGGGCCGGTCCGGCTCCCGCTGGCTGCGGGTCGCCGTGACCGTTGTCTACTGGACCGCGGGGCCCGACCGGGGCCACCTTCCCCCGAGTTCCCTCGGGGCAGGGGGGACCCCCGTCCGGCGAAACCTTCCCTCGCCCCCGAGGCGCGGGCGCGCTGAGCAGTCGGAGCCGCCCGGTACGGACGTCCGGTGGTGGACCCGGCCGAACCTATCCGGGTCCGAGCGCCCGTACCGAACCGAGGCCGACCGGATCACCCCTGTGGCCGTACGAATACCTCCCGCCCGCCGACGACGGTGGCGAGGCACACCGGCAGGTCGCCGCCGGGGGTCAGGTCGGGCAGTCCGGGGGTCCCCGAACGGGGGTCGGTGGACCAGCGGGCGACCCGGTCGTCGGGGGCCTGGACGATCAGCTCGGCGGTCTCCCAGAGGGCGTAGTCGGCGGGGGCTCCGGGTACCAGCACGCCCGCGCCGTCGCGGCCCAGCGCCCGCCAGCCGCCCCGGGTGTGGGCCGTGAAGGCGGCCCGTACGGAGATCCGGTGCTCGGGGGTGCGGTGGAATGCGGCCGCCCGGACGGTGCCCCAGGGGTCGAACGGGGTGACGGGCGCGTCCGAACCGAACGCAAGCGGCACGCCGGCCTTGAGCAGGGCGGCGAACGGGTTCAGGGTGCGGGCGCGCTCGGCTCCGAGCCGGTCGGCGTACATGCCGTCCTCGCCGCCCCAGGCCGCGTCGAAGGCGGGCTGCACGGAGGCGGTGAGGCCGAGGTCCGCGAAGGCGGCGATGGTGGCGGGGGTCATCATCTCGGCGTGCTCGACGCGGTGCCGGGCGGCGCGGACGCGGGCGAGGCCCACCTTGTCGGCGGCGGCCCGCACGCCCTCGACCACGGCGGTGAGGGCGGCGTCGCCGATGGCGTGGAATCCGGCCTGGAGGCCCGCCTCGGTGCAGGCGGCGACGTGCGCGGCGACGTCGGCGGCGTCGAGGTAGCCGGTGCCGGTGTGGCCGGCGTCGGCGTACGGGGCGTGCAGGCAGGCGGTGTGGGAGCCGAGGGCGCCGTCCACGAAGAGGTCGCCGGCGGCGCCGATGGCGCCGAGCGCCTTGGCCTGTTCGAGGTCGCGGTCGGCCCAGTAGCCGAAGACGCGGGGGCCGGGCCGCTCGCGGGCGAGGTTGAGGAGGTCCGCGAAGTCCTCGGCGGAGGAGATGTCGGGACCGCCGCACTCGTGGACGGAGCCGATGCCGAGGGATGCGGCCCGGTCCAGGGCGGCCCGCTGGGCCTCGGCGCGCTGGGCGGGGGTGACGGCGGCAAGCGCGGCCCGGCGGACGGCGTGGTGGTCGTCGCGGGTCAGCGGCTCGTCGCCGCGGACGGTGACGGCCGGGACGAGGTCCAGCAGGGCGGTGGTGACGACGGCGGAGTGCACGTCGATGCGGCTGAGGTAGAGCGGGCGGCCGCCGGTGGCCTCGTCGAGCTCCTCGCGGCGGGGCGCGCGGCGCTCGGGCCAGCGGGCGGCGTCCCAGCCGTGGCCGAGGAGGACCCGGTCGGCGGGGCGGCGTCCGGCGTACGCGCGGACGAGCCCGAGGGCCTCGGGGAGGGAGGCGGCGCCGGTGAGGTCCAGGCCGGTGAGGGCGAGTCCGGCGGAGGTGGTGTGGACGTGCGCGTCGGTGAAGGCGGGTGTGACGAGCGCCCCGTCCAGGTCGACGACCTCGTCGACGCCCTGGGCGAAGGCGTCGGCGGCGCCTTCGGAGCCGACCCAGGCGATGTGTCCGCGCTCGACGACCATCGCGGTGGCGAAGGGGTCGGCGGGGCTGTGTACCTCGCCTCCGCGCAGGAGAACGGTCCGTTCGGGCGCGGGGGCTCCGGCGGCGTCGGCGGAGTTGGCGGTGCGGTCAGTCATGCGCACAGTTTCGCGGGTCCGCGGGCCCGTCTCGACCGCGCCCCCCGGGTGTCGGCCGGACGGGGTCCGGCGCGGCGGGCCGGCGGGGGGCCGGAGCGCCCCGGCGGCGGGCCGCGCGGGGGGCGTCAGCAGGGTTCAGACCCGGGGCGGGCGGGCCTCGTACGGGGTGGAGAGGACGACGGTGGTGCGGGTCGAGACGTGGGCCAGGGCGCGCAGCCGGCCCAGGAGGTCCTCCAGCTCCAGCGGGGTCGCGACGCGGACCTTCAGGATGTAGTTCTCGTCGCCCGCGACGCTGTGGCAGGCCTCGATCTCGGGTACGCCGGCCAGCCGGTCGGCGATGTCGTCCGGTGCGCTCGGGTCGAAGGGCTTCACCGAGATGAAGGCCGTCAGGGGCAGGCCCACGGCTTCGGGATCGACGACGGCCGCGTACCCGCGGATCACCCCGCGCTGTTCCAGACGGCGTACTCGCTGGTGGACCGCCGACGTGGACAGTCCCGTGGCCTTGCCCAGATCCGTGTAGCTCATCCGCCCGTCCCGCACGAGCAGATCCACGATCTGGCGGTCCAGCTCCTCCATTGCGCTCATAGCCGCTCAACCTAAGGCCCAAGGGTGCTCCAGGCACAGTGCTGTCCGGCCACAAGTGGCACCTGCGGCGGGCATGTGACCAAAGCCACAAGGGTATGCAGGCGTACGGCGGGATGTTGTGGTTACTCGTGCCGCGCGGCGGGAAGTGCTTGCTGTGGCCGAGGCCGTAGAACCTGCCCGCCCGGCCCACCCAAGGGGGAGTACATCCATGCAGAACACCAAGCGCGCCGGTCGCACCGAACCGGAGCCCCTGGAATTCGTCGACGCCGGCGATGACGAGTACCTCGAAGACGCCGACGGGTTCGGGTTCGACGGGTTCGAGATCCACCACGCGACCTGCCCGGACTGCGGCCAGTCGATCGCCCTCGTCGCGGACGAGGAGTACCTGCCGGAGCACGGGCTCTGCCTGACCCCGTGGAACCCGTTCGGGCTCACGGTGTGCGCGGGTACGGGCCGCCCGGCCTCCGAGGGGCTGCCGACCGTCGGCGCGGCCCCCGACCAGTCCGCGGAGCTGGAGGTCGTGCTGCTGGACCTGCCGCAGGGCCTGGACTGGCGCACCCAGCCGTTCTCGCACGTCGGCGGTCCCGGTTCGCGTCCCGTGCGGATGCCGGCGCCGGCGCTGCTGCCGCAGATGCGCCAGCACGCGCAGGCCGCCTGACGGCTTCCCGGCCCCCGGGCCGCGGTCACCAGTACGTGCCCTGCACCATGGCCCTGAGGGTGGCGTGGTGGAGGATCAGTGCGTCGGGGTCCGCCGGGACCTCGACCTCGCCGAAGTACGCCTGCCGGTAGGCGATGCGCAGCATCACGATGCCGTGCCGCAGGGCCGCGTACAGGGTGTGGAACTCCATGTCCCGCGGGGTGTGCCCGGTGAGTTCGGCGTACCGGCGCTCCAGGTCGGTGCGGCGCAGGAAGTCCGGCAGGCCGCTCTGGCCGAAGCCGACGGTCAGGTCCTGGAAGAAGCGGTGGAGGTAGACGGTCCAGCCGAGGTCGGCCTCGCGCGGGGCGTACGCGGCCATCTCCCAGTCCAGGACGGCCACCGGCTCGAACCCGTCGGGTTGGTAGACGACGTTGCCGATGCGGGCGTCACCCCAGTTGAGGACGGCGGGGCCCTCGTCCGCGGGCCACAGCTCCTCCAGGCGGTCGAAGGCCCGCTCCAGCAGCGGGGACGGCGCGAGTCCGTCGACCACCCAGGCGTAGTAGGCGCGTTGGGCGTCGACGTGGCGGCGCAGGGGGCTGCCGGTTCCCCCGGGGAGGAGGAACTCGGCCTCCTTCGAGGGGAACTGGTCGTGCAACCGGGCCAGCAGCGAGATGCTCGCCTCCTGGAGTACGGCGCGTTCGGAGTCGCTCGCGGCGTGCAGCCAGTTCCCCTCGTAGGTGTAGGGCATGACGTCGGGAGGGACCCGGCCCTCGGCGCGGGCCATGACGAAGAAGGGTGCGCCGAGCGGTCCGGGGTCCTGTTCCAGCCACAGCACGCGCGGGACGGGCACGTCGGTGTGCGCGGCGACCAGGCTCATCACCCGGTGCTGGCGGGGCATGTCGTACACGGGGAACACGGTGTAGGCGGCCGGGTCGGCGGCGAGGCGCAGGGCGCAGGAGCGGACGGGGGTGTCGGGGTGCTCGATGTCGAAGAGCAGGGTTTCGCTGGACATGCCGTTGGATCCGGGGACGCGGACGCCCGTGATCTGCGCGCCGGGGAGTTCGGCGGCGAGCCAGGCGGCGAGGCGCCGGCCGAGTTCCCCGGGTTCGCGGGTGGAGGTGCGCGGGCGTGGTGCCGGTGCTGCCATGACTTCCCCTTTCCTCTACTGGGCCACTGAGCTGTAGTCGGTGAAGCCGCTGGGGTCGTGGCGGCCGAAGCTGCCGTGTTCGAAGATGCCGAAGCCGGTCCGTCCGTCGAGGGTGAAGCGGGCGGAGTGGTCGGTGACTCCGAAGGCGGCCATGGGGTGGGCGGTGGGGTCGGAGAGGTCGTAGGTGCGGCGGTCGGTCCAGCCGCGGCCCTGCCACGTGCCGTGCTGCCAGTCGGCGGCGGGCGGGTAGCCGGCGCCGACGGCGAGCGGGGAGGAGTTCAGGATCTCGACGCCGAGTTCGAGGGGCTTGCGGGCCGGGTCGGTGAGGTGGACGACGGCGCTCTCGGGGTGGCGGGAGCCGGGCCGGTAGCGGATCTCGGTCTGGGGCCAGCCGAGCTGTACGTCGTGGCGGCCGCTGTCCTCGGGGAAGACCTGGACGGCCTCGTTCAGGGTGCGGTGCCCGTCGGCGTCCTCCTGGGCGATGACCATGACGAAGCGGTCCTCGAAGCGGACGGGGATCCAGAGCCAGTGGAAGCCTTCGGGGCGGTGCTCCTCGGCGGCGCGTCCGCCGTCCTCGCCGGGGATGGGGCGCACGCCCCAGCTGCGGTCGCGGGTGCCGGTCCACTCGCCGGGGGTGAGGGTGTGCTCCACGCCCTTGGCGCGGATGGTGCCGGTGACGTGGCCGGCCTGGACGAAGCGGCGGCCTTCGAGCATCAGGCGGTCGCCGCGCCGCTGGACGTGGTGCGGCTCCCAGACGGCGGGGAACTCGGCGGTCCAGGTGATGTCGCAGGAGAGCCCGTCTGGGTCGGCGGGGTCGGGTGCGCACCGGAGGGTGATCCGCTTCAGGGGTTCGTCGACGGTGATCCGAAGCGGGCCGACGGAGAGGTTCATGCGGTCGTCGGTGAGGGCGTCGGAGGCGCGGACGGCGAGGAGTTCGTCGCCGGTGCGCAGGGTGGCGTAGGCGTCGATGACCCCGGCGTTGGGGTAGACGCCGAGACCGAGGATGAGGACGGCCCGGCCGGCGTGGTCGAAGACGTGGAAGATGCAGCGGTCGTAGGCGTTCCGGTCGCCGCTGACGAGGTGCTTCATCGAGAGCGGGGCCTGGTGGACGGGGTATTCGTCGAGGGGTACGGGTCGGTCCGCGGGCATGGCAAACCTCCTGGGCGGCGTGGTGGCGCGGGGTGCGGGGCCGCGGGGGCGCGGCGTCGGCTCGGGCGAATATGACGGTACGTCAGATACGGGGCCCGGGGCCAGACTTCTGTCACTCCCTGACATCCCGGCACGTCCGGCCACTTCGGGGAGCGGGCCGGGCCCCGGCACGACGGGGACACCTCGAACGGATACCCGCAGGGCCGGGGCGGTTACCCGTGGCTCGGGCGGCGCGTTGGCCCTGCATGACCACGCTCGAAGCCCCTGGGGCAAGAACGGGCCGACGGCGGCGTCCGGCGCCGCCCGGCTACGAAGAATCGGTTCCGCAGCGGCAGCCCGATCCGCCGATCTACCAGGCGCTGCTGGCACGTTGGGCCGCGGACGGACGCACCCTGCCGGGCCGCCGCGATCCGGAGTGGTCCCGGGTCGCCGGCTCGCCCATCTGGCCGGCCGGCCCGCTCTACGACGGCGAGTAGGGGCGTCCCGGTGACCCGGCGCACCCCACGTGCGCTCCCCGTGCTGCCTCGCCGGGCCGCGGGCCGGGCGGCACCCTGGGGCCATGACCGACCCGAAGCGGCTCCTGGCCGATTTCCGGCGCGACGGCTTCGCCGTCGTCCCACCGATCACCCCGCACGAGATCTGGGCCCCCCTGACCGGGGAGCTGCCCTCCGTCCTCGCCGAGGAGGGACCGCAGCGGTTCTTCGAGGAGGACGGCACGAGCGTGCGCGCGGTCTACGGACTCCACCGCAGAGGCGGCCCCTGGCAGGCCCTGGCCGAAAGGTCGCCGCTGACCGCACTGGCCCGGCTGCTCCTGGGCGAGGACATGTACGTGTACCAGTGGAAGGTCAATCCGAAGGCGGCCCGGCGCGGCGAACGCTGGCAGTGGCACCGGGACTTCGACTTCTGGAGGGCCACCGACGGGATGCCCCGCCCGGCGGCGCTCACCGCCGCCGTGTTCCTCGACGAGGTCACCGGGGAGAACGGCCCGCTGCGTCTGGTACCGGGCACCCACACCGACCGGCCGGAGGAACCCGCACCCTCCGGCGGCCCCGGCCAGGAGGAGGGGGACTGGGCCTGGATCACCTCCAGCCGGCTCGCCTACGCACTCCCGGACCCCTCCACCGAGGAGCTGGCCCGGACCCGGGGCGTGTACGAGGCCACCGGGCCGGCCGGCACGGTGGTGTTCTTCCACGGCAACCTGGTGCACAGCTCGGGCCCGAACCGCTCCCCGCACACCCGCACGCTCGCCCTGATCAGCTACAACGCGGTGTCCAACGCACCGCCCGCCGGCCACCCGGGCGCGCGGCCGGACTGCTTCGTCAACCACGACGCGAAGCCGCTGCCCGTCGAGGGGCTCTGAGGGCTAGAGGGCGAGCAGCCCCGCGGCGGTCGGCCGGAACCCGCACCGGGCGTAGAAGGGCTCCAGGTGCGGCTCGTGGTCCACGTGCAGCCACTGGGCCCCGGAGGCGCGCGCCGCCTCGGCTGCTGCCCGGACCAGCCGGACCCCGAGGCCGCGGCGGCGTTCGTCCGGGTGGACGGTGGTGTCCAGGACGAAGGCGTGCGCGCCGCCGTCACCCGCGACGTTGACGTAGCCGACCAGGCGTCCGCCGCGGCGGGCCGTGATCCACGCGGTGCTGCGCTCCAGCACCGGCCCGAACGCGGCCGTCCGGTGCCCCGGCCAGGCCGCGCCGAACAGCTCGTTGAGTTCGGCGTCGGTCAGGGCCGGGCGCACTTCCAGGACCAGGGCGGGTGTCAACGCGATTCGGGGCCGGCCAGGTGGCGGGCGATGACCATGCGCTGGATCTGGTTGGTGCCCTCCACGATCTGGAGGACCTTCGCCTCGCGCATCAGCCGCTCCACCGGGAAGTCCGCGGTGTACCCGTAGCCGCCGAGGACCTGGACGGCGTCCGTGGTGACGGCCATGGCGGCGTCGGTGCAGAACAGCTTCGCCATCGCCGCCTGGCGGGAGAACGGCTTGCCCGCGTCGCGCAGCCGCGCGGCCGCCAGGTACAGCGCCCGGCCGGCCTCGATCTTGGTGGCCATGTCGGCGAGCATGAACCGCAGGCCCTGGAAGTCCGCGATCGGGTGGCCGAACTGCTTGCGGTCCAGGGCGTACGTGAGGGCCTCGTCCAGGGCGGCCTGCGCGACACCGATGGCGCAGGCGGCGATGCCCAGGCGGCCCGCGTCCAGGGCGGCCAGGGCGATGGTGAAGCCCTGGCCCTCCTCACCGATGCGGCGGGTGTCCGGGACGCGGACCCCGTCGAAGTGCAGCTGGGCGGTGGGCGAGCCCTTCATGCCCATCTTCTTCTCGGGGACGGCGGCCGTCAGGCCCTCCGCGTCGCCGGGCACCAGGAAGGCGGTGATGCCCTTGGGGCCCTCGCCGCCGGTGCGCGCGAGGACGGTGTAGAAGTCCGCGACCCCGCCGTGGGTGATCCAGGCCTTGGTGCCGGTGATGACCCAGTCACCCCCCGCGTCGCGCACGGCCTTGGTGGTCAGCGAGGCGGCGTCGGAGCCGGAGGCGGGCTCGGAGAGACAGTACGCGCCGAGCAGGCCGCCGCCGAGCATGGCGGGCAGGTGGGCCTTCTGCTGCTCCTCGGTGCCGTATCCGGCCAGGCCGTGGCAGGCCAGGGAGTGCACGCTGACGCCGAGCCCGACGGTCAGGCGGGCCGCGGCCAGCTCCTCCAGGACCTGGAGGTAGACCTCGTACGGCTGCTCGCCGCCGCCGTACTCGCCGGCGTACGGAAGACCGAGCAGGCCGGCCTCCGACAGCAGGGTGAAGATCGCCCGCGGGAAGCGCCCGGCGTCCTCCTCGTCGGCGGCCACGGGGCGGATCTCCCGCTGGGCGATCTCTCGTACCAGTGCGAGGAGATCCCGGGACTCCTCGGTGGGCAGCTGACGGTCCACCGGCTGCGGGGCGCGGTCAGTCATGGCGGCGCTCTTCTCCCTCGTCGGGCACGGCGGCGACGCGTGAGGTGTGGGACGCGCCGCCGGGTATCGGTGCTCTCACAGCCGATACTGCCCTCCCGGATCACGGAAGGGGCAGTTCAGTGGCTGCGGCGGCTTGAGTATGCCCGATCAGGAGCGTCCCGTCACCGGGGCAAGATCACCGACGGCCTCGAACGCCTCTTCGGGAAGGGGAGGGGGTGGACACTCCGGGACGAACTCCCCGATCACCGTCAGAGTCGCGCGCAGCTGGCGCACGAGCAGGGCTCCGAGCCGGGTCCGTTCGGGCTGCGGGTACGCGGGCCGCGGACCGGCTCCCGCCCCGTCGTGCGCCGCCCCCTCCGGCGCGACGCCGTCGCCCTCGTCATCGGCACAGCCGTCGGCACGGTCGTGGGCGTCGACATCGTTGTCCGCGTCCGCGGAAGCGGCCGGGGAGGCTGTTTCGGCCGCCCGCGTGCCGATCCACTCCAAGGTGGCCCCCTCGACCCCGGACAGCCAGCCGACCAGCGCGAGCCGGGCGAGCGGCGGGACGGCCCGGCGCCCGTACGCGCCCTCGGCGATCGTGGCCACCAGTTCCTCGCGGACCGCGTCGCGGATGGCGAGGACCTCGGCGTCGGAGCCCACTCCCCCGGCGACGATGGTGCGGTAGGCGGCCTGGTGCTGCTCGGCGAAGCGGAGGTAGCCGTCGACGGTGCGGCGCACCCGCTCGACCTTGGGCAGGTCCGGTTCCCCGGCGGCGCGGGCGACGAGCTCGGCGACCGAGTCCTCGACGATGGCGAGGTAGTAGCCGCGCTTGCTCTTGAAGTAGTAGTAGATCAACCCCTTGGCGACGCCCGCCTGTTTGGCGATGTCGTCCATGGAGAGCGCGTCGTACGAGGTGTCGGCGAACAACTTGCGTCCGGTGGCTATGAGTTCCGCCCTGCGGACCTGCGAACGCCCGGTCGCACCACGCTGTTGACTATTATTCAAATTCGGCCCTAGCCTCGAACTGCCACAGGATGCCCGCAGTATGGCAGACCTGTCTCAGGCACTTCCCCTGCACACGGACGACGTACGGGAGCCACTTCCAGGGGCTCGATCAGGGGCAGGCCGCAGGCGCGTCCAGGCGCACTTCCGGGCGCACGGGCAGGGCCGCGGATCCGTCGCCGCCCGGCCGGCGCGAAGGCCGGGTCGACCGGCGGAAGTGGGCCGCCGTGGCGGTCCCCGCCGCCGTCGCGTGCCCCTGCCCGACGGCGGTGCGGGGACGGCGGAGGTCCGGGCCGCGCACGCGCCGCGGCCGTCCGGGAGGGGACGACGCCGCCGTGGTGCCGATCCGGGCGGCGCCGGTCCGCGGGCGCTCGCCGCCGTGCTCCCGGCGCGGCCGGCGGCCGTGCTCGCGACGGTGATCCCGGCCGCCCGGGCCGCGGGCCGGACCTCCGGGGCGCCGGTGGCGGCCCGGACGCCGCCGACGGTGACGAGCTCCCTCTTCGCCCCGCAGGGCTTCGCGTTCGCGGGTCACCGCGCTCGCGACCGCGGACGGCCCGCTGCGGGTGCTGGTCCTGACGGTGCGCGCGGCCTCGCTCGACGACCACCGGCTGCGCACCCGTGACGGACACGAGGAGCACGGGCCGGCCGCCGGCTCCCTCACCGGATCAGCGCGGAGCAGGTCCCGGTCACGTCGGACGTGATCGTCACCGACGGGCTGCGGCTGGAGGCCTCGTGACGAGGAGCCGCGGGGCCGGGGTGCGGGTCAGAGCCAGCCGACCTGGGTGACGAACATGGCGACGACGACCACCAGCGTCCAGCCGAGCACGTGCTCCAGCCACGTGGGGTCTTCCTTGGGGCCGCCGGTCCCGACGAGCTTGCGGGCGCGGGCGGTGAGGGCGGCGCTGTGTGCGGTCATGCCGTCCAATGTGACAGCGTTTGCGGCTTTCACGGTAGAGACGAGCGTCACCCGTGGCACGCATCACGCCCCGGCGGACCTCTCGGGACGCATCTGCGGACGCGTCCGCGGGCGCAGCTCCGGACGCGTCCGCAGACGCAGGACCGGGCGCGGGACCAGACTCGGGACCGGGCGCGGCACCGACGCGCGGCTGGGCGCGGGACCGACGCGTACGCCGGGCCCGGGACCGGCGCGCCACCGGGCGCGGGACCGGCACGCCACCGGGCCCCGGCCGCAGCGCGGTCGGGGCCCGGTGCGTACCCCGGGGGGGGTCAGGCCGTGCGGTTTCGGCCCGCCATGCCCGCCATGGAGAGCGCGAGCAGCAGGGCGACGCCGCCGGCGATCACGTTGCTGACCACGCTGCGGGTGGTGCTGACGTCCCCGGCGATGAGCCACGGAGCCACGATCGTCCAGGCTCCGATGACGACCGCCGTCCAGGCCATCGCGTGGGTGCGTTCATAGGCGGAGCCCAGTCCGCTCATGCACAGGCAGTAGGCCAGGCCGGCGATCAGGTTGTTGACCGCCAGCGGGCCGAGCCCGCTGAACCCGGCGATCCACGGGGAGGCCGCCAGGTACAGGCCCGTGATGAGGGCGAGTGCCTCCACGGCCTGCGCGGCGGGGGTGCTGGTGACCCGCTCGAACCGTGAGCGCATCTCGGCGAGGTCGGGGTGGTGTTCGATGCTGTGGGTGGTCATGGCGGGCCGCCTCCTGTAGAAGCCTTTATGTGCCCTTTATGGCTTTATGTTCCGCTTATCTACGTTCCGGGTCAACGGGAAATCCGGGACGTTTCGGCGTCTGCCTCACAACACTCCCACCGCCCTCAGCGCCCCGATCTGGGCCACGGTCGGGCGGGCCGGCGCGTACAGGTAGCAGATGCCTCCGGAACCGGTGGCGACCTTGCCGGCGGCGTTGTGGCGCTTGGTGCGCAGCCAGGCGTTCTCCCACTCGCGGCGCTCGTAGACGCGGCGGACCGACCGGTTGTCGGGCGAGTTCGGGTCGTTGGCGATCACGTCCCCGGCGGCGGTGAAGCCGATGACCGTCATCAGGTGGCCCGCGGTGCCGTAGCCCGCACCGGTGAGCTCCTCGGTCCGGAAGGACAGCGAGGTGATCGCGGGGATGCCCGCCCGGACCAGGGTCTCCAGGTCGGCGAGGGAGCGCAGCCGGGTGACGACGCCGGCCAGGCCGTCGTAGGTGGCGGCGTAGGCGGCGTTGAAGGGCCAGTTGCCGCAGCCCTTGTAGGCACTGTCGTAGGTGAGCCGGGCCGCGTGGCAGACCTGCGGGTCGGCGTAGCGGGAATCGACCCAGGACAGGTCCGCCGCGGCGGGCTTGTGACCCCAGTACTCGATGATCATCTGGGAGGAGGTGGGGCTGCACCAGGCTTCGCCGCCGTTGTCGTACTGGGGGTACTGGCCCTTGTGGACCTCCTGCGAGTAGCGGGGGACCTCCAGCTCGTGGGCCCTGCCCGAGGGCGCGGCGGCGGGGACGGTGAACCGGTCCGGGACGTCGGAGACCATGGCGCCGGCCAGCCACACCGTCGGGCCCTCGGCGGCGCCGGGCCTGCGGTGCAGGGTGAGGCGCAGCTGCCAGTCCGCGAGGCGTACGCCGTTCGCCCGCGCGGGGGCGTCCACGGCCAGGGTGTCGGTCCACACCGTGGAGGTGCCGTCGGTCTGGCCGTCGACGGAGGTGCGGCGGATGTCACCGTCGCCGGAGGCCCAGCGCCCCATGACGTACCAGGGGGTGGCGCCGAGGGTGCCGTAGCCGGCGCGCAGTTCGACCTGGATCCAGGTGCCGGCCGGGGTGTGGGCGTTCCAGGAGGGGATGGCCTCGGTGCCGGGCACCCGGGAGCGGTGCACCGGGGAGGTCCAGGAGGCGTACTCCCAGGTGCCCTCCCTGCCGGTGTGCGGGTCGGTGTACTCGGTGCGGCCGGCCGGGGTCGCGATCGACAGGCCGGGGCGGCGGCCGGGACGGGCGGTGGTGCCCTGGTGGGTGCCGGCCCGCCAGTGGGCGTACGAGTGCCAGAACCGGTTGTCGACGGTCCGGCCGGCGCCCCCACCGGCCGGCCCGCCTTCGCCGGATTCCGCCGGGGCGGGTTCCCCTGCGGCGGATTCCGCTTCGGCGGGCGCCGCTGCGGCGGGCTCCGGGCCGGCCTGCGGGCCGCCGTCTGCGCGCCGGCCCGCCG
>LJCW01000379.1 GCA_001298555.1 Actinobacteria bacterium OV450
CACCACCCCCCGGATCATCAACCGCAACAAGGGGGGAAAGTCATGCCGGACCCGAAGGCCGGTAGCCCCATTGCGGAGCCACGAAGAAGGTAACGGGGGGACCGGGGGGTGGGTCCCGCCGGTGGGTCAGGCCTGGACCAGGGCCGCGTCCTGGGTGCCCAGCGCGCGGGCCAGGACGCGGGCCTGCTCCGCCGGGTCCGTGGCGGCCAGCAGGGCCGAGAGGACCGCGATGCGGGCCTGTCCGGCGCGGAGCGTGCCCGTCGGGACGGCGCCCGCGGCGACCAGGTCCACGGCCCCGCCGTGCGTGTAGATCTCGGTGACCGGGCCGGCCGGGACCCGCGTGGTCAGGGCGACGAGCACGCCCCGCGCGATGGCCTCCTTGACCGCGTCCACGATCTCCGGCGTGGCGTTGCCGGCCCCGGTGCCGATCAGGACGATGCCCCGCGCCCCGGCGGCGACCGCGGCGTTCAGGAGCACCGGGTCGCCGTCGGCGTGGTGCATCACCATGTCGACGCGCGGCGGCAGTTCGGGCATCGCGGGCAGCGGCAGCGGCTCGGGACGCTGCGGGGTGCGCAGCATGGTCACCTTGCCGAAGCCGATCTTCCCGAGCAGTTCCTTCGAGGGGTCGGCGAACGCGTCAAGCGCCACCGCCTGGGTCTTGACCGTGCCGCGGGCCGCGTGCACCCGTCCGGCGAAGGAGATCAGCACGCCGAGCCCGCGGGTGTTCGCGGCGGTGAGGAGGGCGTCGTACAGGTTGCCCGGGCCGTCCCCGTCGGCGGTGCCCATGGGGCGCTGCGCGCCGGTGAAGACGATGGTGCGCGGGTCGTGGTGGTGCAGGTCGACGAGGAAGGCCGACTCCTCCAGGGTGTCGGTGCCGTGCGTGACGACGATGCCGTCGACGTCCGGGTCGGCGAGCACCTCGTGCACGGTCCGCAGCAGGGTGAGCTGGTGGGCCGTGGTGAGCCGGGGGCTGTTCACGCTGAACAGGTCCACCACCTCGACGGTGATGTCCTCGGGCAGCGGCGCGGTGGCCATGACCTCGCGCCCGTCGGCGTCGGCCGCGAAGCCGGAGCCCTGCCAGCGGCTGGCTATCGTGCCGCCCGTGCTGATGACGACGATCCGTCCCATGACCACCCCTTCTCACGTACGGGTGATACCTCGTACAGACGTTCAGAAATGCCGTAGCGAGCAATGATAGTGAGATCCCCGCGCAATGGGATTGCCACTTTCAACCTGCCTGTTCGCAATCGCTGCGCGATAATTGCGCCATGGACGCCATTGACCGTGAAATCTTGCGTGAGCTCCAGGCCGACGGCCGCCTCAGCAACCAGGAGCTGGCCCAGCGTGTCGGCTTGACCCCGTCCCCCTGCATGCGCAGGGTGCGCCAGCTCGAAGAGGAGGGGGTGATCCAGGGCTACCGTGCGGTGATCGCCCCCGAGGCGGTCGACCGCGGCTTCGAGGTGCTGGTCTCGGTCGAGGTGCGCCGCGACCGCGACGCCGTCGAGGCTTTCGAGGCGGCCCTGCACGACATTCCCGACGTCATCGAGGCGTACCGGCTCTTCGGCAGCCCCGGCTGCCTGCTGCGGATCGCCGTCGCGGACCTGCGCGCGTACGAACGCCTGTGGATCGAGAAGCTGACCGCGCTCTCCGGGGTCACGGAGGTCAACTCGCAGATCATCATGAAAAGGATCAAGGAACCGCGGGGCCTGCCCGTCTGAGCTCGCGTCTCGCGCTCCGGGCGCGCATTGACCGACGGCGACTTTTAGGTGAGCCTTACCTTGCTTTTGGAGGCCGTCGGTACGGCCCCGTCCTCGTCGTCCCCGGAGCCCTCCTCATGCTGTCGTCCGTCGCCCCGGCCCCAGTCGCCGCCCCGTCGCCCGGCCACACCCCGGCCGCGCGGCCCGTCCGCCTGTACGACTCCTGGTGGACCGTGGCCGCGGCGGGTCTGTTCGCGGCGCTCGCCCTGACGGCCGCCCTCTGGCTCTCCGCCCACGTCCGCACGGACGCCTCGCTGCACACGGCGGCGCTCTTCGTCCACCTCGCGTCCCTCGTCCTGGGCTTCGGCGCCGTCCTGTCCGCCGACTACTACGGCGTCCTGTGGGCCACCCGGCGGTGCTCGCTCGAAGAAGTGCTCGGCGCCGCCTCCCGGCTGCACGTGCCGATCTGGGCCGGCCTCGGCGGACTCGTCGCGAGCGGGATGATGCTGCACCCCGACCTCGGCTCGAAACTGACGCTGACCAAGCTGGCGCTCGTCCTCGCGCTGACCCTCAACGGCCTCCAGGCCGGGCTGCTGGGCCGCAGGCTCGCGGCCGCCACGGGACCGGTCGGCCGCGGGATGCTGGCCTGGGGCGGGGCCACCGCCGCCGTGTCGCAGGCGTGCTGGTGGGGCGCCGTCGCGATCGGCTTCCTCAACTCCAACGGCTGACGGCGCACACCGGCTCCGCCGTCAGCGCGGCGCGACCAGCGGCCCGAGCGGCGTACCGCGCAGCCTCTCCACGACGGGTGCGCCGCGCCGGGCCAGCAGGGTCAGGGGCCAGGCGACCGCGGCGCCGACCAGGACGCCGAGCACGACGTCGTGCGGGTAGTGGGCACCGACCCACACCCGGGAGAACGCCATCAGCAGCGCGGCCGGGGCGGCGAGCGCGCCGAGGCGCCGGTCGGTGAGCCACAGGGCCGTGGCCGCCGCGGCCGCGATGGCGGCGTGGTTGCTGGGGAAGGACCAGTCGCCCGGCGGCGGGCAGGCCTCCAGGGTGAGGGCGTGCAGGGTCCGGCAGGGCCGCTGTTCCCGGATCAGCGACTTGAGCAGGGTGTCCGCGAGGAAGGCCGTCACGACGACGGCGGGCGCGGCCAGCGCCATGGCCGTCCGCTCCGGCCGGCCGGGGCGGGACCGCGCCCGCCACCAGGCCGCCGCCATGAGCAGCCCGAAGAGCGCCAGGCCGTACGTCGACCAGCCCGACACCAGCGAGTCCAGCCAGCCCGGGGCGCGCCCGGCGAGAGCGGTGATGCGGGTGTACAGGGGACCGTCGACGGACGGCCCGTCCAGGGCGGTCACGACCGCGGGGCCGGAGGGGGCCATCATGTACTGCTCCCATCGTGCGAGTGCGAGTGGGCGGGAGGACCCGATCGACTACAGTCCTGTAGACGGTCTACCCACTGTAGACGATGACGTGCGGAGGTTCGTTCCCATGGGTGACCCGAACGCCGAACGGCTCCCCTCGGGCGGCCTGGAGGCGAGCGTGCTCGCGGCCCTGTGGACGGCCGGCGGCCCGCTCACCCCCGGGCAGGTGCAGGAGGCCCTGGGCACCTCGCACGCCCGGACGACCGTGACGACGATCCTGTCCCGCCTGTACGAGAAGGGCACCGTCACCCGCACGCGGTCCGGCCGCGGCTACGCCTACCTCCCGGCCGAGGACGCCTCGGGCCTGACCGCCCGCCGCATGCACTCGGAGCTCGAGCGCAACGAGGACCGGGGCGCCGTCCTGTCCCGCTTCGTCTCGCAGCTCAGCGACGAGGACGAGCGGACCCTGCGCTCCCTCCTCGAAGGCGGCGACCGGTGATCGTCATGGTGTGGCTGCCGCTGCTCGTGCCGTTCCTGGCCGGGCCCGCGGGCCGGCGCCTCGTCTCCTGCCTGCCCCCACGGCAGGCCGCCTGGCTGCTGGCCGTCACGGCCGCGGGCCTCGCGGCGGGCAGCACCGCGGCGCTCACGCTGCTCGTCGTGCCCGGCGCCACGCACCTGCCCGCCGTCGCCGCACTCGGCCGGCTCCTGACCCCGCTCTCCACGGGCTCGGCCGACGCGGTCGTGGCGGTCGCGGTCGCCGCGCTGGCCCTGCTGCTGCTCTGCGCCGCCCTGTTCGTACGGGGCCTGCACCGGCGGTGGACCCAGCTGGGACGGGCGAAGCGGCTGGCGGCCCGCGCCGACGGCGAACTCCTCGTACTGGCCGATGAGTTCCCCGACGCGTACGCACTGCCCGGGCGGCCGGGCCGGATCGTGGTGACGGCGGGCATGCTGCGCGCCCTGTCGGCCGCCGAACGCGAGGCGCTCTTCGCGCACGAGCGCGCCCATCTGCGCGGCCGCCACCACCTGTTCACCGCGGTGACAGAGCTGTCCGCCCTGTGCCACCCCGCCCTCGGCGCGCTGCGCGAGCCGCTCGCGTACGCGCTGGAGCGCTGCGCCGACGAGGCCGCGGCGCACGCCGTCGGCGACCGGCGCCTCACGGCTCAGGCGATCGGCAGGGCGGCGCTCGCGGCCCGCGGCGCCGCACGCCGCCCGGACCTGGCCCTGGCCGCGACGGCGGGCCCGGTCCCCCGCCGCGTGGCGGCCCACCTGGCACCCGCCACCCCGGCGCCCCGCACCCCGCCGAACCCGGGCCTCGCCATCGCGGCAGCCCTCCTGACCTGCCTGACCCTCTCGGCGACGGCAGCCCTGGAGGCCGCAACGGACCTCCACACGAACATCGAGGTCGCCCAGGGCGAACTCCACTCCCCCTGACGCCCCCCAAGCCCCCACCCGGTCACGCCCCCAGACACAACCGGGCCACCGCACCGACCGCTCCGAACCGAAGCCCCGGCTCAGACGTCGTCGCGCACGGGCTCCCCATGACACCCCACACACTGACCTCATCGGCCCGCGAGCATACGCCGGATCAGTTCCTGAACCTCCGCCAGCAGCGCGTCCGGCTGCTGGTCCAAGTCCAGGGCGTGCTGGTGCAGAACCGTTCCCGCCCGGCGCACTCGGTGACTGGTCAGCATCGCGTTGCCCTTCGCGTACACCAGATGGCCCTCTGACAGCCCGAGTGCAGTGCAATAGGCCAGCATCTGGTAGAGGTCCTCGTTGGGGTAGCCGCTCCGCTTGCGGGCCTTGTATTTGGCGTCGGCTACGATGCCCGGCGCCCCCGAGTCCGAGTACCACACGAAATCCGGCCGTAGCCGAACGGAGTCGCCTTCGTCCATATGCATGCCCTTCGTCTGGAGAACGCTCCGCCCGCCGTGGGGCCGTAGCGCTTCCCGCAGGGCCGCGCACACGAAGTCCTCGTACACACGGTTCATGTCGAAGACAAAGCCGTCCATGCGCAACCCTCCGGGCAGGTGTTCCGCCGACGCCCCTTCCAGAACCACCTTCGCGAGGTGGAGGGCCCCGTGGTAGCGGGCGTTGAGCCGCGTCGGCCGCCAGGCCGGAACCGGCTCCCCCCGCACGAGTGTCGTGATGTCTGCCAGCCGAGTCCGCTGGTGCAACAGCCGGGTCCGTATCGCCCGGGGCACGCCTGGAAGGCGCAGGAGACGGTCGACAGCAGTGCGCAGGATCTGGTTCTCGGCGATGTCGGTCGTGAATTCGTCGTAGGCCACCTCCACCGGCAGAGGCATGCCGAATCGTCGCCTGATCTGATCGGCTTCCCGTATGCGCCCCCGTATGACGAGGGACGCCTCCTCGACGGTGCGATAGCCCTGGAGCAGTCCCTGCCTCAGCGCCCGGTCGATCTGCCGCTCGACGGCGTGGGCGAGCGCGGGAAGGAGATCGCTGTGCTCAGCGAGATCGACCATTCCGTCCTGCCAGCCGCTCGGGTCAGTGCTGTAGCCGAGCAGGAAGAACAGACGCGGGACCGGCACCTTGGGGGTGATACGCACCGTGACCGTCCCGGCACCCGGTACGGCAAGCGCCACAACCCCGACCTTGCTCCCGGCACGCAACCGCCACGTCCCCGGCTCATAGGGGTCGGGGGCGGCTTCATCAAGGATCTTGGCTGCGGCCAGCGCGCGGCCGACCTGGTCCGTGATGAGGAATGGCCGGGCAGGTGTGTGTTCGACCAGGGGGACGACGTACGTCACTGCGGTTCGGGCCCCTCGCCGGCATGGCCCTGCCCGGATCGCCGTGCCACTGCCTGGCGCAGCGCCGGTAGCCCGTAACGGCTCTCGATGTCCAGTCCCTCGCCGTAGTGGTGTTCCTCCAGCAGTGGAAGAATCTTGGTTCGCCAGGTCCGTTCCAGGCCTCCGGCCCGGAAGACCCCCGGCTTCATCAGGTAGGAGGGTCCAATCCGGAAGTCGGCGTCGTCGATCCGGGCATTGAGCTCGTCCAGCAGGTCCGCCGGCTCGGAGTCCTTTTCGTCACCGAGCCAGCGACGCAGCAGGCCGCCGGTCGGCTCGATGCGCGGAGAGAGCTCAACGAAGGCGAAGCGCCGCCGCATCGCCGCGTCCACGAGGGCGATCGATCGGTCGGCAGTGTTCATGGTGCCGATGATGAAAAGATTGCGCGGCAGGAAGAAGTCCTCACCCGAGTAGGTCAGGCGAACTGACCGGTCTCGGTACTCCAGGAGGAAGTACAGCTCGCCGAAGACCTTGGCAAGGTTCGCCCGGTTGATCTCGTCGATGATCAGGAAATGCGGGATGTGCCGGTTTCCCTCCCGGCGGGCGAGTTCGGCGAACTCCCGCAGCGGACCGGCCGTGAGGCGGAACGCAACCTCGCGGGTCAGACGGTCCTCGCGAGGGCGGAAGCCCTCGAAGAAGTCCTCGTAGGCATAGGAAGGATGGAACTGGACGAGCTTCACCTGCTCGCGCCCGCCGCCGAAATACTCGGCGAGCTCCTGCGCAAGAAAGGTCTTCCCCGTGCCAGGAGGGCCGTAGAAGATCAACTGCTTCTCATCCGCGAGGAGATTTCTGATCTCCTCCAACCAATCCATGCGGTGCACGTTGAGCTTCTTCCGCAGTTCCTCGGTGGGCTCGGGCAGCTCCACCTCACGGCGGGCCATGACCGCCAAGGGCTCGACTCCGGACGCGTCCTCGCTGTCCCGAGCCTCCTCCACCAGTTCTTCGTCGCTGACGCCGAGTCCGTCGATGATGGCCTTGGAAGTCGTCAGATCGACCACCACGTGTTTCAGCGACAACTGCTGTCGAAGTTCTTGGGGCAGCTCCTCCAGCAGGAAGCCCTCCCGCCCCCACTCGACTGGGCGCCGCAGGTTGCTGCTCCCGTCCTCGGCCACTCGCTGCTCGACGCTTCCGGTGATCTCGCCGATGTACAGCCGGCCGTCGGAGACGGTGCACACCGTGTCCCCCGGTCGCATCCGGGAGAAAAAGGCATGCAACTCATCAACGAGTTGCACCTTCTCGTTGTACGTCGCAGCCGACTCGTAGTCTTCATCCACGAAGGTACGGAGCTGCTCCTTGCTGACTTTCTGGGCCACGTCCGGCCGCAGCCGGAGGCCGACGAGGGTCACCCGGCCCTCGACGAGCCAGACGTTCTGCACGAGATCGAGTCCGGCCGGGTGCGGCCCCCTGACGAGCCACGCCCGGCTGGGGCCGGACCAGACCTGTTCGAGGAAATCGGCGAGCGGCCGACCGTCATCGGTCTTCCACTCGAGCCATCCGTTGCAGCTGCGGCCCACGAGAATGTCGCCGGCGGCGGACGGTGAATTGCACTCGACGTCCCGGGTCACCTCCAGCCATCCCGGCCAGGTGGTGCTCTCGCGTATCGCCCCTTCCGCGATCAGTTTCTCCCGCAGCCGGTGCGAGGAGGGTGTCCTCAGCGGAAACGAAGGAACGACGTCCCGGCGAGCAGGGGACCCCGCGAGCACGACCATCTTCTGGCTGCCGTTGGTGCCCATCTCGGAGAGCAGCCTGCCGCGCGCAGTCGGTCCTCCGTGCGGCAGACGAAGCTGGAACTCGGGGTACTCCTGGGCCATTGCTCTCCTCGTACGGCGTGCTGCGGTCGTTGGCGTCGTTGATCGGGCGTTCGGGCGCGGCGGCGACGCACCACAGTCAGTCGGCTGGACTCCGACGACGGGTACCCCTGGTCCGCAACTGGGGCAGCCAGTCACCGTTGCGCGCTGGTGCATACGCCTGTGCATCGCGCACCGCAGGGCGGGGGGCCCAGGTGCGGGGGGCGGGAAGGTCGAGTGCACGGCGGGCAGCGTCGACCATGGCCTTCGACGGATCGCGTACCAAAGCGTTGAGGACCAGCGGGTAGCCCTCCCGGGTCCACTGCGGGCTCCAGGTCCGCGACGCCACTTGGCAGTGGTCCCACGCTTCGAAGATCACGCTCGTGCAGGGTGTGGCACCTTCGTCCCTATCCGCCAGCCAGAGGAGGCGGTGTCCCGGCGCCAGGCGCTCCAACCCGTTGAGAGCACCGTTGGGGGCGCTACCGGCCCGGTCCAGATACGGGACAGGATCCTCGTCCCCGCCAGCGTCCCCATCGCTGAAGCCTGCGACGTCGGCGGGCTGGCCTGCGCCGTAGATTTCCAGCTGATCCCCGTCGGAGTGGGCCTGCCAGAGATCGAGGACTTCCCATCCCCTCCCGGAGAGCGGCGCCGGCATCGCGAGCACCACGAGGACCTGCCCGGCCTCCAGTGCGAGGGAGACCCGGTCCCCTCGCTTCACCAGATGCCTCCGGGCGGGTTCCCACGCATCGATCCCGTTCACGGCGAGCGCAGTCTCACGCACGGCCTCCACCGCCTCGTCGACGGAGACCCTGAAGAACTCCTTGCGGGACACCCTGTGATCGGCGAGCCGCCGGTGGACCTGCCGCTCGACCTCCTTCCAACGCATGGCCAGCGCTCGGAACGCAACGTCGAACGGGAGTGGCACTCCCGTGGGCTTGGACAGCTCGTAGGCGCGCTCCTCGGGGAGCTTCGTGGTGAACCCGATCTTCACCAAGTCCTGCATGGCCGCGTTGTGCATGACGTAGACGAAGCCGGTCTCGTGCGTGGGCATGGACGCATTCTGGGACCCGGTGATCCACTTCGACGGCCATACGCATGTTTCCGGCCACCGAAGGTACCGAGAGCCCACGGTTACCGGCCGTGGATTGCCGTGCCCTGTTACCGCCATCCATGATCTACGGCGAGGACACCGTCACGGCGAGGGGGGAACGGTGGGAATCAGCACGCCCAACGGTACGAGCAGGCTGCGGCAATCGGACGAGCTGGTCGCGGCCGTCTCGATGACCGCCTCGCAATTGGCGCAGGCAGTGGGCAGGTTCGACGGCGACAAGGCGGCCATGGTGCTGGCAGCCGTACGCACCGCTCAGCGAGCCTTCTCGGAACTCGACGCCTGCGACGATGTCATCGACCGGGCATCGGATACCGGACTGGACATCGCCGGCCGGTTGAGGGAACTACTCGCGGCCGAGTCGGTCGCGGACATCCCGGCGCAGCTGGACGCCTTGGAGGCCACCTCCGCCGGGGTCCGTGGCACAGCCGCTACGCGCGCCCTGCTGAACCGCCTCCTCGCCCTTGAGCAAGAAGTCGGGCCGCCACCGCCGACCGTCGGGCGGCTCTCTTCGTCCGAGCTTCCCAGCCTCCCCTCCGCGTACGCGGACGTCGACGGTTTCGCGGACCTGATGGCCGTGGCCGCCCGCGGAGAGGAGTTGGCTCCACAGCTGCGGAACGCCCATGCAGACCGGATCGCCAGGGTGGCTGATCACCTCGTCGAGGTCGTTCGGCAGGCAGCCGTCCCCGGGTTCGCCGAGGAGGCGTTCGCCGCGGAATCCGTTCGAGAGGCCCGCCGGGCGTACGAGCTGTGGCTCCAGTGCCTCGCTGAGCGCAAGCGAGACCTCGGCTAGCGCGTGCAGCGTCCCCCGAGGTCCTTTGCCCAACGGGTACGCAACCGCATTCCGGGTGGATACCGTTGCAGACATCGCCCAAGCCGCAACTTGAAAGGCAGCTCGTGCACATCGCACCTCTCAGCCCGCACGACCCCACCGAGCTGGGCGGCTACGAGCTGCTCGGCCGGATCGGCCACGGTGGTATGGGGCAGGTGTACCTGGGAGAGTCTCCGGGCGGTGAGCCTGCCGCGGTCAAGGTGATCAAGCCGTCTGTGGTTGATTCCGAGACCCGGCTGCGCTTCGCCCAGGAGGTGGAGATCCTCAAGACGATCTGGGGCGCCCGGATCGCGGCACTCCTGGACGCCGATCCGGAAGCGGACCAGCCGTGGCTGGCCACCGAGTACATCGAGGGGCTCGATCTGAGCCGGCATGTGGCGAGCCACGGACCGCTCCCCTCCCTGCTCGCCGCCTCGCTCGGGGCGACTCTCGCCGAGGGGCTCGCCACCGTCCACAAGCAGGGGCTGCTGCATCGTGACCTCAAGCCCGCCAACGTCCTTCTCGGCCCGAACGGCCCGAAGATCATCGACTTCGGGCTCGCGGTCTTCGCCGAATCGAGCGTCTCCCTCACGGCACCGAACACGGTGGTCGGCACGCCGTCGTGCATGCCGCCGGAGCAGGCCAACGGTGAGAAGCCGCTGACGCCGGCCGTCGATGTGTACGCGCTCGGCGCCGTGCTGCTGTTCGCCGCCTCCGGCCACCTCCCCTACCAGGCGGCCAACATCCACGTCCTGTTCCACCAGGTCACCGATCCGGAGACGAGCCCAGACCTGTCGGGAGCACCGGACGAGCTCGTACCCCTGTTGACGTCCATGCTGGCGCACCAGGCCCAGGACCGTCCCGCACTCGATGACGTCGTGCAGCAGTGCCGTGCAGTGATCGAGGCACAGGGCTTCAAGGTCGCCCAGGCCCGACGCCGCCTGACGAGCCACACGGCCGCCCCCGCACCGATGCTCGACGGCCTGCTCCCCATGACGGGCGCACCGACCGTGCCCATGGCCCCCACCGGCATGCCGGACGACGGGGCGGCCTCGGCGGTACCGTCCGATGATCCCGGGACCGAGAGCACTCTCGTACTGCCTCCCGGCGGCCCGGAGCCGACCCCCACACTGATCGACCACCCCGTTCCGGATCCCGAGCCCCGCGGCGCGGCTGGGCAGGCTCTCGCCGCCCGCCCGGAGCCGGCCGCGGACCCCGTCCCGGCCCCACCCGCCGCCCCTGCGCCCGGCCCCCCGGCGAAGGGCCGCAGCCGGCGCTCCCGCCACTCCGTGCAGGCCCGGATCACCGCCCAGCGGCTGCGCGAGGTCTATGCGGCCGGTGCGACGTTCTGACGCATACGGACCCGCGATACTGGGGGGCCTGCCCCATCCCGCCACGAAACGCCACAGGAGGCCACGGGTGACCGTCGTCCAGACCAGCTCCGAGCAGAACGGCGACGTGTCGCAGGAGCCTGGGCAGGAGCAGTTCCCGGCTGGCGCGCAGGTCCTCGTCCGCGACGAGGTGTGGCTGGTCAAGAGCTCCGTGCGGACCAAGGCCGACGGCGCCCGCGTGGAGGTGGTCGGCGTGTCCGACTTCGTCCGCGATCAGGAAGCCGTGTTCTTCACCCGCCTGGACACGATCGAGCTGATCGACCCGCGGGACACCCGCCTGATCGCCGACGACTCCCCGAACTACCGCCGCTCCCGTCTCTTCCTGGAGGCCGTGCTGCGCCGTACGGCGCTGCCCCAGTCAGAGCGCCGGCTGGCCCTCGCCGACTCGTTCCTGCTGGATCCACTGCCCTACCAGCGCCGCCCCGCCGAGCTCGCCCTCTCCGGCGCCAATCTGCGCCCGCGGCTCCTCATCGCGGACGTGGTGGGCCTGGGCAAGACCCTGGAGATCGGGCTCACCCTCGCCGAGCTGATCCGCCGCGGCCGCGGCGAGCGGATCCTCGTCGTCACCCCGCAGCACGTGCTGGAGCAGTTCCAGCACGAGCTGTGGACGAGGTTCTCGATTCCGCTGGTACGACTCGACTCGGTCGGCATCGAGCGGATCCAGCGGGAGATCCCGGCCGGCCGCAATCCGTTCACCTTCTTCAAGCGCGTGATCGTCTCGATCGACACCCTCAAGAACACCGACCAGTACCGGCACCACCTCGAACAGATCCGCTGGGACGCGGTCGTCATCGACGAGTCGCACAACCTGATCAACCGCGGCTCGCTCCGCAACCAGCTCGCGCAGACCCTGGCCCCGCGCACCGACGCCCTGATCCTTGCCTCCGCCACCCCGCACAACGGCGACGCGAAGTCGTTCGCGGAGCTCATCGGCCTGCTCGACCCGGCGGCGATCCGCGATCCGGAGAACTACCGGGCCGAGGACATCGAGCACCTCTTCATCCGGCGTACCAAGGTCAGCACCGAGGTCCGCGAGCAGATGAAGGGACAGTGGGCGGACCGCGGCCCGTCCGAGGCCGTGCACTGCCCGGCCACGCCCGCCGAGGAGAAGATCTTCGAGGAGCTCGCCGCGGTCTGGCTGCCGACCGACGGCGGTACCTCCGTGAGCTCGGTCCCACTCTTCCCCTACACCGTCCTGAAATCGTTCCTCTCCTCCCACGCGGCGCTCAAGGCCACCGTCGCCGCGCGCATCAAAACCCTGGAGAAGAAGGACGACCCCCGGGGCACGGCGGCAGAACTCTCCGCCCTGAATCGCCTGGCGGAGCTGACCACCGACCTGACCGAGACGGACTCGGCGAAGTTCGGCGCGCTGGTGGAGCAGCTGAAGGGCATCGGCGTCGGCCCTTCTTCCGACACCCGGGTCGTCGTCTTCTCCGAGCGTGTCCAGACCCTGGAGTGGCTCGCCACCGTCCTGCCGGCCGCCCTCGGTTTCCGGGGCCGTACCGCAGCCGGCTGCACCCGTGTCATGCACGGCGGCCTCTCCGACGAGCAGCAGATGGCCGTCGTGGAGGAGTTCGGGCTCGCCGGCGCTCCCGTACGCATCCTGCTGACCGGTGACGTGGCCTCCGAGGGCGTCAACCTGCACCGCCAGTGCCACCAGCTCGTCCACTACGACGTTCCCTGGTCGCTGATCCGCATCGAGCAGCGCAACGGCCGTATCGACCGCTACGGGCAGGCCCACCAGCCCCAGTTCCGCGCGCTCATCCTGACCAGCACAGTGGACGGCGCCAAGGACGACACCCTGGTCGCCGAACGCCTCCTGGACCGCGAGGACCAGGCACACCGCTCGCTCGGCACCGCCGAGGCCGTCACCGGGCTGTACCGGGCGGAGGCCGAGGAGAAGTCCCTCGTCCAGGACCTGCTGCGCGGCAAGACCGTGGACGAGTCGCTGGACTCCCTCCGCTCCGGGGCCGATGCGGACGCAGCCGTGATGGACGACTTCCTCGCGGACTTCTTCGGCTCGGTCGGCGAGCAGCCGGCCGAAGCCTCGGACGACGCCACGGAGGGCTCCTCGGAGACTTCCGCACCGGATATCCGCGGGAACGGGACCGGCACGGGTGGCGCCGTACTCCCCCGCCTCTTCGACTCGACCGCGCACTTCCTGGACGAGGCGCTGCGCGAGGTGTTCCCGGACGCCCGCGAACGGCTGGACCTCGACCGCGACGACCAGTCCGGGCTCCTGTCCTTCCGCCCGCCCGCCGACCTGCTCCACCGGCTCAAGGCACTGCCCGTCGACTACCTGCGGGAACAGGGACTGCGCGAGCGCCTGCTCGTGACCTTCAACCGGCGCCTCGCCCAGCACTCGCTCCAGCGGGCCCGCGAGGCGGACTCCACGTCGAGCTGGCCGGAGATCTCGCTGCTGACCGACCTCCACCCGGTCGTCGAGTGGCTGACCGACAAGGTGCTCGTCCGGCTCGGCCGGCAGGAAGCCCCGATGATCACCGCAGGGGTTGCGGAGCCCACGTTCCTCGTCCAGGGCGTGTACTCGAACAGCCTCGGCAGGCCCACCGTCGTCAAGTGGATGGGAGTGACCAGGAGCGGAACCGTGGACTCGGACATGGTCTCCCTGCTGCGCCGCTCGGGCGTCACACCCACTATGGCGAACAAGCTCCGCTACCGCGACCCCGAGCCCCTGAAGGCCGCCATTCCCGACGTGCTGGCCGCGGCGGAATCCTTCATGGAAGAGCACCGCGATGCCTGGGACCTGCCGCTGCGCGAATCGATCAGGCAGTACAAGGAACGGCTCGGCGACTGGGAGCAGCCCACGCTCTCCGGCGAACACACCAAGAAGCGCCTCGCCGACCTGGCCGACGACCTGCTGACCACCGGACAACGCCCGATGCTGCGCGTCCTCGCGGTCCTGCTTCCCGACCCCGATGCCCCGCCCGCGTCCGTGTCCGCCGCGCCCGCCGCCCTGTGAGAAGAGCCCTGTCATGACGTACGACTCCCTGGTCAATCGCGGCGACTACTTCTCCGCCCACTACCTCGCCGAGGTACTGCCCAAGGACCTCAAGTCGGGCCTGCTCCAGACCTGGAAGGAGCGGGAGGAGCCCGCCAAACCGCCGGCAGACGCGCCCGAGGCAGCCCCCACGGACGACCTGGGCGCGGTCCGTGAACCGAAGGGCGTGGCGCTGCCCGTCACTCCCCGCGCTGGACTGCGGTCCCTGCGCCGCGACTACTTCCGGGCACGCTCCTTCTTCGCCCTCCCGGAAGACTCCGACGGCACCGCCTCCACGCCGGACACCGAGGACGACTCGGCGACGTACGGCTCCCCTGCCTGGCGAGAGCGGGTCCGGGCCCTCAACACCGATGTGCTCCGCTCCCTCGGGTACGACGCCAAGCCGCACACCCTCACGGTGGAACGGGCCGGGCAGACCTACGAGATCCCCGTCGCCCACGCCGAAAAGGGCCTGGTCGCAGTGGACTGCGGCTGGGCGGCCGAACCTGATGCGGCCCTGGACCCGGACGGCCCTGGCCGGCTCCTGGAACCGGTGGCCCTCGACGGCTCCCACACCCTGGCGACGGGCTCGAAGCTGGCCTCGTTCCTGTTCGCCTGCGAGGACGCCCCGCGCTACGTGCTGCTGCTCGTCGGCGGTGTCATCGTCCTGGCCGACCGGATGGTGTGGGGCGAGGGCCGCTACCTCGCGGTCTCCCTCGACATCGCGCTCCAGCGCAACGACAGCAGGGCGGGCGGCGAACTCGACACGGTCGCAGCGCTGTTCGGCGCGGACTCGCTGCGTACTCCGGAGGAGGGTGGCGAGAACCCCCTCGCCGAGCTGGTCGGCAAGTCCACCAAGCACGCGGTGGGCGTCTCCAGTGAACTCCGTGACGGACTGCGTACGAGCGTCGAGCTGATCGCCAACGAGGTGCTGGAGCGCCTGTACGAGCAGGGCGTGCGCCCGCAGGACATCGGAGAGCTCCCGGATCTCGGCAAGCAGCTGACGCGCGAGTCGCTGCGTTACCTCTACCGCATCCTGTTCCTCCTGTACGCGGAGGCCCGCCCGGAGCTGGGCATCCTGCCGTCCGACTATCCCGAGTACCAGATGGGGTACGGCCTCGGGCGACTCGGCGAACTCGTGGCGGAGCGGGACCTCATCGACGAGAAGTCCCGCAGGGGCTTCTACCTGTACGAGTCCCTGGACCTCCTTTTCCGCAAGGTCCAGGACGGCTACCGCTCGCGCCGCACGCACGGGGCAGAGGCGGAAGCCGTCGAGGCGAAGACAAGCGAGGACCTGGGCCTGCGCTTCGAACCCCTGCACTCCAAGCTGTTCGAGCGGGAGTCGATCCAACTGATCGGCGCGGACACCGTTCCCGACCCGCGCCACGACGCTGACGAGGCCCTGGCCCGCGGCGAGACGGTGCGGTACGTGGACACCCGCCTGCGCAACGCGACCCTGTACGAGGTCCTGCACAAGCTCATGCTCACCAAGGGCAAGAAGGGCGAACGCGGCGGCTTCATCTCGTATGCGCAGCTCGGCATCAACCAGTTGGGCGCGGTGTACGAGGGCCTGATGTCGTACAGCGGCTTCATCGCGGGCGAGGAGCTCTACGAGGTCGCCAAGGGCGGCGACCCCAAGGACGGCTCCTGGCTGGTGCCCAAGTCGAAGATCGACGAATACCCAGACTCGGTGTTCGTCAAGCGACCGGACAAGGACACCGGTGAGGAGTTGCGGGTCCGCTACGCCCCGGGCTCGTTCGTGTACCGCCTCTCGGGCCGCGACCGGCAGACCTCGGCCTCGTATTACACCCCGGAATCGCTGACGAAGGTCACCGTCCAGCTGGCACTCCAGCACCGCCTGGACCAGGACGGCACGACCACGGAGGCGCGGGAGCTGCTGGACTGGAAGATCTGCGAGCCGGCGCTCGGCTCGGGCGCGTTCCTGAACGAGGCGATCAACCAGGTCGCGGCGGAGTACCTGCGCCGCCGGCAGAAGGAATTGAACCGGTCGATCGACACGGAGCAGTACGCGTTCGAACTCCAGAAGGCCAAGGCGTACATCGCCCTGCACAACTCGTACGGCGTGGACCTCAACGAGACGGCGGTCGAACTGGCCGAGGTCTCACTGTGGCTCAACACCATGCACCCGGGCATGGAGGCCCCGTGGTTCGGCCTCCACCTGCGCCGCGGCAACTCGCTGATCGGCGGTCGGCGTGAGGTGTACTCGGCGGATCGCCTGAAGAAGGGCGGCTGGCTAGGCACCACGCCGGAGCGCTACCCGCTGGCGGACGCCCTGTCGGGCACCCCCCTCCCGGAGGGCTCCGTCCACCATTTCCTCCTCCCGGCGAAGGAGTGGGGTGCGGTGGCCGCCGAGAAGGAGGCGAAGGCGCTGGCACCGGAGGCGGCGAAGGCCCTGGCCGCCTGGCGCAAGGCGATCACCAAGTCCCCGAACCCGAAGCAGACAGCCCGCCTCCAGGGCCTGGCCCGACGTGCCGAGTACTTGTGGGACCTGGTGGTACAGCGGCTGACGATCTCCGAACGGGAGATCTCGCGGCGCATCGACGTGTGGGAGGCGGAGGAGGAGTGGCTCCGCTCCCCGAAGGAAGCAGTGCCGAGAGAAAAGGTGCTTGCGGACCTACATGCGGTGGACACCCCGTACTGGCGGCTGAAGAAGGTCATGGACGCTTGGTGCGCGCTGTGGTTCTGGCCGCTCCAGGAGACCGGGCTCCTGGACGGTTCGGACGGACGGTACGCGCGGGCGGAGAACGCCACCGGGCCTAGCCTCGAAACCACCGACGCCAGTCAAGTGATTCGGACCTACGAGGAGATCGACCTACTCGGCAACGTCACAGTCAAGGAGGTCAAGCGCGCCGACATCGACAAGCGCAGGAAGGGCACCCGCAAGGGCGAGCAGGCGTTCGCGGAGCAACGCCGTGACATCATCCCGCTCGCAGACCTCAACGACTGGCTGGACTTCGCAGAGGCACTGCTCGGCACGCACGACGTGCCGGCGGAGTCGTTGATTGCAACGTTCGACTCGCTCGACGCACTGGAGCGATACGAGGACGAGCTGCCCGACTGGATGGGTATGGACCGCTCGTACTGGCTGGAGAGCCGGTTCCCGTGGGTGGCCGTTACAAGTGACGTGGCGGAGCAGCAAGGCTTCTTCCATTGGGAGCTGGAGTTTTCCCACGTGTTTGCGGGCCCGGGTGGATTTGACCTCCAAGTGGGGAACCCGCCTTGGGTTCGACCCGACTGGAAGGAGGCCTTGGTCCTAGCGGAACTGGAACCCTGGTTCACACTGACAGAGAAGCCAAATGCGACAGAGTGGCGGCTACGCAAGGATGAAATCCTTGGATCGAGCAAGAACAGCCGAGGCTTTCTGCTCGACGAGTTGGCCACGCACGCGGGTGGCGCCGGTGTTCTCGGAAGTGCAACCATGTATCCGCTGCTCGCCGGCACCCGAGGTGATCTCTATCGGGCGTTCATGGGACGGGTGTGGCAGAACATCGCCACACAGGGGAGTGCAGGGATGATTCATCCCGACACGCATTTCAGCGGGGTACGGGAAGGGGCAATCCGGGCCGCCGCGTACCGGCACCTACGGGTACACGGACACTTCGTGAACTCGTCCCGGTGGGCATTCGACGACCTGAATTGGTCTCAGGAATTCGGCATGCACATCTATGGGACACCACGTGAGCCGGAATTCCGACACCTCAGCGAGCTGCGTGACGCTGACGTATTGCCCGACTCCCTCACTCACGATGGGCATGGCGGAGCTCCCGGAATCAAACACAACGGCTCATGGGACATCAGGCCACACCGTGAGCGCGTGGTGCACGTGGACATGGAATTGCTCGCCGGTTGGCATGCCCTGACAGGCTCTGCAGGAAGCACGATTGAGACGCCTTTGCTGTACCCGGTCGTCAACAGCGAGCAAGGGGCGATCCAGGCACTGGCGGCCTACAGCACCCACCTCGCCGATTTCCAATCGATGATCTCCAGCGGATACAACGAAACCAACGCAAAGAAGGATGGTCTAATCCGCTGGGGAAACCAAGCAGTTCCGGACCTCGGTAACGTAATTCTCCAAGGACCTCATTTTGCTGCCGCTCTACCCTTCTCGAAGCAGCCGAGAATCCCTTGCCAAAGCAACCGCGACTGGGACCAGATTTCACCGATAGAACTCCCCGAGGCATACGTACCGGTGACAAACTACGTGCGGGCTGCCGACGAGAGAACCCACCTAGCAGCCCAGGACGCTTGGAACGGGGAACCGTCCACCTCATATTTCCGACTCGCATGGCGGGAAATGATCCCATTCGACAGTAGCCGCTGCCTACATGCCGCTCTGGTCCCTCCAGGGCCAGCTCACGTTGCCGCTGTCCGAAGCATGGCGTTTGACAGCAACCAACTCACCGTTCTCAACGCCGGTTTCTGGGCGGCACTTCCTTTGGACTACCTGCTGCGCATCACAGGCCGAGGGCACCTAGGAGCCACGGACGCGCAGATAATGCCAGCCCCCGAAGCCAGGCATCCCCTCGCTCCCGCGCTACTCCTCCGCACTCTCCGCCTCAACGCCCTCACGGCGCATTACGCACCCCTCTGGGGCGAACTCTTCGACCCCCGTTGGGCAGGCTACGAGAACTGGGCCAACCCTCACTGGCCCCGGCTGAAGCCACTCGCTGGCGACCTCAAGGCGACCTGGGAGCTCACCACCCCACTCCGGGCCGAGCACGAGCGCCGTGCCGCGCTGGTCGAGCTCGATGCCCTCGTTGCTGTCTGGCTCGGCATTACTGCTGACCAGCTCGTCGCGATTTTCAAGTCCCGCTACCCTCAGCTGCACGACTACGAGGCGAAGACCTGGTTCGACGCCAACGGTCGCAAGATCGCCGAGAACTTCAACACGTACGGACACGGTCAGACCAAGCAGGACTGGTTGGACTTCGAGGCCCACCTCGCCGACCCCAGCAACGTGCAGCCCCCCGTCGGCTTCACCCCCCCCTTTTACAAGGCCGACCGCGAGGCCGAGATGCGGGCGGCGCATGCGCACTTCCAGGCGCGGCTCCATGCGGAGATCACTGCCGGCCGGTGGGTCACTCCGGCTCGCAAAGCGCCAGAGGCATGAGCCGGAAGCCAGATCTGTCGTAGTTCGTAGGTCAAGTTCTGCCTCGGGCACCGAAGCGCCTGAGGCAGACCTTGACCGTGCGTCCTACCAGGTCGCGAGACTGACGAACGAGGTCCAGGCGGCACGGCTGACGGTAAGGCTCGGGCGGTTCGTGTCCTTCGAGTCACGCACATGGACGCCAAGGGGGCAGAGAGCTGTCTCGACGCACTCGCCACCCTCCTCACTGCTGAAGCTGGACTTGCTCCATTCCAGAGCCACTTCAACACATTGACCGCCGTCACCTGCGCTGTAGCTGCTCTTGAACCAGGCGAGTGCACCAGTCCCGCGCCTCGACCGCTCCTCGTTCATCTCTCTCCCAGCAGTTTCTCGACCAGGGCCAGCGACTCCTGTGGAGTGTTTGCCTGCGCACGAAGCGTTCCGTACGTGACCTCCAGCTCCCGGACCCTGCTCCGTTCAGTGTGCAGGCGACTGTCGCTTTGTACCTCCGTGTAGGCGATCCTCCGCCCATCCTTCGTTTCCATCAAGGTGAAAGGGCCGCCGAGTCCGGCGTGGTCCCCCAGACACAGGGGCATCACCTGAATGTCAACGTTCCGCTCCTGCCCCATGAGGACGATCTGCTCCAGCTGCCCTCGCCAGACCTGCTCACCACCAACTCGCCGTCGAAGTACCCCCTCTTCGATGACGAAGCTCAGGTGAGGGCGGGGCCGCCGAGCAAAGATCGCTTGCCTCGCCATGCGGGCAGCGAGCCGCTCTTCGATCAGCTCCTCCTCCAACAGTGGCCGCCACAGGCGGAAGACAGCCCTGGCGTAGTCCTCGGTCTGCAATAGGCCGTTGACCACATGCGTGTCGTAGACGTGAAGCTCAACCGCCTCGGCCTCCAACTTGGCCGCGCCACGGAAGAACGCCGGGAACTGCGCCCGCGCGACCTCCTCCTTCATCTCCATCAGGACGCCGCCCGCGTCCAGCAGTTCATCCGCCTGGTCGATGACCTCCGGGGGCGGGACCCGGCGGCCCTGTTCGTACGCGGCGATCGTGGAGACCGAGTAGCCCAACCGGTCCCCGAGCTCGGGGCGTTCCAGGCCGGCCCGTAGCCGGAAGCGTTTGAGCTGGCGGCCGAAGACCCGCAGCACCCCCGAGTCCGGCTCAGGTCCTGCGTCTTCGTCAGCCGACTGTGTCGGTTTGCTCATGCCCGGCATCACCTCCACCGGCGAACGCCGCTCCGCGTCCGCCGTCACGCTCCGCCCCGCCTACACCCACCGATCGATCACGTACAGCCACAGGACGTACGCGCAACGTCTCTTTCAACGGTACGGGTCCGCCGGAAACGTGTACCCCATGAACAGCGAAACTTCCCCCGCACCAGCCCCGGCAGCAGATGAAGCCCACGAGTTCACCATGTGCTTCACCTCCTCGCCCCGAGGCGCCCGTCTCGCCCGTCGGCTCGTGTCCCACCGGCTCGACGTCTGGGGCCACCCGTACTCCTCCGCCACCAACCAGACCCTGACGCTGATCGCTGCCGAGCTCATCGCCAACGCCGTGCGCCACGGCCACGTACCCGGACGGGACTTCCATCTCCTCCTGACCCGAAACGCCGACACCCTGCGCATCGAGGTCACCGACACCCGGACCGAGCGCGTCCCCCTGCTCACGCACCACGAGGCCCCCGGTGGCGCCGAATCGGGGCGCGGGCTGCTCGTCGTGGCGCGGCTGGCGGACCGTTGGGCCATCTCGCCTCGCACCGGCGCGCCCGGTAAGACCGTATGGGCGGAGCTGTGCGTTTCACGCCATTGACCAGCGGGTTTCGGCTATATGTGGGTCTGTCGTGCATAGCCGCCGATAGCCTCGTCGGTCCGTGTGTCTGCCGCACGGGGAATCCAGGGGGACAGTGAACGTGAGCGCCATCCACGCGGGCCCGACCGGCTACCGCATCTCCATCGTCGACGAGGACCCGCTGCGCGCCCGGCGCGAGGCACGCGAGCTGCTCGCCGCGATCGCCGACACCGATCCCCACGCTGCTCTCGACGTCCCGTGCCCGCAGGCGGTGGCCCAGGACACCGACAAGGGCGGGTCCGTCACCGACCTGATCGGGCTCGTGTTCAGCGGCGGTTCCATGGTCGCCGCCGGTATCCAGATCTGGTTGGCCCGTGTCCCGCAGCGGACCATCGTCGTCACCCGGCCTGACGGGGCGTCCCTGAGCATCTCCGGTAAGCAGGCCCGGGCCGACGACGAACAGATCGAGCGGTTCCTCGCCGACGGCTCCGCGGACGGACCGGCCGCGGAGTGAGTGACAACGACCGGTACGCCATGCTCATCGGCGTATCCACGTACGACAGCGAGCGCTACCACGACCTGCCGGCCGTCCGGGCCGACATGCACTACATGCAGGCGGTGCTCCAGAGCACCGAGATCGGCATGTACAACGACTGCGCAATGGTTGCCGAGCCGACCCGCGCCGAGATGCTGCACGCCATCGAGACCTTCCTGGAGGAGCGGCAGCCCAGCGAGACCGCCCTGCTCTACTTCAGCGGGCACGGGGAGTTCTGCGAAGCCGACAACCAGCTGTACTTCCTCACCCGGGACGCCGACCCCGACGACCTGCCGGGCACGGCCGTGCCGGCCGAATTCCTGGAGCGGATGCTCCAGTCCTGCCGGGCCTCCTCGAAGGTCGTCCTGCTGGACTGCTGCTCCAGCGGCTCGGTCGTCCAGGGCTGGACCGCCAAGGGTGCAGGCGACACGAACGACCGGCCCGCGCCCAGCACCCTGCTGCGGCCGACCGGCGTCTACTTCATCACCGCATCCGACGCCCTCCAAGCCGCCTCGGCGATGGCTCCGGCCGGGTCCTCCCTCGGCACCTCCCGGTTCACCGGGGAGATCGTCGAGGGGTTGCGCAGCGGGCGGATCAAGGACAGCGGCTGGATCACGCCGGACGACCTGTTCGAGTACCTGACCGCACAGATGGTCCGCAACGGCGTGCCCCAGGAGCAGCGGCCGACCAAGTCCACGATCCGGGCGACGCACTCGCTGCCGCTGGCCCGCTCCGTGGCCCGGTCCGTGAACCTCCCGGCCCCACCCCGTGACGCCGCCCGGGCGGCCCAGGCCTCCCCCGCCCTGCTGAAAGCACGGGCGCTGGCCGGGCTCGATGCCCGCGACGGCATCGACTGGCAGCAGCTGCTCCGCTACTACGTGCACTGCCTGAGCGCGCAGGCGGCGTCGGGCATGCTGCCCGACCGGGACAGCGGCCGCGGATCCGCGTACTTCCTGCTCGGTCAGGGATCCGAGACGATCCAGTCCGGGCTCGGACCCACCCTCCCCGCCCCCTCCCAGCTGCCGAAGCCGAAGAGCAGGGGCGCCCAGGCCGATGGCGCCGGGCTGCAGGAGTACTGGTACGGGTATCCGGCCATCACACTCCCCGAGCGCGGCGGGGACGGCCGGCGCCGGGCCGCCGTGCGGATCGCACCGCTGCTGATCCAGCCGATGGAGCTCGCCCCCGACGAGGACGGCCGCGACAGGCTTCGCCCGAACGGTGTCCCCGCCCTGCACACCGGGGTGATCACGGAACTGCTGGCGGACGATGACGCCGCCGATCTGCTCGCCCGCTGGCAGCCGACCTGGCAGGAGGGCAACGGCACACAGATGGTCCGGGCCGTACGGGAGCTCCTGACCGAGCTCGGCATCCCGGAGCTGGAGCCCCTCGATCTGGCGGCACTCAGCGAGCGGTCCGTGATGGACTCGCTGCGGCCCGGTGCCCACAACGCCGCGGTCCTGCTCGCGCCCTCGGGCGTGGAACGGATCGCGACCGGGGCTCTCGTGGACAACCTGCTCCAGATGTCCACCCGTACCGGTCAGATTCCCGGCACCGCGCTGGATGCGCTCCTGACAGGCGGGGAGGACGGGGAACCGAGCCGCGAGGCACCGTCCGTCGTCGCTCCCGGGCCCTGCAACGAGAGCCAGGAGCTGGTGATCCGGTCGGCGATGTCCCGGCCTCTGACCGTCGCCACCGGGCCGCCCGGTACCGGGAAGAGCGAGGTCGTGACCGCCGTGGTCACGACCGCTGTCGCCGCCGGCCAGACCGTGCTCGTCGCGTCCACGAACAACGAGGCTGTGGACGTGGTCGCCGAGCGCTGTGACGAGATCTCGCCGGGCCTGCTCATGCGGACGGGCAACGCAGCCGCACTCGAGCGCGAGGCCGCGAAACTGGAACGGCTGCTCGCCCAGCCCGTCGAAGCACCGGCCCGGGGCGCGGCGACCGTGGCCGGTGACCTGCGCAACCGGCATGCCCGATCGGCCGTACACCGGGCGGAGGCAGCGCGGCTGGTGGGTGACGAGATGCAGCTGCTGGAACTGGTGCGGGATCGGACCCGTCAGGCGGATGAGCTCGGCCTGCCGGTCGAGCTGCTGGAAGGAGCGTGGGCCGACAGCGAAGCGGCCTCGCTCTCCCGCTGGGCGGAGCGGGCCCGGAAGGCTGCCCGTGCCGGATGGTTCTCCCTCGGCCGATGGCGCCGAGGGCGGGCCCTGGCCGCGTTCGTCGCCGCGTCCCGTACGGATCCGGTCACCCCGTGGCCCTCCTGGGCCTCGGCGCGGCCGGCCCCGCCCGAGCTCCTCCTCGCACTGGCGGACGCCGCGGAGGTGGAGCGTGCGCTGCGGGAGCTCGTACCGGAACTCCTCGGCCGGAACGAGGAAGAGCTGAAGCGCGTACGGCTGGAGAGCGCCACCGGGCTGTCGCAGGCATCGGGTGAGCTCGCCCGGGCCGTGGCGGCCGAGGCCATGGCCCGAGGGCGCTCGCTCATGGGCCAGCGGCTCCAGGCGCTGCGCCAGCGCTCGGGCTTCCAGAAGAGCCAGCGCAACCTGATGGCACACCTCAAGGGGTGGGCCATCAGCACGCACTCGGTACGCCAGCTGGAGCTGGTACCAAAGCTCTTCGACCTGGTGGTGATCGACGAGGCGAGCCAGTGCTCGATCCCCTCCGTGCTGCCCCTGCTGTTCCGGGCCAAGCGGGCGCTGATCATCGGTGATCCCATGCAGCTCGGACACATTCCCGGCATCACCGCGGAGCAGGAACGGCAGGCGCGCGTACGGACCGGGCTGAGTGCGGCGCAGCTGGAGGATCACCGGCTCGCCTATCACGTGTACGCCTCGTACCACGCAGCCGCGCAGCACGGTGAGGCTGCGCTGCTGCTCGACGAGCACTACCGCTGCCATCCGGCAATCGCGGACATTGTCAACGGATACTGCTACGCGGGCCAGTTGCAGGTTCTCACCGATGTGCGGAGGCAGGTACCGGCATCCGATCCGTTCGGGCACTCCGACCCGGCGCCAGTGCTGGGATGGGTGGACGTCCCGCACGGCGAGTCGGCACGGGGCAGCAGCGGCCAGTCCTGGCGCAACGCAGCAGAGGCGGACGGTGTGCGGGCGACGGTGGACGAACTGCTGCTGCGACTGCCGGAGCGGGCGACGGTCGGGGTGGTGACACCGTTCAAGGCGCAGAAGGACGCACTGGCCCGGGTGTGGGCGGACGACGACCGGGTCCGCGTCGGCACGGTGCATGCCTTCCAGGGAGGACAGCGCGATGTCATGGTCCTGAGCCCGGTGGCGACGGGCAACACGCCGCCGCGTACGACGCACTGGGTGGCGAGCCAGGTCAACCTGTGGAACGTCGCCGTCACTCGGGCGAAGTCCCAGCTGATCACCGTGGGCAGTCACGCGTTCTGGCAGGGACAGGCAGGACTCCCCGCACTGCTCGCGGAGCGGTCGGCCGTACTGCGCAGTGGGACGTACGCGGATCAGGACTCGGCCGTCAGCGCGGACGCGGGCTCCGGGTTCCGTGAAGAGCTGGCCGACCGGCTCCAGGCGCACCTCGGAGCCTGCGGCATCACCGATCTGGAGCGCGCAGCGGTGGTCGGCGGGCACACCGTGGACCTGCTGTTCACGGTGGACGGGGCGAACACGGCAGTGCTGATCGATCCCGGCCCCCAGCCCGAACAGGATCCGGCGCGGCATCTGCGACTGACACACGCGCGCGGCGACCTACTGGAGGGGCTCCCGTCCGGCGGTGCCGGGGCGAAGGCCGGTCCGGTGACACGGACGGTCCGGGTACCGGCCTGGCGGATTCTGATCGGTGGATCGGCGCTGGACCCCCTGTTCGCCTGAGCGTCGAACGGGCGAGGCGAAGTGCTGAGGTCCGGGTCAGCTGTGCAGTGTCTGCACGACGTAGGTCATGTGCTGGACGTTGCCGACACGGAGCCAGACCGAGGCGTTGCCGGTTCCGGTCGTACCGTGGCCGCGCGCGCAGTCGCGTAGCCAGCTCTCGCCCGCGCTGGCCGTGGCACCGCGGAAGTCCGGCAGTTCGAGGAACTGCCGGGCTGCCGCCCGGTTGACGGCGGTCCGCTCCTCACCTCGCGCCAGCACCTTGCCGAGGACGAAGGACTCCGCAGTCGTGTAGCGGAGCAGGCCCCAGGCAGGACCGCCTCGGCCGGACGAGGGCTCGCGACCGATGGCCCGGGCGGGCTGAATGCCATAGTCGCCGTAGCCGAGCCAGGAGACGTAGTCACGAGTGCTGGATGTCAGCTCGCTCCAGGCGTGCCAGTCCGCACGCGGCGCAGCATGTAGCCCTTGCTCCAGCATCTGGGCGGTCACCTCGGGGAAGCCACCACCCAGGACTGCGGAGGTCCGCCAAGGTGTCAGGGGCATCAACGCGTCGAGCGCACGCAGTGCCTCCTTCCCGGCATCGGGACGGTCGCTGCGGACCGCGCCCAGGTCGAGCAGGAGGTCCGCCTCATCGGCCGGGTCCAGGCGGGCGAGCAGTTCCCGAACGGCTTGGGTACCGCCGTCGTCCCACTCCCCCGGCAGGCCGATGCGTATGCCGACGCCACTCCCGCTGCGCCGCGCGGCCTCCAATGCCGCAACCTGCTGAAACTCGGGACGGCCGGGTCCGGTGACCGGACGCAGGGCGCTTGCCTCCCCAAGATCAAACAGCAGCGAGGCGAAGACCTCCAGTTGAATCTCGTCGGCTAACGGAGTGTCGATCCAGGCCGGATGGTGGCGCTGCACCCTGCTCACGGCATGCGCTTCCCGCCGCATGTGCGCGGTGAGCACATCGGCGTCAGTCCGATGCCGCGGCGGAAGGTTCCAGAGCGGCATGACGGCGCATTGAATGGCTGGACTCAGCTGCTGGTACGCCGCGGTGGCGTGCGGCCTTGTCGGTAGGACGGGAACATAAAGCGGTCCGGACATGGCGGCTCCCCCTTGGCTGTGCCCGTGCCCTCATCCCTCTCGCTTCAGGGTCTGCCACCTCGACATTCCACGGAATGACGCCTTTTCAGCCCGCGTGGCCGGAACCCTCAAGCGCCTGGTAGCGCTGTGACCGGAGAGGTACTGTTCGTGGTGCTCGGCAGCCGAACCAACCGCGTGGCAGGCACGCATGACAGTGCGTCTGCCGTGGCTGACTCCTGTCGAACCGGCCGAGCTGTGCCCGGCTGCTCCCTGATTGGGCACGAGGCTTGAACCACCGGATACTCGGACTGACGGTCCGGAACTTCCGCACCCTGACGGACACGAAGCTGCCGCTGGGTCCTCTGACAGTCATGGTGGGACCGAACGCTGCGGGCAAGTCGAATGTGCTGCACGCCTTGGAGTTCCTGGGCGACGTGGCCCAGCAGGGGATCCAGAGGGCCCTTCACGACCTTGGCGGCTTTGACGTGCTGGCCTTCCGCGGGAGCAGCCGGTCCGTGTCTCGCATCTCGGTCGGCATCGAGGGAATCTGGTCGGACTTCGCCTCGCCCGAGGAACCCGATCGCTACGAATTGAGCATCTCCCACCCCCGCCTCCCCGACACGTCGCGTAAGCGGTACACGACCTACAGGCGGGAGCGCTTCACTCAGCACCCCGAGAACGGCATCGAGAGCTCCATCGAATTGACGAGCAGCTCCCTCACCGTCACGAGTCCGCTGGAAGCGGACAGAGCACCTACCCCACTCACCGTCGGGCGCATGGATTCCGCGCTTCACGACGTCGTGCCTCTGCCTGACAAGAGCCCCTCGGTCGCAAGCGTAAGGGACATGAAGCGGCACCTCCAGGCGATCCGTGTCTTCGACCCGAATGTGCGCGCGGCACGGGAACCTGCCGCAATCACCAAAGCCGGGCGCCATCTCCGCGATGACGCATCGAACCTTGCGGACTTCCTCAAGACTCTGTACGAGGTACGCGACGAGCAGAGGGACGGCCGCAGGGCCATCTGGGAAGCGCTCCTGGAAGACGTAAGGACGGTGGTCCCCCAGATCTCCGACATTCACCTCGTGGACACCCCGGGAAAGGCCGGATATCTCTCGGTCGAGCTGGAAGAGAACAGCCTGAGAGGGCGCACTCGTCTACAGGACGCGTCGTTCGGCACCGTTCGCCTTCTTTGCCTTCTGGCCCTCTTCCACGACCCGAACCCTCCTCTCCTTACGTGCATCGAGGAGATCGACCACGGAATCCACCCGCACGCACTGGAACTCCTTGCGCAAAGACTGCGCGAGGCCAGCCGCCGAGCACAGTTCCTGGTCACGACCCACTCGCCGGCGTTCGTGAATGAATTGGAACCGGACGAATTCGTCGTCTGCGAAAGAGGGCAGGACGGCGCTTCCGTAATCCCCGCCCTGTCGACGGACGAGGTGCGTGAACGCATCGAAGCGTCCGAAGGCATGCCCCTCGGCGAGCTCTGGTTCGCCAACACTCTGGGGGGTGGACTGTGAGCCCCAAGGGAAAGCCGACAAAGCAGAACCGGCCAGTCATAGTGGTCGCGGGTGAGAGCGAGAACGACAGGCAAGTCCTGCACCACCTGATCCGCTCCCTGCACCCTGGCAAGAAGATCGTCAACGTCCGAAGGAAGACCGTCCTCAGCACGGCCGAGAAGCAGCTGAGCCCGCGTGTGGACGAGCTTCGCAGGCTCGCCAACACGGCAGCCGTCGGGGCCGCCCTCGCCGGAATAGTCGTGCACGTCGATCTGGACGCCGTGGACGAAGCGCAATACGTCAAAGTGCGTGAACGCATCACATCCGAGCTCAACAAAGCCTTCCCCTGCCCTTCGGCTCTCGCCTTGGCCGCCTACGAGACCGAGGCGTGGCTCATGCAGTTCCCGCAAGCATTCTCAAACCTCAACTCCGGTTGGACACTGCACTCCCGGTACCGGGGCTGTGATCTCACCAGAGTGAACGACCCCAAAAAGAGACTGGTTGAGCACCGCTGGAATCCTTCCTATCGGGAGTCCGACGCGCCTCGCATCATGGAGAAGGCCTTCGCGGAAGGCAAGCTCATGAAGCCAGACGGCAAGAACCGCTCATACCAGGAGTTCATGGACGAGCTGTCCGCCTGGTAGGCCTCAAGCGGGAGAACCGAGCCCACCCGACCACGGCGCAGACGCCGGACCGGGGCGCATATACGGTGGTCCTGATCATCAGGGCATAGGCAAGACAAAGGGGACCGTCGTGAAGCCCACCATGGCCGCCGCCCAGCTGCGCGGCAGTCTGACGCAGTACCTCACGACGACGTACGCCCTCGCCGACGAGGACACCCGGCGGGCGCTGGAGCGGTTCCTCGGGCACCCCGAGACGGGGATCTTCCGGGGGCCCTACCTCCGGATCAGGACGCCGTTCCACCTCGCCGACAACGGCTGGCAGCGGGAGCTGGAGTGGACGGACGGGTTCCCCGGCTTCGCCCCCTACCGGCACCAGGCCAAGGCATGGACACGGCTGTCCACGCTACGGGGCCCCGCCCAGCCGACGCTGGTGACCACCGGCACCGGCTCCGGCAAGACCGAGTCGTTCCTCATTCCCGTCCTCGACCACTGCCGCCGACTGCGGGCCCAGGGCCGCCGCGGTATCAAAGCGGTCCTGCTGTACCCGATGAACGCGCTCGCCACCGACCAGGCCGGGCGCATCGGCGAATACCTGAGCCGGCCCGAGCTGGCACAGGTCACGGCGGGCCTCTACATCGGCGACCGGCCGGACACCGATTTCCCCCGGGTCATGACGCGGCGCGAGGAAATGCGCGTCACGCCGCCCGATGTGCTGATCACGAACTACAAGATGCTCGACCTGCTCCTCCAGCGCGGCGAGGACCACTCGCTGTGGGAGGGCGCCGACCTCGCCTACGTCGTACTCGACGAATTCCACACCTACGACGGTGCCCAGGGCACCGACGTTGCCATGCTGCTGCGCCGGCTGGCCGCCGCGACCGGTGCGTCCCGCCCGGGAAGACCACTCGGGTCGATCTGCCCGGTGGCGACATCGGCCACTCTCGGGGAGGGCACGGCGGGCAAGGAGGCCGACGGCATCCTCGATGTCGCCGCGCGCGTCTTCGGGATGCCGTTCCCTGCCGACGCCGTCGTCGGGGAGGAGCGCATGTCGGCCGAGGAGTTCACGGGAGCCGTCGACTACGAACTGCCCGAGCCTCCGACGCCTCAGGAGGTCATCACCGTCTCAGGCGGCCCCGGTGTGGAGGCCCAGCCCGAGCTGCTGGACCTGGACGCCCTGGCCACCAAGATGCTGGACCGCTCCGGCCTCGACCCCTTCCGCCTGGGGCGGCTGCTCAAACGGCACGACTTCACGCATGGCGTGCTGTCGCTTCTGGGCGGGGAGCCGTTGGACGAGTGGGAGCTGCGGGACCGGCTGGCCCGGTTCGGATACGCCTGGGGCCGTACCGCACGCGAGAATCCGCAGCTCGTGCTCCAGGCCCTGTCCCGGTTCGTCGCCCTGCTGTCAGCGGCACGCGACCCCGACTCCGACGAGCGCAGGCCTCGCCCACTCCTGCACATCGAAGCCCACCTGTGGGTCCGGCCCGTCACGCGCGTCCTGCGCGGCGTGGGGCCGTCCCCGGAGTTCCGCTGGTACGAGGACGACCGCACCGCTGCGCGGCGCGCCGCCCTGAACGCCACTCCGCTCGCCGATGAGGAGCCTGACGGATCCTCCGGCGGCTGGCCGTCCGCGAGCCGGCCTCAGCCGCTTCCCGGAACGGATACGGCTGTCCGCCCCGCCGAGGTGCATCTGCCCGCGGTGTACTGCCGCAACTGCGGTCGCTCCGGATGGGCGGCCCTGTCCCCCGAAGCCGACCCCCAGCGCCTGGTCATGGCGCAGGACAAGATCTGGCGGGCGGCCGTGGGCCGGGACAAGCGGCGCATCCGCTACTTCATCTCCGCCACGCAGCGGGAGCGGCAGCAGGTTCTCGACGCCCTGACCGGGGCCCGGCCCGCGGACGGCGGAGTCGACCCCCTGTCGCTGGTGGTGCTGGACGGCGGGCAGGGCACCTACCAACTGCCGGCGGCCGGCGACTCGGCAGAGCTCATCGACGCCTGGTTCACACTGGCCCTGCTCGACAAGAAGACGGCCGACCGGGCCGCCAAGGACGACCGCTGCCCGGCCTGCCACACCGACAACAGCATCCGCTTCCTGGGTACCGCGCAGGCAGCCCTCGCCTCGGCGACGGTCACGCAGCTGTTCACCGGCGGCGACATCGCGCTCGTCCCCGAAGAGCGCAAGACGCTGCTCTTCAACGACTCCACCCAGGACGCGGCGCACCGGGCCGGCTACGTGGCCAACGCCTCGTACAAGTTTTCACTGCGGTCCCTCCTCGCCCACAACCTGGACGAGTCGGGAGCACCGACGGCGCTGAACGACCTCATCGGCCACGTGCTGGAATCCGTGGACGACCCCGATGCCCTGGCCGCCGTCGTGCCCCCCGACCTGCACGACGAGCCAGGGGTCGACCGGCTTCTCTCGGGGCGCGGAACCGGGGATGCACGCACGTGGAAGCTGATCGGCGAGCGCCTCGCCTTCGCCACCGTGATGGAGTTCGGGCTGCGCAGCAGAATGGGGCGCACCCTGGAGCTGACGCGGACCGCCGCTGCTGAAGTCGTCATCGATGACCCCGCCCGGGTCACGGACCTCGCCCGCGACATCCACCTGTCCCTGCCAGGGCAGCTCCTGGCCACAGGCGGGCTCCCCACACCTGAGCGTTACCTCGCGTACGTGTGCGGGCTCCTGGAGCGGCTCAGGCTGCGCGGCGCGGTGCACCACCGCTGGCTCACCACATGGATGAAGGAAGCCGGTACCAACCGGTATCTCATCTCCGGCCGCAGGCCGGACGGCATGCCCGCCTTCCCCGAAGGTGTCGCTCCGCCCCGTTTCCTGCTGGACGGCCAGAAGGACAAGTCAGAGTTCGACGCCATCACCGGACGGCTGGGCTGGTACCAGGACTGGACGCGCAGGTGCCTGAGCCTGGACGCGGCCGGTGCAACCGAGTACCTGCGCAAGCTGCTCCCCGCCCTCGCCGACGAGCGCGTGCTCGCGGCACGGACCACGAGTGACCGGCAGACCCGGATCTACGGGCTGCAGCCCGGCCACATCCATGCGCAGCTGCTCGACGATTCGGTCGTCAACAAGGCCTTCGTAGGCTGCGAGGACTGCGGCTGGCAGCAGGTCGTGGCACCCGAGCGCCGTACCCGCTGGTACGGACACCCCTGCCCCCGCTACCGGTGCAAGGGCATGTTGACCGCTCCCCAGCCCGGCATGCCGGGCAGCGGATCCACCACTTCGGGGTTCGGCTCGGCCGTGCGTGAGCGTGACTACACCGGCGACTACTACCGTCGGCTCTACCTGACCAGCGGTACCTTCCGGGTCGTCACGGCCGAGCACACGGGCATGCTCAGCCGGCCCGAACGGGAACGCGTCGAACGCAGTTTCAAGGCGGGCACCCACTACACCGACCCCAACGTCCTGTCGTGCACGCCGACGCTCGAACTCGGCATCGACATCGGCGATCTGTCCGCCGTCCTGCTCGGCTCCCTGCCCGCCGGTCCCGCCAACTACGTCCAGCGGGCCGGTCGAGCCGGACGCCGGACCGGCAACGCGCTGGTCGTCGCCTTCGGTGGGCGCAGGGCCCGCGACCTCTACTACCTGGACGCGCCGCGCGAGATGATCGCCGGGACGATCCTGCCGCCGGGCTGCTACCTGTCGGCCGTCGAGATCCTCCGACGGCAGTACACGGCACGACTGCTGGACCTCGCGGCACGCGGCGAACTGCGCACGTCCGACGGGGAAAGACTCGCTCCGGTCCCCCGGCTGTCCTCTGCCCTGTTCGGCACCACCGGCTGGTGCCAGGACCTCGCGGATGCGGCGCAGACCCATGGTGCCGCACTGGTCGAGGAGTTCCTCAGCCTCTTCCCCGACGGCACTGGACCCGACACCGACGGCGCGGGGGTGTCCGCGTATGCGGCCGCGGAGCTGAAGGCCTACGCCACCGACGGGAACAACGGGATCGTCAGGGCACTACAGGAGGCCGAGGAGGACTGGACGGGGCGGCGCGAGGAGCTTCGCCGCAGGATCGCGGCCATCGACGAGGCCGCCGGTCATCTGGTCCGGACGGACACCGTGCAGGACCGCGAGCGCCGGGAGCTGCTCGCGGAACGGCGCAGCGCCGGGGACCTGCTGCGAGAGCTGAGCCAGTCGAGCGCCCACGGCATCCTGGTGGAACTGGGCCTGCTGCCCAACTACAGCCTCACCGACACCACCACCCAGCTGGAAGCCACCCTCTACTGGACGGAGACACCGGACGACGAGGGTGTGCGGGCAGCGTCCCCCGGGGCGGATGCAGCCGGCCGGGTCTACCGCAGCGAGACCCGCGACTACGAGCGCTCGCGGAAGCTCGCGCTGACGGAACTCGCTCCTGGCAACAGCTTCTACGTCAACGGCTACCGGCACGTCGTGCGTGCCCTGGACGTCGGCACCCCCGACCGCCGGGCCTGGTCGGTGTGGCGGCTCTGCCCGTCGTGCGGATACGCCCGTACACAGAACGCGAAGGACGACACGAGTCCGTGCTCCCGCTGCGGTGGTCGGGAGATCGCCGATGCGGGGTGCGTGCAGTACGTGCTCCAGCCGCGGCGGGTCGTCTCCCGTGACAAGCGGGACGATGCCCGGGTGCGGGACGACCGTGATGAGCGGGACCGTCGGCACTACGCGGTGCTGACCACTGTCGACATCGACCCCGAGCGGATCACCCCCGGTTCCTGGCGGCACGAGACGGCCGTGTTCGGGGTGGACTTCACCCGCCAGGCGAAGATCCGGACGTTCAATCTGGGGCTCGACCGCGAAGAAGGGAGCAGCACCGTACCGCTCGCCGGCGCGGACGTCCGGCTCAACCCCTTCTACGTCTGCACCAGTTGCGGAGGGGCGACGGCAGAGGGACGTCCCGTGGTGGACGTGGCACAGCATGCGCTGACGGAGTCAGGTGCGACGAGTCTCCCGGCGGCGGCGCACCACCTGCTGTGGTGTCCGCGCCGCCGCGTCAAGGGGGCGGCCGCAGCCGGCGCTGCCGATCCGCAGGGCAACGGCCAGGACGTACCGCTGCTCCTCGCCCACGAGTTGACCACCGAGGCGGTGCGTGTCCTGCTGCCCGCCTCCGTGGCCCGGGCCAAGGAGCGGCTGGCGTCGTTCACCGCGGCACTCTTCGCGGGGATCGCCGCCCAGTACGGGGGCGACCCGGACCATATCGACATCGCCGAGGCGACGATGCCCGACCATGCGGGTATCGATGGCTCGGACTGGCCACGGCGTTTCCTCGTGGTCTACGACCGTCTTCCCGGAGGCACCGGCTATCTGCACCGGCTCGCATCCGCCGACGGCTTCCGGGACGTACTCCTCAAGGCGCGCGACGTCATCGAGAGCTGCGGGTGCCGTGAGAAGGGCCTCGACGGCTGCCACCAGTGCCTGCTGCGGCGCGTTCCCGCGGCCGACTACGACAGGGTCAGCCGCAACGAGGTGCGGCAGATGCTGGACGACCTGCTGGGCGCGGACGGGGAGCGCTGGCAGACCTCGCCCGTGGAGACGACCCGGCACATTCCGCTGGAACGGCAGGCGGAGAGCGACCTCGAGATCATGTTCATCGACACGCTCCAGGACTGGGCCAGGCTGTCCGAGTCCCAGGCATCGGCCGACGCGTACACCACGTCGGCCGGCACGTACGCCCTGGACCTGCGGCTGACAGCGGCCGACGGTACGACCGTGAGCTGGCGTGTCTCTCAACAACGGGTGCTGGACGGCACCCGGCCCGACATACTCCTGGAGCGCCTCGACGCGCCGAGCCCGCGGGTCGCCGTGTACCTCGACGGCTTCACTTATCACGCGACCCCGGTACACAACCGGCTGGCCGACGATGCCACGAAGCGGACCGGCCTGCGCAGCGAAGGTACGCGGGTGTTCCAGCTGACGTACGACGACGTCAAGGAATGGCGCGAGCGCGTGCGCGACACCGGCTATGCGGGGGCGGGCCCAGTGGACCCGGTCTGGGAGCCGTACGGATCGGATGCGCAGAACCGGGCGCGCGACTACTACAGCCGGGTCGGCAAGGGGCTTCCCGGTGAGCTGTCCGACACCGTGTGGGTCAACCCCGCCCGCCTCCTGCTGGCCTACCTGCGCTCGCCCGACGCCGGTCGCTGGCAGCGCCGGGCCGAAGCCGCTGCTGCCGGCCTGATCGGAACGGGCGGCGTCCGCGGCGCCGCTCTCGGAACCGACGGCGTCGGTGCGGGCCTTCAGGAGGCACTGAGAGGCGCTACGGTCACGGGCTCCGCAGGGCCCGTCCGGCTGGTCCACGGGACGGACGCCTCCGGTTGCCACCTCGTCCTGGCCGCGGACGGCAGGCGCACCCCGCCGGTGTGGACCGGACTTGTGGTCCTGGACGACAGCGCGGCGGCGCTGGCGGACACGCGGGTGCATCGACGCCGCTGGCGGGGCTGGCTGTACTGGAGCAACGTACTGCAGTTCCTGGACCACGGCGGCGGCGACAGCGTGCAGCTCACCAGCAGCCAGCTCGAAGGATTCACCCCCACCGTGCTCACCGTGACCGGCGGCGAAGGCTGGCTGCCCTCCACACGCACCGAGATCCCGGTGGCAGCGCCTGTACTGGCCGTCACCTCGACGACGGCTGCCGTGGAGGTCGGCGCTGTCCGCGACAGCGAACCCGGACCCGCTGCCTCGTCGGACGCAGCCCCGGCGCCGGAAAGGGATCCGGCATGGGACGGGGTGCTGGAGTATCTCGATGAGGAGGAGGCCGGCCTCGTCGATCTCTCCCGGGCGCTGGCCGATGCGGGAGTGCCCCTCCCCCGGGACGGCTATGAACTCGACGACCGCGGCTGGCAGGCGGAACTGGCCTGGCCCGCCCTCCGCATCGCAGTGGTCCTGGGCCCGCGCTCCGGCGGCCCGGATGCCTCGGAGCCCGACTACGAGTCCGCCGACCGGGACAAGGCATTCGCGGCAGCCGGCTGGGATGCACGTCCTGCCACAGCATGGGACGCCGCCGAACTGATTGCCCGCTTGGCGGGTCAGGACGAGAACCGCGACAGCACCGACAACGGGGAGCACAGGCAATGAACACCTCGGGCGTGACACTGCGCCTGCTCGATAAGGCCGACAAGGAGATCCTCAAACTCCCCCGTACGGTCAAGGGCGCCTTCTTCGACTTCCAGCACAAGTTCAAAGCGAACCCGTACACCACCGGGCTCAAACTCCAGCAGCTCAAGGGCGACAGCAGGCTGTGGTCGGCACGGGTCAGCGCCGACTACCGCGCCCTGTTGCTCAGACTCGCCGACGACGACTGGCTGATCGTCTCGGTCAAGGACCGCAAGGACGTCTACGACAGGCTGTCCTACGGCGTCAACCACGTCACCGGCGGTATCGAATACGTCGACCTGGAGGTGGTGGAAGAGAGCGTCCTGCGACGCCTCCACGCGGCACCCCCGGCCCCTGCCGCCGAACCTGTCAAGACCCAGGAGTTGTTCGCCGACTGGTCCGACACGCAGCTGTCGGATCTCGGCGTGGCAGAACCGCTGCTGCCGGTCATCCGGACTCTCACCACCGAGGACCAGCTGCTCGGCCTCATCGAGTACGCCCCTCAGCTCACCGGTGAGGTTCTGCTCGCGCTCTTCGACGGCAAGTCGTTCGACGAGGTGCTCGACCAGGTGACGACTCCCGTCGCCGCCACAGAGCCGGTCGATACGGAAGACTTCCAGGCTGCGGCCCAGCGCCCGGCCACAGTGGTGACCACCTCCGACGAAGCACTCCGAGAAGCGCTGGAGGGTGGCGATTTCGGCCGTTGGAAGGTCTTTCTCCACCCCACTCAGGCCAAACTCGTGGAGCGGCGCTACTCAGGACCGGCCCGGGTCGGGGGCGGCCCCGGCACCGGCAAGACCATTGTCGCCCTGCACCGCGTACGTCATCTCGTACGACAGTTGCCGCCCGGTCGGGACAAGCCCGTCCTCCTTACGACGTACAACAAGAACCTCGCCGCGGATCTGCGCTCCCGCCTGCTGGAACTGGGCGGCGAGGAGCTCGTGGCCCGAGTCGACGTGAGCCATGTCGACCAGCTGGCCCTGCGCGCGGTACGGGAAGCCGAACCCGGCAGCAGCAAGCAGGCGATAGACGACAGCCAGGCCGTGCGCGAGTGGCGTGCCCTACTGGACGAGTTGGGCGAGGACGGCTGGGACCCCGAGTTCCTGCACGATGAATGGACCCAGGTAATCCTCGGTCAGGCCGTCGCCACCCGGGCCGACTACTTCCGTGCCCGCCGCGCCGGGCGCGGCCGAAGCATCACCCGCGCCGAGCGTGCCGAGATCTGGCAGCTCGCGGAGCGCTTCGCCCAACGCCTCGACCGGCTCGGACGGCAGACCTGGGACCAGGTGGCCGAGCGTGCCGCACGACTGGAGATCGGGCGGGAGCAGCGCATCCTCTCGATCGCTCGCCAGCGGGAGGAGGCGGGCGGGCTGGACAACGTCCACCTCCAGGACGGTTCAGGGGGCTGGCTGCGCTATCGGTACCGGCACATCGTCGTGGACGAAGCACAGGATCTTCGTCCTGCGCACTGGAAGATGCTGCGTGCGATGGCCCCACGCGAGGCCGACGACCTGTTCCTCGTCGGCGACACCCATCAGCGCATTTACAAGAACCAGGTGACGCTGGGAAGCCTGGGCATCAACATTCGGGGCCGGTCGTCGAAGCTGAGCCTGAGCTACCGCACTACGCGCCAGATCCTGCGCTCGGCCCTGGACGTGCTGGGCGAGACGTCGTACGACGACCTGGACGGCAGCGAGGAGACCCTGGCCGGGTACCGGTCCGTACTCAGCGGCAGGCCGCCGGCGGGTCACTCGTTCCCGGATTGGGCCCAGGAACGTGAAGGGATCGCCGCGCTCATCATGCAGTGGGACGACAACCCGGAGTTGAGGATCCCGCACGAACAGATCGCGATCTGCGTCCCGACGAACGCGATGGCGGCCGAGGTCGGCTACACACTCGGGCTGCACGGAATCCGCCCGGTGGAAATCCGCGCAGACGGACCTCATGGCGACGGCGGAGTGCACATCGGCACGATGTTCCGTTTCAAGGGGCTCGAGTACCAGCGAATGATCATCGCTGGTGTCACGGACGGGTTGGTGCCGCGCGATGCGGTCAACCGGCTGCGCAGCAGCGATCCTGTGCGCTTCCGTCACGAGATGCAACGCGCCAGGTCCCTGCTGTTCGTGGCGGCCACAAGGGCCCGGGACAGCGTGGACATCTTCTGGCACGGCACGCCCAGTCCGTTCCTGGGGCAGTCGCTTACAGCGGAAGGGTAGAGGGCGGCCTCAGCTGGCTTGCACTGGCCCAGACGCCCTGGGAAGCCACTGAGGCTGCTGGTGACTTTCGAGCGACCCCAACCCGACCCCTTTGCCGAGAGACCGTCCGAGCGGCCGTCGTAGGCCGCTCCCGGACTTCCCAGGTGTCGCTACGAAAGACATCCGCGCGTCATTCGGGTTGATCAACGCCAAAGCCATCGGTCCCGTTGCATCCCTGGACGCAACGGGACCGATGTGATGGGGCTTCAGAACGTGCGTCATCTGAGCGTCATCAGCCCCAGGAACGTCCCGATACAAGACGTGACGGCCGCGGTACTTCCCACCGAAATTGCAGGTCAGGCACCTTCCACTGGGATCGACGCCTCTTCACGCTTGCATTCCCGGAAACGGGTCGAACCAGTGACTCAATCGAAGAAACCGCAGGTTAGGCGGCCTTGGCGATGGGCTCCAGAATCGCGACGCACTCCACGTGGTGGGTCATCGGGAAGAGGTCGAAGACGCGGAGGGTGCGGGGCTTGTAGCCCGCCTCGCGGAAGTAGGCCAGGTCTCGGGCCAGGGCCGCCGGGTCGCAGGCCACGTACGCGATGCGGCGCGCCGAGAGGCCCGCGACGTGGCGGACCGTCTGCTTGCCCGCGCCCGCACGCGGCGGGTCCAGGACGACCAGGTCGCACTCGGTGATCCCGGTCTTCGGGAGGACCGTCTCGACCTTGCCCTGCTCGATGCGGACCCGGGGGAAGTCGGCCAGGTTGTGCCGGGCGTCCTCGACCGCGCGCTTCGTGGACTCGATGCCCAGAACGGCGCCGGTCTCGCCCAGGCGTTCGGCGAGGGCGCCAGCGAAGATGCCGACGCCGCAGTAGAGGTCGAGGGCCATCTCGCCCTTACGCGGCATCAGGCCCTGCATGACGGCCTTGATCAGGGTGTCGGCGGCCTGCGGGTGGACCTGCCAGAAGCCGCCCATGCCGACGCGGTAGGTGCGGCCGTCGGCGCGCTCCCGGACGAAGGGGCGGCCGTGGACGCGGTGGACGCCGCCGTCCTTCTCCTCGACGCGCAGGACCGAGACCGGCTTGTCGAGCTCGACCAGGGGGAGCCGGCCGCCCGGGCGGGGGGTCAGGACGACCTGGCGGTCCTGGGAGCCGGTCGCGGCGATCGCCTCGACCGTGGCCATCTGGGGCCAGTCCTGCTTCTCGATGCCGAGCTCGCTGACGCCCGGCGCCGCGATCATGCAGTGGTCGACCGGCTCGATGTCGTGCGAGCGGTGCTTGCGCAGGCCCGCGCGGCCTGTCTCGTCGACGGCGTACTGGACGCGGGTGCGCCACTGCGGGACCTGGCCCGCCGGGAGCTTGTCGCCCTCGGCCGGCATGACCGTGCCGTCCCAGCCGGCCTCCTCCGGGGTGAGTCCGGCGAGCCGCTTCAGCTGCTCGGCGACGACCTCGCCCTTGAGCCGGCGCTGGGCGCCCGGCTTGGCGTGCTGCCAGTCGCAGCCGCCGCACTTGCCGGGGCCGGCGTACGGGCAGGGGGCCTCGACGCGGTCCTTGGAGGCCTCCAGGACGGTGATCGCGTCGGCGCGCAGGAAGCGGGAGTCCGTCTCGCCCTCGGTGACCTTGGCGATCACCTTCTCCCCCGGGAGGGTGTGGCGGACGAAGAGGACGCGGCCGTCGGACGTCCGGGCGATGCAGTGGCCGCCGTGCGCGACGGGGCCGACCTCGACCTCGTACTCCTCCCCGACCAGTGACTGCTTCTCGTTCTGCTCGGTCATGGTGGGGAGACTCCAAAACATAAATGGGAACGGCCGGACGACCGACCCACCAGTTTACGTGGATCTCGTCCGGCCGTTTGCCACAGCGGCCGCGGCGCTACTTGACCGCGCGGTCCTTCGGCCGCCGCGGTACCTGCCCGCGCGGTCCTTCGGCCGCGGCGCTACTTGCCCGCGCGGTCCTTCGGGCGCGGGGTGTCCACCGGTCCGCGGCGCACCGCGCCCGGGGCGTTCCACTCCTGCCGCTTCTTCGCCCGCCTCTTCGCGAGCTCCGAGGACTCCAGCTGGTACGGCACCGAGGTGACCATCACGCCGGGGGTGAACAGCAGGCGGCCCTTGAGCCGCAGCGCGCTCTGGTTGTGCAGCAGGTGCTCGTACCAGCGGCCGACGACGTACTCCGGGATGTACACGCTGACGGCGTCGCGCGGGTTCTCGCTGCGCAGGCCCTTCACGTACTCGACCACCGGGCGGGTGATCTCGCGGTACGGGGAGTCGAGGATCTTGAGCGGTACGTTGATGCCGCGCCGCTCCCACTCCTCCTTGAGCGCCTTCGTCTCGGCCGGGTCGACGCTGATGCTGAGCGCTTCGAGGGTGTCCGAGCGGGTCAGCTTGGCGAAGGCCAGGGCGCGCAGCGTGGGCTTGTGCACCTTGGAGACCAGGACGATGGAGTGGACCCGGGAGGGCCGCACGCTGTCGTCGCTGGGGCCCTCGGCGGCGGCGATCTCGGCGGAGACGCGGTCGTAGTGCTTCCGGATCGCGGTCATCGTTCCGTAGAAGATCACCATGCCGAGCAGGGCGACCCAGGCGCCGTGCGTGAACTTGGTGGCCAGGACGACGACGAGCACCAGGCCGGTGAAGATCGCACCGAAGGTGTTGATCGCCCGCGAGCGGTGCATCCGGCGCCGTGCGGCCTGGTCCTTCTCGGTCCGCAGGTGGCGGTTCCAGTGCCGGACCATGCCGATCTGGCTGAGCGTGAACGACACGAACACGCCGACGATGTAGAGCTGGATCAGCTTGGTGGAGTCGGCGTCGTAGATCCACACGAGCAGCATGGCCGCGCCGGCGAGCAGCACGATGCCGTTCGAGAAGGCGAGCCGGTCACCGCGGGTGTGCAGCTGGCGCGGCAGGTAGCGGTCCTGCGCGAGGATCGAGCCGAGCAGCGGGAAGCCGTTGTACGCGGTGTTGGCGGCCAGGAACAGGACGAGCGCGGTGGCGGTCGCCAGGATGATGAACAGGAGGCTGCCGTTGCCGAAGACGGCCTCGGCCACCTGGGAGATCACCGGGTGCTGGACGAACCCGGGGCCGACGGGGACGCCGTTGTCGAGCAGGTTGGTGGCCGGCGACTCGGCCATCCGCACGTCGGTGGCCATGGCCAGGCCGATGATCCCGCAGAACATGGTGACCGCCAGGGCCCCCATGAGGGCGAGCGTGGTGGCGGCGTTCTTGCTCTTGGGCTTGCGGAAGGCGGGGACGCCGTTGCTGATGGCCTCGACGCCGGTCAGGGCGGCACATCCGGAGGAGAACGCCCGCAGCAGCAGGAAGACCAGCGCGAAGCCGGCGAGCCCCTGGTGTTCGGCCTTGATCTCCAGGTGGGCCGTCGGGGCCTGCATGGTGTCGCCGGCGACGAGGCCGCGCCAGGCACCCCAGGCGATCATGACGAAGACGGCGCCGACGAACACGTACGTCGGGATGGCGAAGAGCTTTCCGGATTCCTTCACTCCGCGCAGATTCATCAGCGTGAGCAGCAGAATCATGATCATCGCCGAGAGCACCTTGTGCTCGATGACGAAATCGACGGCGGAACCGAGGTTCTCGACTCCGGAGGAGATCGACACGGCGACGGTCAGGACGTAGTCGACGAGCAGGGCGCTCGCCACGGTCAGTCCGGCCTTCGGCCCGAGGTTGGTGTTGGCGACCTCGTAGTCGCCGCCGCCGCTGGGGTACGCGTGGACGTTCTGGCGGTAGGAGGCGACCACGGTGAACATCAGCACGACGACCGCGACCGCGATCCAGGGGCTGAAGTGGTACGCCGACACTCCCGCGATCGACAGGACCAGAAGGACCTCGCCGGGGGCATATGCCACCGAGGAGAGCGGGTCGGAGGCGAAGACGGGGAGGGCGATCCGCTTGGGGAGAAGGGTTTCCCCGAGGCGGTCGCTGCGCAGCGCCCGGCCGATCAGGATCCGTTTGGGCACGTCGGTCAGTTTGGACACGCAGAGGATCGTATGCGTTCGAAATACGGCTGACGAACCCCCCGCCGGTATTCAAGGGCATTGGGGCCGTCTGTGCTGCAAAGGTCACACGGGGGACCGCCCGTGTGTAGCTTGGGCCGTGGTCTGAGACCCTGTGAAGCCAGAGCATGCAATGAGGCTGGGAACCAGCGAGCGCTGACAGCCGGAAGGACGGCCGTGCACATCGTCATTATGGGCTGCGGAAGAGTGGGCTCCGCCCTCGCGCAGACCTTGGAACAGCAGGGGCATACGGTCGCCGTCGTCGACCAGGACCCCACCGCATTCCGCCGGCTGGGAGCCGGCTTCGGCGGCCGCCGCGTCACCGGGGTCGGCTTCGACCAGGACACGCTGCGCGAGGCCGGGATCGAGGAGGCGGGCGCATTCGCCGCCGTCAGCAGTGGTGACAATTCCAACATCATCGCTGCCCGTGTGGCCCGCGAGATGTTCGGCGTGGAGAACGTCGCCGCCCGCATCTACGACCCCAAGCGCGCCGAGGTCTACCAGCGTCTGGGCATTCCCACGGTCGCGACCGTGCGGTGGACCGCCGACCAGATGCTGCGCCGGCTGCTGCCCTCCGGGGCCGAGCCGCTGTGGCGCGACCCGAGCGGCGGTGTCCAGCTCGCCGAGGTGCACACCTCCGCCGCGTGGATCGGCCACAAGGTCAGCAAGCTGCAGGAGGAGACCGGCGTCCGCGTGGCGTTCCTCACCCGACTGGGCGAGGCCATGCTGCCGACGTCCCAGACGGTGCTGCAGGAGGGCGACCTCGTCCACGTGATGATGCGGACGGACGAGATCGACAAGGTCGAGGCGTCCTTCGCCGAGGGGCCCGAGGAGGCACACGCATGAGGGTCGCGATCGCCGGAGCCGGCGCGGTGGGCCGTTCCATCGCGGGAGAGCTGCTGGAGAACGGGCACGAGGTGCTCCTCGTCGACAAGGCGCCGACCGCCATCTCCGTGGAGCGGGTGCCGCAGGCCGAGTGGCTGCTGGCCGACGCCTGCGAGATCACCTCGCTGGACGAGGCAGCGCTGCAGCGCTGCAACGTCGTCATCGCCGCCACGGGCGACGACAAGGTCAACCTGGTCGTCTCCCTCCTGGCCAAGACGGAGTACGGGGTCCCCCGGGTCGTGGCGCGGGTCAACAACCCGAAGAACGAGTGGCTCTTCAACGAGTCCTGGGGCGTCGACGTCGCGGTCTCCACGCCGCGTCTGATGTCCGCCCTGGTCGAGGAGGCCGTCAGCGTCGGCGACCTGGTGCGCCTGCTGCGCTTCAGCCACGGCGACGCGAACCTCGTCGAGCTGACCCTGCCCGCCGACTCCTCGGTCGCCGGGACCCAGATCAGCGAGATCACCTGGCCCGAGGACACCTCGCTGGTCACGATCATCCGCGGCAACCGGGTCCTGACCCCGCACGCGGAGGAGACCCTGGAGCCGGGCGACGAGCTGCTCTTCGTGGCCGCTCAGGCCCGGGAGGAGCAGCTGGAGGACCTCCTCCAGGCCCGCCACTGACGCCCCGCGACAGGCGCAGGAGCGAGAAGAAGGGGCGGCCCGACCATTTCCCCGGTCGGGCCGCCCCTTCGTGCATCAGGTCCGAGCGTCAGCCCCGGCGGTGCCGCGCGGGTCCCTTGGCGGCTTCCTTGGCCTCCTTGGCGGCCTCCTCGGCGGCCTCCTGGGCCTCCCACTCCGCGATCACGTCGATCGGCGGCGGCGCCTTCGCCAGGAACACCCAGGTGAAGTACACCGCCAGCACCATCGGCGGCAGCTTCAGGGCGATCAGCACCCAGCCCAGCTGCGTCGCGTCCCCCCACCAGTACAGCGGGAAGAGGATCGCGTACTTCGCGAGGAAGATGATCCCCCAGGCCAGACTGGCCTTGGTGTACGCCTTCTTCCGCCCGGGGTTGCGGGTCCGCCAGGACAGGTTCTCCTTGAACACCGGCCCCAGGATCACCCCCAGCAGCGGGAACCCGACCAGCGCGGACAGCGTGAAGGCCACCCCCAGCCCGGCGCCGTAGATCATGCCGGGCAGGTAGAAGCCCTTGGCAGTACCGGTGAACAGGGCGAAGGCCACGCCGACGCCCACGCCGAAGACCCCGCTGAAGGCATGCTTCACGGTGTCCTTGCGCAGCAGGCGCACGATCACGAGCAGGACGGCGACCGCGCCCGCCGCGATCGCCGACATCTTCACGTCCTTGTTGACCGTGTAGATCATCACGAAGAGCAGCCCGGGGAGCATCGTCTCCACGGTGCCCCGGATGCCGCCGAAGGCGTCGAACAGCGCGGCCTGCGTCACGGCCTTCTGGTCGGCGGAGGGCTCGCCCGCGGGATCCGGGGTGATCGGTTTGTCGAGTGACGTCACCGGTTAGTGCTCCTGTCCGAGCGGTCGGAGTTCGTACTTCGGATTGAAGAGGACCCGGCGGCCGTGGCTCATCGCGATCCGCCCGGAGGCGATCATGCGCCGGCCCGGTTCGATTCCCACGATCGAGCGACGCCCGAGCCACACGACGTCCAGCCCGGCCGATCCGTCGAAGAGCTCCGCCTCCAGGGCGGGCACTCCGGCGCGCGGCCGAAGGGTGACGGTACGCAGGGTTCCCGTCACCTTGACTATCTGGCGGTCGTGCGAGTCGCAGATCCGCGTACACCCCGCAGCTTCTGCGTCCTCCTGCAGTTCCGCCGAATGCAGCTCCTCCTGCGAGGTGGACAGCCGCTCTATCATCCGCCGGAACCGGCCCGCCGGCCTGACCGGCTTGACGGACTTCTCGGGACGCGGTTCAGCACTCATACAGGAAGCGTACCGGCGCCCCCGCTACCTCTCGAAGCGGTATCCCATGCCCGGTTCGGTGATGAAGTGCCGCGGGTGCGACGGGTCCGCCTCCAGCTTGCGGCGCAGCTGCGCCATGTAGACCCGCAGGTAGTTCGTCTCGGTGCCGTACGAGGGCCCCCAGACCTCCTGGAGCAGCTGCTTCTGGCTGACCAGCTTGCCCCCGTTGCGGACCAGCACCTCCAGCAGGTGCCATTCGGTGGGCGTGAGCCGTACGTCGCGCCCTTCGCGCACGGCCTTCTTGGCGGCCAGGTCCACCGTGAAGCCGTCGGTCTCGACCAGCACCTCGTCCTCGCCCGCGCCGGCGGACGGCTCGGCCCGGCGGACGGCGGCGCGCAGCCGCGCCAGCAGCTCGTCCATTCCGAAGGGCTTGGTGACGTAGTCGTCGGCCCCGGCGTCGAGCGCCTCGACCTTCTCGTCGGAGCTGTGCCGGGCCGAGAGGACCAGGATCGGCACCCGGGTCCAGCCGCGCAGGCCCTTGATGACCTCGACGCCGTCCATGTCGGGCAGGCCCAGGTCGAGGACGACCACGTCGGGGTGGCGGGCTGCCGCGAGTTCCAGGGCCCCGGCCCCGTCCGACGCGGCGTCGACCTCGTACTTGCGCGCCTTCAGATTGATCACGAGGGCTCGGACGATCTGCGGCTCGTCGTCCACCACGAGCACCCGGGTCATTGAGGTCCTGCTTTCTGTCGTATCCGGTCGGGAGCGAGGGGGTCGGCGCCGGCGGGGGCGCCGGCGTGTTCACTGTCGCGCGTCGCGGCCCGCAGCGTCAGCACCATGGTGAGGCCGCCGCCGGGCGTGTCCTCGGCCGCCAGGGTGCCGTCCATGGCCTCGGCGAAGCCGCGGGCCACCGCGAGGCCGAGACCGACACCGGTGCCGCGCGGGGCGTCCCCGTGCCGCTGGAAGGGGGCGAAGATCCGGTCCTTGGCCTCGTCGGGCACCCCGGGTCCGCGGTCCACGACGCGGACCTCGACCCGGTCGCCGAGGAAACTGGCCGCGACCAGTACCCGTTCCCCGGCCGGGCTGTACTTGACGGCGTTCTCCACCACGTTGGCCACGGTCCGCTCCAGCAGTCCGGGGTCCACCGCCACCATCGGCAGGGTCTCCGGGACGTCGAGGTCCACGCTGTCCTCCGGTACGCCGCCCAGCGCCATCGGGACCACCTCGTCGAGGTCGATCTCGCGGATCAGCGGGGTCACGGTGCCGGTCTGGAGCCGGGACATGTCGAGCAGGTTGCCGACCAGGTGGTCGAGGCGGTCGGCGCCGTCCTCGATGCCCTCGAGGAGCTCGGCGCGGTCCTCCTCGGACCAGTCGACGTCGTCGGAGCGCAGGGAGGACACCGACGCCTTGATGGAGGCGAGCGGCGTACGGAGGTCATGGCTGACGGCGGCCAGCAGCGCGGTCCGGATCCGGTTGCCCTCGGCCAGCCGCCGGGCCTCCTCGGCCTCCCCGACCAGACGCTGGCGGTCCAGCACGACGGCGGCCTGCGCGGCGAAGGCGCCGAGCACCCGGCGGTCCTCGGCGGGCAGCACCCGGCCGGACAGGGCCAGCGCCATGTGGTCCCCGATGGGCATGTCGACGTCGGCGTCCTCGGGGCGGCCGACCGGGCCGGGGCCGACGCTCCCGGCCGGCCTCCAGGGGTCCACGTCGCTGCTGCGCTCCAGCAGGGCCACGGACTCCATCGCGAAGGTCTCCCGCACCCGCTCCAGCAGCGCGTCCAGCGTGGTCTCGCCGCGCAGCACGCTGCCGGCCAGGAAGGAGAGGATCTCGGACTCGGCGCGCAGCCGGGCGGCCTGGTGGGTGCGCCGGGCCGCGAGGTCCACCACCGAGGCCACCGAGACGGCCACCCCGAAGAAGACGGCGATGGCCACGATGTTCTTCGGGTCGGAGACGGTGAACCGGTGCACCGGCGGCGCGAAGTAGTAGTTCAGCAGCAGCGAGCCGAAGGCCGCGGAGGCCAGCGCCGGCCAGAGCCCGCCCAGCAGCGCGGCGGCCACGGTCAGCGACAGGAACAGCAGCATCTCGTTGGCGAGCCCCGGGTCGGCGTTCACGTGCGTGAGCAGCACGGCCAGCAGGGCGGGGAGGACCATCCCGACGATCCAGCCCGCGATGATCCGCGGCCGTCCGAGCCGGGCCGCGGAGCGGACCACGGGCAGGCCGCGGCCCCGGGCGACCTCCTCGTGCGTGACGATGTGCACGTCGAGGTCGGGCCCCGAGTCACGGGCCACGGTGGCGCCGACGCCGGGTCCGAACACGTACTGCCAGGCCTTGCGGCGGCTGGAGCCGAGCACGATCTGGGTGGCGTTGACCCCGCGGGCGAACTCCAGGAGCGCGTCGGGGATGTTGTCGCCGATGACATGGTGAAACGTTCCGCCAAGGTCCTCGACCAGGGTCCGCTGGACCGCCAGCTCCTTCGGCGAGGCCGCGGTGAGGCCGTCGCTGCGGGCGATGTAGACGGCCAGGATCTCGCTGCCGGAGCCCTTGGCGGCCATCCGGGAGGCGCGGCGGATGAGCGTGCGGCCCTCGGGCCCGCCCGTGAGCCCGACGACGATCCGCTCACGGGCCTGCCAGGTCGTGCGGATGTTGTGCTCGCCCCGGTACTGCTGGAGGTACTCGTCGGCCCGGTCGGCGACCCACAGCAGTGCGAGCTCGCGCAGGGCGGTGAGGTTGCCGGGGCGGAAGTAGTTGGACAGGGCCGCGTCGACCTTGTCGGACCGGTAGATGTTCCCGTGGGCCATCCGCCGGCGCAGCGCCTGCGGGGACATGTCGACGAGTTCGATCTGGTCGGCCCGCCGCACCACCTCGTCCGGCACGGTCTCGCGCTGGCGCACCCCGGTGATGGACTCCACCACGTCGCCGAGCGACTCCAGGTGCTGGATGTTCACGGTGGACACGACGTCGATGCCCGCCCGCAGCAGCTCCTCGACGTCCTGCCAGCGCTTGGCGTTGCGCGAGCCCGGCACGTTCGTGTGCGCGAGCTCGTCCACGAGCGCGACGGCGGGCCGGCGCGCCAGGACGGCGTCCACGTCCATCTCGGTGAAGGTGGCGCCCCGGTACGAGAGCTCCTTGCGCGGCACCTGGCCGAGCCCGTGCAGCATCACCTCGGTACGCGGCCGCCCGTGGTGCTCGACGAAGCCGACGATGCAGTCGGCGCCCCGCTCCACCCTGCGGTGGCCCTCCGAGAGCATCGCGTACGTCTTGCCCACACCGGGTGCCGCGCCGAGGTAGATCCGTAGCCTGCCGCGTCCCATGCGCTCATTCTCCGGGACGTTTCCGCCGATCACGCACCTTTTGCAGGCCGTCCGCACATCCCTGACGGATCTCTGACGCCCCGCGGGTACGGCCGCGGGCCGTACCCCCGAAGGAGTACGGCCCGCGGCCGGAAACGGTCGTCGCCGGGGTACCGCCGGGTCAGCGGACCTCGGTGATCGTCGGGCCCTGCTCCAGCTGGCCCATGCCGCCGGAGAAGCGAGAGCCCTCCTGGTCCTCGGTCTGCACGCCGTCCGGCACCATCTGGGCGTCGTTCGGCAGCTTGAGCACGATCGGGTCGCGCGGGGCCATCGGGCCGTCGCCGCGCACGATGACGGTCTCCCGGAAGATCTGCTCCAGCACGCCCGCCGACTCGGGGCGCACCGCGCCCTGGCCGGAGATGACGCCGCGCAGGAACCAGCGCGGGCCGTCGACGCCGACGAAGCGGACCAGCTGGGCGCCGGTCTGGCCGTCGGGCATCGGTACGGGCACCTGGGCGCGCAGCTCCCAGCCCAGCGGACCCTCGACCTCGTCGATGATGCCGCCCTGCTGGGTGATGCCCGTGGCGATCTCCTCGCGGACCTCGCCCCAGATGCCTTCCTTCTTGGGCGCCGCGAAGGCCTGCAGCTGCACGGCGCTGTCGCCGAGGACGACCGTCGCGGCGACGATCGCGTCACCGGCGACCTCGACGCGCAGTTCCATGCCCTCGACACCCGGTACGAGAATGCCGCCCAGGTCGACGCGGCCGTCCTCGGGCGCACCGGGCACCTCGGAGACGTCCCAGGGGCCGTCGGGCCGCGGGGCCGGCGGCAGGTTCACCCTGCGGGGCGCGGAGTCCTGCTCCTCGCCGCCGTCCTGCTCGTCGGCAGCCACGCCGTCCACGACCTGCTCGGCCGCGCCGCCGTCCTTGGCGGAGTCGTTCTTCTTGCGACGTCCGAACACGTCACTGTCCTTCCCGGTCGGATACGACCGAAGCGTAGCCATTCCCACCCTGCTGACCAGCGCCGGATCCGGCCACGGCCGCATGACCGCCGGTGGAGCCGAAACCCCCCTCGGCCCGGGCCGAGCCGGGAAGTTCCGCCACCTCGTGGAAGCGCACCTTCTCGACCCTCTGGACAACCAGCTGGGCAATGCGGTCGAAGCGCTCAAACCGGACGCTTTCGCGCGGGTCGAGATTGACCACGATCACCTTGATCTCCCCACGGTACCCGGCATCCACCGTCCCCGGGGCATTCACGAGCGCGAGCCCGCAGCGGGCGGCCAGCCCCGAGCGCGGGTGCACGAACGCCGCGTACCCGTCGGGCAGGGCGATGGACACGCCCGTGGGCAGTACGGTGCGCTCGCCGGGCTCCAGCACGGCGGCCTCGGTGGTCACCAGGTCGCAGCCGGCGTCGCCGGGGTGGCCGTAGGCGGGCAGGGGCACCTCGGGGTCGACGCGCTTGATCAGCACGTCGACGGGTGCCGCGTGGTTGGGGTTGTGCGTAGCCATCAGGGGTTCACCTCGAAGGCGCGTGCGCGCCTGACCTGGTCCGGGTCGGACATCGCCGCCCGGATCTCCTCGGGCCGACCGTTGTCGATGAAGTGGTCGACCTTCACCTCGATGAAGAGCGCCTCCGCGCGCACGGCGACGGGGCCCTCGGGCCCGCCTATCCGTCCGACCGCGGTGGAGTAGATCTTGCGGCCGGCGACGGCGGTGACCTCGGCCTCCAGGTACAGCACGGTGCCGACGGGCACCGGCCGCACGAAGTCGGTCTCCAGCCGTCCCGTGACCGCGATGACGCGCAGCAGCCAGTTCAGGGAGCCCAGCGTCTCGTCGAGCGCGGTGGCGAGCACACCGCCGTGGGCGAGGCCGGGGGCGCCCTGGTGGGCGGGCTTGACGGTGAACTCGGCGCTGACGCGTACGCCCTCGCCCGCCCGGGCCTCCAGGTGGAGTCCGTGGGGCTGGCCCTCGCCGCAGCCGAAGCAGTGCCCGTAGTGCGCACCGAGCGGCTCGCCGGGTGCCGGGGCGTCGGGGTGCCGGACCGGCGCGACGGCCTCGGCCGGCGGCGTCAACGTTGTGTTTCGTCCACTCACAGGCGCAGACCTTACCCGCGCCGCTACCCGGCGGTCGCCTCGTGGCAGGCTTGGCGGTATGCAGCTCTCCCCCGCGCACCACGACGAACGTCTGACCGCCCCCCGCTCCTGGTGGGCCATCGCCGTACTGATCGGCCTCGCGTGCGCGCTGATGCTGCTGCCGCTGGGCACGCTGCCGCTGCTGGCCGGGCTGGTCGGGGGCACCGCGCTGGCGGGGATGCTGGTGAGTTCGTACGGCTCCGCGCGCGTGCGCGTGGTGGGCGGTGCGCTGGCCGCCGGTGACGCGCGGATCCCGGTGGCGGTGCTGGGCGAGCCCGAGGTGCTGGACGCCGAGGAGGCGCGCGCCTGGCGCACGTACAAGGCGGACACCCGCGCCTTCATGCTGCTGCGCAGCTACGTCCCGACGGCGGTGCGGATCCCGATCACCGATCCGCAGGACCCGACGCCGTACGCGTACGTCTCCACGCGGGAGCCGCAGGCGCTGGTGAAGGCGATCCGCTCGGCCAAGGGCTGACGGACCGGCCGGGGGTTCCGGCCGGGGCCCGGGCCGGTGGCTCAGGCCGGTGGCCAGTCCCCGGGCGGGTCTTCGATGACGACCCTGCCCTCGAGGGCGGCCCTGGCGGCCTCGGGAAGGGGCTGGGAGGGCTGCTCAAGGGGCGGAAGCTCCGGCAGTGCGTCCCACGCCACGGCGCGGCTCCGCAGGTCGGCACGGACCTTCTCGGCGAGTTTCCGGGTGTCGCGGTGGTTCATGACCGCTCCGACGGTGGCGCCGATCATGAACGGCATCAGGTTCGGCAGGTTGCGGAACGTCCGCTTCACGATCTGTTGGCGCAGTTCGCGCTTCATCTGACCACCGAGCGCGACGTTGAGCGTCGTCGGCTTGGTCAGGTCCACCCCGCGCTCCTCCGTCCACGCGGTCAGGTAGGCGAGGCTGCGCTCCCTGAGGTTTCCGGACGGCCGTTGGCCGTAGACCTCGTGGAGCTCCGCGACGAGCTTCAGCTCGATCACCGCGACCCCGGTGATCTCCGCGGCCAGTTCGGCGGGCATCGCGGGCGGCACCGGCAGCATGGCCGCCGCTCCGATACCGGCGCCGACCGTCGAGGTGCCGTACGCGGCCCCCGCGATCAGCTTGTCGGCCAGCTGATCGGGACCGAGGCCCGGGAACTGCGCGCGCAGGGTCGCGAGGTCCCGAACCGGAACGCGCGGTGCGTTCTCGATGATGCGGTCGGCGATGTGCTGGACGGCGGCCCTGGCGTGTTCGCCGCCCTTGCGCACACCACTTCTGACGGCCTGCAGCCGACGAGTCCCGGACCAGCGCCGGGCCGCCTCGTCGGACTCTGCGGCCGTCGGCACCGCCGCGGCGGTGCCGGAGGACACGGCGGGTACGCCGGGGGCTCCTGGGCCCGTTTCCGGGCCCGTGGCTCCCGCCTGCGTCTCCGCCGGATCACCAGCCTTCCGGAAGCGCCGCTTCCGAAATGGTGTCGAGCCGGTCACGGCCGACGCCTCTCAGTCGCAGTCGCGACAGATCGGCTGACCGTTCTTCTCGCGCGCCAGCTGGCTGCGGTGGTGCACCAGGAAGCAGCTCATGCAGGTGAACTCATCGGCCTGCTTGGGCAGCACCCGGACGGCCAGCTCCTCGTTGGAGAGGTCCGCGCCGGGCAGCTCCATGCCCTCCGCCGCGTCGAAATCGTCGACGTCGACGCTGGAAGACGACTTCTCGTTGCGCCGGGCCTTCAGCTCTTCAATGCTGTCGTTGTCGACGTCGTCGTCGGTCTTGCGTGGGGTGTCGTAGTCCGTTGCCATTTTTCGCTCTCCCCCTCTGGGATTTAGCGGTGTCTCAGCGCACGTAACGCGCGAGAGGCCGGACTTGTGCCCGACCTGAGGCGGAGATTTTGCCTCACATCAAGGTCTGTTACTCAATCGACACCCAGCCGCCCACCTGAAGGAGCGATCGGCTGGGATGACGACCGGGACCGTACACGGTCCGGGGGGCGTCTTGCACAAACGCCACCCCGTGTATTTCCCGCCGTTCGAGGGGCGGGAAACCCGGACTTCCCGGGCTTTCCGGCCTCTTTCAGGGTCACTGAACGCACATGACCCAACACTCGACAATGTGATCGATCACACAACCCTCTCGCCGCCCGCCCTCCAGCCATTCAGCCGACAGCGAACAAGTCGTGAGGGGACTCACAGGGGCAAAGTGACACGCATCACGAGGCCACCGCCCTCGCGCGGCGTCGCCGAGATCCGGCCGCCGTGGGCGCGGGCCACGGAGCGCGCGATCGACAGGCCGAGCCCGACACCCTTGTCGCTGCCCGTTCGCTCCGTACGCAGCCGCCTGAAGGGCTCGAAGAGGTTGTCCACCTCGTACGCGGGAACCACGGGACCCGTGTTCGAGACGACGAGGATCGCCTGGCCGTGCTGGGACTCGGTGGTCACCTCCACCCAGCCGCCCTCCGGCACGTTGTACCGGACGGCGTTCTGCACCAGGTTGAGGGCGATCCGCTCCAGCAGGACGCCGTTGCCCTGGACCACGGCGGGCGCCCGCTCGCCGCGGATCTCGACGCCCTTGGCCGCGGCCTCCCCGCGCGCCTGGTCGATGGCCCGCGAGGCGACCTCCGCCAGGTCCACGGGCTTGCGTTCGACTATCTGGTTGTCGCTGCGCGCGAGCAGCAGCAGGCCCTCGACGAGCTGCTCGCTGCGCTCGTTGGTGGCCAGCAGCGTCTTGCCGAGCTGCTGGAGTTCCACCGGCGCGCCCGGATCCGACAGGTGCACCTCCAGCAGCGTCCGGTTGATGGCGAGGGGGGTGCGCAGCTCGTGCGAGGCGTTCGCGACGAACCGCTGCTGGGCGGTGAAGGCCCGCTCCAGCCGGTCGAGCATCTCGTCGAAGGTGTCGGCGAGCTCCTTGAGCTCGTCGTCCGGCCCGTCCAGCTCGATCCGCCGGGTCAGGTCGGAGCCGACCACCCGGCGGGCGGTCCGGGTGATCTTGCCGAGGGGCGAGAGCACCCGGCCGGCCATCGCGTAGCCGAAGGCGAAGGCGATGATGCTGAGGCCGAGCAGGGCCATCAGCGACCGGCTGAGCAGATCGTCCAGCGCGTGCCGGCGCTGCTCCAGGATGCAGGTGTTGATCGCCGCGTTGAACTGGTCGTGGGTCTGGCCCTTGCCGATCACGCCGGGGCAGGTGCTCGTGACCTGGATGTCCGTGCCACCCACGATCTTGAACGGCAGTCCGTTGCCCTCGCGCAGCGCCTGCGCCGCCAGCAGGTAGATGATCGACAGCAGCAGGATTCCGGCGATCAGGAACATCCCGCCGTACAGCAGCGTGAGGCGTATGCGGATGGTCGGCCGCAGCCAAGGGAAGGGACCCTCGGGCTGGCCGGGGTCCCAGGTCGGTCTCGGCGGCACCGTGGGTGGTGCCGGGGTCGCCGCCACGCGCGTCAGATCCGGTAGCCGGAGCCGGGCACGGTCACGATGACCGGCGGCTCCCCGAGTTTGCGCCGCAGGGTCATGACCGTCACCCGCACCACGTTCGTGAAGGGGTCGGTGTTCTCGTCCCATGCCTTCTCCAGCAGCTGCTCGGCGGAGACGACGGTCCCTTCGCTCCGCATGAGAACCTCCAGCACCGCGAACTCCTTGGGAGCCAGCTGGACCTCCCTGCCCTCCCGGAACACCTCGCGCCGGTTCGGGTCCAGCTTGATGCCGGCCCGCTCCAGTACGGGGGGCAGCGCGACGGTGGTGCGCCGCCCCAGGGCGCGCACGCGGGCGGTCAGCTCGGTGAAGGCGAAGGGCTTGGGCAGGTAGTCGTCCGCACCCAGCTCCAGGCCCTCCACCCGGTCGCTCACGTCCCCGGACGCCGTCAGCATCAGGACGCGGGTGGGCATGCCGAGCTCGACGATCTTCCGGCAGACGTCGTCGCCGTGCACGAGGGGGAGGTCGCGGTCGAGCACGACCACGTCGTAGTCGTTCACCCCGACGCGCTCCAGCGCCGCGGCGCCGTCGTACACGACGTCCACGGCCATGGCCTCCCGGCGCAGCCCGGTGGCCACCGCATCGGCGAGCAGCTGCTCGTCCTCGACGACGAGTACGCGCACGTCGTTTCCTTCCATAGAGCCCTGAGGGCACACGTGTGTATTGCGTCGCCCATCCTGCCCGTTTCAGCCGTAAACCGGCTGTAAGGCGCCGCTCAGGGGCCCGCGCGGGCCGGAAGTGAGGATTCCCTCGTCTCGCGAGGTTTCTGCGCCCAGGGTGCCGGGGAGGACGACACCACACCCCGACCACTCCCTGACGGCGGACTGCCACGTGCCGCCGCCGACCCACGAAGAGGGGGCGAACCCACCATGGACGCATTCACCGCGGGTCTTCTGCAGCGCATCCGGGCCACGCAGACGGACCTCATTCAGGCCCGTGAGACGGGCGACGACTTCCTCGTGGAGGTGGAGCAGGCGGAACTGGAAGATCTCCAGCGCCTCGCCGCCGAACACGGCGTGGCCGTCTCCGCCTGCTGACGGCTCACTTCACTCCGGCCGGAACCCCGGCTGCCGCATGCGGCAGCCGGGGTTCCCTCATGCCGGGGGCTTCCCCTGGGCTTCCCTCATGCCGGGCTTCCCTCATACCGGGCCCCGCCGGGGCCCGGTCACGGTCCCTCAGTCCCGCGGTCACGTCCCTCAGTCGTGCCAGGCCCCGGCCTCGTCCAGCAGCGGCTGGAGCGAGGCGAACACCGCCGGGGTGGCGGCGAGCGCCAGCTCCCCGGAGGCCGGCTGCCCCGGCCGCCCGCCCGTGAGCGCCCCGGCCTCCCGGGCGATCAGCTCGCCGGCGGCCAGGTCCCAGGGGTTGAGCCCGCGCTCGTAGTAAGCGTCCAGCCGCCCGGCGGCCACGTCACTGAGGTCCAGCGCCGCCGATCCGCCGCGCCGGATGTCGCGCACCCGGGGGATCACCTTCTGCGCGACGACGGCCTGCTGTTCCTTGCGCGCCTGGAGGTACGCGAACCCGGTCCCGACCAGCGCCTGGTCCAGCGGCGCGGCCGCCCGGCACGCCAGCCTGGCCCCGTCCAGCCAGGCCCCTGCACCGAGCACCGCGTGGTACGTCTCGTGCCGCATCGGGGCCGCCACGACCCCGACCACGGTCTCGCCCCCGTACTCGGCGGCGATCGACACGCTCCAGCTCGGCAGCCCGTACAGGTAGTTGACGGTGCCGTCGAGCGGGTCCACAACCCAGCGCACCCCGCTGGTCCCGGGGCTGTCCGCGCCCTCCTCGCCCAGCAGTCCGTCGTCGGGGCGCCGCCCCGCGAGGACGCCGGTGATCAGCTTCTCCGCCGCGATGTCCATCTCGGTCACCACGTCGATCGGGCTGCTCTTGGTCGCCGCCACCGCGAGGTCGGCCGGCCGTCCGTCCCGCAGCAGCTCCCCGGCCTGCCGGGCGGCGTCCAGGGCCACGTCCAGCAGTTCGGCCTTCAGCTCTTCGGAGATCACGGTCCGCCCTTCCTAGGCGTACGGGCTGTCGGCGCCCGCGGCCGCCGCCCGGGGCGCGCGCGCCGGGCAGCAGCCCACCGCGCACAGGTCGTGGCTGGGCCCGAGCAGGCCCAGTGCGCAGCGCTGCGCCGGCTCGCCCCGCTCGGCTGCGGCGCGTTCCAGCACCAGTTCCCGGACCGCCGCCGCGAACCGCGGATCGGCCCCGACCGTCGCCGACCGGGCGGCGGGCAGCCCCAACTCGGCGGCCTTGGCGGTCGCCTCCGTGTCGAGGTCGTACAGGACCTCCATGTGGTCCGAGACGAACCCGATCGGCACCATCACCACCGCGGGCGCGCCTGCGGCGTGCAGCGCCTCCAGGTGGTCGCAGATGTCCGGCTCCAGCCACGGGATGTGCGGGGCGCCGCTGCGCGACTGGTAGACGAGCTCCCAGGGCAGCTCCGTGCCCGTCTCGGCCCGCACCGCGTCCGCGATCACCTGCGCGACGTCCCGGTGCTGCCTGACGTACGCCCCGCCCTCGCCGTCGGCGGTGTGCTCCGCCACCGGGCCGGAGGTGTCCGCCGCCGCGGTGGGGATCGAATGCGTGGTGAAGGCGAGGTGCGCACCGGCGCGCACCTCCTGCGGCAGCGATTCGAGCGCCGCGAGGACTCCGTCGATCATCGGCTGAACGAAACCGGGGTGGTTGAAGTAGTGGCGCAGCTTGTCCACCCGCGGCAGCTCGGCGACGCCCTCCGCCTCCAGCGCCGCGAGGGCGTCCGCGAGGTTCTCCCGGTACTGGCGGCAGCCGGAGTACGAGGCGTACGCGCTGGTCGCGAGCACCGCGATCCTGCGGCGCCCGTCGGCGGCCATCTCCCGCATCACGTCGGTCAGGTACGGGGCCCAGTTCCGGTTGCCCCAGTACACGGGCAGGTCCAGGCCGTTTTCGGCGAAGTCCTTGCGCAGCGCGTCCAGCAGCTCGCGGTTCTGCCCGTTGATCGGGCTGACCCCGCCGAAGCCGAAGTAGTGCTGTCCGACCTCCTTGAGGCGCTCGCGCGGGATGCCGCGGCCGCGCGTGACGTTCTCCAGGAACGGCACGACGTCGTCGGGTCCCTCGGGGCCGCCGAAGGAGAGCAGCAGGAGGGCGTCGTAGGGGGCGGCGGGGCCTTCGGCCGGGGCCGGGGCGGCGGCGCGGAGCTGGTCTGACATGTCTCGAATCCTGCCACCCGGCGTGCACCCGGGAGAACAGGCCGGTCCGCATACCGGGACGCAGCACAGGTAAGGTGACCCTAAGTTCACTGCGCGGAAGATGCCGGTGCCGAACCTTCCCCGTGCGGGTGCCCTGTCGGCGGTCGTAACCTGTACGGGCCTGAGAAGTCCCTTACGGAGAGACCTTGCCCAGTCCCTACCGCGCGATCTTCGCCGCGCCCGGCACCAAGGCCTTCAGCGCCGCCGGGCTGATAGGCCGGCTGCCGATATCCATGGTGGGCGTCGGCATCCTTACGATGATCTCCGAGATCACCGGGCGCTACGCGATGGCCAGCGCCCTCACCGGCACCCTGGCCCTGGCCGCCGCCTTCATCGGCCCCCAGGTGTCCCGCCTGGTGGACCAGTACGGACAGCGGCGGGTGCTGCGCCCCGCGACCCTGATCTCCGTGGCCTCCGTCACCGCCCTGGTACTGGCCGCCGCGAACGGGCTCCCCGACTGGACCCTCTTCGTCTTCGCGGCCGTCGCGGGCTGCGTGCCGAGCGTCGGCTCGATGGTCCGCGCCCGCTGGACCGTGCTCTACCGCGACGCACCGCGCGAGTTGCACACCGCGTACTCCTTCGAGTCCGTGGTGGACGAGGTCTGCTTCATCTTCGGCCCGATCCTGGCCATCGGGCTGTCCACCACCTGGTTCCCGGAAGCCGGACCGGTCATCGCGGCGGTCTGCCTGCTCATCGGCGTCTGGCTGCTCACCGCGCAGCGCGCCACCGAGCCGGCGCCGCACCCGCGCAGCCAGGGCGGCGACCGGACCTCCGCCCTGCGCTCCCCCGGCCTCCAGGTGCTGACGGCCACCTTCGTGGCGACCGGAGCGATCTTCGGATCCATCGACGTGTCCACCCTGGCCTTCGCCGAGGAGCAGGGCCACAAGTCCGCCGCCAGCTACATCCTGGCCATCTGGGCGGCCGGATCCTGTCTGGCCGGGATCGTCTTCGGCCTGCTCCACCTCAAGGGCCGTACCGAACGCAGGTGGGTACTGGGCATCTGTGCCATGGCCGTGAGTATGATCCCCCTCCTACTGGCCGGGAACCTTCCGTTTCTGGCCGTGGCGCTCTTCGTCTCGGGCCTCGCCATCGCTCCCACGATGATCACCACGATGGCCCTGATCGAAGCGCACGTACCACGCGCGAAGCTCACCGAGGGCATGACGTGGATCACCACCGGCCTCGCCGTCGGTGTCGCGGTCGGCTCCTCGGTGACCGGTCTGGTCATCGACGCCGCCGGGGCCCAGCGCGGGTACGTCGTCTCGATCTCCTCGGGGGCCGCCGCGGCTGCGGTCGCGTTCGCGGGTTACCGCCGGCTGACGAGGCCGGCGCAAGGGGAGGAGCCCTCTAGCGATGGGGACGGCGACAGCAGGCAGGAGCGGGCCGGGGACACGGACCGCGTGGCATAACTGGGCGGGCAACGTCACGGCCGTACCCGCCCGGGTGGTGACTCCGTCCTCGGTCGAGGAGCTCCGGGAGACGGTGCGGCGGGCCGCCGAGGACGGGCTGAAGGTGAAGGCGGTCGGCACCGGCCACTCCTTCACCGCGGCCGCCGCGACCGACGGGGTGCTCGTCCGCCCGCAGGCGCTGGCCGGCATCCGGGAGATCGACCGGGCCGCCGGCACCGTCACGGTCGCGGCCGGCACGGTGCTCAAGGACCTCAACGTCGCCCTGGCCCGGGAGGGCCTGTCGCTCACCAACATGGGCGACATCATGGAGCAGACGGTCTCCGGGGCCACCAGCACCGGAACGCACGGCACCGGCCGCGACTCGGCCTCCATAGCCGCCCAGATCCGCGGCCTTGAACTGGTCACGGCGGACGGACGGCTGCTCACCTGCTCCGAGAAGGGAGACGACGAGGAGCGCGCGGTCTTCGCGGCCGCCCGGATCGGCATCGGCGCCCTCGGCATCGTCACCGCGATCACCTTCGCCGTCGAGCCGGTCTTCTTCCTGACCGCCCGCGAGGAGCCCATGGGCTTCGACCGGGTGACCGCCGAGTTCGAACAGCACTTCGCGGAGAACGAGCACTTCGAGTTCTACTGGTTCCCGCACACCGGCAACTGCAACACCAAGCGCAACAACCGCAGTCAGGGCCCCGCCGCCCCGCCCGGAGCCGTGAGCGCCTGGGTCGAGGACGAACTGCTGTCCAACGGCCTCTTCCAGGCCGTCAACTCCTTCGGCCGCGCGGTCCCGGCGGCCATCCCCTCCATCGCCCGGGTCGCCAGCCGCGCGCTGTCCGCGCGCACCTACACGGACATCCCGTACAAGGTGTTCACGAGCCCGCGCCGGGTGCGGTTCGTGGAGATGGAGTACGCCCTCCCGCGCGAGCAGGTGGTCGAGGCGCTGCGGGAGCTCAAGGCGACGGTCGACCGCTCCGGGCTGCGGATCAGCTTCCCGGTGGAGGTGCGGACGGCCCCGGCGGACGACATCGCCCTGTCCACGGCCTCGGGGCGGGAGACCGCGTACATCGCGGTGCACATGTACAGGGGCACCCCGTACCAGGCCTACTTCACGGCCGCCGAGCGGATCTTCACCGCGCACGGCGGACGGCCGCACTGGGGCAAGGTGCACACCCGGGACGCGGAGTACCTCGCCCGCGTCTACCCGCGCTTCGGGGAGTTCACCGCGCTGCGGGACCGGCTGGACCCGGACCGGCTGTTCGGCAACGACTACCTGCGGCGGGTCCTGGGCGAGTAGTTCCCGTCACGGGGAGCCCGGCTGTCCCCTCCCGCTCGGGTCCGGCGTGGGTGTGGGCGTGGGGGCCGGGGTGGGCGTGGGCTTCGGGCTCGGCGTCGGCGGGGTCGGACTCGGCGCCCGGCCCCCGGAGTCCGGGGAGCCCCCGGTCCCCGGGGAGGCCGCGGTGTCCGGGGCTGAGGCGTCGGGGCTCGGGCCCCGGCCGCCGCGCTCGCCCGAGGGGCTCGGGGAACTCCGGGCCCCCGGGGTCCTCCCGCCGCCCCTGCCGTCGGTGGCGGGCTCCTTGCCGGGGCCGGCGGGCCGCTCGTCGCCCGCCTTGCGCGTGCCGCCGGACCAGATGGTTCCGCCGCCCTGGCTGATCGCCGTGCCGGAGAAGGCCTCGTACGTCCCGAGGCCGCCGAGCGCGATGGCGAAGGCGGCGCCCGAGGCCACCGCGGTGCGCCTCCAGCCCCGTACGCGGGTGCCGTGCACGGTGGCCTCGCCGAACTCCCCGGACGGCGGGAGCGCACGGAGCAGCAGGGTCCCGTCGGGTGCCTCCTTCCCGGCGGACAGCGGGAACTGAGGGGCCCCGGGGCGGGCGCTCCCGCGCAGCCGGTCGCCGGTTCGCCTGAAGAGGTGCTGGATGACGGGGCCGCCCGCGGTGGCGACCACGCTCACCACGCCGGCGCCGAGGATGGTCCCGTAGACGCCCAGCTTCGATGCGAGCAGGGCCGCCGCGACGGTGGCGAGGGAGGAGCCCGCGATCTGGGCCACGCTCAGATCGAGTTTCTTCGTCTCGGTCCCGGACGCCGGTTCGGCCTCGGGCGCGGTCTTCTGACCCATCCTCATCCCCTGTGTGTGCTGCCTCTCGCGACCTCTCGCGGTCTCTCGCGCTTCACCGCTCTCAGCAGTTACTGACCGCCGAGCGAAACAGATAGTTCCGTTTCTGGTGATTCTGTGAAGCAGGACACCCGAAAACGGGTGCGGCCGCAGGTCCGGCCCGATTCGGGGCAGCCCAACTCCCGCCGCCCGCGACAAGTTCGGCGGCGCGGCGGTCCACCCAGGTGGCCCGAATGGAGTACTGTGGCGAGCCCTGGGGCCGTCCTTCCTTCTGGATGTCCGGACTCGGGAGAGGGGGCCGACTGATGGAGAAACGGCACTCGAGACCGGTGATGCCGCGGCATTGCGCGCGTTCCTGATGCGCACAGTAACCATTTGGTCACTGTGCGTGCCCAACGGGTAACCGTGCCATAACGGCGATCAAGGGCGCATGCCCGACACGCCGGTTGAACTCGGCAAGGTTGTGGCAGGCTGCACCCGGGCAGGCCACACTCGACTAGCGGAAGCAGCGACGCACGTGACGTCGGCAGGCACCACCCGGGAGGTCCCCATGCCCGAACTGCGTGTCGTGGCCGTCTCAAATGACGGCACACGACTGGTGCTCAAGGCTGCGGACAGCACGGAGTACACGCTTCCGATCGACGAGCGGCTGCGGGCTGCCGTGCGCAACGACCGCGCGCGCCTGAACCAGATCGAGATCGAGGTGGAGAGCCACCTCCGCCCCCGCGACATCCAGGCCCGCATACGGGCCGGTGCCTCCGCCGAGGAGGTCGCCCAGCTCGCCGGCATCCCCGTCGACCGCGTACGCCGCTTCGAGGGCCCGGTGCTGGCCGAGCGCGCGTTCATGGCGGAACGGGCCCGCAAGACGCCCGTGCGCCGCCCCGGCGAGAACACCGGACCCCAGCTCGGCGAGGCCGTGCAGGAGCGGCTGCTGCTGCGCGGGGCCGACAAGGAGTCCGTCCAGTGGGACTCCTGGCGCCGCGACGACGGCACCTGGGAGGTCCTCCTGGTCTACCGGGTCGCCGGTGAGCCGCACTCGGCGAGCTGGACGTACGACCCGCCGCGTCGGCTGGTCGTCGCCGTGGACGACGAGGCCCGCTCCCTGATCGGCGAGGCGGACGACCTGCCGGCGACGCCGGAGCCGAGCTTCCCGTTCGTGCCCAGGATCGCGCGGCTGCCGCGGGACCGGCCGCTGGACCGCGCCCTGGACCGCCAGCTGGAACGCCCGGTCGCGCCGGCCCCCGAGCCGGAGGAGGAGCGGGACACCCTGACGAGCCTGCTGGAGGCCGTACCGAGCTTCCGCGGAGACCTGGTGGTCCCGGAACGGCCCGAGCCCCCGGCGGAGGAACCGGAGGCGGAGGAGCCGCCGGCCGCCTCGGCGAGCGCGGGCGCCGGCTCCGCGTACGCGGACGTCCTGATGCCGCGCACGGTGGCGGGCCACCGCGACCGCCTGACGGGCACCACGGACCGCCAGGCGGAGGCCGACGGCGTCCGCCCGGGCCGCCGCGCGGCGGTCCCGAGCTGGGACGAGATCGTCTTCGGCACCCGCCGCAAGAAACAGGAGTAGCGCCGGCCCGACCTGCGCCCCGGCCCCGCCCCGCGGGCCGAGGCGCGGCCGGGCCCCGGGCTACTGAGGAGCCGGGCCCGTGGCGACCGGGCGCACCGGGTCCGCGGACCACTCCGACCAGCTGCCCGCGTACAGGGCGGCCGGAATCCCGGCCACCTCCAGCGCGAGGACCTCGTGCGCCCCCGAGACCCCCGATCCGCAGTACACCCCCACCGGGGCCTCGCCCGAGGCGCCCAGCCCGGCGAACCTCTCCCTCAGCGCGTCGGCCGAGAGGAACAGCCCGTCCGCGCCCACGTTCTCCGTCGTGGGCGCCGACACCGCTCCCGGGATGTGCCCGCCGACCCTGTCGATCGGCTCGACCTCGCCGCGGTACCGCTCCCCCGCCCGTGCGTCCAGCAGGATCCCGCTGCGCGCGAGGGCCGCCGCCGCGTCCGCGTCGAGCAGTCCCACCGCTCCCGGGTTTGGCTTGAAATCGCCTTCCGAAACCGTCACCGCGTCGGCGGACACCGGACCGCCCGACGCCGTCCATGCGGCCAGGCCCCCGTCCAGCACCCGCACGCCCGTGTGACCCGTCCAGCGCAACAGCCACCACGCCCGGGCGGCGGCCCAGCCCAGACCCCCGTCGTACACGACCACCGGCCTGTCCGCCGAGACCCCGGCCCTGCGCATCACCGCGCCGAACTCCTCCGGCTCCGGCAGCGGGTGCCGCCCGCCCGCTCCCGGCGGACCTGCCAGTTCGCGGTCCAGGTCCACGTACACCGCCCCCGGCAGGTGGCCTGCCTCGTACGCGGACCGGAGGTCCGGCCCGCCGAGCTGCCAGCGGACGTCCAGCAGCACGGGCGGCAGGGGGCCGGCCAGCTCGTCCCTCAGTTCGGACGCGGAGACGATCGCGGAAGGGGCGGAGTTCGTGGAGTTCTCAGTCATACGGCCCATCTTCCTCCCCGCCGCGCGACCGTCGTAACAAGCCCGACATCACCCGTCCGCACCGATTCGGTCATCTCTTCCCGCATCGGCGAAACCCGGCCGGTCGGAGCGCGCCGCACCGTCCGGAGTGGAAGCATCTGGTCCGGGATGAGCGACGACGGAGGAGAACCGCTGACATGACCGAGGCACCGGAAGCTGCGCGGCGACGCCCGCCCGGCACACCCTGCTGGTCCAGTCTGATGGTGCACGGCCTCGGGACCACGGAGGCCTTCTACACCGACCTGTTCGGCTGGGAGTACGAGCCGGGTCCGCAGCCCTTCGGCCCGTACGTCCGCGCCCTCCTCGACGGCCACGAGGTGACCGGCATCGGCGAGATGCCGCCGGACCGGCTTCTTCCGGTGGCCTGGACCACGTACTTCGCCACCGACGACGCCGACTCCACGGCCGAGACGATCCGTTCCTGCGGCGGCACGGTCGCGGTGGGCCCGCTGGACGCGGGCGGCGAGGGGCGCGTGGCGATCTGCTCCGACCCGCTGGGGGCGATCTTCGGGATCTGGCAGGCCGAGGAGCACATCGGGACCCGGCTGTCCGGCGTCCCCGGCACCCCGGTCTGGAGCGAGCTGGTCACGCAGGACACGTCGACCGTCGGCAAGTTCTACGCGCACGTCTTCGGCCACGAGGCCGAGACGCACGCCACCGCCGCCGCCGACTTCGACTACGTGACGCTCCTGCTGGACGGGCGGCCGGTCGCCGCGGTGCACGGGGTCGGGCGCTCGCTCCCGCACGACCGGGGCCCGCACTGGATGACGTACTTCCAGGTCGAGGACGCCGACATGGCCGCGGCCCGGGTCCACCGGCTCGGCGGGCGCGTCGTCCAGCCGCCCCGCGAGGGGCTGACCGGCAGGGTGGCCACGGTCACCGACCCGGAGGGCGCGGTCTTCACCGTCGTGGAACGGCGCCCCGGGAACGGCCGTTGACCGTCGCCGGACCGGCCCCTCAGGCCGGGTTGACCGGCAGGACGTCCGGGGAGAGGGCGGCGGCGTGGGCCGCGTCGCTCGTCATCCGGCGACGGTGGTGACGACGGCACAGCACCTCGTACCCGACCTCCTCCGGTGAGCGGTTGACGTCGCCGACGACGACCTGCTCGCCCTCGACGACCATCTCGCCGCCCACCGTGCGGGCGTTGTGGGTGGCGCGGGCGCCGCACCAGCACATCGCCTCGACCTGGAGGGTCTCGATCCGGTCCGCCAGCTCGATGAGCCGCTGCGAGCCGGGGAACAGCTTGGTCCGGAAGTCGGTGGTGATGCCGAACGCGAAGACGTCCAGGTCCAGGTCGTCCACGACGCGGGCCAACTGGTCGATCTGCTCGGGGGCGAGGAACTGCGCCTCGTCCACGATGACGTAGTCGACCTTGGCGCCCTTCGACATCTGGCCCACCAGGTACCCGTACAGGTCCATGCCCGGGGCCGCCTCGACCGCGTCGGTCACCAGGCCGAGGCGCGAGGACAGCTTGCCCTCGCCCGCGCGGTCGTCGCGCGTGAAGATAACGCCCTGGAGGCCCCGCGCCGACCGGTTGTGGCCGATCTGGAGCGCCAGCGTACTCTTCCCGCAGTCCATCGTGCCGGAGAAAAACACCAGTTCGGGCATGGAGGAACGGGACCTTTCGGGTCGTGGTCGGCGGGAGGTTTCCGCAGGATCGGTGGGTCAGCTGCGGACTTCGAGCAGCGGGACGAGCTGCTCGGCCGCGGTCATGGAGCCGTGCATCCCGGCGAGCGCCGATTCGTTGGGCTCGTTCACGGACGCGGTGATCGCGGCGTCGGCATGGGCGGCGGCGACCACGTCGCCGATCCGGCCGAGCACGCGCTCGTCGCACTCCCCCGGCGGCCCGAACCAGCCCAGCTCCAGGGCCTCTTCGCGGCTCGCGATCCAGAACCGGTCGCCCAGCACCTCCCGCCAGACGGTGAGGACGTCGGCTTCGGCGCCCGGTACGGCGTACACGTGCCGGGCCCGGCCCTCGCCGCCGAGCAGGGCCACGCCCGCGCCCAGCTCCCAGTCCTCGTCGAAGTCGATCCGGGAGTCCTCGTCGAAGGGGATGTCCACCATGCCGTGGTCGGCGGTCACGTACAGCGCGGTACGCGGCGGGAGCTGCTCGGCGAGCCGCTGCACCAGCCGGTCGACGTACATCAGCTGGCCGCGCCAGGCGTCGGAGTTCACGCCGTGCCGGTGGCCGGCCCCGTCGAGTTCGCTGTAGTACGTGTACACCAGAGCACGGTCGCCGGCCTCGAGGCGCTGCGCCGCGAGGTCCATCCGCTCCTCGCCGGTCATCCGGCCGAGGAAGGTGCCGCCGCTCAGCGCGATCTTGGTGAGCGGGGTGGTCTGGAAGGCGGGCGAGGACACCTGCGCCGTGGCCACCCCCGCCTTGTCGGCCTGCTGGAAGACGGTCGGATAGGGCTGCCAGGGCTTCGGCGCGGTCCACGGGTGCCAGCGGAGCTGGTTCATCAGCTCGCCGGTGGCCGGGTTGCGCGCCGTGTAGCCGGGCAGGCCGTGCCGGGCGGGGGCCAGACCGGTGCCGACGGAGGCCAGCGAGGTGGCGGTGGTCGCCGGGAAGCCCGCGGTGATCGGCCGGCCGGTGCCGCCGCGCGAGCTGCCGAGGAGGGACGTGAGGTACGGGGCCTCGTCCGGGTGGGCCTTGATCTGCTCCCAGCCCATGCCGTCGACCAGGAACACGCAGTTCCGGTCGGCCGGGGTGAGCTCGGCGATGGCGGCGGTGTACCCGGGCACGCCCTGGCCGGCCACCAGGGTCGGCAGCAGGTCGGCGAGCGAGCCGGTGCCGTACTCGGGCACGGGGGCGCCGGACAGGTCCAGCAGCTCCGGCTCGTCCCAGTTCGACGGTACGGAGTAGGCCATCAGCGGGCGGGGCCGGACGTGGCTGCCGTTGCCTCGGAGAGGGCCTGTGCGAAGACGAGGGTCTGGCGGACCGCCTCCGGGCCGTCGCCGGCCTCGCTGACCCGCAGGCTGAGGTCGTCGGCGGTGGAGTTGCCCGTGTAGCCGTGGTCGGAGTCGCAGTTCGGGTCGCCGCAGGCGGCGGGCTCCAGGTCGATCCGGGAGACCGCGCCCCAGCCGATGGTCAGGACGACCTCGCGGGGCAGGGTGCCGGGGGTGTACGACTCGGGGTTGGCGACGACGCGGCTGAGCACCACGGAGGAGATCGCGCCGATCTTGACGGACTCGGTGGAGGTGGTCGCGTACGGGGACGGCGACCCGGCGTCGGCGGCCTGCTCGTCGGTGTGGCTCACGATGAAGCGGTTCCCGGTCAGGACCAGGACGGTGACGTGCCGGCGCACCTCGTTGGAGTCGAAGGTCGTCTCCTGGTGGACCAGGTACGACGAGATCGGCTCGCCGCCCACCGCGGCCTCCACGGCCTCGGCCACGAGGGCCGGGTAGTAGCCGCTGCGCTCGATCGCCGTGCGCAGCCCCTGGGTCGTCGTACCGGATTTCGCCATGGGGTCCATCCTAAGGCCCGTACGGGGCGCCCCGGGCGCCCCCGTACCCGCTCAGTAGCTGGGGAGCGTCCGGGGACCGAGATCGGTGCGGGCGGGCGGACGGGCCACCCGGACGGTGGCGCTGAGCACGGAGAGCCCCTCGGTGGCGACGACGACCGGTTCGAGGGTGACGCCCACCACTTCGGGGTGGTCGTCGACGAGCCGGGACAGCCGCAGCAGGAGCTCTTCGAGGGCGGCGGTGTCGACGGGGTCGCTGCCGCGCCAGCCGAAGAGGAGGGGTGCGGCCCGGATGGACCGGATCAGCCCGGCCGCGTCCCGGTCGGTGGCGGGGACGAGGCGGTGGGCGGTGTCGCCGAGCAGCTCGGAGGCGACGCCGGCGAGCCCGAAGGAGAGGACGGCGCCCGCGGCGGGGTCGATCACGGACCGCACGACGGTGTCGACCCCGCGGGGCACCATGGCCTGGACGACGGGCTGCAGCTCGGCGGGGGTTCCCAGGAGGTCGGTGAGCTCCTCGTACGAGCGGCGCAGGTCGGCCTCGGTCGCGAGGTCGAGGCGTACGCCGCCGAGGTCCGCGCGGTGGCGCAGGTGCGGGGCCGTGGTCTTGAGGGCGACGGGGTAGCCCAGGGTCCGCGCTGCCGAGACCGCGTCGTCCGCGGTGGGCGCGGGCAGCGTGGGGAGCACCCGGATCCCGTAGTGGGCGAGCAGCGCGCCGGCGTCGGGTTCGGTGAGGGTGAGCACGCGGTCGCCGGCGTCCGCCAGCAGGCCGGCGAGCCGGGCGGCGGCCCCGGCCTCGTCGATGTCCTCGTACGCGGGGACCTGGCCGGCGTCGGCGTTGGCCCGGCGCCACTGCCCGTACCGGACGGCCTCGGCGACGGCCCGGACGGCCCGCTCGGCGGCCGGGTACGCCGGGATCCGCACGTCCGGGGCTTCAGCGGAACCGGCTCCGCCGGCGGCGGGAGCGGCGGGTGCGGCGGTGTCCGTGCGCGGGGTGCCGGGGCGCGGGAGCGGGGTTCCGGGCAGCGGAACAGCCCGGGGGCCGGGGCGCACCGGGCCGGTGGCGGTGCCGGCTCCGGGCAGGACCCCGGCCGGGGACAGGGCGTCGACGAGCTCCGCCAGCTCGACGTGGACCACGGCCACCGGTTTGCCGGGACGGCCCGCGACCGCCTCCCGGAGGGCTGCGGCCAGGTCGTCCTGCGGCGTCTGCTCGTTCACCCAGGGGATCACCGTGACGATCACCGCGTCGTTCTCGGCGGAGGCCAGCGCGGCGCCCAGTGCCAGCCGGAAGTCCTGCGGCGTCGCCGCCGTCGTCAGGTCCAGCGGGACCGCGGGGCGCAGCCCCTGCGCGAGGCACGCGTCGTAGGTGAGGACGCCGAGCGACTCCGAGTTCCCGAGGATCGCCACGCGCGGTCCGGCGGGCAGCGGCTGCGAGGCCAGCAACAGGCCGACGTCGACCAGCTCCGTGACCGTGTCGACCCGGATCACCCCGGCCTGCCGGAGCAGTGCGGAGACCGTGGTGTCCGCCAGGCCGGTTCCGGGGACCACGTGCCCGGCGGGGGTGTGGCGGCCGCCTCCCCTCGCGACGACGACCGGCTTCTCGGCCGCCGTCCGCCGGGCGAGCCGGGTGAACTTCCGCGGGTTGCCGAGGGTTTCGAGGTACATCAGCGCGACGTCGGTGGCTTCGTCCTCGTACCAGTACTGGAGGATGTCGTTGCCGGAGACGTCCGCCCGGTTGCCCGCGGAGACGAAGGACGACAGCCCCGCGCCCCGCCGCAGCAGCGCGGAGAGCAGCGAGATGCCGATCGCCCCGGACTGGGTGAACAGTCCGATGCGGCCGCGGATCGGCGCGGGCGCCGGGGTGAGGGAGGCGTTGAGCGCGACCTCCGGTGCGGTGTTGATGACGCCGTAGGCGTTCGGCCCGATCAGCCGCATCCCGTACGAGCGGACCTGGCGCACCAGTTCGCGCTGCCGGTCGAGCCCGGCCGGGCCGCTCTCCCCGTACCCGGCGGAGAGCACCACGAGCCCCTGCACTCCGTGCTCCCCGCAGGCCGCCACGGCCTCGGGGACCCGCGCGGCGGGGACCGCGATCACCGCGAGGTCGACCGGGGCGTCGATGTCACCGAGCGCGCGGTAGGCCCGTACGCCGTCCAGCAGATCGGCGGTGGCCGCCTCGTTGACCGCGTAGAGGTGCCCGCGGAATCCGCTGTCGCGCAGGTTGCGCAGGGCGGCGGCGCCGACGCCCCCGCCGGAGCGGCTGACTCCGATGACGGCCACCGAGCCGGGGGCCAGCAGCCGCTGTACGGAGCGGGCCTCGGCGCGCTGCTCGCGGGCCCGCTGCACGGCCAGGGACTCGGCGGTGGGTTCCAGGTCGAGGGTCAGGTGGACGGAGCCGTCCTCGAAGCTGCGCTTCTGCTGGTAACCGGCGTCCGTGAACACCTTGATCATCTTGTTGTTGGCGGGCAGCACCTCGGCGGCGAACCGGCGGATGCCCCGCTCGCGGGCGACCGCGCCGATGTGTTCGAGGAGCGCGGAAGCCACTCCGCGGCCCTGGTGGGCGTCCTGCACGAGGAAGGCGACCTCGGCCTCGTCCGCGGGGGCGGAGGCGGGCCGGCCGTCGGGGCCGATCCGGTCGTAGCGGACGGTGCCGATGAACTCCTCGCCGACGGTCGCCGCGAGGCCGACCCGGTCCACGTAGTCGTGGTGCGTGAAGCGGTGCACGTCGCGGTCGGAGAGCCGGGGGTAGGGCGCGAAGAAGCGGTAGTACTTCGACTCGTCGGAGACCTGCTCGTAGAAGCTGACCAGCCGGCCCGCGTCCTCGGTGGTGATGGGCCTGATCCGGGCGGTGCCGCCGTCGCGCAGGACGACGTCCGCTTCCCAGTGGGCCGGGTAGGAGGGGTCCGACGGGGTGGTCATGCGGTGATCTTAAGGGCAGACCGGCCGGACGGCTCCCTGCGCGGCGCGCGCGGCAGACAGGGTCAAACCAGTGCAAGCTGGGGTAGGTCCAGCGGCGGAGGATCCGGGCCGAAGGTCGGTCGGAGCATGCGAGGCGTCGTGAGAGACTGGTCTAGACAACCCGTAAGAACCTGAAGGGCATCACCATGGCAGAGCGCCGCGTCAACGTCGGGTGGGCCGAGGGCCTGCACGCTCGTCCCGCCTCGATCTTCGTCCGTGCGACGACCGCTTCCGGTGTCCCGGTGACCATCGCGAAGGCCGACGGGAACCCCGTCAACGCCGCGTCCATGCTCGCGGTGCTGAGCCTGGGCGCGCAGGGCGGCGAGGAGATCATCCTCGCGTCCGACGCCGAGGGTGCCGAGGTCGCACTGGACCGCCTCGCGAAGCTGGTCGCCGAGGGCCTCGAAGAGCTCCCCGAGACCGTCTGATCCTTCGGGTTCGCCCGGACATGCGAAGAGGCCGCGGCCACCGGAATTCCGGCGGCCGCGGCCTCTTCGCATTCAGGAATTAGGGGCGTCCGCGCAGTGCGGGCATACCGGCCGCGGCGAATTCAGCCGACGCCTTTCCTTCTCAAATTAATGCACCTCTGTTAAAGCCGACCGCCCGCCGTGTTTACGGCATGTTGCGAAGTCCTCACCCGCGGCCGGTGCGCCCGCGCCGCGCGGTCCGCGTGGACGGCCGTCAGCGCCCGCGCCCGCTCGGCGTCCCCGCGGGCGACGGCGTCCACGATCGCCCCGTGCTCCGCCCAGGACTCCACCGGCCGCTCCGGCGCCTCGACCACGTACATCCAGGCGATCTTGTGCCGCATCTGCGTGAGCAGCGCGATCAGCCCGGGGCTGCCGGAGGCCTGGGCGAGGGTCTCGTGGAACCAGCCGCCCAGCGACCGCAGATCCTCCCCCTGGCCTTGCCTGGCCCGTTCCTGACCCAGCCTGACCAGACCGCGCAGCACCTTGAGATGACCCTCGGTGCGCCGCCGGGCGGCCCGGGCGGCGGCCAGGGGCTCCAGCAGCATCCGCAGCTCCAGCAGGTCGGCCGCCTCCTGCTCGGTGGGCTCCGCGACGCAGGCGCCCGCATGCCGGCGGGAGGTGACGAACCCCTCGGACTCCAGGGTCCGCAGCGCCTCACGGACCGGGACGCGGGAGACCCCGTACCGGCGTGCCAGCAGTTCCTCGGTCAGCCGGCCGCCCGGCGCGAAGACCCCGGAGACGATGTCGTCGCGGATCGCCGTGCATACCGCGTGCGCAGGAATACGCAAGTCCGGACCTCCGCCTATTTCCGATTGCCGACGCCATTACGCGACCGCGTTGCGATCGTATCGGGACTCTATTGCAATGCGCGATGTTTTCCGAGTGCGGACGGAAATCGCGGAGGTTTACGGCCACAACGCGAAGGCCCCGGCTCGGGGAGCCGGGGCCTTCGGTGGAGTGCGCGGGTCAGACGTCGACGCCGTGGCTGCGCAGGTACGCGACCGGGTCGATGTCGGAGCCGTACTGGGCGCCGGTGCGGGCCTCGAAGTGCAGGTGCGGGCCGCTGGAGTTGCCGGTGGAGCCCGACAGGCCGATCTGCTGGCCCGGGGTGACCTGCTCGCCGACGGAGACGTTCAGCGAGGACATGTGGCCGTACTGCGTGTACGTGCCGTCGTTGTGCTTGATGACGACGTTGTTGCCGTACGCGCCGCCCCAGCCGGCCTCGACCACGGTTCCGGCGCCCACCGCGTGCACCGAGGTGCCGGAGGCCGCGTGGAAGTCGATGCCGGTGTGGCTGCCGGAGGACCACATGCCGCCGCCCGCGTGCCACTGGGTGCTGATGTAGGAACCGTCGACGGGGGCCACGAAGGTGTTGAGGCGCTTGCGCTCCTCCTCGCGGGCGGCGCGCTCGGCGGCCTCGCGCTCGGCCTTCGCCTTGTCCTCGGCCTTCTGCTTGGCCTCGGCGGCGCGGGCCTTCGCGTCGGCCTCGGCCTTCGCCTTGACGGCCGCGGCGTCGGCCGCGTTCTGCTGCGCCTCGGCCTGGGCCTCGATCTCGCCCGCGAGGTCCTCGGCGGTGACCACGGCGTTCAGGCCGGTGTCCTCCATGGAGGGGGCCTTGTCGGACGCGGCGAACGCCGGTCCGGCGAGGGAGCCGACGACACCGGTGGTGGCGAGGGCGGCTATGCCGGCATAACCGGCGGTCTTGCGGCTCAGACGGCTGGAACCACGGTGCTTGCCGGCGGCACGACTGCCAAACGCCATGAAGGGGCTGATCCTTTCCTTCCCTCTCGCCTACCGGGTTAGCTGACGGGTTCGGAGCAGGAAGGTCTCCTACGGGCCCCCTCTGACGAGGCGGTCCGATTCACCCCAGGGACGCATGTGGGTCCCCGGCTCCCCAGGCTCGCGCCTGACGGGGACTCGGCGATCGCTGCCCGGTGCCGCGGATGCGGCGCGTACAACTGACGGACAGCACGGCCGACGCTAGGCGGATCATCAGTCAATCGCCAAACAGACGCGCCTTTTTGTTGCGTACGCCACATCCCATACAAGCAACCTCTCCACTAAACAGACAAAAGGGGCTCCGGTGGGCAAGCCACCGGAGCCCCTTGGGACGTCCGTCAGTTGGTGACGACGGTGACCTCACCGATCCCCAGCGCCCGCACCGGCGCCTCGATCTGCGCAGCGTCGCCCACCAGGACCGTGACCAGGCGGTCCACCGGGAAGGCGGCCAGAACGGCCGAAGTCGCCTCCACCGTGCCCGTCTGGGCCAGCTGCGCGTACAACTGCGCCTGGTAGTCGTCCGGGAGCTCCTGCTCGACCTGGTCGGCGAGCGTGCCGGCGACGGCCGCGGCCGTCTCGAACTTCAGCGGGGCCACGCCCACCAAGTTCTGCACCGCCACGTCCCGTTCGGCGTCGGTCAGGCCGCCCTCCGCGAGGGTGCGGAGCACCTTCCAGAGGTCGTCGAGCGCCGGGCCCGTGTTGGGAGTGTCCACCGAGCCGCTGATGGCGAGCATCGAGGCGCCCTTGCCGTCGGCCGTGGAGCGCAGCACCTGGCCGAAGGCGCGCACGCCGTACGTGTACCCCTTCTCCTCACGCAGCACCTTGTCCAGCCGCGAGGTGAGGGTGCCGCCCAGGCAGTACGTGCCGAGCACCTGCGCCGCCCAGACCCGGTCGTGCCGGTCCGGCCCGATCCGGCCGATGAGCAGCTGCGTCTGGACCGCTCCGGGCCGGTCCACGATGACCACGCGCCCCGTGTCGTCGGCGGTCACCGGCGGTACCGGCAGCGCCTCGGCGGAGTTGCCGGTCCAGGTGCCCAGGGTGTCCGCGAGGACGGCGTCCAGGTCGATGCCGGTCAGGTCGCCGACGACGACCGCGGTGGCCGTGGCGGGGCGTACGTGGGCCTCGTAGAAGGCGCGTACGGCCGCGGAGTCGATCCGGGCGACCGTCTCCTCGGTGCCCTGGCGCGGCCGGGACATCCGCAGCGTCGCCGGGAAGAGCTGCTTGGAGAGCTCCTTGGCGGCGCGGCGCTGGGGGTTGGCCAGCTCGTGCGGGATCTCGTCGAGCCGGTTGCGCACCAGCCGGTCGACCTCGGCGTCGGCGAACGCGGGCGCGCGCAGCGCCTCGGCGAGCAGGCCCAGCGCCTTGTGCAGGCGGGAGGCCGGGACCTCCAGGGAGACCCGCAGGCCCGGGTGGTCGGCGTGCGCGTCAAGGGTGGCGCCGCAGCGCTCCAGCTCGGCCGCGAACTCCTCGGCGGAGTGCTTGTCGGTGCCCTCGGACAGCGCGCGGGCCATGATGGTCGCCACGCCGTCCAGGCCCTGGGGCTCCGCGTCCAGCGGGGCGGCGAGGTTGACCTCGACGGCGACGACCTGCTGGCCGGGCCGGTGGCAGCGCAGCACGGTCAGGCCGTTGGACAGCGCGCCGCGCTCGGGGGCCGGGAAGGCCCACGGCCGGGCCTCGCCGGCCTGCGGCTGCGGGTGGAAGGTCATCGTGACGGCTGCGGTGTCGCTCACTGCTCCGCCCCCTCGTTCTCGTCGTTCTCGTCGGCCGCGTCGGCGTCGGCCGCTGCCGGCAGCGGCTCGTACACCAGCACCGCCCGGTTGTCGGGGCGCAGCCGGGCCGCGGCCACCGCCTGCACCTCCTCGGCGGTGATGTCGAGGACCCGCCGGACGGCGGTCAGGGCCAGCTGCGGGTCGCCGAACAGCACCGCGAACCGGCACAGTTCGTCGGCGCGGCCGGCCACCGTGCTCAGCCGGTCCAGCCACTCCCGCTCCAGCTGCGCCTGCGCGCGCTCCATCTCCTCGGCGGTCGGGCCCTCGGCGGCGAACCGCGCGAGCTCCTCGTCGACGGCCGCCTCGATGGCGGGCACCTCGACCCCGCTGGAGGTCTTGACGTCCAGCCAGCCCATGGACGGCGCACCGGCGAGCCGCAGCATGCCGAAGCCGGCGGCGACGGCGCTCTGGTCGCGGCGCACCAGTCGGTTGTGCAGGCGGGAGGACTCGCCGCCGCCCAGGATGGTCAGCGCCACGTCGGCGGCGTCGCACTCGCGGGTGCCGTCGTGCGGGAGCCGGTAGGCGGCCATCAGCGCGCGGGCCGGTACCTCCTCCACGATCTCCTCGCGCAGCTGCTCGCCCATGATCTCGGGGAGCGCGCCGTCGCGCGGCGGCTGCTTGCCGTCGTGCCCGGGGATGGTGCCGAAGTACTTCTCGACCCACGCGAGCGTCTGCTCGGGGTCGATGTCGCCGACGACCGCCAGCACCGCGTTGTTCGGCGCGTAGTACGTACGGAAGAAGGCGCGGGCGTCCTCCAGGGAGGCCGCGTCCAGGTCGGCCATGGAGCCGATGGGGGTGTGGTGGTACGGGTGGCCCTCGGGGTACGCCAGCGCGGTCAGCCTCTCGAACGCCGTGCCGTACGGGACGTTGTCGTACCGCTGGCGGCGCTCGTTCTTGACGACATCGCGCTGGTTCTCCATGGACTCGTCGTCCAGGGCGGTGAGCAGCGAGCCCATCCGGTCCGCTTCCAGCCACAGCGCGAGCTCCAGCTGGTGGGCCGGCATGGTCTCGAAGTAGTTGGTGCGCTCGAAGCTCGTGGTGCCGTTGAGCGAGCCGCCCGCACCCTGGACCAGCTCGAAGTGCCCGTTGCCGGGTACGCTCGCCGAGCCCTGGAACATCAGGTGCTCGAAGAGGTGAGCCAGACCGGTCCGTCCCTTGACTTCGTGGCGCGAGCCGACGTCGTACCAGAGGCAGACCGCGGCGACCGGGGTCAGGTGATCCTCGGAGAGCACCACGCGCAGGCCGTTGGCCAGCCGGTGCTCGGTCGCTGTCAGGCCGCCGGAGCCGGCCTGGGCTGTGGCCGTGTGACCCATGGGCATGTGGTCCCTTCGATCGCGATGCAGAGATTTCCGTCAGACCTGCCACTGTATGCAAGCGCGTCGGTGACCGGAGAAGTTCCCGGCGCACGCTCCCCCGCGACTCCGTCCGGGGGTGACCGCCAGGGTCGGGGTCGGCGTTGTCGGTGCCTCGGGCCACAATGGTCCGCGACACCCCCGTCAACCCCGCTCGGATCACCCGCCAGATCACCCGCCAGACCCCCAGCACACCTTTTCTTGGTTAAGGAGCCGCGCAGCGATGGCCCGCCGCAGCACGAAGACCCCGCCGCCGGAGGATTTCGAGGAGAAGATCCTCGACATCGACGTCGTCGACGAAATGCAGGGCTCCTTCCTCGAGTACGCGTACTCGGTGATCTACTCCCGCGCCCTGCCCGACGCCCGGGACGGCATGAAGCCGGTGCACCGGCGCATCGTCTACCAGATGAACGAGATGGGCCTGCGCCCCGACCGCGGTTACGTGAAGTGCGCCCGCGTCGTCGGCGAGGTCATGGGCAAGCTGCACCCGCACGGCGACGCGTCGATCTACGACGCCCTCGTGCGCATGGCCCAGCCCTTCTCGATGCGGCTGCCGCTGGTCGACGGCCACGGCAACTTCGGTTCGCTCGGCAACGACGACCCGCCGGCCGCGATGCGCTACACCGAGTGCAAGATGGCGGACGCCACGTCACTGATGACGGAGTCGATCGACGAGGACACCGTCGACTTCACCGCCAACTACGACGGCCAGGAGCGGGAACCGGTCGCGCTGCCCGCGGCGTACCCGAACCTGCTGGTCAACGGCTCCTCCGGGATCGCGGTCGGCATGGCCACCAACATGCCCCCGCACAACCTGGGCGAGGTCATCGCCGCCGCCCGCCACCTGATCCGCTACCCGCAGGCGGACCTGGAGGCGCTGATGCGCTTCGTGCCGGGTCCGGACCTGCCCACGGGCGGCCGGATCGTCGGCCTCTCGGGGATCAAGGACGCCTACGCGAACGGTCGCGGCACGTTCAAGATCCGCGCGACGGTGGCCGTGGAGAACGTGACGGCGCGCCGCAAGGGCCTGGTTGTCACCGAACTGCCCTTCACGGTCGGCCCCGAGAAGGTCATCGCGAAGATCAAGGACCTGGTGGGCTCCAAGAAGCTCCAGGGCATCGCGGACGTCAAGGACCTCACGGACCGCTCGCACGGCCTGCGCCTGGTCATCGAGATCAAGAACGGCTTCCACCCCGAGGCCGTGCTGGAGCAGCTGTACAAGCTGACGCCGATGGAGGAGTCCTTCGGCATCAACAACGTCGCCCTCGTCGACGGCCAGCCGCTGACCCTGGGCCTCAAGGAGCTGCTGGAGGTCTACCTCGACCACCGCTTCGAGGTCGTGCGGCGGCGCAGCGAGTTCCGCCGCGGCAAGCGGCGCGACCGGCTGCACCTGGTCGAGGGACTGCTGGTGGCCCTGGTCGACATCGACGAGGTCATCCGCATCATCCGGGACAGCGACAACTCGGCGCAGGCGAAGGAGCGGCTCATCGAGCGCTTCTCGCTGAGCGAGGTCCAGACCCAGTACATCCTGGACACCCCGCTGCGCCGGCTCACCCGCTTCGACCGGATCGAGCTGGAGTCCGAGCGCGACCGCCTCACCGGCGAGATCGACGAGCTGACCGGCATCCTGGAGTCCGACACGGAGCTGCGCAAGCTGGTCTCCACGGAACTGGCCGCGGTCGCGAAGAAGTTCGGAACCGAGCGCCGCACGGTCCTGCTGGAGTCGGCGGGCACCGCGGTCGCCGCGGTTCCGCTGGAGGTCGCGGACGACCCGTGCCGGGTCCTGCTGTCCTCGACGGGCCTGCTGGCGCGCACCGCCAACGGCGACGCGCTGCCCGAGGAGGAGGGCGGCGCCCGCGCGAAGCACGACCTGGTCGTCTCGCAGGTCGCCGCGTCCGCCCGGGCCGACGTCGGCGTGGTCACCTCGTACGGGCGGCTGCTGCGGCTCCCGGTGATCGACCTGCCGCAGCTGCCGGACACCCACGCCGCGCCGAACCTGGCCGGCGGCGCCCCGGTCTCGGAGTTCCTCTCCGGGCTGGAGGCGGACGAGAAGGTGATCTGCCTGACCTCGCTGGACGAGTCCTCGCAGGGCCTGGCCCTGGGCACCGAGCAGGGCGTGGTCAAGCGGGTCGTGCCGGACTACCCGGCGAACAAGGACGAGCTGGAGGTCATCACCCTCAAGGAGGGCGACCGGGTCATCGGCGCGGTCGAACTGCGCACGGGTGAGGAGGACCTGGTCTTCCTCACCGACGATGCCCAGCTGCTGCGCTACCCGGCGGCCCAGGTGCGCCCGCAGGGCCGCCCGGCCGGCGGCATGGCGGGCATCAAGCTCTCCGAGAACGCCAAGGTGATCCACTTCTCGGCGGTGGACCCGGCGCGGGACGCCGTGGTGTTCACGGTGGCGGGCTCGCACGGGACGCTGGACGACTCGATGCTGTCCGGCAAGCTCACCCCGTTCGACCAGTACCCGCGCAAGGGCCGGGCCACCGGCGGCGTGCGCTGCCAGCGGTTCCTGAAGGGCGAGGACCTGCTGGTGCTGGCCTGGGCCGGCAACGCTCCGGTCCGTGCGGCCACGGCGAACGGCACCCCGGCCGAACTCCCGGCCGTGGACCCGCGCCGCGACGGCTCGGGGGCCGCCCTGCCCGCGGTCGTCGCCGCTCTGGCGGGGGGCGCGCTGTAGGACGTACGGCGGCGTTCGGGTGGTGCGACCGGGGGGACGTACCACCCGAATGCCGACTAGTGTTTTCCCTCCGGGTGTTGGTGGGGGGAGTACACAGCTGATGAGTCGTCGGCCGGGCGGATTGATCGGTGACTGGGCCGAGGCCCAGCGCCGGCAGCAGCAGACACAGGTGATCCAGCAGCGCGAGGCGGAGCGCCGGCAGCGGGCGTACGAGCGGGACGCGAACCGGAGCCACCGGCAGTACCGCGAGGCGGAGGCCCTGCGGCGCACCGCGCAGCTCGACGCCGAGGTCGCCGCCCTCAAGGGCCTGCTGGTGGCGGGCTGCCGGGCACCGGCGTTCCGGATCTCCGCGCTGGCCCGGGGCGAGCAGCTGGAACCCTTCAACCCCGGAGCCCTGGCGCAGCCGGTGCCGATGCCGCGCATCGAGGACTTCCAGCAGCAGAGCAGCGGCTGGACGCTGGGCTCGAACCACCGCGCGCAGGCTGAGCGGGAGGCCCACGCCCGGTACACCCAGGCCTGGCAGGCCGCGAACGCCGCGGAGGCGCAGCGCCGGCAGCAACTGGAGGCGTACCGGCAGCAGTACGACCGGTGGGCGGCGGAGCAGCTCGCCGGGGTCCGGGCGCAGAACAGCGGGCTCACCGAGCTGGCCGAAGCCCTGCGCGCGGGCGAAGCGGAAGCGGCGGTGGAGTACTTCTCCGGGGCTCTGTACGCCTCGGCTGCCTGGCCCGAGACGCTGCCCAGGCAGGTGGCGGCCGCATACGACCCGGCGGCGCGCCAGCTGGTGCTGGACTGGGAGCTCCCCGGGTACGCGGTGGTGCCGGAGGCCAGGGCGGTGCAGTACCTGCCGAGCACGGACCAGGACAAGGTGAAGCCCCGTCCGGTCACGGAGCGCCGGGCGCTGTACCGGGACCTGTTGGCCCAGTGCGTGCTGCTGGTGGTCCGCGAGCTGTACGCGGCGGACGAATTCGGGGTGCTCGACTCGGTCGTCGTCAACGGCTTCGTGGACTGCCACGATCCGGCGACGGGGCAGGAGACCCGGATCGTCTTGGCCACGGTGCCGGCGGAGCGCGCCGCCTTCGCGGGACTGCGGCTGGAGCAGGTCAACGCCGTGGACTGTCTGGTGTCGGGGCTGGGCGGGCAGCTCTCGGCGCGCCCCGACCAGCTGACGGCGGTGCGGCCCGGCCGTCGGCCCGACGAGGTCGGCGGCGGGGTCGTCAGCCACGGCGGGCACGCGGGTGACGCGTCCGACGACGAGCCGGACCTCTTCGCGATGGATCCGATCGCCTTCGAGAACCTGGTCGCCGAGCTGTTCCGGGCGATGGGCATGGAGGCGGTGACCACGCAGCGGTCGGGCGACGGCGGGGTGGACGTGGAGGCTCTGGACCCGGCGCCGATCCGGGGCGGGCGGATCGTGGTGCAGGTCAAGCGCTACCGGAACACGGTGCCGCCGACGGCCGTGCGTGATCTGTACGGAACGGTCCAGGACAAGGGGGCGAACAAGGGGGTGCTCGTCACCACCGCGTCCTTCGGTCCCGGGTCGTACACCTTTGCCAACGGCAAGCCGCTGGAGTTGGTTCCCGGGGCGGACCTGGTCGATCTGCTGCACCAGTACGGGCTCCGCGGCCGGCTCGGCGGGGGTGCGGCGGCCCCCGCGGCCCCCGCGCGGCGGACGCCCGAGCCGGCGCCCCCCGCGGACCACAACGTGCTCGGCATGTCCTGGTCGGGTTCGGTCGCGCTGGACGTCTGCGCGCTCGTCTGCCAGGGCGGGCGGGTGCTGAGCGAGGAGCACTTCGTCTTCTTCAACAACCCGCGGACCCCGGACGGTTCGGTCCGGTCCCGCGCCCACGCGGCACCCGACAAGGCCGCCCTGGAGGTGTCCTTCGACGCCCTGCCCGAGCGCGCCGACCGGCTGGTGCTCGTCGCCGCGATCGACCCGGAGATCGATCCCCGCGCCGACCTGGCCGGGTTCACCGACGCCCACATCCGCCTGCTGTCCGCGGGAGGCGAGGAACTCGGCCGGCTGGACGTGTCCGACGGGCGCGCCGGGGAGACCGCGCTGGTCCTCGGCTCGTTCCGGCGCCGGTCCAACGGCGACTGGGACTTCGTGATCGGCGGCAAGGGCTACCGCGGCGGCCTGGAGGACCTGCTGGGCGAGTACGGCGTCGAGGTCGCCTGACCCGGAGCCGCCGGGACGGCCCCGCTGGATCGCCTAGGGATCTTCCGGACGGAGATCCGGGTCGGGCTCGTACGGCTCCGGGTCGGGCTCGTACGGCTCCGAGTCCGGCTCCGACCCGTCCCGCGCGGGGCGGTCGACGTAGCGCAGGACGCCCCACATGCTCTCCGGCGGCGCGTGCTGCGGGGCCGGGTCGCGGCAGGCCTCCAGCTCGTGGAGCAGGGCGGGTCCGTCCGTACCGGCGCCGATCAGGACCAGTTGGCTCCGGCGCGGCTCGCCACGGCCCCAGGGGCCCGGCACGAAGCGGAGGAAGCGGCCGACCGCGTGGACCTCGTAGCGCTCCTCGTGGCCGGGGACGCCGAAGTGGACGAAGCCCTTGATCCGGTAGAGCCCGGCCGGGCGGCGGTCGAGGAAGTCGATGAACCGGCGCGGGTTCAGGGCCTGCTCGGACACGAACTCCGTGCTCTCGTACAGCGTGTGGGCGTGCCCCCTGTGGTCCTCGTGGCGCCCGTGGCCCTCGTGCTCCGCGTCGGCCTCCGCCGCGTCCCCGGCACCGGCGTCCCTGGCCTGTGAGATCAGGTCCTCGAAGGACAGCTGGCCCTGGGTCTCGGTCCACGGGCGCCGGTCGAAGAGCAGCTCCGGGTCGATCCGGCCGTGGTCGGCGGCCACCACAGGCGTGCCGGGGCAGAGCGCGCCCAGCTCGGTCTGGATCCGGGTGAGGGCGGCCGCCTCCACCCGGTCGGTCTTGTTCAGCACCACCAGGTCCGCGACGGCCAGGTGGCGGTCGGTCTCGGGGTGCCTGGCCCGGGTCGCGTCGAACTCCGCCGCGTCCACGACCTGTACGAGGCCCCCGTACCGGATCGCCGGGTTCTCGCTGGCCACGAGCATCCGGATCATCTCCTGGGGCTCGGCCAGCCCGCTCGCCTCGATGACGATCACGTCGATCCGGTGGACGGGCTCGGAGAGCTTCTCCAGGTAGGCGTCCAGCTCGCTGCCGTCGACCGCGCAGCACAGGCAGCCGCCGCCGAGGGAGACCATCGAGTCGCCGACCTGGCCCGCCACGGCCATCGCGTCGACCTCGATCGAGCCGAAGTCGTTGACGACGACGCCGATCCGGGTGCCTCCGCGATGGCCGAGGAGGTGGTTGAGCAGCGTCGTCTTGCCGGATCCGAGGAATCCGGAAAGCACGACGACGGGAATCGGCTGGACGGCCTGACTGCTGTTCACACAGCCGATCGTAGTCAGCTGAGGGCCGGAACCGGTTCGGGCGGCGTCGGACCGACGTACCGGGCCGCCGGACGGATGATCTTCGAATCGGCGGCCTGTTCGAGGATGTTCGCGCTCCAGCCGACCACGCGGGCCGCGCAGAAGGTGGGGGTGAACATCTCGCGCGGCAGGCCGCACAGCTCCATGACCACGCCCGCGTAGAACTCGACGTTGGTGTGCAGTTCCCGCCCCGGCTTCAGCTCGGCGAGGATCTCCTCGACGTGCCGCTCCACCTCCACGGCGAAGTCCACGAGCGGGCCGCCGAACTGCCGCGCGATGTCCCGCAGCATCCGCGAGCGCGGGTCCTCGGTCCGGTACACCGGGTGCCCGAAGCCCATGATCCGGTCCCCGGCGAGCACCCGCTCCCGGATCCACGGCTCGATGCGGTCCGAGGTGCCGATGGCGTCCAGGGTGTCCAGGGCGCGGCTGGGGGCACCGCCGTGCAGCGGGCCGGAGAGCGCACCGACGGCCCCGGTCAGGCAGGCCGCGACGTCCGCGCCGGTGGAGGCGATCACGCGGGCGGTGAAGGTGGATGCGTTGAAGCCGTGGTCGACGGTGGAGACGAGGTACCGCTCGACCGCACGCGCCTTGACCGGGTCGGGCTCCCGGCCGGTGAGCATGTACAGGTAGTTGGCGGCGTACGGGAGGTCCGCGCGCGGTTCGACCGGCTCCAGGCCCTGCCCCAGCCGGTGCAGGGCGGTGAGCAGGGTCGGTACGGCGGCGCAGGCGGCCAGCGCGTCGGCGGTCCGCCGCTCGGGGTCGATGTCGTAGACGGGACGGAATCCGGCGCAGGCGCCGAGCAGCGAGAGCGCGGTCCGCAGACCGGCGAGGGGTCCGGAGAGCGCGGTGGCCCGGGCCAGGGCGGGCAGTGCGTCACGGACGGCGTCGGGCAGCCGGCGCAGCGGGGCGATCTCGGCGGCGAACGCGTCCCGTTCGGCGGCGTCGGCCGGAAGGGCGCCGCGGAACATCAGGTGCCACACGTCCTCGAAGGTGCGGCTCGCGGCGAGCTCGACGGCCGAGTACTGGCGGTAGTGGTAGAAGCCCTCGCGGCCTCGGACGTCACCGAGCTCGGTCTCGGTGACCACGACTCCCGCGAGACCGCGGGGCACATCGACGGTGGTGTTCATGCATCGACCATCCATGATGGATTGAATCATTGTCAATGCTGATTGGATCAATATATATAGGGTGGACGTCATGAATGACCAGGCGGACGGCGCAGTCGGCGCGGACGGCACGGCCGGAGCGGACGGCGAACGCCGGATCAACACCCGGCAGGCGGCGGAGCTGCTGGGGGTGAAGCCCGCGACCGTGTACGCGTACGTCAGCCGCGGCCAGCTCGGCAGCCGGCGCGACCCGGTCGGCCGCGGCAGCAGCTTCGACGCCCGCGAGGTGGAGGAGCTGGCCCGGCGCAACCGGCGCGAGGCGGCGGCGCCCCCGGGAGCGGAGCTCGCCGTACGCACCTCGCTCACGCTCATCGAGCCCGACCGGTACTACTTCCGCGGCGTGGACGCGGTCGCGCTGGCCACCCGGCACCCCTACGAGGAGGTCGCCGAGTGGCTCTGGACCGCAAGGCTGCCGCGCGGCGTCCGGTTCACCGCTCCCCCGCATGCCCTGGCCGCCGCGCGGCACGCGGTGGCCGCGCTGCCCGAGCACAGCGGGCCCATCGACCGGCTGCGGGTGGCGACGGCGGCGGCCGCGGTGACGGATCCGCTCCGCTTCGACCTGTCCGCGGAGTCGGTCCTGGGCTCCGCGCGCTGCCTGATCCCGACGCTGGCAGCGGCCCTGCCGGTGGCGGGAGGGGCGGAGCCGGGGACCGGGACGCTCGCGGAACAGCTGTGGTGCCGGCTGACGGAACGGCCGGCGGACCCTGCGGCCCTGGGCACCCTCGACCTGGCCCTCGCGTTGCTCATCGACCACGATCTGGCCGCCTCGACGCTGGCCGTACGGGTGGCCGCGTCGGCGCGGGCCCATCCGTACGCGGCGGTCTCGGCCGGCCTCGGCGCGCTGGAGGGGCCCCTGCACGGCGCTGCCGGACGGCTCGCACACCGGATGCTGGAGGAGGCGCTGGAGCGGGGCGGGGCCGCACCGGTGGTCGCCGACCACCTGCGGGCCGGCCGGCGGGTCCCGGGCCTCGGACACCGGCTGTACGCGGGCGAGGACCCGCGGGCCACGGCACTGTTCGACCGGCTGGAGGGCGTGCCGCAGGCCGGGCCCGCGCTGGCGGCGGCCCGGGAGGTCGTCGCGACGGCGGCGGCCCGGCGGGAGGGCCTGCACGCCAATGTGGACCTGGCCCTGGCGGTGTTGACGGTGTCCTGCGGGATGCCCGCGGAGGCCGGGGAAACGGTGTTCGCGGTGTCCCGGACGGCGGGCTGGATCGCGCACGCGCTGGAGGAGTACCGGGAGCGGCCGCTGCGGATGCGACCGAGCGGGCAGTACCAGGGGCCGCGCCCGCCACAGCCGTTGCCGTGACACCGCCGGCGGGCCGGTGGGACGGGTCGCCGCAACGGCGGCACCCGGCAGCCGTCCCCCGCGGGGGCTCCGTCGCGTCTTGCCGTGTCCGGGTCAGAGGCCGCCTCGGTCTGAAAGGCTTCCGTCGACCGCCCCCAGGAGACTCCGGCTCGACCGAGCTGTTCCACCGGCTCGACGGCGCCGCCCAGCTGCTGTCGGGCAAGCAGGTGGTGACCGCCGGCCGGGGCGACCTCGTCACCGCGCCGCCCGGCCTCGACCACGCCTTCGCGGCCGCCTCCGGCCGGAACGCCGGCACCCTGATCGTCGTCATCCCCGGCGTCGGGCGCTTCGAGTGCTTGCGCCACCCGGAGCGCATCGTTTGCCGGGAGGTGCCCGCGGAGTCCCTCCTGGACGTACAGGGGCTCCACGCCACGCACTTCACCCGGAGCGGGACGTGGAAGGCGGCCCGGCGGCGACGGAGAACCGGGTGCCCGAGGAGCTCCCCGGGCAGCCCACCCCCGCCCCGTACCGCCGCCCCTCACCGGCCGAGCCGGAGATCTGCGGATTCCGCTCGGGCCCAAGGCGACCTACGGTTGCTGGTCATGCGGTTCCTCCACATGAGCGCTCGGCGCCTCGGGCTGCCCAGACGGGCCGTCTCGCAGATCCTGCTGACCCAGCTGGCCATCGCCGCCGGGGTCGCCGTGCTGGCCACGGGCCTCTTCCTGGCCCCGCTCGGCGCGCAGCTCGACGACCAGGCCATGCGGCGCGCGCTGGCCATCGCCCAGAGCGCGGCCGCCGACCCCTCACTGGCCGCCGAGCTCCTCGACTCCGGGCCGACCGCCGACAGCCCGGTGCAGGCCTCCGCCGAGCGGATCCGCCGGGCCACCGGCGCCGAGTACGTGGTCGTCATGGACCTGGACGGCATCCGCCGCTCACACCCCGCAACCGACCGGATCGGACGGCCCGTCTCCACCGACCCCAGCGACGCCCTGGCGGGCCGCGAGGTCATGGAGATCGACGAGGGCACGCTCGGCCGGTCCGCCCGCGGCAAGGTCCCGCTGATCGCGGCCGACGGGGAGATCGTCGGCGCCGTCTCCGTCGGCATCGCCTACGACAGCGTGCGCGAACGGCTGCTCGGCGCCATCCCCGGCCTGCTCGCCTACGCGGGCGGCGCCCTCGCGGCCGGCGCGCTCGCGGCCTACCTGCTGTCCCGCCGGATCCAGCGGCAGACCCGCGACCTGGCCTTCTCCGATATCGCCGGCCTGCTCGCCGAACGCGAGGCGATGCTGCACTCGATCCGCGAGGGCGTGATCGCCCTCGACCGCGACGGCCGGGTCCGGCTGGTCAACGACGAGGCCGCCCGCCTCCTGGGCCTCCCGCAGGACTGCGCCGGCACCGTCGCCGGACGCCCGCTGGACGACGTACTGGGTGCCGGCCGCACCACCGACGTCCTCGCCGGCCGCGTCACCGGCCGGGACCTTCTCACCGTCCAGGGACCCCGGGTCCTGGTCGCCAACCGGATGCCCACCGAGGACGGCGGCGCCGTCGCCACCCTGCGCGACCGCACCGAGCTGGAGCACCTCGGCCGCGAGCTCGACTCCACCAAGGGCCTGATCGACGCCCTGCGCGCACAGGACCACGAGCACGCCAACCGCCTCCACACCCTCCTCGGCCTGCTGGAGCTGGGCCTGCACGAGGAGGCCGTGGAGTTCGTGACCGAGGTCGTCGGAGTGCACCGCAGCACCGCCGAACAGGTCACCGAGAAGGTCCACGACCCGCTGCTGGCCGCCCTCCTCGTGGGCAAGGCGACCGTCGCCGCCGAGCGCGGCGTGCCGCTGCGCCTCGCCGACGCCACCTTCCTGCCCGACCGCCTCGTCGACCCCGGCGGCCTCGTCACCATCACCGGCAATCTGGTGGACAACGCCCTGGACGCGGCGGCCGGCTCCGCCGCACCCCTGGTCGAGGTCGAGCTGCGCGCCGAGGGGCGCACGGCGATCCTCCGCGTACGGGACAGCGGCCCTGGCGTCCCGGCGGCGCGCCGCGAGGAGATCTTCACCGAGGGCTGGTCGACCAAGCAGCCCGAGGCCCACCGCGAGCGCGGGCTGGGTCTGGCGCTCGTACGCCGCCTCGCGGAACGCCAGGGCGGCACGGTCCGGGCCGGCGGGTCCGCGGGCGCAGGAGCGGAGTTCTCCGTCGTGCTCCCGGAGGCCCTGCGATGAACGAGACCGCGAACAGGGTCTATGACGTACTCGTCGTCGACGACGACATGCGTGTCGCCCGGATCAACGCGGCGTACGTGGCGAAGGTTCCCGGCTTCCGCGTCTGCGCCCGGGCCCATTCGGCGGCCGAGGCGCTGGACCTCCTCGACGCCCACCCCGTGGACCTGATCCTCCTCGACCACTACCTCCCGGACGAGAACGGCCTGGACCTGGTCCGCCGGCTGCGCCAGCTCGGCCACCACACCGACGTGATCATGGTCACGGCCGCCCGCGACCTGGCCACCGTCCAGTCCGCCATGCGCCTCGGGGCCCTCCAGTACCTCGTCAAGCCCTTCACCTTCGCGGGCCTGCGCACCCGGCTGGAGGCGTACGGCTCCCTGCGCCGCACCCTGGAGACGGGCGGCGAGGCCGAACAGGCCGAGGTGGACCGGATCTTCGGCGCCCTCGCCACGGCCGGCGCACCGAACGAACTGCCCAAGGGCCACTCCGCCACCACCGCCGAGCTGGTCCGCCAGGTCCTGCGCTCCGCCGGGGGCCCGCTCTCCACCCAGCAGATCGCCGACCGCGCCGGCATCAGCCGCCAGACCGCCCAGCGCTACCTGAAGCTCCTGGAGCGCACCGGCCGGGTCACCCTGGCCCTGCGCTACGGCGAGACGGGCCGCCCCGAACACCGCTATTCCTGGATCCCGTCCGAGGGCGCATGACCGGGTCGCCGGGAGCCGTGCTCACACGGCCCCGGCGCCGGTCAGGGACCGGACCTCCGTCTCCGCGTGCTTCGCCACGTCCGGCTCCTCCGTCGAGGTGACCGTGCCCATCCAGCCCGCAAGGAAGCCCAGCGGGATCGAGACCAGGCCCGGGTTCTGCAGCGGGAAGAACTGGAAGCTCACCCCCGGGAAGAGGGATTCGGGACTGCCGGAGACCACCGGGGACAGGACGACCAGCACCACCGCCGGGATCAGCCCCCCGTACACCGACCAGACGGCGCCCCGCGTGGTGAAGGAGCCCCAGAACAGCGAGTACAGCAGCACCGGCAGGTTCGCCGAGGCCGCCACCGCGAAGGCCAGCCCGACCAGGAACGCCACGTTCAGGTCCTGGGCGAGCAGCCCCAGCGCGATGGCCACCGCCCCGATCCCGACCGCCGCGACCCTGGCCACCGCCACCTCGCTGCGCTGGCGGGCGTGGCGGCGCTTGAGCGAGGCGTACAGGTCGTGCGCCACCGAGGCCGAGGACGCCAGCGTGATCCCTGCGACCACGGCCAGGATCGTGGCGAACGCGATCGCGGCCACGAAGGCGAACAGCACCGCTCCCCCGGTCGAGCGGGCCCCGCCGCCCAGGAACGCTGCGAGCAGCGGGACCGCCGTGTTCCCCGAGGCGTTGGAGGCCCGCACCTCGTCCGGACCGACCAGCGCGGCCGCCCCGAACCCGAGCACGATCGTCATCAGGTAGAAGCCGCCGATCAGCGCGATCGCCCAGACCACCGACCTGCGGGCCGCCCGCGCGGTCGGCACCGTGTAGAAGCGCGACAGGATGTGCGGCAGCCCGGCCGTCCCCAGGACCAGCGCGAGACCGAGGCTCATGAAGTCGAGTCGGGAGGTCCAGTCACCCCCGTACTTGAGTCCCGGGCTGAGGAACCGCCGGCCGTGCCCGCTGCGCTCGGCGGCGCTGAGCAGCAGCTGGTCGAAGTCCCCGTGGAAGCGCAGCAGGACCAGCACGGTGAGGGTGACGGCCCCGCCCATGAGCAGCACGGCCTTGACGATCTGGATCCAGGTGGTGGCCCGCATGCCGCCGAAGGACACGTAGACCACCATCAGCGCGCCGACCCCGATCACGGTCAGCGTCCGGGCGGCGGTGCCGGAATCGCCGAGCAGCAGGCCCACCAGGCTGCCTGCGCCGACCATCTGCGCGACCAGGTACAGCACCGAGACCGTGACGGAGGCGGTCCCTGCGGCGATCCGGACGGGCCGCTCGCTCATCCGGGCCGCCACCACGTCCGCGAGGGTGAACCGCCCGCAGTTGCGGACCAGCTCGGCGACCAGGAAGAGAACGACGAGCCAGGCGACGAGGAAGCCGACCGAGTACAGCAGGCCGTCGTAGCCGAAGAGGGCGATCAGGCCGGAGATGCCGAGGAAGGAGGCGGCGGACATGTAGTCGCCGGCGATGGCGAAACCGTTCTCCAGCGGGGAGAACAGTCGGCCTCCGGCGTAGAACTCCTCGGCCGAGCCGTGCCGGTTGCGGCTGACCCAGGTGGTGATGCCCAGAGTGACGGCGATGAAGAGGCTGAAGAGGATCAGCGCGAGGGTCTGGTGCTCCCTGGTCACCGGCCGGCCCCCCGGCTGCGTCGGCGCTCCTGGCCGCGCTCCTGCTCGAAGACCGTCCAGCGCAGGTCCAGCGCGGCCCGGTCCCGGCGCAGGCGCGCGTGCCGGGCGTACGCCCACGTCAGGAGGAAGGTGCTGAGGAACTGACCGAGGCCCGCCAGCAGCGCCACGTTGACCGCCCCGACCACGGGCCGGGCCATCAGGCCGGGTGCCATGGTGGCGGCGACCACGTAGGCGACGTACCAGAGCAGGAATCCGGCGGTCGCGGGGACGACGAACCTGCGGTAGCGGCTGCGGACCTCCTGGAAGGCGGCGCTGCGCTGCACTTCGAGGTAGATGTCGGCCGCCCCGGGCGCGCCCCGGCCGCCGGCGGCCGGACGCGGGGGCGGCGGGTCCTCGCCCTCCCCCTCCCCCCAGCCGACGGCGAGCGCGTCGTACCAGGGGTCGTCGAGCCGGATCGTTCCGGCATCGGGACCTTCGTGCTTGTCCACCGAACTCTCCTTGTCCGCTGCCGCATTGGCCGCGTGCCCACAAGGATGTGCGGTATGGACGCATTCCGGACTGGTGTCCCGGTGCTCTTCACTCCAACAGGTGATGGAGCGAAGAGCACCGGTGTGCCGGTGCGCCCGTCAGGCGTCGATGCGCGAGCGGTCCAGCGTCGCCGCGGAGCTCGTGATGAACTCCTTGCGCGGCGCCACCTCGTTGCCCATCAGCAGGTCGAAGACCTGCTCGGCCGAGTCCAGGTCGCCGATGTTGATCCGGCGCAGGGTGCGGAACCGGGGGTCCATGGTGGTCTCCGCCAGCTGGTCCGCGTCCATCTCGCCGAGACCCTTGTAGCGCTGGATCGAATCCTTGTACCGGATGTTCTTGCGCTGGAATTCGAGCAGGGTCTGGCGCAGCTCGTTGTCCGAGTACGTGTACACGTACTTGTCCTGGCCCTTCTTGGGCTGGACGAGTTCGATCCGGTGCAGCGGGGGCACCGCGGCGAAGACCCGGCCCGCCTCGACCATCGGGCGCATGTACCGCTGGAAGAGCGTGAGCAGCAGGATGCGGATGTGCGCGCCGTCGACGTCGGCGTCCACGAGCAGCACGATCTTGCCGTAGCGCGCGGCGTCGATGTCGAAGGTCCGGCCCGAGCCGGCCCCTATGACCTGGATGATCGCGCCGCACTCGGCGTTCTTCAGCATGTCCGAGACGGACGCCTTCTGAACGTTGAGGATCTTGCCGCGGATCGGCAGAAGCGCCTGGAATTCGGAGTTCCGCGCGAGCTTGGCGGTGCCGAGGGCGGAGTCCCCCTCGACGATGAAGAGCTCGCTGCGCTCCACGTCGTCGCTGCGGCAGTCGGCCAGCTTCGCGGGCAGCGAGGAGGTCTCCAGCGCGGTCTTGCGGCGCTGGGCCTCCTTGTGCTGGCGGGCGGCGATCCGGGTCCGGGCGGCCGCGACGATCTTCTCCATCACGGCGCGGGCCTGCTGCTTGTCGTCGCGCTTCGTACTGGTCAGGAAGGCCTTGAGCTCCTTCGCGACCACGGACGCGACGATCCGGGCGGCCGCCGAGGTACCGAGCACCTCCTTGGTCTGGCCCTCGAACTGCGGCTCGGCCAGCCGGACGGTGACGACCGCCGTCAGGCCCTCCATCGCGTCGTCCTTGACCACGTCGTCCTCGGCGACGCGCAGCAGCTTCGCCGAGCGCAGCACCTCGTTCACCGTCTTGGTGACCGAGCGCTCGAAGCCGGTGATGTGGGTGCCGCCCTTGGGCGTGGCGATGATGTTGACGAAGGACTTGACCGTCGTCTCGTACCCGGTGCCCCAGCGCAGGGCGATGTCCACGCCGAGCTCGCGGGTGACCTCGGTGGGGGTCATGTGACCGCGCTCGTCGAGGACGGGGACGGTCTCCTTGAAGGTGCCCTGGCCGCTCAGGCGCAGCACGTCACAGACGGCCTTGTCCTGCGCGAGGTAGTCGCAGAACTCGCTGATGCCCCCGTCGAAGCGGAAGGTCTCCTCGGTCTTGCCGGCGCCGTCGATCGCGCGCTCGTCGCGGACGACGATGGTCAGGCCGGGCACGAGGAAGGCGGTCTGGCGGGCGCGCTGGTAGAGCGTCTCCAGCGAGAGCCGGGCGTCCTTCAGGAAGATCTGCCGGTCGGCCCAGTAGCGGACGCGGGTGCCGGTCCTGCCCTTGGCGACCCGCTTGACCTTGCGCAGGCCGTTGGCGGGGTCGAAGGGGCTGTCGGGGCCCTGCTCGGTGAACATGCCCGGGACGCCGCGGCGGAAGCTGATCGCGTGGGTGGAGCTGTTGCGGTCGACCTCGACGTCCAGACGGGCGGAGAGCGCGTTGACCACGGAGGCGCCCACGCCGTGCAGGCCGCCGGAGGCCGCGTACGAGCCCCCGCCGAACTTGCCGCCGGCGTGCAGCTTGGTCATGACGACCTCGACGCCGGACAGCCCGGTCTTGGGCTCCACGTCGACGGGGATGCCGCGGCCGTTGTCACGGACCTCGACCGAGGCGTCCTCGTGCAGGATCACCTCGATGTGGTCGCAGTAGCCGCCGAGGGCCTCGTCCACGGCGTTGTCGATGATCTCCCAGAGGCAGTGCATGAGGCCTCGGGAGTCGGTGGACCCGATATACATGCCGGGGCGCTTGCGGACGGCCTCAAGACCTTCGAGGACGAGCAGGTGCCGCGCGGTGTAGTTGGAGCCGTCCCGGTCTGCTCCGGACAGCAGCGCGCTGGAAGGCACGGACGTGTCGGCGGTCACGCAGTTCGCTCCTCGCTGAATTTCTTTTTCTGGCCCGTCGGGCGCAGGGTGGCTCGGTTGCCCGTCGAAGGGTACCGAGGCCTGGTAGAGCCGATGCAACGCCACCCTCGCGCTTCATCAGCGTAGTGCAGGACCGCACGGATGTTCGATCCCCCGCAGGGGTGAAGCAAACATCACGTTCCCTTCCAGGCATGAACCATTTAGTGTTCGGGCACGTCCTCATGCACAACCGGCACTCACGCCGGGGAGGACGGAACTGCTACAAGCGAACGACTGACAACGCGAAACCGTAAAGCAACGCAATACGGCTCCTTCGCCGCCAACCGGCAGCAGCCGGCCAGCTTCGGAAGGAAGTTTCGAGGAAAAGCCGCGAGCGGGAACGTTTTCGGCCTGGTTGGATGTTGACCCTGGTACGACAGCTCGTCGAGCTAGAGAAGAGGCGACGTGACTACTGTTCTGACACCCGCGACCCCGCTGACGGCCGCTGACCGATGCGACCGTTGCGGCGCCCAGGCATATCTGCGCGTCGTTCTGCTGAGCGGTGGTGAACTGCTGTTCTGCGCCCACCACGGGCGTAAGTTCGAGCCGGAACTCAAGAAGATCGCCGCGGATATACAGGATGAGACCGAGCGGCTCACGTCCGCTCCGGCGGCGAATGCCGACACCGAGGACCGCTGACACAGGCCTATACCTCGCATCCGACGAGCCAGGACCGGCCAGGCCGGTCGACGGGCGGCACCCCCTGCGACCCAGGGGATGCCGCCCGTCCTCACGTCCGGAGCCCTGCGGGCTCCCCGGCTAACCGTTTCCGTGCCCCCGTACGGGCCGTGCAGCCGGTCCGGAGCGCCTTCGGGCACCCCATGCGACGTCCTGGCCGCCGTCCGTCCGCGGAGCCGTCTCCGGGGCCGTGACGAAGTCGGTGAGCGGCGCGATCTTCGTGTACACCCCCGGGCTGTCCGGGCGCCCGCAGCCGCGCCCCCAGGACACGAGCCCGATGAGCTTGCCCTGGGCGACCAGCGGCCCGCCGCTGTCCCCCTGACAGGCGTCCCGGCCACCGTCACGGTGGCCCGCGCACACCATGGAATCGGGCCGGTACTGTCCGTCCGCGTCCCCCGGGTACGCGCGCAGGCAGACCTCGTCCGCCAGCACGGTCACCCGCGCGGCACGCAGTGCGTACGCGTAGTCGCCGAACCCGCTCGTGTCGCCCCAGCCGTACACGGCCGCCTCACCGCCCGGCGCGTAGCCGGGATGCCCCGCCCCGGCCATGGGGAGCACGTACCGCGCGGGCACCGCCTCGTCGAGTTCCAGTACGGCCAGGTCGCCGGCGTTGCTGCGAGAGTCGTACGCCGGGTTCACCCGGGCCGAGCGCACCGCGATCTCCCTGCCCTCGGACGCCCGCAGCTCCGTACGCCCGGCGATCACCCGGAAATCGGGAACGGACTCCACCGGGCCGCCCAGCACCTGGCGGCCCAGGCAGTGGGCCGCGGTCAGCACCGTCGTCGGCCCCACGATGACGCCCCCGCAGAACTGGCCGCCCCGCGTACCCCCGAACCGGTCACGGCTGGCGAGGGCCACCACCCAGGGACTGTCGGCCGCCTTCACGGGCCTCCCGCCGATCACGACACTGTCCGCGGCTGCGTGCGGCGCCTGGGCCAGCGGCGCCGCGGCCGCTCCCGCCACCAGGGTCAGCGCGCCCGCCAGAGCACGGGAAAAGGGACGACGCATGAGGCCTCCTGACTCTGAGTGTGCATGACTCCACCCAGAGTGGGACGCCAAGTGGCCGTGCGCATTCGCGCACGGCCACCTCCGGTACGGCCCCGGGCCGCGGTCAGTCCAGGTAGTCGCGCAGCACCTGCGAGCGGGAGGGGTGGCGCAGCTTCGACATCGTCTTGGACTCGATCTGACGGATCCGCTCGCGCGTCACGCCGTAGACCTTGCCGATCTCGTCGAGGGTCTTGGGCTGGCCGTCGGTGAGGCCGAAGCGCATCGAGACCACGCCGGCCTCGCGCTCGCTCAGCGTGTCGAGGACCGAGTGCAGCTGCTCCTGGAGGAGCGTGAAGCTCACGGCGTCGGCCGGGACGACCGCCTCGGAGTCCTCGATCAGGTCACCGAACTCGCTGTCGCCGTCCTCGCCGAGCGGCGTGTGCAGGGAGATCGGCTCGCGGCCGTACTTCTGGACCTCGATGACCTTCTCGGGGGTCATGTCGAGTTCCTTGGCCAGCTCCTCCGGAGTGGGCTCGCGGCCGAGGTCCTGGAGCATCTGGCGCTGCACGCGGGCGAGCTTGTTGATGACCTCGACCATGTGGACGGGGATGCGGATGGTGCGGGCCTGGTCGGCCATGGCGCGGGTGATCGCCTGCCGGATCCACCAGGTCGCGTACGTGGAGAACTTGTAGCCCTTGGTGTAGTCGAACTTCTCCACGGCGCGGATCAGGCCCAGGTTGCCCTCCTGGATCAGGTCCAGGAAGAGCATGCCGCGGCCGGTGTAGCGCTTGGCCAGCGAGACCACGAGGCGGAGGTTGGCCTCCAGCAGGTGGTTCTTGGCGCGGCGGCCGTCCTCGGCGATGATCTCCAGCTCGCGCTTGAGCTTGGGGGCCAGCTTGTCGGAGTTGGCCAGCTTGTCCTCGGCGAACAGGCCCGCCTCGATCCGCTTGGCGAGCTCGACCTCCTGCTCGGCGTTGAGGAGGGGGACCTTGCCGATCTGCTTCAGGTAGTCCTTGACCGGGTCGGCGGTGGCACCGGCCACGGCGACCTGCTGGGCGGGGGCGTCGTCCTCGTCGTCGGAGATGACGAAGCCCTTGCTCTCCCCGCCGTCTTCTTCCTCCTCGCCCTCCGCCTTGACCGGGCCGGGGCCCTCCTCGACGGGCTCCTCCTCGCCGGCCTCGTCGGCGTCCTTCTTGGCGGTGGTCTTCTTCGCGGCCGTCTTCTTGGCGGCGCTCTTCTTGGCCGGGGCCGCCTTCTTGGCCGCCGTCTTCTTCGCCGCGGTCTTCTTCGCGGCGGGCTCGGTTCCGGGCTCCTCCGCGGGAGCGTCCAGGGGCTCCGGTTCCACCGTCTCGGCCGCGGGTGCCGCAGCGGCGACGGTCCGCGCAGCCGTCGTCTTCGCCGCGACGGTCTTCGTGGCCGTCCGCTTGGCCGGGGTCTTCGCTGCGACGCTCTTGCGGGTGGTGCGCTTGGGCGACTCCGCGGCACTGACCATCAGCGTCACACCCTCTTCCTCGAGGATCTGGTTGAGGCTGCGCAGAACATTCTTCCACTGGGTCGCAGGAATCTGGTCAGCCTCGAAGGCCCGACGCACGTCATCGCCGGCGATCTGCCCCTCGGCCTTGCCCCGCTCGATGAGCGCCATCACGGACTCGGAATCAGCGATCTCCGGCGGGAGCGTACGGGATGTGCTGGCCGACACGAACAACCTCTCGGAAACGATGGAAACGGCTTCCGACCCCGGCCGGATGGTGCTGGACCGGAGCCGACGACCACCGACTGGGAATGGGCCGGGGGCGCGGGCAGGGGCCGGGGAGCTGCACAGCACCCGCAAGGGCTGCTGTCTTCCCTCCGTCGGCCATCACCTCTCTAGGTCATCGCTTGACCTCGCGGAGTGTTACGCCCAATTCTTCGTGGCCCCAGTCACACCCCGGTCACGCTCCGGTCGCCACGGGCGCCGAGGTGGGCCGGTCACGCTCCCGGCCACCACCGGGAGGTACCCCGCCGGACTGCGTCCCGGGTACCTCCGGGGCCCGGCGGCACGTGCGAGCACCCCGCGCCGCCGTCCGCCCGCCCCTCAGTGCTCGCGCGGGGCGGGGACCACACGCTCGACCTCCGGGTGCACCGTCAGGAGCTGGCGCATCGCGTTCTCGGCGCCCGTCGCGTCGCCGGCGGCGAGGGCCTCGACGATCCGCGCGTGGTGGGCGACGCTCGCCTCGCTGGGGCGGTCGCAGGCGGTGACGGGGCTGCCGGACACCTGGAGCGCGGAGGAGACGATGCCGGAGAGGTGCTCCAGCATGCGGTTGCCCGCGACCTGGATGAGGAGCCCGTGGAACTCGTTGTCGGCGCGCCCGAACGTGATCGCGTCGCCCTGGCCGAGTGCGTGGCCCATGATCTCGACCATGTCGGCGAGGCGCTGCTGGACGTCGGGGCGGCCGTGGCCGGCGGCGAGGCGGGCGGCCAGCGGCTCGATGGTCCAGCGGAGCTCGTTGAGCTCGCGGCGCTGGTCGTCGCGCTGGGGGCCGAAGGCTCGCCACTCGATGATGTCGGGGTCGAGCAGGTTCCAGTCGGCGACGGGGCGGACGCGGGTGCCCACGTTGGGGCGGGCGCTGACGAGGCCCTTGGCCTCCAGCACGCGCAGTGATTCGCGGACCACCGTGCGGGAGACCTCGAAGCGCTGGCCGATCTCCTCGGGGACCAGCGGGCGGTCCGCACCGAGGTCCCCGGAGACGATCATCTGGCCCAGCTGCTGGACGAGTTGGCCGTGCAGGCCGCGGCCGCGGCTGCCTGCCGCGCGGCGCCCGACCCGGCTCAACTCGACTTCGGCGCCGTCCCAGTGGGGCGCCGCGACGCGGTCGGTGCCGGAGGCCTCGGCGTAGGGGTAGCGGTCGAGTTCGCCCGGGCCGGCGAGGCCGGAGTCGGCATGGCGGGCGGCGGTCATCATGGTGTGCGCAAGGGTACTCACGAATCCTTTGTCGGCCGTGCTTCGGCGACCCTTGAGGTCTTTGGTGAAAAGCACACGAAAGGGTGATCGGTACCACCTGCGCAATTGACGCCTTATCGTAAAGAACCGGGCCCTTTGCGGGGAGTTGCGATCCGGTTCATGTGATGAGGGCCGGATCGGTCGCGTTCCGGGCGCGCCCGGCACCGGAACGATCACCAACGGTCCTTTACCAACGGACGCAGCTGCGCAGTCCTGTGAACCCATAGGCGCACAACAGGACCATCAGCGACAACACCAGCGCGGTGCCGACGGGTTGGGCCATCACCCGCAGGGCGCCCAGGATCAGGCGGTCCGCCTCCGGGGGCCACTGCGCCCAGGCCAGCCCGCGCAGCCGGGCCGCGAGCCCGCTCGCCGGGTACGCGGACGGCCCGTCCAGCGCCTTGCGCACGAGCGGAACGACCATGAGGGGTACGGCGAGCACGGCGGCCAGGCCCGCGGTCGCCGTCCGGAAGACGCCGGAGGCCAGAACACCGGCCCAGGCGCAGCCGATCAGCAGGCCGGCCCAACTCGCGGCCGGGGAGGCCCATTCCCCCGGGGTGTGCAGGGGGCCGCGGCCGAAGACGAGTTCCAGGGCGGCGGCGTCGGCCGTGACCGCGAGCGCGCCGAGGGCCAGGGCGAGACCGGCACAGACCGCGAGTTTGGCGGCGAGCAGGCCCATCCGGCGCGGCACGGTGCCGCGGTCGGCGGCGAGTGCGGGGTAGCGGTACTCCTCGCCGAAGGCCAGCGCACCGAGCAGTCCGGCGCCGAGGGCGGCGGGTGGCAGGGGCATCAGCTGCGGCCAGGCGGCGAGCAGCCGGGTCTGCGGGGTGCCGCCCGCCCGGGCCAGCACCAGCGCCGTGACGGCGGAGACGGCGACGACGACGGCCGCGGTGAGGACGGGGGTGGCGGTACCGAAGACGCGGCACAGCTCGTAGCGCAGCGGCCGCAGCGGACCGCCCACCCGGCGCACCGTCGAGGCCGGCCGCCCGGCGCAGGCGGCGGACCGGCCGATTCCGGAGGCGGACGGGACGATGCCGGAGGCGGAGGGGGTGTTGCCGGCGGCCGACGGGACGGCGCCGGAGGCACAGGCGGACGGGGTGGTGTCTGAGGCACAGGCGGACGGGGCGGTGCCGGAGGCGGGGGCGGACGGGGATCCGGCCTCGCCCGGGGCGGCCGCAGCCGCCTGGCCGTCCGTGCCCGCCGGGTCCCCTGGGGTCCTCGGGGCGGCCGGGGCCGCGAGGGCCGCCAGGGCCGCCAGGGCCGCCGGGTGCGCCCCCGGTTCGGTGCGCGCCTGCGGGACCGGCGCACGGGGTGCTCCGGTGTCCCCGGTCTCATCGGCGAGCTGGTGGACCAGCACGCCGTGCCGGAACGCCGCCTCACCCACCTCCGCGCAGCTGCTGCCGTACACCGACAGGCGGCTGCCGCTCTCCTCGACGATCTCCACCGCGCGCTGGGCGGCCCGGGCCTCCCGGCCCAGGACGTCGGCCAGGCGGGCGGCGTGCGGGCTGCGCACGGCGACCCGCGGCCGCAGCCGGGTCCGGGCGAACTCGGCCGCGTCCTGGTCGGCGACGAGCCGGCCGGCCTCGATGCTGACGACCCGGTCCGCGGTGCGGGCCGCCTCCTTCGCGTCGTCGGTGGTGAAGAGCACCGCGCCGCCGAGGGAGGCGTGACCGCGCAGCAGCCCGTGGAGCCAGCCGCGTTCGCGGGGCGAGAGCCCGGCGGCGGGCTCGTCGAGGAGCAGCGTGCACGGGTCGGTGAGCAGGGCCGCGGCCAGTCCCAGCCGGCGCTCCATGCCGAGCGAGAGCGAGCCGAGCCGCTGGTCGCGCAGGCCGGCGATGCCGACGACCTCCAGCATGGTGTCGGCCCGTGAGGCCGGCACCCCGGCCGCGGCGCACAGCATCCGCAGCTGGCCGCGGACGGTCCGCGACGGGTTGCCCGGGACGTCGCCGAGCAGTACGCCGACTTCACGGCCGGGATGCGGGATCCGGTGCAGCGGCCGGCCGCGGAAGTAGGTGACGCCGCGGCCCGGTTCGAGTTCGAGCATGAGCCGCAGTGCGGTGGTCTTGCCCGATCCCGGTTCGCCGAGGAGGGCGGTCACGGCTCCCGGGCGGGCCTCGAACGTGAGGTCGTCCACCAGGGGCGGGAGGTCTCGACGGGGGGTGCTGGTGAGTCCGATGGCCTGGAGCATCGCTTCTCTCGCGGGATGTGAGACCGCTCTGCGGCAGTGTGAGTACCGCAAACAAGATAACGCTATATGTCCGATTTTCTGCGCACGCGGGGCGGGTGTGCCCCCGTGTCGACGCGTCAGACTTCGGGGCGCAGCATCGGCGGGTTGAGCAGGGTCGCCCCGCCGGCCCGGAACAGCTGGGCGGGTCGGCCGCCCTGACGGGTCGTCGTACCGCCGGCCGGCACCAGGAAGCCGGGGGTCCCGGTGACCTTGCGGTGGAAGTTGCGGGGGTCGAGGGCCACGCCCCACACGGCCTCGTAGACCCGGCGGAGCTCACCGACGGTGAAGGCGGGCGGGCAGAAGGCGGTGGCAAGCGAGGAGTACTCGATCTTGGAGCGGGCCCGCTCGACTCCGTCGGCCAGGATCCGCGCGTGGTCGAAGGCGAGCCCGGCGGCCGCGCCGTCCTCGGCGGCCAGGAGTTCGTCGATGGGGGCCCAGCGCGCGCTGTTGGCGTCCCCGCCGGCCCGGGGGGCGGGGAGGTCCGGAGCCAGGACCAGATGCGCCACGCTGACGACGCGCATCCGCGGATCCCGCTTCGGATCGCCGTACGTGGCCAGCTGTTCGAGGTGCGCCCCGTTGTCCGCTCCCGGTTCGGCCGGGTCGTGGGCGCACAGGCCGGTTTCCTCGGAGAGTTCGCGGGCCGCGGCCGCGGCGAGGTCCTCGTCTTCGCGGACGAAGCCGCCGGGCAGGGCCCAGCGTCCCTGGAACGGCTGCTCACCCCGCCGGACGACCAGCGCGCAGAGCGCGTGACGCCGGACGGTGAGCACGACCAGGTCGACGGTGACAGCGAAGGGCGGATAGGCCGACGGGTCGTAGGGCGACATGCCGCGATCATAGTCGTCTGCCTGACGATAAACAGAGCTTTGGTGATCCCGGAGGCGGCGGTCGGCAGGCTACCCGCCGAGTTGGAGCGCATCGGCCGCCTCCTCCACCATGCCGAGGCCCATCCGGCTGATCCGGACGGCGAACGGTTCCCCGGAAACCCGCAGGCCGGAGAAGCGCAGTGCGCCCAGGGGGGCCCCGGACAGCGGGACGAGAGCGACCGTGCCCGCCGGGGCGTCGGGTCGCAGCCCTGCGAGGGCGGTCAGGGCGGGGGCGGCGGCGGCGGCGGCCACCGCCGCGGGCCGGCAGGCCGCCGGGTGCGGGAGCGGGGCACTGCCCGCGGTGCGCTGCTCGGCGGCGTACATCTCGGGCAGCCGGTACCCGAAGCTCTCCGCGGCGTCCAGCAGACCCCGGAGCAGTCCGGCGGCCTCCCTCTCGAAGCCGGCCTGGGCCAGCCCGGCGACCGCCACGGCGCTCTCGTACGCCCGCACCGCGCCCGAGCGGTGACCGAACGGGTTGTGGCCCGGCTCCCGGAAGGCCATGCTGCGCAGCCCCCATCCGCAGTCCATGGCGGGGGCGCCGAGGAGGCGGGCGAGCTGTTCGGTGCGGATCCGGTCCAGCAGTCCGGGGGCGAGCTCTCCGCCGCCCAGCAGCCCGGTGTCCAGGAGGTGGGCTGCGGCCCCCGTCAGCCGGGGCAGGGGCCGCCCGTCGGGGTGCAGGGCCGCCGCGGGCCGCCCGCCGTCCGGGCCGTCGATCCAGAACGCTTCCCGGAACCGCTCGCGCAGTACGGCGGCCCGCTCCCGCCACTCCTCCGCCCCGGGCCGCCCGCAGCCCGCGAGCAGGTCGGCCCCGAGCAGCGCGGCGCGGTGGGCGTGGGCCTGGGTCTCGCAGCGCCGCGGCCCGGGATCGGGGTCGGCCAGGAAGCCGTCCTTCCCCAGGGCGCCGCGCAGCCAGTCCAGGCACCGCTCGGCCGCCGGGAGGATCCTGGCCACCTCCTCCTCGGGCAGGCCCCACCGCCGGGCCTCGGCGAGCACCGCCGGGAAGGCGAGTGTCGCCTCGGTGCCCGTGCACCCGGGCGGCAGCTGCGGGCCGGCTCCGCGCAGCGGCCCCGGGATCTTCCCCGTGTCGGGCCCGCGGCCCCCGGTCTGGGTCCGGGCCAGGGTGCGCAGCGTGGCCGCGGCGAGGCCGGTGCCGAGCGGCAGCGCCATCCTGGCGGCCCAGAGGGATTCCGCCGGGGCCAGCCCGAGCCGCCACGGCACCCCGGCTGCGGCGAAGGCGTCACCGGGTTCCTCGCGGTCCCGCATCAGCAGTGCTCCGAGGTCCCCGACGCTGCTGCGGAACCAGGCCTCGACCCGCGGGTCGTCGCCCTCGGCCCGGGCGTCGGCCAGCGGGTTGGCCACCTGTCCGGCCGGAGCCCGCGCCGTGCGGTCCTGCGTGGTGCGCAGCTCGATGGTGCGGGATTCGCCGGGTCCCAGGTCGAGCTGCCAGCGCAGCAGCCCCGCCGAGGCGAGCGCGTCGTCCGGGGCCGGATCGGCCGCGGTGACGGCCTGCACCTCCCCACTGCTCCAGCGCAGCCCGGCGGCGTGCACCCCGGCGGGCAGTTCCGGCCCGGCCCGGCCGGCGGCCACCGCGGCCAGCTCGGCCAGGTCGGTGCCGAGCAGCACCTCCACCGGCAGGCGCATCGGCCGGGCCGCGAAACTGCGTACGGTGATGCGCTCGGTGCCGTCCGCGTGCCGGACCCGCTCCACGCCGACGTCGGGATCGGGGCCCGCCTCCGCCCCGGTCCGCACAGTCGCGGTGAAAGCGGCCCGGTCGGAGCCGAGGCTGCGCCCCTGGACGGCGACCGGGTCCCGGCCGCCGACCCGGAGCACGCAGCGGGAGAGGAGCCTGCGCCCGGAGCGGTAGATCCCGTCGATCCCCCGCCCCGTCAGCTGTCCGTGCTCCGGGGAAATGACCAGGCAGGGCGCGGCGACGCAGATGACCGCGCCGTGCACGGGCGGCAGCTCGGTCCTGCGGGCGGGCGGTACGGAGTGGGCCATGGGTCGCCTTGTCTGGGCTGTCTGCGCTCCGGCCGGTGTCGCTGGGCGGCGGCGCGGCCGGGCCCGCGCCACCCTCCAGCTGAACGCCCCCGCCCCCGCCCGGGTCACGGGCCCCGGTGGCGGCTGCCCCCGTACTGGGCCGTGCCGGTGACGCGTACACCGCCACAGGGTGGTCACGGCGGCGTCCCGGATCCGCCGCAGGGGCCCCGGCGTCCGGCCACGCCCCACACCCCGGCCCCGGTCCCGGTCCCGGCTCACTGGTCGCTCCCCGTGGTGCGGCGGGACTCACGGCGGAGCTGCGTGTCCCGGCGGCCGGGCGGGCGGGACGGCGCGGGCCGGCGCTTGCCGCGGGGCTCACGGCGCCGGCGCTCCTCCCGCAGACAGGCCCGCAGCCCCTCCGGATCGATGCCCTCGTTGCAGGCGTGGTGGAGCAGTTGGGCGAAGCGGTACTCGGCGTCGGCCCGCAGGGCCAGTGCGAGGGCGATCCGGGCGGTCGGCTCGTCACCGGTGGACCAGGAGACCCAGCCGGCGAGGGTGAGCGGGGCCGCCGCGTGCTCGCCGTAGGCCCCGACGCAGCGGCGGGCCAGCGCCCGCCACAGCCGCAGGGCCGGAGCCGCCTCCTCGCCCTCCATCCACTCGGCCGCGATGTCGCGGATCTCGCGGTCCTGAAGGCCGAGGATCAAGGAGGCGGCCTCGTCGTGGCCGAGCAGCGCGTCGTCCCAGTCGTCGGCTCCGGGGCCGCCCGGGACGGGCGGGGCGAGCGTCATCCGCTGCATCAGCGTGCGGGCCAGTGTGACGGTCTCCGTGCCGACCTCCTGCCGGGTGGCGCCGTCGAGGATCTTGGGGACGAGAGCGGCGGCCGCCCGGTCCAGGGCCCGCTCCATCTCCACGGCCACTCCCCCGTCCAGCGGTGCCAGCCGGCCCTCGATCTCCCGAAGGGAACCCCTGACCTGCAGTCCGGCGAAGGTGGCCGTCGCCGCCATCGCGGAGGTGCCGGTCGCGGCCAGGGGGCTGCCCTCGGCCGGGCAGCACCGCTCGTCGGGGCAGCAGTAGGACCAGTACCGGCCTCCGGAGATGCACAGGGCCTCCATCACGGGCACGTCGAGCGCGCCGCAGGCCTGCCGGATGCGCTGGGCCAGGGGTCGCAGTCGGGTCATCACGCGCTGGGCGCTCTCGCCGCCGGCCGGATCCTGACAGAGGAAGACGACGATCCCGTCGGGCTTGGCGCCGTGCCGCTCGCTGCCCCGGACGAGGCAGTCGGCGACTTGGCGGGCGGTGTCCTCCCATTCGGCGGGGAGCGTGGGGATGCCGACGCGGAGCCGGCCGCCGAAGCGCCCGCCCTCGCCGTGCACGGCGACCATGACGAGGGAGTCGGTCGGATGGAAACCGAGCATGTAGGGCAGGGCGTCGGCCAGTTCCGCCGGGCTGCGCAGGGTGATCCGGGGGTCGAGGGCGGGTCCGGACGGGCTGGTGGAGGGCCGGTCGGACGGGGTGCGTGATTCTCGGTCGTTCGTCATGCCCCGACGGTCCCGCGGACGATCACATCGCGAAACCCCTGTGGATAACCATTGACCGTTCAACATCCACAGGTTCAGGGCGGCATTGGCGCGATGTCGGAGCCATCAGGTTGCATGGGGGCATGAACGCAGACCTGAGGACCTCGGCCGACTCCGTACTGGCCCGGCTCGTGGGGGATCCCACGGGCACCGCCCGCCTGCGCGAGGACCAGTGGCTCGCGATCGAGGCCCTCGTCGCGCACAAGCGGCGGGCTCTGGTGGTGCAGCGCACGGGCTGGGGCAAGTCCGCGGTGTACTTCGTCGCCACCTCGCTGCTGCGGGCGAACGGCGCCGGCCCCACCGTGATCGTCTCCCCGCTCCTCGCACTGATGCGCAACCAGGTCGAGGCCGCCGCCCGCGCCGGGATCCGCGCCCGCACCATCAACTCGGCGAATCCCGAGGAGTGGGAGGCGATCCAGGCGGAGGTCGCGGCGGGCGAGGTCGACGTGCTGCTCGTGAGCCCGGAGCGACTCAACAACCCGGACTTCCGCGACCAGGTGCTGCCCAAGCTGTCCGCCGCGACCGGCCTGCTCGTCGTGGACGAGGCCCACTGCATCTCGGACTGGGGCCACGACTTCCGCCCCGACTACCGCCGGCTGCGCACGATGCTGGCCGACCTTCCGCCCGGCGTCCCCGTCCTGGCCACGACCGCCACGGCCAACGCACGCGTGACCGCCGACGTCGCCGAGCAACTGGGCACCGGCGCCGGCACGGACGCACTGGTGCTGCGCGGCCCGCTGGACCGCGAGAGCCTGAGCCTCGCGGTGCTGACCCTGCCCGACGCGGCGCACCGGCTCGCCTGGCTCGCCGACCACCTCGGCGAACTGCCGGGCTCCGGAATCATCTACACGCTGACCGTGGCCGCCGCCGAGGAGGTCACCGCGTACCTGCGCCACCGCGGCCACACGGTCTCCTCGTACACCGGGAAGACGGAGAACGCCGACCGCCAGCAGGCCGAGGACGACCTCCAGGCCAACCGGGTCAAGGCGCTGGTGGCCACCTCCGCGCTGGGCATGGGCTTCGACAAGCCCGACCTCGGCTTCGTGGTGCACCTGGGCTCGCCGTCCTCTCCCATCGCCTACTACCAGCAGGTCGGCCGAGCGGGCCGCGGCGTGGAGCACGCGGAGGTGCTGCTGCTGCCCGGCCGGGAGGACGAGGCCATCTGGCAGTACTTCGCCTCGGTGGCCTTCCCGCCGGAGCAGCAGGTGCGCCGCACCCTGGAGGTCCTGGCCCAGGCGGGCCGGCCGCTGTCGCTGCCGGCCATGGAGCCGCTGGTGGACCTGCGGCGCACCCGCCTGGAGACGATGCTCAAGGTCCTCGACGTGGACGGCGCGGTGCACCGGGTCAAGGGCGGCTGGACCTCGACGGGCGAGCCGTGGGTGTACGACGCCGAGCGCTACGCGTGGGTGGCCCGTCAGCGCGCCGCCGAACAGCAGGCGATGAGGGACTACGCGGGGACGACGGGGTGCCGGATGGAGTTCCTGCGCCGCCAGCTGGACGACGAGGAGGCCGCGCCCTGCGGCCGCTGCGACAACTGCGCCGGAGCCCGCTTCACGGCGGACGTCTCCACCGCCTCCCTCGACACCGCCCGGGGGGAGCTCGGGCGCCCGGGCGTGGAGCTGGAGCCGCGCAAGATGTGGCCGACCGGCCTGGCCGCCGTCGGAGTGGACCTGAAGGGCCGCATCCCGGCCGGGGAACAGGCCTCCACCGGGCGGGCGCTGGGCCGGCTGTCCGACATCGGCTGGGGCAACCGGTTGCGTCCGATGCTCGCGGCGCAAGCTCCGGACCAGCCGATTCCGGACGATGTGGCGCAGGCCGTGGTGGCCGTGCTCGCCGACTGGGCCCGGGGCCCCGGTGGTTGGGCCTCCGGCGAGGCGGACGCGCCCGCGCGGCCGGTGGGCGTCGTCGCCCTCCCCTCGCACAGCCGCCCCCAACTGGTCGGCTCCCTGGCCGCGCGGATCGCGGAGGTCGGGCGGATGCCGCTGCTCGGGACGCTCTCGTACACGGACCAGGCTCCGCAGTTCGGCCTGCCCTCCTCCAACAGCGCACAGCGGGTCCGCGGGCTCCACCAGGCCTTGACCGTGCCCCCGGCGCTGGCGTCGAGTCTGGCGGAGGCTGCAGGGCCCGTACTCCTCGTGGACGACCGCGCGGAGAGCGGCTGGACCCTCGCGGTGGCCGCCCGGCTGCTGCGGCGGGCAGGCGCGAAGGGGGTGTTCCCGCTGGTACTTGCGCTTCAGCCGTAGCCGGATGAGTCATCATCGGCGTGTCGGGGCAAGGATATGAACGGCATACCGGCGAATTCTGGTCGGCGGCGGCAATTGCTCGTTGCCGCATGCTCACGGGCCACGCGAGAATCGGAGTGCTCCCGCTCGGCTCGACGGCGCTCTCCACAGCCGTGCCCGCGGCGTGCCCGCACCCCAGCTGTGCCCGTCCGCGGGCGTGTACCCGAAGGGAGGACCGTGACCTTCGGATACGCCCCGGCCTCAGCCACCTCGCTGACAATGGCAGCCGGCGTCGCCAGCCGGCACGGCAGACTGCTGGAACCCGCCGAATGGACGGCGGCGGGTGTGCCGCTGCTCTCCAATCCGCGCGAGGTCGTCAGCGGGCTGCACTCGCGGCACACCCCGGTGCCCTCGACCGCCGTGATCGCCGTCCTCGGTCCCGAGGAACGGCTCGTCGCCAGCGCCTCGTTCGTCCACCGGTCGGCTTCGGCCGACGGCTGGGACTACCGAAACGCCCTGCTCGCCGGGCTGCGCCGGGTCATCCCGCACGACCTGCGGCGCCGGACCCCGGTGCGGACCGCGGTCCTGCTGTACTGCCGCGAGGGCGACGAGCGGTGGACCGAGGAGGACGGCGCCTGGATGTGGGGACTGCGGGACGCCTGCACGCTGCACGGCCTGCGGTGCGGCGCGTACATCACGCTGACCCGCGGCGGCTGGCAGGTCCTCGGCGAAGGCCGGGGCGGCCGGCACCCCAGCTCCGAATCACGGCCCGAGCAACTCGGCGACACCGTCGCCGAGTTCCCCCCGGTGAGCCTGCGCACCGGCGGCGGGGCGACCGAGGTCATGCGCCGGCGAACCGCCGCACGCTGAGCCCGGCGGCCCGCCCGTACCCGCGGGGCCGCACGCGCGCACGGACCCGCCCGCACCCACACGCGCCCCGCCCGAGGTGCCCGGTGCACGGCGTCCCCGGATGCGGGACAGGCAGGACAGCCCTCACAGCCGTACACCCTGGAACGGGCGTACGGCAGGTCAGGCCTCGGGCTTCAGCGGGGCCGGCACCGGCCGGCCCCGCCCCTTGCCCGCGCCGGGGTACGGGGCGTCAGACGCCCGCGCCCAGCACGGAGTTGATCTGCTTCGGGTCGCCGCACACGATGAGCAGCGCACCGGCGCGCGTGAGCGCGGCTGGCAGGGCGGCGGCGGTCGCCTCGACCGGACCGCCGTTGGCCGCGAAGACCACGACGGGCCGGCCCGCAGCGCGCTCGACCTGCGCCGCGTCCGCATAGAAGACGTCGTCCCCGGCATCGTGCAGGGCCCAGTAGGCGGCCTCGCCGAAGGACAGCTCGTGCGCGGCCCACGGGTGCGGGTCGCCGGTGGTGAGCACCAGGATGTCGCCGGGTGCGCGCCCGGTGTCGAGCAGCAGGTCGACGGCCTCCTCGGCCGCGTCCAGCGCGCCCTCGGCGGAAGCCGGGATCAGCTGGACCTGCGGCACCGCCGCGGAGACGGACGGGGCGGTGGGGGCTGCGGGAACGGGTCCGGGGGTGGCCTGCGGCGCACGCGGTGCGGGCGGCGCGGGCCTGGGGGCGCCTCCTGCGCGGCTTGCCGCTGCGGGGGAGGGACCGGGGCGCCCGGGCCGCGGAACGGCGGCGGGACGCGGACCAGGTACGGGGCGGGGGGTCTGCGCGGTGCGGCTCGCGGCCGGCGTGACGCGGGGACCCTGGGCACTCTCGTGAATCTGAGGCTCCTCGGGGGTGAGAGGCATGAGTTGATGTCTATCAAACACCGGTACGAAACGTACCGGCGGGTGGCACGTGGGCGCGATCAGAAATCGAAGCCGAGTTGGCCTCCGTTTTCCAGCTGCACCGCTTCCTCGCTGCGCCGCACCTTCTTGAGGTGGCGCCACCGGGGCAGCGCGTCGAGGTACGACCACGAGAGCCGGTGGTACGGGGTGGGCCCCAGTTCCTCGAGCGCGGCCCGGTGCACGGGCGAGGGGTATCCGGCGTTGTCACCGAAGGCGAAGTCCGCGTACCCGCCGCCTTGTTGACCGAGGTCGGCCATCATCCGGTCGCGTCTGACCTTGGCGATCACCGAGGCCGCGGCGACGGCGACGCAGGACTGGTCGCCCTTGATCACCGTACGCACCCGCCAGGGCGCGCCGAGGTAGTCGTGCTTGCCGTCGAGGATCACCGCGTCGGGCCGCACGGGCAGCGCCCCCAGGGCGCGCTCCGCCGCGAGCCGCAGCGCGGCCGTCATCCCGAGTTCGTCGATCTCCTCCGAGGAGGCGTGACCCAGGGCGTACGCGGTGACCCAGGCCTCCAGGACGTCGAGGAGCGCGTCACGTCGTTTCTGGGTGAGCAGTTTGGAGTCGGTGAGACCTGCCGGCGGCCGGCGCAGTCCGGTGATCGCCGCGCACACGGTGACCGGACCGGCCCAGGCCCCTCGTCCGACTTCGTCGACCCCGGCGATGACCTTGGCGCCGGTGGTTGCACGGAGGGAGCGTTCGACGGTGTGGGTGGGTGCTTCGTACGGCATGGCGCCAGCAAGGGTACGCCGCCCCGCGCCGCCTGCACACCCCGGCCCGGGCGGAGTCCGCACCGCGCCTCACGCCCTGAGCAGCGGCACCATCACCCGGTCGATCATTTCCGCGAGGTCCGGATCCGCCCATTCGCTCCCGCACACCTTCGCGCGGTACATCATGATCGCCGGAATGACGTCGACCACGAACGGACTCGTCGCATCCGCGCGCACGTCACCCCGCTTGATCCCGCGCTCCACAAGCTCCCTGATCAGCTGATGGGCAGGGTCGTGCAGCCCGGCCCGGACGACGTCATGGAACCGCCCTGCGTGGGCATGGTCGCATTCGTGAAGGACCGCACGCAGAGCCTGACCGGCGCGCGACTCCATCACGTCCCGCATCCGCACACACAACCGGAACAAGTCCTCCCGGACCGATCCGCCGTCGGGGATGTCACCGATGGGCGGCAGCCCGGTGCGCAGCACCTCGGCCACCAGGTCCGCCTTCGAGGGCCAACGCCGGTACACCGCCGCCTTGCCGGTGTGCGCGCAGGCCGCGACCCCCTCCATGGTGAACGCGTTCCACCCGACGGTGCTCAGCTGCTCCAAAGCCGCGTCGAGAATCGCCCGTTCGAGTTCCGGCCCCCGCCTGCGCCCCGGTGACGTCGCCGACCAGCGCGAACCCGCCATCACCCCTGACCTCCGACCGACTCACGCGCCCCTCACACGCAATTCCAGCCCTAGTGAACGGTTGCGTTCACTATCAGGGGCCTCCTACCGTGGACGCGCAGTGAACGAATACGTTCACTATTTCACTATGGGGGGTTCCACGGTGAAAGGTTCTCAACTCGCCACGCCCCGGATACCGGGCGCTGCCCGCCGGGAAGGGCGCCCCGGCGTGGCACTCACGGTCATCGCCGCCTGCCAGCTGATGGTCGTCCTCGACGCCACGATCGTGAACATCGCACTCCCGCACATCCAGACCGCCCTGTCCTTCTCCACCACCGACCTGTCCTGGGTGATCAGCGCGTACACCCTGGCCTTCGGCGGCCTCCTGCTCCTCGGCGGGCGGGCCGGCGACATCCTCGGCCGACGCCGCGTGTTCCTGACCGGAATCCTGCTCTTCACCCTGGCCTCCCTCCTCGGCGGTTTCGCCCAGGAGCCCTGGCAGCTGCTGGCCGCCCGAGCCCTCCAGGGGGTCGGCGGCGCGATCGCCTCGCCGACCTCGCTGGCCCTGATCACCACGACCTTCGCCGAAGGCCCCGAGCGCAACCGGGCGTTCGGGGTGTTCGCCGCCGTCTCCGCGGGCGGCGGCGCGATCGGGCTGCTGGCGGGCGGCATGCTGACCGAATGGCTCGACTGGCGCTGGGTGCTGTTCGTGAACGTGCCGATCGGGCTCCTGATCGCCGTGCTCGCCCCGCTCTACATCACCGAGTCCGAGCGCCATCCGGGACGCTTCGACATCGCCGGGGCCCTCACCTCCACGGGCGGCATGGCCTCGCTCGTCTACGGTTTCATCCGCGCCTCCGAGGACGGCTGGCGCGACGGGCTCACCCTCGCCTCGTTCGCGGCGGCCGTCCTCCTCCTCGCGCTGTTCGCGGCCGTCGAGTCGCGGGCGCACGAGCCGATCGTCCCCTTGCGGATGTTCGCCGACCGCAACCGTGCCGGCACGTACCTGATCATGCTCGGCCTCGCCGCCGCGATGTTCGGCATGTTCTTCTTCATCGTCCAGTTCGTCCAGAACGTGCTGGACTTCTCCCCCATCCGGTCCGGGCTCGGCTTCCTGCCCGTGACCGTCGCGATCGTCACGGCCGCCGGTCTCTCGCAACGGTTCCTGCCGCGCTTCGGCCCCAAGCCGTTCATGGTCACCGGATCCGCCCTCACCGGCACCGGGCTGGCCTGGCTGACCCTCATCCGCACCGACAGCTCGTACGTCTCGGGGGTCCTCGGACCGATGCTGCTCTTCGGATTCGGCATGGGGCTGAACTTCGTGACCCTCACCCTCACCGCCGTCTCCGGGGTCGCACAGCGGGAGGCGGGGGCGGCGTCCGGGCTGCTCAACGCCAGCCAGCAGGTCGGCGGCGCGCTCGGCCTGTCGATCCTGGTCACCGTCTTCGGCACGGCCAGCCGCAACGAGGGCGAGAAGCAGGTTCCGGACTTCCTGGCCCACGCGGATCCCGGTCAGCTGGCGGCGTTCAAGGAAACCGGGAGGCTGCCCGGCCCGTGGGGCGATCTCGTCCTCACCCAGGGGATGTCCACCGCGTTCCTGGCGGGCGTGGCCATGGCCGGGATCTCCCTGGCCACCGCACTGCTGGTCATCCGGGTCCGCAAGAGCGACCTGGAGGCCCTGAGCGGCGCGGCCGCGCAGGCGGGTCCGGCGGCCTGACCCCTGTGGGGCGTGCGGGGGCCCGGGCGCGCGATCACCTCACGCGCGCCGGGCCCCGTACGGAGTGCCCACGGGATCCTGCCCCTCGTACGGAGTCCCCAGGGGATCCGCGCGCGGGCTACCCGATGCTGCGCGTGGCGAAGGTCCCGAGGTCACGGCAGACCTCGTACGAGGCCGTCACCGGGCGCTCACGGAGGATCTGCCGGGCCCGGTACTCGCCGAGGCTCATCGCGTACCACGGCAGCCGGCCGCCCTTCGACAGCTCGTTGTTGATCCCGCGCAGGGCGCAGGAGCGTCGGGGTTCGGGCAGCCGGTCCAGCGCGGGCACGGCGTCCGCGGACAGGGACTGGAAGTAGGCCAGGTCGAGCTTGCCCGCCTGCTCGAAGCGGGCCACGTTCCGCTCCGCGACCATCCCGTCCGGGGACAGCAGCCCGAACGCCAGGACGGCGGCGGCCGCGCTCCCGGCGACGGCCCGCGGCAGCCAGCGGGCGCCGAACACGCTGGCAGCCATGATCAGCACGATGACCAGCCCGAGCCAGAGCTCCATCGCGGCCACCGACACGCGTAGCCGCGTCAGCCCGTACGCCTCCACGTACAGGTCCATCCGGCGCAGCGCGGAGGCGACGACGACCAGGGTCAGGGCGCACAGCGTGCCCAGGACGACGCGGACGAACCGCCGGTCGCCGGCGCCGGAACGCGGGGCCCAGCGCAGGGCGAGCGCGATCACGGCAAGGGTCAGCAGCGTGGCCCAGAGCAACTGCCAGAAACCCTGGCGGGCGTACTGGGAGTGGGTGAGCCCGGTGCTCTCCAGCACCTTGTCGTAGCCGCCGAACAGGACGGCCAGCTGGACGGCGTTGAAGCCGGCGAAGAGCAGGTCGAGCACGACCAGCGGAAGGGCCCATTCGACGCGGGAGCGCGGCTTGCCGGGCCTCACCCGGATCCGGTCCCAGCGCGAGGGCGCGGCGGCGGCGCGCGCGGCGGCGAGCGCGAGCACGGCGCCGAGCAGGAAGAGCACGAGGCGCAGCGGGCCGTCGCCCACGGAGACATCGGGGGTGAGCCCGCCCAGCAGATCCGCGAAGGCGGCGTCGGCGGACGCGAACAGGGCGCCGAAGAGCACCAGCAGCACGAGGGCCACCACGGCGGCCTTGGCGAGGGGCACCCAGCGGTCGCGGTCGACCCCGCTGCCGCGCGAGCGCAGCCCGCTCCAGGCCCAGCGGAGCCCGAGCACCCCGGCGTCGACGAAGCCGAGCGGGCTCAGCAGGACGCCGGGCCAGGTGCGGCTGCCGTGCAGGGCCAGCGCGCCGAGCAGGACGGCGGCGAGCAGCGCGAGGGCGGACGGCCAGCCGGCGTCGCGCAGCGCGGGTACGGCGAGCAGCGCGACGCAGCCGATCGCCCAGGCCAGCGTCCAGGGGCGGGCGGTGCGCCGGGCGGCGCGGGCGGCGGCGTACGCGGCGGCGATGGCGGGAACGACGGCGAGCAGCAGGCCGGGGCCGAGGCCGTCGCCGAGGAAGAGGGCCGCGGCGAGGCCGGCGGCGACGGCGCAGAGCAGGACGGCGGTGGGCACGGGCGCCGCCCGGGCGGGGCGGGCGGCTTCGGCCCACGCGACCGGTGCGATGGACCAGGCCCCGGACTTGGCCCGCTGCTGCCGGACTTGATAGGCCTCCCACGCCTTGGGGTCCCAGCCGGTCGGCGCCTTCGGGACGGCCTGTGCGTCGGCCTCCGCGGCCGGGCCTGGGGGTGGGCCTGCGGGCGGGTCTGCAGGCGCACCCGCGGTTGCGGCGCGGGTGTCAGGCGCGTCGGGTGTGTCAGCTGTGGCCTTGGTGGCGGGCTCGCCCGTTGCCGGCGTCGGCCGCGGCGAGTCCCCGGTCGCGTCCCCGCGCGCGCCGTCGGAGTTTTCTGACATCGGGTTCCCCTCCCCTGTCGGCCGCCCCCGTCGTCACGACGGAGGCGGCGAAGCGGACAGGGTAGGCCCGTGACGTGCGGCTTCAGCCATACCGGACGAGCCCCTGTGGCAGGACCGTGACAATCGGAACGGGGCATGTCGCCCGACGGGGGACGCCCGCACGCACCGGCCGGCCGGCAGACCCCTCGGCCGGCCGTCGACCGCCGGCCGTCGGCCGCTGTCGTCGGGCCGTCAGACGTGGACCGCCGGGTTGCCGCCCGTCGGCTAGTGCGCCGCCGTCTCGGGCAGCCAGGCCGGCAGGGCCTCGGTACGGGCCAGCCAGGCCGCGGGCAGCACAGCGTCGCCACGCGCCCCCAGCACCCCGCCGACGATCGCGCAGGTGGTGTCGACGTCCCCGCCCACCTGCGCGGTGGTCCAGAACGCCCGCTCGAAGTCATCCAGAGACCGCGCCGCCGACCACAGGGCGAACGGCACGGTGTCATGGGCGCTGGTGCGCCGCCCGCAGCCCAGCACCGCCGCGACCGTCGTCGCGTCGCCGTAGTCCAGCATGTCCCGCGCGCGCCGCAGCCCCGCACCCACGGCGCTGCGCGGCACCAGGGCGATCACGCCGTCCAGCAGGTCCGCGGCCTTCGGCGGACCGGCCGGAGCCGCCGCGTCGGCGGCCGCCGCGGCGACGGCCATCGCCCCGCAGACCGCCTCGCGGTGCTGGTGGGTGGTGTAGGCGGAGATCTCCGCCTGGTGGATGGCCTGCTCCGGGTCGTCGGCGTACCAGGCGCCCAGCGGTGCGATGCGCATGGCCGCGCCGTTGCCCCACGAGCCCTGCCCGTTGAACAGTTCGGCGGCCAGCGTGCGCCAGTCCTCGCCCTCCCGGACGAGGCGGAGCATCCGGTTCACGGCGGGCCCGTAACCGCGGTCAAAATCGTGGTGGTGGGCGAAGGAGCTCGCCAGGGCGTCTTGGTCGATGCGTCCGTGTGCGGCGAGGACGGCGACGACCGAGCAGGCCATCTCGGTGTCGTCGGTCCACTGCCAGGTCCCGGTGCCCGCGGGCAGCTCGCGGCGCTTGAGGAGGGGGTAGTTCACGGGGACGAAGTACTGGGAGCCCAGGGCGTCACCCAGAGCCAGCCCGCGCAGGCTGGCCATGGCGCGTGCGTAGCGCCTTTCGGAAGAGGAGTCAGCGGTCATCCCGGGCCACTCTAGCCGTCCAGGTCATAAGGCTCAGGTGTGGTCCACCGCTCAAACGGGCGGTCCATGCGGTACCGGCCGTCCGGTCCCAGCAGGAGCACCCGGAATTCGCCGTTCCCTGGGTTGGACAGGGCCTCGAACTCGGCCACCGACCAGTGGAACCAGCGCATGCAGAACAGCCGCATGGTCAGCCCGTGCGTCACGAGCAGCACGTTCGGAGGGTGGTCCGGAGCCTCGAAGCTGCGGTAGAGGCTCTCCAGGAAGGAGCCGACGCGGTCGTACACGTCCGCCCCCGATTCGCCCTGCGCGAAGCGGTAGAAGAAGTGCCCGTACGCGTCGCGGTACGCCTTCTGCAGCCGTACGTCGTCCCGGTCCTGCCAGTTCCCCCAGTCCTGCTCGCGCAGCCTCGGCTCCTCGCGCATCCGGACCCGCCCCGGATCCAGCCGGAGCTCCCGGAAGGTCTGGAGGGTCCGGCGGTACGGGGAGACGTACGCGCTGATCGACTCCTCGCCGAACAGCTCGCGCAGCCGTACGCCGGCCTCCGCGGCCTGTTCGCGCCCCTGGCGGGTCAGCCGCAGGGCATGGTCGGGCTCCCGTTCGTACACCGTGTCATCGGCATTGCCCTCCGATTCTCCGTGCCGGACAAGGACGATGCGCCGTGGTCGTGCCATTCCACGACCCTATTCGGCCACCGGCGAGCAGGTCACCCGGGCTCGCCGGTCGACCGGCCGTTCGTCGTACGGTCATACCGTCCAGGCGGGTTCGAGGTCGACGACGTCACCGGTGAGGGCTTCCACGTCGGCCTCGGTCTGGGCCCGCAGTGAGAGCCGCTCGACCCGTTCCTGGCGGTATTTGCCGTGCTCGCCGGCAGCGTGCCACATCGACAGCACCAGGAACTCCCGCCCCGGGGCCTCCCCGAAGAGGCCCCGGATCATTCCCGGCGAACCGGCCATGGCCGGGTTCCACACCTTCTCCTGCATGAGGGCGAAGTGGTCCACTCGCCCCTCCCGGACCCGGGTGTGGGCCACGCGTACGACGTCCGCGTCGGTGAACCGCGGCTCGAAGCCGGTCTTCACGTCGAAGCGGTGGTCGAAGAGCGTGACCCGCGCATTGGTGTAGGTGCCGGCCTGGGACGCGGCCAGCCGGTCGTGCGACCGGGCCATGAAGGAGTCGTAGAAGGAACGGCTCTCCCAGAACGCGAAGACATGCGCGACCCCCTGACGCCCCCGGCTCCAACCGCCGCCCTGTCCCCGGAATCCCGGCTCGCCAGGCAGCCCCGCCCATTTGCGCTGCCCGCGCTCGAACCCGCGTCGGTCCGTCACCGTGCAGCGAATCCACTTGACCAGCACCGCGCCATCGTACGGGCCCGGCGCGGCCCCGGTCAGTCCCCAGCGCGGTTGATCCGCACCAGTTCCTCCGCATCCCGCCCGGACAGCCGAAGCCCGAACTCCCGGTCGAGCAGCGCGAGCAGCCCGTCGGGGGCCACGGAGTGCCGCTCCACCCGCCCGTCGGAGTGCAGGCGGGTGAACTCCCGCCCCACGAGCGCCCTGCGGACGGGAGCGCCCGGGTGCTGGACGACGATCCGTCCGACGAAGGCGGAGCGGGGGTGGGTTGAGCTGTAGTGGTTGAGCAGGACGTAGTCGACGGGGTGGTAGCGCTGGGGGGAGAACGCGTACAGGTCCCGCCAGGTGCCCTCGCGCAACATGCTCAGCGCCAGGATCCCCTCGCCCTCCTCCCGGACGGCGTAGGACCACTCCCCCTGGACCACTTCGGTTCCGGGGCGCGCCAGCGGGACGGGCTCGCGCGGCCCCTGGTGGCCGAACCCGGCGTCGCACAGCCAGGGTTCGCCCTCGACGGTGACGACGAGGACGGCGTGCGTCACCGCGAGCAGGGAGTCGCCCCGGGTGCGGTTGCGGGCGCCGCGACCGCAGACCTCGAAGCCGATCCGCTCCAGGGCGGCGGCCAGCAGCGAGTTCTGCTCGTAGCAGTACCCGCCGCGGCGGCCGTGCACGAGCTTGTCCTCCAGGGCCTTGACGCCGAGCTCGACGGGGCGGCCGAGCAGCACGTCCAGGTTCTCGAAGGCGATGGCATCGGTGTGGGCCCGGTGCACTGCGTACAACGTCCCGAGGTCCGCCCGGAGTTCCCCGTCCTCCCCGACGGGCCCCTCGTAGCCGATCCGTTCCAGATAGGCGTCCAGATCCAGCTGGTCACCGCTCCACATGTCTCCCCCGCTCCCGCTCACCGGTCCGCGGACGCCCACCGGCCCCGCTCCGCCCAATGATCACCACGGCGGAGCCGCCCGCCAACCCCACGACGAAGGGGACCGGCATCGGCCGGTCCCCTTCGTGAACTGCTGGTCAGCTACTTGTGCGGGCTACGCCCGGTGTCAGCTGCAGCCGCTGGTCGAGCCGCAGCCCTCGCAGATGTAGCAGGAGCCTGCGCGCTGCATCTTGGTTCCGCAGGAGAAGCAGAGCGGGGCGTCGGCGGAGACGCCGAGCTGCATCTCGACCAGTTCGGCGTTCGAGTGCGCCGTCTTCGGGGCCTGGACCTCGACGACCGCGACCGGCTTGGGGGCTGCCGGGACGGCGGCCAGCGGGGCGGACTGGGCGAGGGACTCCGTGTCGAGGTCCTCCTCCAGCGGCTCGTACGAACCGGTGTCGAGGTGGCGCTGACGCTCCTCGGCGGTGTGGATGCCGAGCGCCGAGCGGGTCTCGAAGGGCAGGAAGTCCAGCGCCAGGCGGCGGAAGATGTAGTCGACGATCGACTGTGCCATCCGCACGTCCGGGTCGTCCGTCATGCCGGCCGGCTCGAAGCGCATGTTCGTGAACTTCGAGACGTACGTCTCCAGCGGGACGCCGTACTGCAGACCGACCGAGACGGCGATCGAGAAGGCGTCCATCATGCCCGCGAGGGTCGAACCCTGCTTGGACATCTTCAGGAAGACCTCGCCCAGGCCGTCGTCCGGGTAGGAGTTCGCGGTCATGTAGCCCTCGGCGCCACCGACCGTGAAGGAGGTGGTGATGCCCGGGCGGCCCTTGGGGAGGCGCTTGCGGACCGGACGGTACTCGATGACCTTCTCGACCGCGGCGCGGATGGTGTCCTCCGCCTTGGCGGTGACCTCCTCCTTCTCCTCTTCCTTCTTCTTCGCGGAGAGGGGCTGGCCGACCTTGCAGTTGTCGCGGTAGATCGCGAGCGCCTTGACGCCCATCTTCCACGCCTCGAAGTAGATCTCCTCGATCTCCTCGACGGTCGCCGACTCCGGCATGTTGACCGTCTTCGAGATCGCGCCGGAGATCCACGGCTGGATCGCGGCCATCATCCGGACGTGGCCCATCGGGGAGATGGCGCGCTCGCCCATGGCGCAGTCGAAGATCGAGTAGTGCTCGGTCTTCAGGCCCGGGGCGTCGACCACCACGCCGTGCTCGGCGATGTGGGCGACGATCGCCTCGATCTGCTCCTCCTGGTAGCCCAGGCGGCGCAGGGCCTGCGGGACGGTGCCGTTGACGATCTGCATCGAGCCGCCGCCGACGAGCTTCTTGAACTTGACCAGGGCGAGGTCCGGCTCGACACCGGTGGTGTCGCAGGACATCGCGAGACCGATGGTGCCGGTAGGCGCGAGGACGGAGGCCTGGGAGTTGCGGAAGCCGTTCTTCTCGCCGAGGCGCAGGACGTCCTGCCACGCCTCGGTGGCCGCGGCCCAGATCGAGTTGTCCAGGTCGTCGGTGCGCGGCGCGACGGCGTTGGCGTCGGCGTGCTGCTTCATGACGCGCTTGTGCGCCTCGGCGTTGCGGGCGTAGCCGTCGTACGGGCCGACGATGGCGGCCAGCTCGGCGGAGCGCTTGTACGCGGTGCCGGTCATCAGCGAGGTGATCGAGGCGGCGAGGGTGCGGCCGCCGTCCGAGTCGTAGGCGTGCCCGGTCGCCATCAGGAGGGCGCCGAGGTTGGCGTAGCCGATGCCCAGCTGGCGGAAGGCGCGGGTGTTCTCGCCGATCTTCTGCGTCGGGAAGTCCGCGAAGCAGATCGAGATGTCCATCGCGGTGATGACGAGCTCGACGACCTTGGAGAAGCGCTCGGCGTCGAAGGACTGGTTGCCCTTGCCGTCGTCGTTCAGGAACTTCATCAGGTTCAGCGAGGCGAGGTTGCAGGACGTGTTGTCCAGGTGCATGTACTCGCTGCAGGGGTTGGACGCGGTGATGCGGCCGGACTCGGGGCAGGTGTGCCAGTTGTTGATCACACCGTCGTACTGGATGCCCGGGTCGGCGCAGGCCCACGCGGCCTCGGCGAGCTTGCGGAAGAGCGCCTTGGCGTCGACCTTCTCGATGACCTCGCCGGTCATGCGGGCACGCAGACCGAACTCGGTGCCGTTCTCGACGGCCGTCATGAACTCGTCGTTCACACGGACGGAGTTGTTGGCGTTCTGGTACTGGACGGACGTGATGTCGTCGCCGCCCAGATCCATGTCGAAGCCCGCGTCACGCAGGGCGCGGATCTTCTCCTCTTCCTTCACCTTGGTCTCGATGAAGGCCTCGACGTCCGGGTGGTCCACGTCCAGGACGACCATCTTGGCCGCGCGGCGGGTGGCGCCGCCCGACTTGATCGTTCCGGCGGACGCGTCGGCGCCGCGCATGAAGGAGACCGGACCGGAGGCGTTGCCGCCGGAGGAGAGGAGCTCCTTGGAGGAGCGGATGCGGGAGAGGTTCAGACCGGCGCCGGAGCCGCCCTTGAAGATCATGCCCTCTTCCTTGTACCAGTCGAGGATCGACTCCATGGAGTCGTCGACGGACAGGATGAAGCAGGCGGAGACCTGCTGCGGCTGGGGCGTGCCGACGTTGAACCACACCGGCGAGTTGAAGCTGAAGATCTGGTGCAGGAGGGCGTAGGTCAGCTCGTGCTCGAAGATCTCCGCGTCGGCGGGGGACGCGAAGTAGTCGTACTCCTCGCCGGCCTTCGTGTAGGTCTTCACGATGCGGTCGATGAGCTGCTTCAGACCGGTCTCGCGCTGCGGGGTGCCGACCGCGCCGCGGAAGTACTTGCTGGTGACGATGTTGACCGCGTTCACCGACCAGAAGTCGGGGAACTCGACGCCGCGCTGCTCGAAGTTCACCGAACCGTCGCGCCAGTTGGTCATGACGACGTCACGACGCTCCCAGCTCACCTCGTCGTACGGGTGCACGCCGGGGGTGGTGTGGATGCGCTCGATCCGAAGGCCGCTCTTGGCAGTCTTGGTCCCCTTGGCGCGGGAACCTCGTGCCGAGCCGCTCGCCGTCTCTGTCATGCCGCTTCCTCCCATATGCGGGCAAAAACGCCCTAAAGTGCCAGCGTTATTCCGCGGCACGGTCTGACTTGTATCTACGTGTCTTCACCTGAGCTGCCCGGGCGGCCGCGCTGCACTGCGGCCGGACGGTCAGTCGGCGGCGGAGGCGGGCACGGGGACCGAACCGGTCCCGCGGGGCTCGCACTCTTCGGGGTGAGTCCGTGGCACGCGGAGTTCCGCGATGGCGGTCTCGAAGTCTTCGAGTGTGTCGAACGCCTTGTAAACGGACGCGAACCGGAGGTACGCGACCAGGTCGAGCTCCTGCAACGGGCCGAGTATGGCCAGACCCACGTCATGAGTGGTCAGCTCGGCGCTTCCGGTGGCGCGCACCGCCTCCTCGACCCGCTGGCCGAGCTTGGCGAGGGCGTCCTCGGTGACCGGCCGTCCCTGGCACGCCTTGCGCACGCCAGAGATGACCTTGGTCCGGCTGAAGGGTTCGGTCACCCCGCTGCGCTTGATCACCATCAGCGAGGCCGTCTCCACCGTCGTGAAGCGACGGGAGCAGTCGGGGCACTGACGGCGCCGACGGATCGACGTGCCGTCGTCCGTGGTGCGGCTGTCGACGACGCGGCTGTCAGGGTGCCTGCAGAAGGGGCAGTGCATGGTTCCCTCACCCTCCCTCTTGGCACGACTGAATCACCTCGCGAGGCCCCTGAACGACGGAGACGGGTCTGCGTCGGGGGCTTGCGAAGCAGCCACCAGCATATGCGATGCCGAGGACCTCGGAAGACCGAGGACCACAACTTCTGGGCGGCAGCGCTCATCCAACCACTAGATCTTGGGTTGTGGTGGATTTGGTTCGTTCCGCGTGTCGCTCCGCCCGATGACCGGACGGAAGCGTTCCCGGTGCCACACTGGGCACAGGACCGGAAGGCGGCGATCCGACCGGGAAGGGTACCGTAAACAGCGGATGCGGGACCGAACCCGCGTTCGGCGGACCGATCGTCCATACACCTCTTGATGTGATCGCGGTGGGCGATCTGCGATTTTTCACTCGAACGTGTGTTTGGCGCAACCTTTCGAAAGCAACTACCGTTGTCCAGCTAGGGAGAACATTTCGAGAGGGGCCGCCGACGTGACCACCACCGCAGACAGTGCCACCATCACTGCCCAGAACCGCTCCCAGAGCCGACTCGAGCCGGTGCATCCCATGAACGACGCAAGTCTGAACCAGGAGGCGGAGCCCGCGCGCCCCGCTCGCTCCCTTCCAGGGCGACCTCCAGGCATTCGCGCCGACAGCTCCGGCCTCACGGACCGGCAGCGGAGGGTCATCGAGGTCATTCGCGACTCCGTGCAGCGGCGGGGCTACCCGCCGTCGATGCGGGAGATCGGCCAGGCGGTCGGCCTCTCCAGCACGTCGTCGGTCGCCCACCAGCTCATGGCCCTGGAGCGCAAGGGCTTCCTCCGCCGCGACCCGCACCGCCCCCGGGCTTACGAGGTACGCGGCTCCGACCAGCCCAGCTCGCAGCCCACGGACACCACCGGCAAGCCCGCCGCCTCGTACGTTCCCCTGGTCGGCCGGATCGCCGCCGGCGGACCGATCCTCGCCGAGGAATCGGTGGAGGACGTGTTCCCGCTCCCCCGCCAGCTGGTCGGTGACGGCGAACTGTTCGTCCTCAAGGTCGTCGGCGACTCGATGATCGAAGCCGCCATCTGCGACGGCGACTGGGTCACCGTCCGTCGCCAGCCGGTCGCGGAGAACGGGGACATCGTGGCCGCGATGCTCGACGGCGAGGCCACCGTCAAGCGCTTCAAGCGGGAGGACGGCCATGTGTGGCTGCTCCCGCACAACGCCGCCTACCAGCCGATCCCCGGCGACGAGGCGACGATCCTCGGCAAGGTCGTCGCCGTACTGCGCCGCGTCTGATCCGGCGCCCCCATCCGGCTCCGGGACCCACTGCGCCGGTCCCGGAGCTGCTGTTTCCCTCTGCCGCCGGCCGTCCGCCGGCCCTGAGGCCTGGCCAGGCCCCGGCCCAGCCCCTGCCCCTGCCCCTGCCCGCACTCGACGGCAGGGGCTCTTGGGGTTACTCCCCTGGGGGTAACCCAAGGTGGGCTACTTGCCGTCCGCCTGCGCGGCCGCGTCGATCGCCGCCAACGATCGCCGCGCCTGGTTGCGGTCCGTGGTGTACCAGAAGTCCGGCAGCGTGGCCCGCAGGAAGCTCCCGTACCGGGCCGTGGCCAGCCGGGGGTCCAGGACGGCGACGACACCCCGGTCACCGCCGGCCCGGACGAGGCGGCCCGCGCCCTGAGCCATCAGAAGGGCGGCGTGAGTGGCCGCGACGGCCATGAACCCGTTGCCGCCGTGCTCCTCGACCGACTTCTGCCGGGCGCTCATCAGCGGGTCGTCGGGGCGCGGGAACGGGATCCTGTCCATGACCACCAGCTGGCAGCTGGGACCGGGCACGTCCACGCCCTGCCAGAGCGACAGCGTTCCGAAAAGGCAGGTCTTCGGGTCCGCCGCGAACGTCTTGATCAGCTCGCCCAGCGTCTCCTCGCCCTGGAGCAGGATGGGGTTGTCGAGCCGGCCGCGCAGTTCCTCGGCGGCCGCCTTGGCTCCCCGCATGGAGGAGAACAGTCCGAGGGTGCGGCCGCCGGCCGCCTCGATCAGCTCGGCGAGCTCGTCCATCATGTCGCCGCGGGTGCCCTCACGGCCCGGGGTCGCCAGGTGCTTCGCCACGTAGAGGATGCCCTGCTTGGGGTAGTCGAAGGGCGAGCCGACGTCCAGGCCCTTCCAGACCGGCGCGTCCTCCCCCTCGACCCCCTCCGGGGACAGGCCCAGCGAGGCCGCCACTCCGTTGAAATCGCCGCCCAGCTTGAGCGTCGCCGAGGTCAGGACCACCGAGCGGTCCTCGAACAGCTTCTCGCGCAGCAGCCCGGACACCGACAGCGGAGCGACCCGGAGTGTGGCCCCGAAGCGGTCGTGCCGCTCGTACCAGACGACGTCGTACTCGGAGCCGAGCAGGATCCGCTCGGCCACGCCGTGGACGCTCTCGACCGCGGCCAGGGCCTGCTTGCGGACGGCGTCCTCGTCGTGAACGGACTTGTCGCGGGTCGCGCCGATCGCCGAGATGACGTTGCGGGCGGCATCCCGCAGGGCCGCCAGCGCGTACCCGAGGTCCTCGGGGACCTGCTCCAGCCGACCCGGAAGGGCGAGCTCCATGACCCGCTCGAACGACTCGGACGCGGTCTGGAGCGCGTCCGCGGTCTTCTCGTCGACCAGCTTGGCCGCCCGCTTCACGGCGCGGTTGACCTGGCCCGGGGTGAGCTCGCCGGTGGCGACCCCGGTCACCCGTGAGACCAGCTCGTGCGCCTCGTCCACGATCAGCACCTCGTGCTGCGGCAGCACCGGGGCGCCCTCGATCGCGTCGATGGCCAGCAGCGCGTGGTTGGTGACGACCACGTCGGCGAGCTTGGCCCGCTCGCGGGCGGCCTCGGCGAAGCACTCGGCGCCGTACGCGCACTTCGTCGCGCCCAGGCACTCCCGGGAGGAGACCGAGATCTGTGACCAGGCCTTGTCCGAGACGCCGGGCGTCAGATCGTCACGGTCGCCGGTCTCGGTCTCGTCGGCCCAGTCGCGCAGGCGCAGCAGGTCCTGGCCGAGCTTGCTGGTGGGGGCGGCCGCCTCGAACTGGTCGAAGAGGCCCTTCTCCTCGTCCTGCGGCGCTCCCTCGTGCAGCCGGTGCAGGCACAGGTAGTTGGACCGGCCCTTGAGCATGGCGAACTGCGGGCGGCGGCGCAGCTGCGGATGCAGCGCGTCCACCGTCCGGGGCAGGTCGCGCTCGACGAGCTGCCGCTGGAGGGCGAGGGTGGCGGTCGCCACGACCACGCGCTCGCCGTGTGCCAGGGCCGGCACCAGGTAGCCGAGGGACTTACCGGTGCCGGTGCCTGCCTGGATCAGCCGGTGCGTGTTGTCGTCGATCGCTTCGGCGACGGCTTCGGCCATGGACACCTGGCCGGGCCGCTCCGTGCCGCCGACGGCGGAGACGGCGGCGTGCAGCAGGTCGGTGAGGGAGGGCTTCGTCATAGCACTCCCAACCCTACGGGTCGCCACCGACAGCGATCGCCACGACGACGGTTCACGGCCGGTACAGGGGGTTGGGCACGGTGCCGTACTCCACGGCGTGCGGGCGGTCGGGGCGGTCGCGGTAGCCGTCCTCGTACAACCGGTTCCGGTTCAGGCAGAGCCTGCCGATGCGCTCACCGAGCAGGTCGAAGAGCTCGTAGCGCTCCTTGAGCTCGGGAAAGCGGGCCTGGTGGCGCAGGATCTCCGCCCGTACGAGCGACCAGAACTCGTCCTCCGGGACACCGAGGCGGTCCTCGCACAGGGCGGACAGGTAGCGGAAGACCCCGACGAAGAGACCGGAGTGGATGTACTGGGGCAGGAAGTCCGCCGGCTTGTCGCGCAGTGCGGCGCGTACCTCCGCGGGCACGGAGGCGAGCTCCGGCAGCGCCTCGCGGCAGATGTTGACCTCGCCCACGAAGTCCTTGAGGGCGAGCCGGACGGGGACGTCCTGCTCGTCGAAGATCACGGTGGTGTTCTCGCCGTGCGGGGAGAAGACGGTGCCGTAGCGGTAGAGGAAGTGGAGCAGCGGGGGCAGCAGGGCGCCGAAGAGCCGCTGCAGCCAGCTGGCCGGCGCCAGCCCGGACCGGGCGACGAGCTCGGCGGTGAAGGACCGGCCGCGCGGGTCGACGTGGAGGAGGGAGGCGAGGGTGCGGGCCCGCTCCCCGGGGGTGAGCCGGCCGGTCAGGGGTTCGCGCCAGATCGCCCCCAGGAGCTCCTTGTACTGGTACGGGGCTTCGGGGAGCTCGTCGTAGACGGGATGGCGGACGGTGACCGAGGCGACCTCGCCGAGGAGGACGACCGCGCACTCCTCGCGGAGGAAGGGATCGGCGTCGTGCAGGGAGCGGATCCAGGAGGTGACGGCGGGCGCGGCGGCGGACTGGTCGGAGGGCAGACCCCGCCAGACCAGGGTGTTGAAGACGGAGAGCGGCAGTTTGACGCTGTGCCGGTCCGGCCGGGTGAGGTTGAGGAAGGTGCGGACGGACTGCTGCGGGATGCGTATGTCGGGGTCCGCGGGGAGCGGGACCAGGGCGCCGGACGCCAGGGCGGGTGCGAACAGCGGGAGCACGATCTCGTCCCACTGCCATGGGTGGACCGGGAGGTAGAGGTAGCCGAGCGGGTCGAGGCCGCGGGCCCGCAGGGTCCGGTCGAAGACGTCCCGGGTGACGGGGTCGAGCTCTTGGGCGTAGAGCCGCGCCGGGTCCTCCAGGCCGGCCGCGCCGCGGTAGGCCGCGAGGGAGACGTGGACGGCGAGCCAGGGCAGCCGCTGGCGGGTGCGGGCTTCGGGGGCCCAGGCGGCGGTGTCCGCGGCGGACAGTCCCAGGCGGCCCTTGTTGAGGACGAGCCAGGGATGGCCGGTCTGGTGGCCTTCGAGCTCGGCGTGGTTGAGGTCGGCGAGGACGTCGGCGGTGAGCGCGGTGTGGTCGATGCGGGCGTCGGCGGCGAGGGTGGCGCTTAGCTCGCGCACCAGGTGGCCGAGGGTGGCACCGTCGAGGCCGAGGAGGGTGCGGCTGCGGACCAGGAAGGCATACGGGTCCGAGAACGCGGTCGGCGGCTCCGTCGACGGGGGCGGCGGGGTGAGCGTGATGCTGTCGGGGGCGACGTGCCAGCTGCCGTACGCGCGCCGGCGGGCCCGGAAGCCGAGGCTGCTGCCGTCGTCGAGGGTCAGCTGCCAGGCGCTGCCGGTGGAGTCGGGGGTGGGGGCGGTGGGGGTGG
>LJCW01000369.1 GCA_001298555.1 Actinobacteria bacterium OV450
TCCGATCCCCCAGTCCACCCGGACCGGCTCCGCCGTCCACGAGGGCGGAACCACCGTCGACGTCCGTCTCGCACGCACCCGTGCGGGCTGGGCCGTCACCGCCCTGCACCCCGGTCGCCCCGGGCCGCCCGCGGCGGCGCTCGGAGCCCCGGCGCGGGCGGTGCTCGCCCGGCCGCGGATCGAGCTGCCGCCCGCCGCGGCCGCGGACGTCCGCAGCGGCGCCGTGCACGAGAGCGTGCTGCGGGCGATGCTGCGGCTCGCCGACACCTACCGGATGTCGGTCAGCGTGGTCCGCTCGGGCCACCCCACGAACGTGTTCGGCACCGGCCGGCCGAGCGACCACCCGCCCGGCCGGGCCTTCGACGTCTGGCGCGTCGACGGCCGTCCCGTCGTCGACCCCGCGACCCCGCGGAGCCTGATCACCGCGTTCATGCGCGCGGCCGCCGCCGCGGGCTCGTACAACGTGGGAGGCCCCGTACGGCTTTCGGGTGGTATCAGGCCGAACCAGTTCTTCTCCGACGCCACGCACCACGACCACGTACACGTCGGTTTCACCGGCTGAACCCGTCCCCGCGTCGGCGCGCGAGTGAACACGCCTGTGTTCGGAGGCGGATGCTTGTAGCATTCCTGCCCATGTCGAAGCCTGACGACCTGCTCGTCGCCATCGCCGCCGCGGTGGAATCGCAGCAGACCAATCAGATGTCGTTGACCGTCCTGGTGCAGGGCGCCGTCATCACCGGCCGCCTCGCTCCCGAGAGCGCGTGGCGCCGGCGGGTGGCGGAAGTCCTGGCGGATTCGGACCGGCTCGGTCCGTTCGCGAGCCTCTTCATGCACCCCGAAACGGAGGCCGAAGGGGCGGGCGCCACCCGGCGCCGCACCCCGGAGCCCCCCTCCTACCTGCACTTCCACGTAGCCCGCATCCTCCAGGGCACCGTGGGCATCCCTGAGACCGGAGGGATGTACCGGATCGCGATCAAGGACGTCAGCGCCTGGACGATGGGTGACTTCAGTTACTCGGAACCCTGACGGCCCGCTCGACGGGCCGTCCGCGCCGCCACCCCGCCTGTCCGAAATGTGCGCTTCCGCCAGGCATGAAATCCGGTGGGGATGGTACACGCAGGGTGTCCTGGTGCACTCCGCTACCGGGGCGCTGGGAGGTTGTCGTGATTGTTCTCGGAGTGATCCTGCTGATCCTGGGGTTCGTCTTCGGAATCTCGATCCTGTGGACGATCGGCCTGATCCTGGTCGTCATAGGCCTCATTCTCTGGGTCCTGGGCGCCGTCGGGCACTCGGTGGGAGGTCGCAAGCACTATTACTGACGTCGGCACCCCCACCCGGCGGCGGCCGGCGCTGCGCCATACGGGCGAGGCGGCGGCACGCCGGCGAACCGGGCGCTGTCCCCCGGGGCAAGGTCGAACGCGGGCCGGCCGAGACCGGCGGGCCCAGACGGGCACCTTGGAACGGGAGACAGCGCATGAGGCAGCGGAACAAACGGACCGTGATCGCGATGGCGACGGTGGGCCTCGGCCTGGGACTGCTGCTCCCGGGCGGGCCCGCCGCCGCGCAAGCGCACGCGGGCGGAGCGCACCCGGCACCGAACGGGGCCACGTCCGCCGACTCCGCCGACGGGCACGCCGCCGACCGGCACGTGAGGGGCGTCGTGGTCAGCGGCGCGCCCCTCCACGTGCGGGCCAGGGCCACGACCACGGCGAGGGTGCTCGGCACGCTGGACCCCTTCGAGGAGGTCGGGCTGTCCTGCCAGGCCAAGGGCGGCCGGGTGGAGGGCAACGACATCTGGTACCGGCTGCACGGCGAACCCGGCTGGGTCTCGGCCCGCTTCGTCCACAACTACACCCCCGTCCAGTGGTGCTGACGACAGCGCGCCGCGCCGTCCTCAGCGGTCCGCGGTCGGGCGGTCCTGCCACGGCCGCCTGAGGAGCGGGCGCCCGGTGCGCCGCGCACGGGCACTGCGGTCGAGTTCCTCGACCAGGCGCTCGGAGCGCTTCTCGACCCCCAGTTCGTCGAGCACCCGGTCGACCTCCGCGAGCAGCGCCCCGTACAGCTGCCACGTCCCCGGCCCGGACCGCGCCTCCTCCAGCAGCAGACGCGCCGCCCGTTCGCGGCTGGTCCTCGCCGCCGAGAGCTCCTGCCCCAGCCGGACCTCCGCCTCCTCGGCGCTCGTGCTGATCTGCGCGGTGATGAGTACGGCGAAGTTCTCGACGGCGATCGCCATGTGCGCGAACAGCTCCCGCAGCGCATCGGCGAGGGGGTCGGAGAACAAGGGCCCCTCCGCACGCGTCTTGGCCAGGTCGGTCAGTGTGCGGCAGCAGACCCGCAGGACCACGGCGCAGATCTCCAGCGTGTCGAGTCCCGTACGGAGCACCAGACGGAAGAGCAGACCCTCCTTCACCCGGGGGTTGAGGCGCAGGCTGTCCTCGGCCTGGCGCAGCGCCGAGTCCACGTGGGCGATGTCGTTGTCCAGCCGCCGTGCCTCGTGCAGCCGGGCCGCCGCCTTCTCCACGGGGGTGTGTTCCGCCAGCTCGTCACCGAGGTGGAGCAGCAGCTCGCGCATGCGACCGGCGAGTGAGGTGATCGCCTCGCTCGCCGGAGCCACCCACACGGGCGGTGCGAGGAATACGTTGAACAGGAGCCCCACCACCGCCCCGATCAGGGTTTCCAGTACCCGGTCCCAGGCGACGACCGCCACCTGCGTCACCCCGAGCACCAGCATCGCGCTGATCGCGACCTCGGGCACGAACTCGTCGACCCGCACCAGATGGCCCACGACGAGCGAGGTCAGGATGACCAGTCCCAGGGACCACCAGGTGAGGCCGACGAGGGCGCTGAACCCGATGGCGACGAGAACACCGGCCACGACGGAGTTCACCCGCCGGATGCCGGTGGTGAGGGTGGTGTAGAGGGTGACCTGTACGACGAGCAGCGCCGTCAGGGGCGCCGTCAGCGGAGCCGGCTCATTGCTGAGCCAGAGTGCGACGACGTAGGACACGACGGCCGCCGCCGTCGAGCGGACGGCCTGTACGACGACAGGGTCCCGGCGGCGGCGGGCGAGGGAGCGTACGGTGACGATCACTTCCGGCATACGTGCCAGCCTTCCCGGACTCGGCGGCACCACGCGTCACACTGATCACTTCCCCACCACCGTACGCGCCGGAATTCGTTCCGGCCGGGCGTGTGCTCCGTACGGCGTACGTCACCCGTACGCCGCCTTCCGTGCGAGCGGCCCGGCCTCGGAGCCGGTCGTGCGGCCCGGGGCTAAGGTGGCCCCGGGGGGAGGTCGAGGGAGGTCGGAGCCGGTGTCGACGTCAAGCCACGAGGTGTTCGGGGCGCCCTGCTGGGTCAGTCTGATGGCCCGCGATCTCGATGCCGCCCAGCAGTTCTACGGGGCCGTGCTCGGCTGGGGGTTCCGCCCCACCCGCCTCGGGGAGGGCTTCTGCGTCGCGATGCGCGACGGCGCCCCCGTCGCCGGCATCGGCGGGCTGGCCCGGCGGCTGGGCGTCCCGGTGGCGTGGACCCCGTACTTCGCCGTCGACGACGCGGACGTCACCGCCGCCCGGGTGCGCGAGCGCGGGGCCACCATGGCCGTGGGACCGCTCGCGTTCGGCACCGGCCGGGCCGCGCTCGCCGCCGACCCCGACGGCGCGGTCTTCGGGTTCTGGCAGGGCGAGGTGATCCCGGACTGGACGGCCCATCCCGGCGGCGCGGCCGCATGGCTCGAACTGCGCACCCGCGACGCGTTCGCGTCGGCCGTGTTCTACGGCGAGGTGCTCGACTGGGCCTGCGAGCGCTCCGGATGCTGCGACGTCTCGTACGAGCACGGCCACGTCGTCGTCCGCCGCGGCCGGGACACCGTCGCCCTGATCAGCGGCGGAGCCGTCGAAGAGGCCCCGGACCCGCAGGTCCGGCCCCGCTGGCACGTCCACTTCGACGTACCGGACCTGGAAGCCGCCGTGGAGACCGCCACCCGGCTCGGCGGCCGCACCGTCTCGCCCGTCCAGACCTCGGCCACGAGCCGCCGGATCACCCTGAGCGACCCGGACGGCGCCCTCTTCACCCTGGTCACCCCCCAGGACGGACTCGCCCCGGCCGGATGACCCGGCCCGGTGGCCCCGGCCCGGTGGCCCCGGCCCGGGACGGGCCGCCGTCGTCGGCGGCCTTCCGACGGCCCGTCGTTCCCTCGTCAGCGGACGGGCCTGCGGGCTGGTCACCCCGGGCACCCGGGCCCGCCGGCCGAAGCCTTCGCGGACGGACGGCAGCGGTTCGCGGACCTCGTGGACGTGGCCTGCGACGCTGCGCTGCGACGGGCCGACGTCCGGCCGGTCCTCACCGGCTCCGACCCGCTGACCGCGCTCCCCGCCGGCCGGGGCCTGCCCCGCGTCCTGGACCGCACGGCGTGCGAGCCGCCTCGCGAGGCTCCGGCGGGCGGCCTGAGGGCGCCCGCCGGAGGAATCGGTCAGCCGCGTGCGGCGAAGGCCTTCGTGAAGGCCAGGGGTTCCTGCACGATGGACGAGCACGTCGCGTCGGCGGAGTTCTTCGCACCGCCCGGGCACTGCTTGTCACGGGCGCCCGACCACATCGCGAGCCAGCCGAGCCCCTTCGACCGGGCGAAGCCCACGAGCTGCGTGGCGTCGTCCACCGTGAAGACCTCGCTGGAGACGTCGTTGACGCCGATCATCGGCGTCACGGCCACCGTCTTCCAGGCCGCCGCGTCGCTCAGGCCCAGTACGCCCTTGATCTGCGCCTGCGTCGCGGTGGCCGCCTGGATGGCGTACCCGCCCATGTCGCCGCTGTACGCCGGGCCGTAGTCCATCGCCATGATGTTGACGGCGGACACCGCCACGCCGTTCTGCCTGGCGTTGGCGAGCAGGTCGACGCCGGGCTGCGTGAGCCCCTCGGGCATCACGGGCAGCGTGAAGGACACGTCGAGCTTCGGATGTGCCTTCTGCAGCTGCGCGATGGCCTGCGCGCGCCGGGTGTTCGCCGCGGTGTCGGGCAGGGCCGCGCCCTCGATGTCGAAGTCCACCTTGGTCAGTCCGTACGTGTCCACCACCTTGCCGTACGCGGCGGCGAGACTCGCGGACGAGGTGCAGGCCAGCCCCAGCTCGGAGCCGGACGCCCCGCCGAACGAGACGCGGACGTCCCCTCCCTTGGCCCGCAGGGCGGCGATCTGCGACGCGACCCGGTCGTCGCCGAGGGCCGTGACGCCGCCCCAGAGCGGGTTGCAGCCGCCGCCGGAGGTGATGAAGGCGAGATTGAACTCCTTCACGCCGGTCCGGGCCGCGGTGTCCAGCAGGTCGAAGGCGGGGTAGAGCGAGGTGTCCACGTACGGCGCGAACCCGGCCGGGGCCGTGCCGCCGCCCGGCGGGACGGTGGAGGTGGGCTTCGGCGTGGCCGTCGCGGTGGGCTCGGCGGAGGCCGTGGGCGAGGCCGTCGGCCGGGCGGTGGGCGAAGCGGAAGCCGTCGGCGCGGTGGTGGGCCGACCGCTCGGGCTGGGCGTCGGCCCGGTGGCGGGGGAGCACTTCTCCTTGTTGATGAGGCACCCCGTCGGACCGGCCGCGTTCCCGCTCGCCTGCGTCACGAACCCGATGGTGACCGAGCTGCCGGCCGTGAGCCCGGCCGTGTCCCACCTGGCGGGCCTGACCGTCACGTGCTGCCCGTTGACGGTGTGTTCGCCGTTCCAGAGGGAGGCGAGGGACGTGCCGGCCGGCAGGTCGAACTCCAGCGTCCAGTCCTTGAGCGTCCCGCCGCCGCGGTTGGTGATGACGTACTGCCCGGTGTAGCCGGTGGTCCAGCTGCTCGCCCGGGTGAACACCGCGCCGACCGAGGCCGCCTGGGCGGTACCGGTCAGCACCAGGGCGGTGCCCCCGACGGCCGCCGGCGCGGCCAGTGCCGCGGCCGCCTTCGTCCGGGCGCTCGTCGTACGGCGATGGGAATTGCCAGCCATGAGGACCTGCCTCTGTGTGGGGATGAGGTTCGAGCAGCACGCTAGCGACCGGAAAACGGACAAACGTGCGGTTCGGTCCCGGTCCCCGCGTTCTTGAGGCGGGCTTAAGGAACGGATCGGGAAGGGTTAATTCCGCGGGTGGGCGACGAGCGGCGGGCCGGGCCGGTCTCCCGCTCCGGCCCGCCCCGGCGCGCACGGCGCGGCCTGCCGGAACGTTACTGCTGCTTCTTGGCGAGGTCCTCCTGGAAGGCCTTCGCGCACGTCGCACCGGTCTCGGTGGCGATGAACGAGACGACCAGCAGGGCACCCGCCTTGCCCTGGTGGCTCGCCTTCAGCGTCCAGCCGCCCCTGTCCATGGACTTGACGACCGCTGCCGGCTGGTCGATGGCCCGGATCTCCTTCCAGCCGTCCTTGGCCAGGGTCGCGACCGTGGCGTCGTAGGACTTGCGGGAGTCGGAGACCTTCTTGGCGTCCGCGGTCCAGGAGACCATGCAGGACTTCAGGTTCGCCGGTACCTCGTTCCCGGGCTGCTCGGTGAAGCCGGCCGACGTCGCGGCGGCCTCGATCTGCCCCTTCACCGCGGCGGCGTCCACGGTGCCGGCGCCGGGTGCGCCCGACGCGGCCGCCGGAGCGGGGGAACCGGCCGTCGGCGCCTGCCCGCCCTTGTCCTCGTCGGAACCGCCCTCGCTGGCGCACCCCGCGGCCAACAGCACCACACCGGCAGCCGCGGCCGCCCACTTCACCTTGCGCACTACGTTTCCAATTCACCGTGCACGGGGGCCTGATGACCCCGCGATCAAGAAAACAGTCTGTCACGCAGCGTGCGCGCGGCCCGGGTCGCGCCCCGGGGGAGGGCACGCGGCGATCCCGTGGGGGCATTCGACGACACCTTCCTGGAGCCTGTCATGAATGAGGAAGGGGCCGGCGCTCCGCGCCGGTTGCCGGAACCGTCGGCGGTCGACGCGGTGCGTGCGTACGCGGCACAGACCCGGGCCAAGGCGGACCGCATGGCCGCGGTCCTGGCGGACATCGCGGCCACCGGCCTGCCGGCCGTGGCGGACTGCACCCCGTGGGAGGCCCTGCGCGAGCGGGCCCTGGCCCGGCTGTCCGCCCACCGGGAGAAGGCCGCCTGACCGGATGCCCCGCAACGACCGCCGGCGCGCCCGGATCGCCTTCAGCGACCCGGCGGCCGGTCAACTGGAGGAGATCACCCCCGAAGCGCCCCTGCACGCCCGGCCGTCCGCCGCCCCTGCCGTAGGGTCCAGATCATGGTGAATGGATTCAGTGACGCGTTTCTGCTGGAGGCCGAGCGGCACGCCGCATGGGGGGCCGCACAGCTCGAGGCCCTGACCGCGTTCCTGCCCCAGGGGCTGTGGACCGCGGACCTGCCGTCCTGCCTGTACCGGCAGGGCGGCCTGGAGTTGCGGGTCGCGGTGCTCGGAACCTACGACACGGACGAGCAGTCCTGGATGTGGGGCTGGGCCAAGCCGGGGCTGCGCGGCACCGAGGTCGTGGCGCTCACCGGCGCGATCGAGCGGTACGGCCGGGCCCACGGGATCGCCGAGTTCACCGCGGAGACCCTCGACCTGTCCGGTTTCGACGACCCGCGCCGCGCCGCGGAGACGCTCGCCTTCGCCGGGATGGGCGTGGCCGGGGCCCCCGGGTACATCGGCCTCCCGGCAGGCCCCGGCACCCAGGTCTACTTCCTGCCCGACGACCCGCAGGTGCCGCGCGCCGGCATCGACCCCGTCACGCTGCCGCGCACCCTCGTCACGGGCGCGGGCCTGATCGGCCGGTCGGCCCGCCGCGCCGTCACCGGGTACTTCGAGCACCACGGCACACCCGTACGCGAGGACGCGGACCGCATCACCGCCGACCTTCCCGGCGGAACCCCCGCCGAGATCGACTTCGACGCCGCCGGCCGCATCTCGGGCGTGCGCCTGACCGTCTCCTGACCGCCTGCCGACCGTGCGGCGGGCCTCCCGGCCCCGTCGGCGGGGCGGGACGGGTGACGATCCGGTCTCGGATCCCGTGATCACCGTTGCCTCCACCGCGGGCGGTCCGTTTGGGCGGTCATGGAAGCATCTACGCGTCCAGTCGTGTCCCCGGACGTTTCTTTCGCAGAGCTGGGCGGCGCGTACTGGATCGACTCCGATTCGTCCCTCCACAGCACGGAGGAGTGCGGCCAGTGCGCCCTCCTCCGCGAGGCCGCGAGCACCCAGAGCTCGACGGCGGGCGGCGGGATCACGGCCTTACGGGCCGACCCGGCAGCGGACACCGCCGGATGCCGCGGCATCGGCTGGATGCTGACGACGGGGCGGCCGTTACTGGTGACCTGCGCGGCGATCACCGTCACCGCGGCGCTCGTCACCGTGGCGCTGGGCTGAGCCCACCTCGCCCCCGCCGTCGCCGCCCCCGTCGCCGCTGCCGGGGCCGCCGCGTCCGTACGGCAGGGGCCGCCCATCGGCGTCAGCGCATGGCGGACACCGGCCCCGTTCCGCTCCGTCGTCGGCGGGCCGGCGGAGCGCAGGACGGTGGGATGGTGGCTCGCGGCTGGCGGGCGACGTCCCGGTGCGGCGGGCCGGTTCGGCGGCGCCCGCCCGGCTCGCAGCGGCGTCAGGGTACGGGCGCCGGTGTCACCCGGCAGCGCGGCGAGCGCGCCGTCGGGCCCCGGTCGCAGCGGCCGCGGGCCGAACGGCCCGGTAGGCGGCGAGGTCCCGGGCGACGGGGTGGCGCAGTCGGACTGTGCCTGGAGGACGCGGGCATGCCGTCCGACGGCCGGCGCGAGATCCGCCGGAGGCCCTGCAACGGCGGTTTCGGGCAGTGCTGGCAGCGCCGCCGGAGCGCGGGTGCGGCCGTACGCGTCAGGGTGCGGCCGCACCACCGCCGGCGCCGACGGCCCGTCAGGCCTGCGGGTCTTTCCGGGAGTCGGCCCGTGCGCGTAGCGTGGTCACATGACCACGACACCGGCCGAAGCGGGCGGGCCGAACGTGCCGCCACTCCTTCCCGTCCCGCAGCCGCGTGGGACCGCCGACCGGGACGGGCGGGCCCGCCCGAGGATGGAGATCCGCAACCGGCAGACCGCCGGCCTGACGTTCCGCGCCGACCCGTGGGCCGCGAAGAAGGCCGGAGCCCGGGCGACCGCCACGGTCCGTGCCTGGGGATACCCGCACCTGGACGAGCCGGATCTGGAATCCGCCGTCCGGCGCCTCGTCCAGGCGGCGGTCGCCGACGGCGGCAAGCGCATCAGCGTGCACCTCGCCGACCAGGACCAGCGGATCCTCGCGGTGGTCCTGAGCCATGTCGCCGGTGCCGCGGCGCAGGACGCCACGGTCCTGACCGACGTCGCGGCCGTGGGTACGGTCGTCGGCTGCGGCACCGACGTCGCACCCGACGGCCGCCGGGTATGGGCCCTGCTCGACGCCGCACCCCGTGCACCCCGCGGCGCGGCGACCGGATGACAGAGGCTCAGGAGGGGCTCGCGGTGACCCGGTTGCGGCCCGACCGTGCCCGCGACGCCCGCGACGCGCGCGGCCGGCGGCGCCGTCGGCGGTGCAGCAGTGCATCGAGGGACAGGGCCGGGGCGCCCGCCAGGACCAACGGCATCCAGGCAACCAGGTAGACCAGGTCGTTTCCGTAGTAGTACGGGGTGGTCTGCCAGCTGATGGTCAGCCACAGGCTCAGCGAGATCAGGGCGCCGCCCAGGGCCGCGACCCGGGTCAGCAGCCCGGCCAGGGCCCCCAGGCCGACGGCCAGTTCGCCGACCGCCATGGCCATGCCCACGGCCACGGGGTTCTGCGAGGCGAACTCGATCAGCCCCGGCAGGGCGGCCGAGTCCCGTACGGCCTCCATCTGCTGTGCGATCGAACCGTCGCCCGTGGCGGACAGGAACGCCGTGTCGGTCAGTTTGTCCAGACCGGCGTACACGAAGGTGATGCCGAGGAAGAGGCGCAGCGGCAGGAGCGCGTACTCGGCCGCTCGGTCGCGGAGGCCGGAAGGTGTCGTAGTCACGCCCGGTACACGCGGGAACCCGCGCCGCGGTTCGGCCGGATTTCGCTGAAGGTCGCGTTGAACCGCCTTGTGCCCGTGCGCGTGTTCCTGCTGAGGCCGGAGTGGCAAGGGATGCTCCGGTCCGCTTCCGGTACGAGAAGGAGATACGGCCATGGGCGACACCACGCGTCGGCGCACGGTTCTCGCGGCGGGCGCCGCCACGTTGGCAGGCACCGTCCTGAGCGGCTGCGGCAACGACGGCGGCGACGGCTACGGCGCGGCGGCGGACAACGCACCGGCCGCGCCCCCGGCGGACACCGCGGGAGGCGCCGCCGCCGGCGGCGGCGGTGGGAAGACGCTCGCGCAGACGTCGGAGATCCCGGTCGGCGGCGGCAAGGTGTTCAAGGACCAGAAGGTGGTGGTCACCCAGCCGACGGCGGGCCAGTTCAAGGCCTTCTCGGCGACCTGCACGCACCAGGGCTGCTCGGTGGCGACGGTGACGGAGGGGAACATCGTCTGCCCTTGCCACCAGAGCCTCTTCAAGATTTCGGACGGCACGGTCGCCGGAGGACCGGCCAAGAGCCCGCTGGCGGCGGCGAAGATCGCGGTGGAGGGGGACAAGATCACCCTCGCCTGAGACGGGCCGGCCGGCGCCGCCGGGTTGGTCGTCCCCGGCCGGCCCCGGCCGAGGACGACCCCGGCGGCGCCGACCTGCCTGGCCGGGGGGCGACCTGTCCGGCCAGCGGTACCGACCTGCCTGCCCGCCCGTCGGCCCGGCGTGCGCGCGCCTTCGAGGCGCAGATCCGTCGCGGAGGGCATGGTGGATGCCGTGGACGTTGATGTGGAGGCGGTTGCCGACGAGCTGTACGGGCTGGCCCCCGGCCGGTTCACCGAGGCCCGGGACGCGCACGCGGCTCGGGCGCGGAAGGCCGGTCAGGCTCAGGCGGCGAAGGCCATCACCGGGCTGCGGCGCCCGACCAGGGCCGCGTACGCCTCGAACCTGCTGGTCCGGCGCCGCCCGCAGGAGGTGGCCGCCTTCCTCGAGCTCGGCGAGGCGCTGCGCCGGGCGCAGCACTCGCTGGACGGCACCCGGCTGAAGGCGCTGTCCCACCAGCGGCACGCGGTGGTCGCCGCACTGGCCCGCACCGCCCGGCAGCTCGCCGAGGAGGAGGGCCAGGCCGTCGGCGACAGCGCCGCGCACGAGGTGGAGCAGACCCTCCACGCCGCCCTGGCCGATCCGGACTCCGCCGAGCGGTGGTCGGGCGGACGCCTGTCCACGGCGCTGGAACCGCCGGTCGGCTTCACCGGCCTCCCCGCCGAGGCCCCCGCACGCCCGCCGGCCCCCGTCGACGACGCGGAGCGCCCGGCGGCGAAGCCGAAGCCGTTCCCCGCACGCCCGCCGGCCCCCGTCCACGATGCGGAGCGCCCGGCGGCGAAGCCGAAGCCGTCCCGCGCGGAGCGCCTGCGGCGCGCCCGGTCGGCAGAGGAGACCCGCTCGGAGGCCGAGGCACGCGAGTCGGAGCTGCGCGCGGCCGAGCAGGAGCAGCGCGACCACGACCGGACGCTGGCCGAAGCCGACGCGCGCGTCACCGAACTGGAGCGGCGGCTGCGCGAGGCCAGGGCCGTCCGGGCCGATGCGCGGCGCGCCCTCGCCGAGGCCGCAGACCGGGCCCGGGGCGCGGCCCGTGAGGCCGCCGCCGCGCGCAGGAAGGCCGATGATGCGGCCGCGGACCTGCCGGCGGAGCCCTGAGCAGCCGCCCGCCGCCGGGCGATGCCGCACGATCGGCGGGACACTGTGGCCAGGGGGCCGATGCCGGACGGACCTCGGCGAACGGAGGACAGCCACCATGCTGGGAGACAGCAAGGGATTCAGCGGCTACTCGGTGGACGACATCGAGGGCGCCAAGGGCTTCTACGGCGAGACGCTCGGACTGCGGGTGTCCGAGGACAACGGTCTGCTGACCCTGCACCTCGCAGGGGACACCGAGGTGATGCTCTACCCGAAGGACAACCACGAGCCCGCGACCTTCACGGTGTTGAACTTCCCCGTGGACGACATCGACCGGGCCGTCGACGAACTGACGGGGCGCGGCGTCACGTTCGAACGGTACGAGGAGTTCGAACAGGACGCGAAGGGCATCGTCCGGGAGGCGCCCGGCCCCGCGATCGCCTGGTTCAAGGACCCGGCCGGCAACATCATTTCCGTCCTTCAGCCGAACGGGATGTAGTCACCCGCCGGGCAGCCGGCCGGATGTGGGTGGGCGGGGTGGCAGCAGCCCGCACGGGGGGCTGGCCCCATGGTCGCGTTCTGCTCCAGCCGCAATGCTTGCAGCACTTGAGGCGGACTTGAACGAGGAGGACGGCATGAGGATCGTGGCAGCCGAAGGCGTGACCGGCACGGCTCTGGCGGACGGCCGGGTGAAGGTGCGAACGGCAGAGCGCGTCGAGTTCCGCTGCAGCCCCGTGGGCTCCGCGATGTGGGTGGCGCTGCGGGTCAACGACGGGCTCCTGGAGCGTGCCGCGTCCTCCCTCGCCGACGCCTGGCAGACCGACGAGGCCAAGGTCCGTACGGCCATGGCCGCCTGGGCCGACCGGCTGGTGGCCGCCGGCCTGCTCACCACCGCGGGGTGAGCAGCGGGCTCCCGTCGGCGCCGCGGGTCCCGCACCCGTGAAAGGGGATCGCGGCGGGCCTCGGCGATCCAGTACCGTCCGGGCATGTTCATTGTCACCGTCACCTACACGGCCCCCCTCGACGACGTCGAAACGTGGAGGCCGGCCCACGGGGACTGGCTCAAGCAGCAGATCGCGCAGCGCCGGCTCCTGGTGGCCGGGCGTCAGGTGCCCTTCGTCGGCGGCGTCTACCTCGCCCCCCGGATGCCCGCCGGGGAACTCGACCGTCTGCTCGCCACCGATCCGTACGTCGTCCACGGCGTCGCGGGCCACGCGGTGGTCGAGTTCACCCCGCATCTGGTCGCGGAGGGGCTGGAGGTCCTCGCCTCCGAGCGGTAGGTACGTCACCCCGGCCCGGCGGCGGCACCGGGCGCCTACTTCCCGGTGCCGCCCTCCGTCGGGACGCACAGCACCGGGACCGGCGACAGGTGCAGCAGTTTGTGCGGGGTCGAGCCGAGCAGGGCGCCGCGCAACGGGCTGTCGCCCCAGCTGCCGACGATGATGACCCGTGCGTGGTGGCGGTCCGCGGCGTCGAGCAGGGCCTGGGCGGGTTTCTCGTCGACGACCTCTACCGTCGAGGGGACGCCGGCCCCGTCGGCCGCCTCGACGGCGTGGGCCAAGGCACTGCGCCCCGCCTGCCGGACGGCTTCGCGGTGGGCCGCGTACTCCTCCCCCGTGGCGCCGGGCGCGGCGGCGCCGTAGGCGAGGACCAGCGGTTCGCCGAAGGCGGCGGCGACTTCGAGGGCCACGCGCAGGGCCCGTTCCGCGCCGGGTGACTCGTCGTATCCCAGGACCACGGACATCGGGAACTCCTTCCGGACCTCTCGGACCTCTCGGATCTCTTGGACCCCTGACCTCTGACCTCTCGGACCTCTCGGGCCGGGGGCTACCCCTTCCCGCCGTGGACGAGCGCCGGATCGACCACGCCCCGGCGCTCCCGCCAGAACCTGCCGTCCCGCACCCGCCAGAAGCACATGATGAGCACGCCGGCCAGGGCGATCCCGATCCCGATCACCAGCGGTGGGCCGAGCCCGAACCAGGAGACGCCGCTCGCCGAGTTCTCCGGATTCGACATATCGTTGACCGACTCCTCGAGCAGCCAGGCCAGCATCCCCGCCCCGATCAGCGGGCCGAGGCCGATGAGCAGGAAGTTGTGCAGGTTCTCCAGCAGGTGGCGGCGGTAGTAGACGGCGCAGGCCACGCCGGTCAGCGCGTAGTAGAACGCGATGAGCAGGGAGAGCGCCGTCAGCGAGTCCAGGAGCGCGTTCTCGCTGATCTGATTGACGATGAGGTACCAGCCGATGGCGATGGCGGCCACCCACCAGGTGCTCACGTCCGGGGTCCGGAACCGCGGATGGATGTGGGCGAGCGGATGCGGCAGCGCGTGGCGCCGGGCCATCGACAGCGCGGTACGGGAAGCGGGGATGATCGTGGTCTGGGTCGAGGCGAGCGCGGACGTGCAGACGGCGAGGAGCACCATCCAGTCCCAGCCGCCCATCACCTCGTGCGCGAGCACGGCGAAGATGGCCTCCTCCTCACCCGCGTTCGCGGCGAGGAACGCGGTTCCGGCGTATCCGACGACGGCGTATCCGACGGACAGGTAGGTCACCAGCAGCACCACGGTCGACCAGATGCCGGCCCTGCCGGGCGCGGTGGCGGAGTCCTTGACCTCCTCGGTGAGGTTCACCGCGGACTCCCACCCCCAGTAGATGAACACGCCGAGCAGCAGGCCGCCGGTGAGGGCGGCGCCGCCCGCACCGAACGGGTTGAGCCAGCTGAGGGACGGTTCGATGGAGTCGAGGGTGCTGGTCCCGGCGTAGATCCGGTAGAGGGCGACCACCGCGAACGCCAGGAGGAAGAAGACCTGGGCGAGGATGAGGATGTCCTGGAGGTGGGCCGACAGTTCGGTGCCGACGACGCAGATCGCCGTCATGACGAGGATCACGACGACGGCGAGGGTCTGCCGGATCAGCGCGCTGTCCGCCCAGCTGTCGAGTCCTGCGGCGAGCAGGCCGAAGTGCACGGCGACGTCGGCGAGCGAGCCGATGACCAGGACGCCGGTCATCGTGATCGCCCAGCCGCCGAGCCAGCCCGCCCACGGGCCCATGGCCCGCGTCACCCAGGAGAACGTCGTCCCGCAGTCCTGGTCGACCTTGTTGAGGTAGTAGAAGGCGGCCGCGATCAGCAGCATCGGGACGAACGAGGCCAGCATGATGCCGGGAGCGTAGATCCCGGCCAGCGCCACGATGGGCCCGATCACGGCGGCCAGCGAGTAGGCGGGCGAGGTGGAGTTCAGGCCGATGACGAGCGCGTCGAGGAAACCGATCGCGTTGTGCCTGAGCTCCTCGTCCGGGATCTCCGCTGGTGCTGCGCCGCCGGCACTGTCCTGGGCCATGTACGCATCGTCATGCACCCGGCGGCGCGGCGCGAGGCGCGTGCTCTGTCCGGGGTCCTCCGGCGTCGCCGCCGCGGGCCGCCCGGGCGTGTTCCGCGGCGAGGCGGCGCAGGCCGAGCGTGCCGCCGGCGCCGGGGACGAGGGCGAGCAGCACCGCGGTACGGTCGGGACGCGCCCCTCGGCCGCCGCCCGGAGCGCAGGCGGTGGCGGACGTGGCGTCGGTCGCGGGGCCGGACGGGGTGCCGGTCCCGGTCCCGGTGCCGGTCGCGGCGGCGCCGATGACGGCCATCAGGTAGGCGCAGCCGTGGACGGGGCCGACGACCGAGGCGAGTTCCCGCTGGTGCACGGTCGCGAGATTGGCCAGCAGCACGGCGAGGGAGAGCAGTTCGGCGGGGGCGGCGATGCGCAGCAGTCGGCTGGGCGGGTGCATGGTCAGGCTCCTGTGGTGGACCCGGGGCGGATGATCATCAGAACGGTCACGGCGGCCCACAGCAGGTTGAACAGCCCGGTGTACATGCCGAGGCGGCGGGCGGTGCGCAGGACGGCCCGGGTGGCGTCCGCGCCGTCGGGGCCGGCCGGCCCGTCGAGGGCCGTCAGGGCCGAGAGGGTCGCGAGGGCCGCGCCCTGGCGGGGCAGGATGGCGGCGCCGAGAACGGCGGCGGCCAGTGCGGTCAGCGCGATCGAGGTGATCAGCCAGGCGCTGCCCAGGACACCGAGGCTGTGAGCCGTCGCGAGCCCGAACACCGGGACGGCGACGGAGACGGCCGCGTAGACACGGCAGATCCGGTGCAGGGTGCGGACGGTGGCGAGGCCGGCGGGGTCGTCCGGTGCCGCCGCGGCGCGGCGGGCGGCGGGCGGGAACATGCTGGCCGCCACGGTGACCGGGCCGATGGTGATGATCGCCGCCAGGACGTGGACGGCGAGGAGGAATTTCGTCACGGGAGCGTTTCCGGGAGGTGGGCGGTCAGTTGCCACCCGAAGCTATGCACCCGCGGGTCCGGCCGACAGTGGCGGAATTGCCAGGTCCCAACGGATTCCCGCCAGCAGGGCGACCAGGGCCGGGGACCGACTGTGCGGCTGGTGGCCGGCTTGGCCGGAATCCGGCGACCACCTACAGTTCAGCCATGCACACGGTGGCCGTACTCGCCCTGGACGGGGTCATCCCCTTCGACCTGTCCACGCCTCTCGAAGTGTTCGGCCGTACCCGGCTGCCGGACGGCCGGCCCGCCTACCGCGTCCGCGTCTGCGCGCCCACCCCCGAAGTGGACGCCGGTGTCTTCGCGCTCAGGGCCCCCTGGCCGCTGGAAGCCCTCGCCGAGGCGGACACCATCGTGCTCCCCGGCGTGGCCGACCTCGACGTTCCCGTTCCGCCGGAGGTCCTCGCGGCACTGCGCGAGGCCGCCGCCCGCGGAACCCGGATCGCCTCGATCTGCGTGGGGGCCTTCGTGCTCGCCGCCACGGGGCTGCTCGACGGACTGCGCGCCACCACGCACTGGCTGGCCGCCCCCGCGCTGGCGGCCCGGCACCCGGGGATCGAGGTCGACGCCGACGTGCTCTACATCGACAACGGGCAGTTCCTCACCTCCGCCGGCGCTGCCGCCGGACTCGACCTGTGCCTGCACCTGATCCGGCGCGACCACGGCTCGGCCGTCGCCGCCGACTCCGCACGGCTGGCGGTGATGCCGCTGGAACGGGAGGGCGGGCAGGCGCAGTTCATCGTCCACGCGCAGCCGCCCGCCCCCCGCGGCTCGACGCTGGAACCGCTGCTGCGCTGGATGGAGGACACGGCCCATCACGAGCTGACCCTCGAGGAGATCGCCGCCGAGGCCGGCATGAGCGTACGCACGCTCAACCGGCGCTTCCGCGAGCAGACCGGCACGTCGCCCCTTCAATGGCTGCACCGGGCCCGGATCCGCCGCGCCCAGCACCTGCTGGAGACCACCGGCCACCCGGTGGAGCGGATCGCGTCCCAGGTCGGCTTCGGCTCGCCGACGGCGTTCCGCGACCGCTTCCGGCGGATCACCGGCACCAGCCCCCACGCGTACCGGCGGGCCTTCCGGCACCAGAACGCGCAGTGATCCCGGGCGCGGCCCGACCGGCTGCCCGCGCCCCGGGGTCTCTATGTCGGCGACGCCCCGGATGCGCACCCCCACCCGGCGACCGCCTACCGCCCGCTCTCCGGCGTCCCGTCGATGCGCCGACGGCCCGGTCCCCATGGGGGAACCGGGCCGTCGGCGTGCGCGGGTGCGGTCAGGAGGCGGCCGCGAGCCCGCGCCGCGCCAAGGCGTCGGAGGCCTTCGCCGTGACGTACAGGGAAGTGGCGAGGGTGAGGACGAGCAGGGCGCCGACGGCGAAGACGGCGCCGGTCGCGACGGGCGCCGGGCTGCCGGCCTCCGAGCGGGCGGAACCCGCGAGGAACGGGACGACGCCCAGGACGGCGGCGCCGAGAACCACCTCGGCCCAGACGACCTTCGGGAAGTGGTGAAGCGTCAGGTGCAGGAGGGAGGCCGTGGCGTCCGTCTCCCTGGCGCGGACGATGCGCGGCATCAGCCAGAGCTGGTTGACGGCGCCGGCGGCGACCATCGCGAGGACCAGCAGGATCTTGACGAGCAGCAACAGGCCGTAGGTCGTCGTCCACAGCTGCTCCGGACTGCCGACGTGCCTCCAGGACATCCACAGCCCGGATATGAGCACCGCCGCGACGCAGACCAGCGCCACGAGCCCGAAACGCCGCCAGATGTCCGCCCACAGCGGTCCGGCGTTCCCGCTCAGCCGCCGGCGGGTCGTGGTGAGGGCGGCGAGCAGGGCCAGGCCGCCGGTCCAGACCGTGCCGCTGACGATGTGGGCCTGGCCGCAGACGAGGTCGAGCACCTTCTCCGCGTCCTTGGGAGCGGTGGCCGGGACCGCGCCGACCAGGGTGATCGCCAGGGACAGCGGCAGGGCGGTCAGTGCGACGGCGTCGAGGCGACGCCGGCCCGCTGCGGTGAACAGTGCGATCAGCGCGGCGGCCGCGAGCACGAGCACGAGGTTCTGCGCCATGTGGATCGTGCCCTGGGCCACCCAGGCGCCCTTGGCGGCGGGCGCGGTCAGGAAGTCCGCGATCCGCCCCGGTGCGAGCGCGTCCTCGAAGGCCATGCCCTTGCCGGCGCGGGCCACCCGTCCGGCGAGCTGGAGGTAGCCCGTCACCAGCAGCACCACACCGGCCCACGCCAGGTACAGGGACGTCCGCCGCCGCAGCGCCCAGCCGTCGTCGGCCTCCGTCTGCGGCGTGCGCAGGGCGGGACGAACCGAAGCCGCGTACGTGACGGTCGCGCCGATGGCCCCGCTCAGACCGACGAAATAGCCGGTTTTGGTAAGGATGCGCCACAAGGGGGGCGTCGTGTACGCCGTGGCCGCAGCAAGGTCCGCATGAATCATGCAGGGAAGGCTAACCTAATTAAGGCTTGGCTAAGTAAGGTCCAAGTAAAGCTCATTCGTGCGTCTGCTCCGTCCAGATGGTCTTCCCGTCGGCGCCGTACCGGGTACCCCAGGCCCGGGCGAGCTGGGCGACGATGAACAGTCCGCGCCCGCCCTCGTCGGCGACGCTCGCGTGCCGCAGGCGCGGAGCGGACGGACTGCTGTCCCGGACCTCACAGGTGAGAACGCGGTCGTTGATGACGCGCAGCTCAAGCGGGGGCTTTCCGTACCGGACACCGTTGGTGACCAGCTCACTGACGATGACCTCGGTCTCGAACACCGTCTCCTGCGCCACGTTCCATTCCAGGAGCTGCTCGCGCACCAGCCTTCGGGCGGCGGAGGCGGCCGTGGGGGCGTCCGGAAGCTCCCAGAGCGCCACCCGATCGGCGGGGAAGGCATGGGTACGGGCGAGCAGCAGAGCGGTGGGGCCGTCCGCCTCGTCCGCATCCGCACCCGCATCCGCATCGGCATCGGCATCCGCATCGGCGGCGCGGGCCGTGAGCGTGTACAGAATGTCGTCGCGCAACTCCTCCAGGGGGCGGTCGGCCCGCGCCAGCACGCGCCGGAGCGCCCCGGGGTCGTCCTGCGGCCGGGGGGCCGGGAACGGGGTGTCGGACAGGACCAGGAGCCCGCCGTCCGGAACCTCGAACGTCATCGCGGCGAACGGCGTGTTCTCGGCGTTCCCCAGCAGGGACGCCGACGGCACGTCCCGCACGTCGGTGCTCCCGTCCGGACGGACGACGACGAGACTGGGGGAGCCGGCTCCCGCGACGGTACAGGTGCGGGTCAGCGGGTCGTAGACGGCGTAGGCGCAACGGGCGGCGAGCGCCTTGGGACGCGGCGCTTCGGTGGTCGGCCGGTCCGCGCGCTCGGACGCCAGGAACAGCGCGGTGTCGTTGAGCCGCGCGAGGAGCTCGTCCGGTTCCAGTTCGAACGCGGCCAGAGAGCGGACGACGGTGCGCAACTGCCCCATGACGGTGGCGGCGTGCAGGCCCTGGCCGATGACGCTCCCCACGGCCAGCGCCGTACGGGCCCCGGACAGGGGGATGGTGTCGTACCACTGCACTCCGCTGTCGGACGGCAGGAGCAGGTACGCCGACTCCACCGCGGTGTGCGAGGCCGGGCCGCGGGGGAGCAACTGCCTTTGCACGGTGGCGGCGACGGTGTGCTCGCGGGTGTAGCGCCGGGCGTTGTCGATGCACAGCGCCGTGTGGTCGGCCAGCTGGAGCACGAGATCGACGTCGTTCCCGTCGTACGGGTCGGGCCGCTGTGCGCGGTACAGGCTGATCAGGCCCAGCACGGTGTCGCGCGTCGCCAGCGGAGCCGTGATGAGCTCACGGGCCCCCGACGCGCGGATCGCCTCCGCGCGGTCCGGATCCGTCGCGAGCCACGGCAGGTCACCGTCCAGCGTGACCGCGCGGGGCCGCAGGTCGGAGACGGCCTGGGTGTACGGCGTGGGCGCGGGCAGGGAGCGTACGTCGCCCAGCGGATGCGCCTGCGGCTCTCCGGGTCCGCCTCTGCTGCGGAACGCGGCGCGGCGCAGCGGAACGCCGTCCGGCAGGGGAGCCAGCGGCGGATCGTCTCCGCGGAGCACGGCGTCCACCACCTCCACGACCGCGATGTCGGCCACCCGCGGCACCAGGACGTCCACGAGCTCCTGGCAGGTGGTCATCACGTCGAGCGTCCGCCCCACTTGCTCGCGCGCCAGCCGCAACACGTCGGTACGGGCCCGCTCCTTCTCCCGGTCGGTGACGTCGACCACGGTCATCGCGACACCGAGCACCTCCCCGGACGGCGCATCGAGGCGGAAGACGGACACCTCGTGGAAGTACTCCCTGCCGGGTTCGGTCCCCCGGCGGGCCCGGAGCAGGCGTCCCACCACGGGCACACCGCCCTCCAGCACCCCGCGGACGAGGTCCAGCGCCTCGTCCGCGTCGACGAGTCCGTAGACCTCGTCGAAGCGCCGCCCCACGAGCTCCTCCACGCGCACGTCGCGCATGGCGGGCGTGGCCGTGTTGACGCGCACGACGCGCAGATCGGTGTCCAGCAGGTGCAGGCCGACGGGGGACTGGTTGAAGAGCGCGTCCAGCATCGCGGACTCCGGCCCGTTCAGAGGCGCGACCGACTCGCTGTGGGCCACTGCGTTACCCCATTCCACCGGAACGGCTGGTACCAACCGCTCGCTGCGCTGCGCTGCGCCCTGCGGCGCGGACACCGACATCCTGACCCCGCCCGGCCCCGCGCACGTGCGCTCAGGCTGTGCTGGGGCCAAGGATGGCCCGGATGGCGGGCGCAGCGTCGAGCAGGGCGCGCGAGCGCGTCGCGATGCCCGCCTCCCGGACCGCCAGCGCCGCCTCGACGCTCTCCCGCCCGCGCCCGCTCCGCAGGTCGGGCATCAGCGAGCGCAGCGGCCCCACCCGGTACCCCGCGCCCCGCAGCTGGTGGACGATCCGGGCATCGCGGACCTGCGCCGGTGTGTAGCGCCGGCTTCCCCGCGGAGGGAGCCGGTCGGGGACCACCAGGCCCTCGGCGTCCCAGTGCCGCAGCGTCGAGGCGCGTACACCGAGGGCCTCGGCGAGTTCGGACACGCCCATCGCGTCCGCCGGGCGCACGTCCGCCATCGGCTCGGCCGAGATCTGCCCGGCCGCCTCCCGGGCGAGCGCCAGTTGCGCGCGTTCCCGGTCGAGCCGGGCGTGCACCGCGTCGAGCAGGGCGAGCAACCGTGCGGCCGGGCCTTCGTGCGCGGCCCGGACGATCTGCTTGGCCTCCACCGGACCCGTACCGACCGCGAGGGACCGGTAGGCCAGCGCCGAGTGCACGTGGACCTCCGTGTGGATCCGGTGGCCGGCGGCGGTGCGTGCTGCGGGCGGAAGCACGCCGTCGCGTTCGAGGTTGCGGATCTGCTGCACGGAGTAGCCGGTACGCCGTGCGACGTCGACCGTGCGCATCACCGCCGATTTGAGGGTTGGCACCCGCTCCACCCTGGTGTCTCCTGCATGCCGCGGCCGGAAGTCTCCACAACCACTTTAATGAAACGCTTGCGGACATGACCATCGACGAGATCATCGACTTCATGGGCGGCTTCGAAGGGGTGCTGGCCGTCCGGCCGGTACCCGGCGACGGCTCGCCCGAGATCAGCTGGGGCGACACGTTCTTCTTCCACGCGCCGGACGGCGCCGTCCCGGCCGCGACGCAGCCCTTCGCGACGATCGTGACGAAGGACCATCCCGGCGACACGGGCTCGCGCCTCGACCGGCCGGACGCGTTCCGTGTCAACGTCGCCGCCGGGAGGCGGGAGTTCGTGCGCCGGACCGGCCGGGCGCCGCAGGACGCGGCCGACGACGGCGATCCCACCGGCGGCGATCCCACCGGCGGCGATCCCACCGGTGGCCGGTCCACCGGTGCCCGGTTCACCGGTGGCGATCCCGCCGCCGACGACACGGTGACGGCGCACCCCGTCTACGGCTCCCTCGGCTGGCTCGCCGTGGTGAACCCGGGGCTGCGCACCGACGGGACGCTCCGGGAACTGCTCCGCCAGGCACACGACTTGGCACGCGCGCGGTACGAGCGGCGCACGGGTCGGTGAGCGTCCGGGCCGGTGAGCGTCCGAGCCGGTGAGCGTCCGGGCCCGTGAGCGTCCGGGCCGGCCGACAGGGGCCGGCCGGCCCGGACGGCACGGTCAGGCGAGGTCGAACCGGTCGAGGTTCATGACCTTGTCCCACGCGGCGACGAAGTCCTTCACGAACTTCTCCTTCGCGTCATCGCTCGCGTAGACCTCCGCGAGCGCACGCAGCTCGGAGTTCGAACCGAAGACGAGGTCGGCCCGGGTGCCGGTCCACTTGACCTCGCCGGTGGCGGCGTCGCGGCCCTCGAACGTGTTCGCGTCCTCGGACGTGGCCCGCCACGTGGTGCCCAGGTCGAGCAGGTTGGTGAAGAAGTCGTTCGTCAGCGACTCGGGCGTGCGGGTGAACACGCCGAGGGAGGACTGCTGGTGGTTCGCGCCGAGGACGCGGAGCCCCCCGACGAGGACGGTCATCTCGGGGGCGCTCAGCGTCAGCAGGTTCGCCCGGTCGATCAGCAGGTACTCCGCGGGCAGACGGTTGCCCTTGCCGAGGTAGTTGCGGAACCCGTCGGCGGTCGGCTCCAGCGCCGCGAACGACTCCACGTCGGTCTGCTCCTGCGACGCGTCCGCACGGCCCGGCGTGAAGGGGACCGTCACCTCGAACCCGGCGTTCTTGGCGGCCTGCTCCACGGCGGCGCCGCCCGCGAGCACGATCAGGTCGGCGAGGGAGACCTGCTTGCCGCCCTGCTGGGCCGAGTTGAAGGACTGCTGGATCGACTCCAGGGTCCGCAGCACCGTCGCCAGCTGGTCGGGGTCGTTGACCTCCCAGCCGCTCTGCGGCTGGAGGCGGACCCGTCCGCCGTTGGCGCCGCCGCGCTTGTCGCTGCCGCGGAAGGACGAGGCCGACGCCCACGCCGCGGAGACCAGCTGGGACACCGTCAGGTCCGAGGCGAGGATCCGGCTCTTGAGGTCGGCGATGTCGTCGGCGTCGACGAGCTCGTGCGTCACGGCGGGCAGGGGGTCCTGCCACAGCAGCGTCTCGGCCGGGACCTCCGGGCCGAGGTAGCGCACGATCGGGCCCATGTCGCGGTGCGTCAGCTTGAACCAGGCGCGGGCGAAGGCGTCCGCGAACGCCGCGGGGTCGGCCAGGAAGCGGCGCGAGATCTGCTCGTACGCGGGGTCCACGCGCAGCGCCAGGTCGGTCGTCAGCATCGTCGGGGCGTGGGTCTTCGACGCGTCGTGGGCATCGGGGACGGTGCCCGCCCCGGCGTTGTCCTTCGGCCGCCACTGGTTCGCACCGGCAGGGCTCTGGAACAGCTCCCACTCGTAACCGAAGAGGATTTCGAAGAAGCTGTTGTCCCAGGTCACCGGAGTGTTCGTCCAGATGCCCTCAAGACCGCTGGTGATCGCGTCGGCACCCTTGCCGGTGCCGAAGCTGCTGCTCCAGCCGAGACCCTGCTGCTCCAGCGGCGCGGCCTCGGGGTCGTCGCCCACGTGGTCCGCGGGGCCCGCGCCGTGGGTCTTGCCGAAGGTGTGGCCGCCCGCGATCAGGGCGACCGTCTCCTCGTCGTTCATCGCCATCCGGCGGAACGTCTCGCGGATGTCGCGGGCCGCGGCGAGCGGGTCCGGGTTGCCGTTGGGACCCTCCGGGTTGACGTATATGAGGCCCATCTGAACCGCGCCGAGCGGGCTCTCCAGCTCACGGTCACCGGTGTAGCGCTGGTCGTCGAGCCAGGTGGTCTCGGGGCCCCAGTACACGTCCTCGTCGGGCTCCCAGACGTCCGCGCGGCCGCCGCCGAAGCCGAACGTCTCGAAGCCCATGGACTCCAGGGCGACGTTGCCGGTGAGGATCATGAGGTCGGCCCACGAGATGCTCCGGCCGTACTTCTTCTTCACCGGCCACAGCAGTCGGCGGGCCTTGTCGAGGTTCCCGTTGTCCGGCCAGCTGTTGAGGGGGGCGAAGCGCTGCTGTCCGGCCCCCGCACCGCCGCGGCCGTCGCTGATCCGGTAGGTGCCCGCGCTGTGCCAGGCCATGCGGATCATGAACGGGCCGTAGTTGCCGAAGTCCGCGGGCCACCAGTCCTGCGAGCTCGTCAGCACCTCGGCGATGTCCCGCTTCACTGCAGCGAGGTCGAGCGTCTTGAACGCCTCGGCGTAGTCGAACTCCTCGCCGAGGGGATTGGCCACGGCGGGGTTCTTCGCGAGGATCTTGAGGTTGAGCCGCTCGGGCCACCACTGGCGGTTGCCGCCGCCCTGCGTCGGGTGCGGGCCGCGGCCGTGCGCGACCGGACAACCGCCTCCGCCCTCCGACTTGGCGTCTACGACGATTGCATCATGGTTCTCAGACATGGGAATCCTTCCAAACCGGGCGGATCACGGTGCTAAGGAAATGCGGGTGGCGGAAGCGGCGGAAGCGGCGTACGAGCGCGGCTGCGTTGACGGTGTGACGTGACGCGGGGACGGCTGCGAGCCACAGGCCGACATTGCGCAACTCCTCGAGAGTGGTCCGTCACATCTGTGTCTCACTGCGGCACCGGAGGCTTCCTGTCCCTTGGCTGCCGACCGAACCGATCCTACGATGGACGCAATCCAAGTCAAGAACAACGTCAGACCCATATCCCCCGGGACCCGGACTCTTCCCCGACTCCGGGCGCCCCACCGAGCCAGAGTGGGTGATCCGCCATGAGTGACCTGCTGGAACGACTGCGAGGGCGTGGCTGGAGGATGACCTCCCAGCGCCGTGTCGTTGCGGAGGTGCTCGACGGAGACCACGTGCACCTCACGGCCGACGAGGTGCACGCCCGTGCGGCGGAGCGGCTGCCCGAGATCTCACGGGCCACCGTCTACAACGCCTTGGGGGAGCTGGTCGCCCTCGGCGAGGTCGCCGAACTGGCCACGGACGGCCGCGCGAAGCGCTACGACCCCAACGCGCACCATCCGCACCACCACTTGGTGTGCTCCCGCTGCGGAACGATCCGCGACGTGCACCCGGCCGGCGACCCCTTGGCCGGCCTCCCCCCGGAGGAGCGGTTCGGCTTCCTCGTGTCGAAGGCCGAGGTCACCTACCGCGGTCTGTGTCCGTCCTGCGCCTGACCCGCAGCAGGACGGACACGGCCCGAAGCCGCGCGGCCGGGATCCGACGGCGCGGCGGTGTCACGCCGGTGTGCCCTGCTCCGGGGCGGCGCACTGCCGGCAGGACCGCACGGTGGCCGACGTGGCCAGGGCCCGGGACATCCGGACCAGCCCCGACGGAGTGCTCGGCGAGATGAGGACCGGGCTCGCGGCCCTCGGCGCGGCCGGTTCCGGGCCACCCCGGGCGCGTCCCCAGAGCACGACGGCACGGGCCAGCGCCGCCGCGTCGGCCACGGCCTCGGCCTCGTCGGCCGGACGGCCCGCGGCCAGTTCCCAGCGCAACGCCTGCTCCCGTACGGCGGCGTGCAGGTAGGGGCTGACCGTGAGGATCCCGTCGTGGATGTCCGACTCGCGCTGGGTCAACCGGATCTCGATGGGCGTCCACGGGCCGCCGGCCAGGTTGATGCTGTGCCGCGTCGCCGCCCGCAGTTCACGGGAGAGCGGCCGGAGCCGGACGTACCGGCTCCACATGTCCCACTGCGCGGTGACGTGCTGGGAGACGAGCGGCAGCACGAACCCGGTCCCGACCAGCAGCGCGGACACCGAGGCGAACGCCGGTGCCACCTCGGCGCTCAGGACGTCCCAGTCGCGGCCGGCCCAGCGGGCCCCGATCGCGCTGAACTTCGCGGCGTCGTAGAGCAGGTTCAGCACGTATCCGGACGCGATCAGCGTCAGCCCCGCGCGCAGCGGGCCGTGGACCTCGCGCGCCCACCGCCGGCACAGCAGCGTCATGGTGACCGCCGCGGTGGTGTGGGCCGCGAGGTAGAGGAGGATCATCTCCCTGATGTACGGCGTGGACGCGTAGTACGTGTCGAGGTCGCGCAGGCGCTCCACAGGGGTGTCGCCGAGCGCGAACAGCACGTTGACGGCCGCGATCACCGCGAGGGTGACCACGGTGCACAGGCGCGACCGCCGGCGCGTCCGCTCCGCGTCCTCCGGGCCGCTGCTCCACCGGAAGATGAGTACGATGTTGGCCCCCGAGAAGGCCGTGAGCAGCGAGAACACCACGGGCGCGGCGGCGTTGGGGATCCCCGTGATCCGATTGACCGCGACCAGGGTGGGGATGGCGGTGAACCCGAACACCGCGGTGGCCAGGACCAGGAGGGTCACCACGGACCGCAGGAGTTCGTCGCGGGGGTTGCGGTACAGGGCGGGGGCCTTGAGGGCCGCCGCCACGAGCAGCAGGGCTCCGGGCAGGTAGAAGCCCAGTCCGTTCGAGTCGTTCACCGCACGCGCTCAGCGGCTCAGCTCGTCGAGGTGCCGGTACAGGGCCTCGTGCCCTTCGGCGGTCGGGTGGACTCCGTCGACGAGCAGTCCGGCGTTCCCGCGCAGCGGCTCCCACAGGTCGAGGTGGTCGACGTGGTTCTCCTCGCACCAGGCCCGCATGGACGCGCGCAGGGCCAGTACGCGTGCCCGGGTGAAGCGCAGGCCCTCGTAGTCGCGGGTGCGCTCCTCGTCGATCCACGTCGGTCCCACGACGACGAGCCGGGCGTTGTGGTCGAGGGCCGTCGCGGCCAGCGCGTCGAGCCGGTCCGTGATGTGCGTCGGCTCGTCGAACCGGGCCGGCGGGGAACCGGCCGGCAGGGCGCTGTCGTTGATCCCCGCGGCGACGAGGAGCGTGTCGGGCCGGCGGGGGCCCAGCAGCGCGGGCGTCTGCTCGCTGACGTCGGCCAGGGTGATGCCCGGGACGGCCAGGTTGAACAGCCGGTGCCCGGCCTCGTTCCGCGCGATGTGGGAAGCGGCCAGGCGGCCCGCCCATCCTCCCCGCGGGTCGCAGCGCCCGTAGGCGATGCTGTCGCCGACGATCACGATGCGCTGGGCCGAGCGCAGCGGCTTCGCGTCCAGGTAGGCCCAGGCGCTCTCCCCGGAGGTGAGCGCGACCCGGCGGCGGACGTAGTCGTCGACCTCGTAGGCGTCGGCGGCGGCGAGTTCCCGGTCGGTCAGCCGCAGCACGGCGCCCTCGACGGCGGAGCCGAGCCTGCGCTCCAGGATCAGGTGGACGTCGAGCCCGCTCGCGGCGATCACGGCCGGGTCGGTGATCGGAAGGGGCCGGGTGGTGTACCCGGCCAGCGACGCCGGGGAGGTGGGCACAGCCCGGCCGAAGAGAGCGGTCTGCACCCGTTCGTCCCTCAACGTGCCGAAGGAGAAGAGGGTGTGGGGGCGGGTTTCGGTCACTGAGCCGCATGGCCTTTCTTGAAACAGATGATCAACTCACCCTAGCGGGCACCCCCGGACGGCCGAACCGGACCCCGGCCGACGCCCGTTGGGCCCGGCCGGCCCTGCCGCCCGTCGGCCACCGGCCGCTCGCGGCCCGGCCGACGGGAGCCTCGGTTAGGTTGGGGCCATGAGTGACACCACTGCCTTGGGAGAGTTCCTCAGAGCACGGCGCGAAGCCCTCGCACCCCAGGACGTGGGACTGTCCGGGCAGGGCCGGCGGCGGGTGCCGGGGCTGCGCCGGGAGGAAGTGGCCCTGCTGGCGGGCGTCAGCTCCGATTACTACGTGCGTCTGGAACAGGGCCGGGAGACCAGCCCCTCACCGCAGGTCGTCGACGCGATCGCCGCCGCCCTGCGGCTCGACGAAGCGGCCCGCCACCACCTGCGCAGACTGCCCCGCGCCGCCCGCGGACGCCACGACGCCCCCGCCGAACCCGACGGCGTCAGCCCGCAACTCCTGGCGCTGCTCGACAGCTGGCCCGACACCCCCGCCTTCGTCCTGGGGCCGGCCCTGGACGTCCTGGCGCACAACACCCTCGCCGCGGCCCTGCACAGCGGATTCCAGCGGTTCGACAACCTGGCCCGCATGGTCTTCCTCGACCCGGCCGGGCGCGCGTTCCACCGGGACTGGGAGCGGGCCGCGCACTCCTGCGTCGCGGAGCTCCGCGACGCCTACGGATACGACCCCGGTTCCCCCAGGATCAACGAGGTGGTCGATGCGCTCCGGGCGCAGAGCCCGGAATTCGCCGGACTCTGGGCCCGGCACGCGGTGCGGGGCAAGACCCAGCAGGCCAAGCACCTCGCACACCCCGAAGCCGGCGCCCTGGAGATCGAGCTCTCGGCCTTCACCGTCAACGGAGCCCCGCACCAGCAGCTGGTCGTCTACCGGGCCGAGCCCGCGGGCGCCACGGCGGCCGCCTTCGCGGAACTCCGCTCCGGGGCCGGCCACGGAGCGCTCCACGGCAGCGGCGCTTCCTGATCCTGGGTGCGCCGCACCCAGGAGAACGGCGACCTGGTTACCGCGGCGAACGCGACCGACGCTGGTGGCGCACAGCGATGGGTGCCCGCCCGGCAGCCACCGCCCGCTCCCAGCGTCGGAAAGAAGACTCCGTGACCTCCGCGACCCCCGTGACCTCCTCCGTGACCGTTCACGACACCACCAGCGCCGCCGCCCTCGACCGGATCCGCCGCCTGCCCGCCGGCCGGCGGCGCATCCTGTTCACCGGCGCCACCCTCGTCACCATGGACCCCGGCCTCGGCACCGTCGACCGCGGCGACCTCCTCGTCGAGGGCGACACGATCGCCGCCGTCGGCCACGGCCTCGACGCGGCCGACGCCGTGACCGTCGATGCCACCGGCACGATCCTCACCCCCGGCTTCGTCGACACCCACCGGCACGCCTGGCAGGCCCAGCTCCGCCGGATCATGCCGGACGTCGACGACCTCGGCGGCTACGTCATGGCCACCCTGGCCGGCCATGCCACCGTCTACCGGCCCGAGGACATGTACACCGGCACCCGGCTGGCCGCCCTGACCGCGATCGACAGCGGCATCACGACGATGCTCGACTTCTCCCACAACTCCCGCACGCGCGAGCACTCCGACGCCGCGATCCGGGCCCTCCTCGACACCGGGATCCGCGGGGTGCACGCCTCCATGGGCCCGCACTTCGGCGACTGGGAGCGGCAGTGGCCCGCAGATCTGACCCGCCTGCGCAGCGAGTACTTCAGCAGCGACGACCAGATGCTGACCCTGCGCCTGGCGGCCCTCGCCACCGACGAGATCGCCGGTCCCGCGCTCGCCTACGGGCCCGGACTCGCCCGTACCGCCGCGGACCTGGACATCGGGGTGAGCGTCGACGCCGTCTTCGGCGCCGCCTCCTCGGAGGCCGTGCTGCGCTGGGCGAAGGACGGCCTCCTCGGCCCCGGCGTCACCCTCATCCACTCCACCGGTCTCACCCCCGACGCCTGGCGCGCCATGGGGGAGACCGGCACGACCGTGGCCCTCGCCCCCACCTCCGACGCGCAGATCGGCCTGGAGACCGCGGTTCCCGCCGTCGACGAGGCACTGTCCGCGGGCATCCGCCCGGGCCTGAGCATCGACGTCGAAGTGGCCCTGGCCGGCGACATGTTCACGCAGATGCGGACACTGCACGCCCTCCAGCGGATGCGTGCCGTCAACGCCGCCTACGGCAGCGGCCGGCAGCCCTCCCGCATCACCACCCGCGACGTCCTGGACTTCGCCACCCTCCAGGGCGCGCACACCAACGGACTCGCCGCCGTCACCGGCTCGCTCACCCCCGGCAAGAAGGCCGACCTGCTGGTCGTCCAGGCCGAGGACCTGAACAACATGCCGCTCAACGACCCGATCGGCACGCTCGTACTGGGCTGCGACGCACGCAACATCAGCACCGTCCTGATCAACGGCGAGCCCCGCAAATGGAACGGACAGGTCCTGGACGTCGACGTGCCCGCGCTGCGTCGCGAGGTCCACGCCTCGCGCGCGTACGTACTGGGGTCCCGCCCTTGACCGAGGTCTGCCCCTTCGGCCAACCCGCGTGTCATCATGTCCAGTTGTGGCTGAGGGGGAGGCTATGGCGAATACCACGATCCGCGTGCGCCTGATGCAGGGTGCGAGCGAGGGTGACATCGGGGCGCTGAAGGCGTGGCTCGAACGGGAGCAGAAACTCGAGGCGCTCAGGAACAGCGGCAGGCTGGAGATCCACGAACGCGCGGGGGCGGAGGACGGGCCGGCCAACCCGATGGGCGCCGGGATGGACATCATGCTGGTCCTGATCGGAGCGGGTGCCCCCCGGCTGTTCGACGAGGTGTTCGAGCAGGTGAAGAGCGGTGTCCGCGCGTGGCGGGAGAACCGCCGCGCCGTGGAACGGGGCGAACCCCCAGAGGTCGACGTCACGCCGGGCGGCGACGGGAGATAGCCCGGTGGTGCGCTTCGACCCGCGCGGGAAAGCGAACCGGGCACTGCTCGTCGGAGTTCCCGAGTACGACTTCAAACAGCCTGAACACCCCTTCGGGGTCCCGGGTGACCTTCCGGCGGTCGAACACAACCTCGCCGGACTGGAACGGGCGCTCCGCGCCGGCGGGTTCTTCACACGGGACGGGATCACCGTCGCCCGGCCGCGCACCGTCGACGAGTTCGACCGGCACCTGGACACGGCCGTGGAGGAGGCCGACGGGCTGCTCCTGCTCTACTTCTCCGGTCACGGCGCGGTCCCCAGTACGGGGGACGAGCTGTGGATGCTGATGCGGCGCGCGACGATCGTGCCGGGCACCGAGTCCGTGTTCCGCGGAGCCGTGCCCTGGAAGAGCGTCCTCACGGTGCTGTCCCGCGCCAGGGCGGAGCAGGTGGTCGTCATCCTCGACTGCTGCTACGCGGGCAACGCGTCGGCGGCATGGGACGCGCTCGGCGCCGCCCAGCGGCAGCGGACCTCCCTGCTGATGGGCGTCCAGGCCAACAACCGCGTCGACGCGGGCGACGGCGACACCCCGACCCCGTTCACCGGCCGGCTCGTGCGATTCCTGCACGACGGCCTCCCCGGTCACGGCGGAGAGGTCGGCTTCGGCGACCTGGCCGACGGGCTCAGGGCCCACATGTCCGCGCACCACGTGACACTGCGCGAGCCCCCCGAGCCGTGGGAGCCGCAGAGCCGCGCGGCCACCTCGGGCGCCGACGTCCTGCTCGCCGTCCCACCGGCCCGCTCGCCGCAGGCGCCCCCGCCGCGGCCCCCGGCAGAACCGTCCGCGGCCGGCGGCCGGCGGACCTCGGCGCAATCGGCGGGTGCCCCGGGCGGCGCCCGGGCCCCCGGAGGCCGCGGGCCCAGACGAAGGGGGGACGGGCGCGGC
>LJCW01000370.1 GCA_001298555.1 Actinobacteria bacterium OV450
GGGCGCTGCGGATGACGCGCTGCTGGGAGGGCCCGTTGGGGGCGGTCATGGAGCTGGACGCGCCGTCCTGGTTGACGGCGGAGCCCTTGATGACGGCGAGGACCCGGTGGCCGTTGCGGCGGGCGTCGGAGAGCCGTTCCAGGACGAGGACGCCGACGCCCTCGGAGCAGCCAGTGCCGTCGGCCGCCGAGGCGAACGGCTTGCAGCGGCCGTCGGCGGCCATGCCGCGCTGGTGGCTGAAGTAGAGGAACATGTCCGGCTCGGTCATCACGGTGACGCCGCCGGCCAGGGCGAGTGTGGACTCGCCGGAGTTCAGGGACTGTGCGGCGAGGTGCAGGGCGACGAGGGACGAGGAGCAGGCCGTGTCGACGGTGACGGCCGGGCCCTCCAGACCGAGGCTGAACGCGACGCGGCCGGTGACGAGGCTGCCGCCGGTGGTGGCCGCGGCTTCGGTGCCCAGCGCGTAGTCGTGGTACATCACGCCGCCGAAGACGCCGGTCTTCGTGCCGCGGAGGGTGTGCGGGGCGATGCCCGCGTTCTCGATGGCCTCCCAGGACGTTTCCAGCAGCAGCCGCTGCTGGGGGTCGAGCGCCAGGGCCTCGCGCGGGGAGATCCCGAACAGGGCCGCGTCGAAGTCGCCGGCGTCGTAGAGGAAGCCGCCCTCGCGGGTGATGGTCCGCCCGGGCTTGCCCGGCTCGGGGTCGTACAGGGCGTCGGTGTTCCAGCCGCGGTCCTCGGGGAACGCGGAGACCCCGTCGCGGCCTTCGGCCACGAGCTGCCACAGCTCGTCGGGGGAGTTGACCCCACCCGGGTAGCGGCAGGCCATGCCCACGACCGCGATCGGTTCGCCCGACGACCTGCGCTCCGCCGCGGCGAGCCGTTTACGGGCTTCACGCAAGTCGGTGGTCGCCCGGCGTAGATACCCGAGAAGCTTCTCCTCGTTGCTCACCGAGCACACCCTCCTATGCCATTCGACGACGCCGGGCGAGATGAGTTTTCCGCGCACTCAGGGGCAGTAATTCCGATACTGCGCCGAGCCGGCACGTACGTTTCACAAACTCGCAGCGGACTGAGATCTCTCGAAAATTACTTCGGCGACGGGTGGTCCGCCCACCCCTGAGCGCGGCCGCGGGCCCCCTAGGATCACGACCGTCCCACCCCTCCCCGGTGGGGAGCGGCCCGAGTTGGGCCCCCGGCGCCGGCCGGACCCCTTGACGCCGGCAAGGGCATGCCAGGGGTCGGCTTAGGGGTGGTTAGGGGTGGCTCCGGGGCAAATCGCTCCGTTAGCGTTCAGTGCGGAAACTCTGACGAGAGCCAGACGAATCGTCCACCGGAAATACGCTTGCTTTCAGGGATACAAAATGTCTTGCAAAGACCCGGCGTTAGCACTCCGTACCGGCGATCCGATTTCCGTGCCGGATCTCACTCATATCCGTTCCATCGAGCGCCTGGGGTACCGCACCCCACGGCGCTCACGCTGTCTTCCGCCGCTCCACGCAGGACCCGTTCCCGCTTCCACCGCTCGCGGCGCAACCCCCCACCCCACCCTCCACCCCCCAACGAGTACGTGACACGCATGTGCGTACCTGATACGCTCTGCGTGCCGCGTACGCCGAGAGGATATGGACGATTGCCATGACGGAACTGAAGCCCAAAGCAGGAACGAAGGAGTGGATCGGCCTAGGAGTGATCGTTCTGGTCACCCTGCTGGTCTCTGTCGATGTGTCCGTGCTGGGATTCGCGATCGCGCCACTGAGCGAGGACATCTCGCCCACCGCCTCGCAGCTGCTGTGGATCATGGACATCTACAGCTTCGTCCTGGCCGGCACCCTGGTCACCGTCGGCTGGCTCGGCGACCGCATCGGCCGTCGCAAGCTGCTGCTGATCGGTGCCGCCCTGTTCGGCGTGGCCTCGGCCCTCGCCGCCTTTTCCACCAGCCCTGAGATGCTCATCGCCTCGCGGGCGCTGCTCGGCCTGGCCGCGTCGACCCTGACGCCGACGTCGCTGGCGCTGATCCGCAACATGTTCCACGACGCCAAGGAGCGCAAGACGGCCATCGCGGCCTGGGGTGGCACGCTCACCTCGGGTGCCGCCATCGGCCCCGTCGTCGGCGGTCTCCTGCTGAACAACTTCTGGTGGGGCTCGGTCTTCCTGATCAACACCCCGGTGATGGTCCTGGTCCTGCTCTCGGCCCCGTTCCTCCTCCCCGACTACCGCGACCCGAACCGCGGCAAGCTCGACCTGCTGAGCACCGCGCTCTCCCTGGCCGGCGTCATGACGCTGATCTACGGGTTCAAGGAGCTCGTCATCGAGGGCTACAGCCAGAGCGCCCTCATCTGGGCCGTGGCCGGCGCCGTCCTGATCGTCGCCTTCGTGATCCGCCAGAAGACGGCCGCCCACCCGATGATCAACATCTCGCTGTTCCGCAGCGGCGGCTTCAGCGGCGCCGTCATCGTCAACCTGATGGTCGCCTTCGCCCTCATGGGCAGCAGCGTCCTGACGAACCAGTACCTCCAGCTGGTGCTCGGCTACTCCGCGCTCAAGGCCTCGCTGTGGTCGCTGGCACCGATGCCCGCCATCGGTATTGCGGTCGCCCTCGCCGCCTCGCTCGGCCGCAAGGTCCGCCCCGCGGTCCTCATCGGCTCCGCCCTGGTCATCATGGCCGCCGGCTTCGGCGTCCTGACCATGGTCGAGGTGGACTCCAGCATCGCGGTCATCCTCGTCGGCGTCGGCCTGCTGGCCGGCGGCATGGTCGCCGCCAAGACCCTGGCGGCCGAGATCGTGGTCACGTCCGCCCCGCCGGAGGAGGCCGGTTCCTCGGTCGCGACGTCCGAGACCTTCACCGAGTTCGGCATCGCCTTCGGCTTCGCCACGCTCGGCTCCATCGGCTCCCACATCTACCGGGCCGACATGACCAAGGTCAGCCCCGACGGCGTCACGGGCGAGGCGCTCGACTCGCTGCGCAGCACCATCGGCGGTGCGGCCGACGTGGCCGCCCACCAGTCGCAGCAGATCGGCGGCCAGATCATCGAGGCGAGCCGGGAGGCCTTCACCCACGGCCTGCAGGTGGCCACGCTCGCCGGCGCCGGCCTCATGCTCCTCACCGCCCTGATCGCCGCCCTCCTGCTCCGCAAGACCCCGATCGAGGCGGCTCTGCCCGGCTCGCTCGAGGCCGCCCAGTCGCAGGAGCCCCAGCACGTCCCGACCACCGCCGGTGCGGCTTCCACCCCCGCCGCCGCACCGCACTCTTCGGTCGCCTATCACTGATCCGCGACAGGCCCGAAGGGCACGGGAAAGAAACGTCCGCCCCGACCACCACCAGGTGGCCGGGGCGGACGCCTTTGCGCCGCTTTCCCGTCGGCTACGACCCAGGGCACCGGCCCAGCCGGTTCAGGCCCCGGTCGCGGAGGTGGCGACCACCGCCGTCAGTCCGAGCGCGCCCCGCGCAGGCACCGTCAGAGCTGAAGCCCGGCCTCCAGGCACTCGGCGCCGGGACGGCCAGCGCGTTGCCCCACGGCGTGACGGTCTCCAGGCCCGGGGCGCCATGCCCCTCGCGACCGGCCCGGGCAGGCAGTGCACCGGCCGAGTGGCCAACAGACCTGATGTCACGGATTTGCGACACCGGGCCCCCAGCCCGAGCCCGAGCCGCCGGTACGTCGTTCCCATAGGAACACATACCGTAGGAGTCGCATGTCCCAGCAACACGCCCAGCCCACGCCGCCCCAGGGGCCACCTCCCAAGAAGGTGGGTGCCGGCAAGATCGTCGGATTCTCTTGCCTGGGCATCGTCGGCCTCGTCGTCATTTCAGCCGTCGCGGGGCTCGCGGGCAGCAGCGACCCCAAGAAGGAAGCGGCTCCGCCCGCTGCCGCCGGGGTCGGGGCACGGCCCACACCCGTCGCGAAAGCAGCCCCTCCGGGCGGCGCCGAGGGCGACGTCCAGATCAAGACGTGCGAAGTCGACTCAAGCCTGGGCTGGGCCAAGGCGGGCCTGACGATCACCAACAGGTCGTCGAAGACCAGCAACTACATGGTCCAGGTCGAGTTCGTCGATGCATCCGGAACCCGGCTCGGCGACGCCCTCGCCGCGACCAACAACCTCGCCCCCGGCCAGAGCGCCCAGAACACCGCCCAGGGTCTCGACCAGATCAAGAGCAAGATCACGTGCAAGGTCACGAAGGTGACCCGCTACGCCTCCTGAACACGTGCGCCCCCGCCGCCTCTCGGCCGCGGGGGCGCACGTGCTCCCGTCGTGAACGCGATGCCTCCACCGGCACCGGCCGTGGCGGGGTCAGGCCAGGGGGTTGTCGCCCGTCTTTTTGCGGATCAGGACCTCGACGCCGTCGAGCACCCGCTCCAGGCCGAACGTGAAGTCGTCGTCCGTCTCCTGGAAGGTGCCGGCCTCGATCAGCTCGCGGACCGCGGGGAAGGTCTCGGCGTCGACGAACTTGTCCATCGCCCGGCCGTAGGCGGCCATCAGCTCCTCCTCGCTCTCGTCCTGGCTGGTCAGCGGCATGGACACCTGCGCGTTGTTGCGCACGTAGCCGACCATCAGCAGCATCACCGAGAGCTTCTCGTTCGGCGACAGCCCCGTGCGGCCGAGCGTGCGCAGCCCGCATTCGAGCCAGCTCATCTGGCCCGGCTCCAGCGGCGGCCCGCTGACCGGCACTTGGAGCATCCACGGGTGACGCCGGAAGATCTCCAGGAACGCGCGGGCCCACAGCTCCAGGCCGCCGCGCCAGTCCTTGTCGCTGCCTTCGAGCAGCGGCGGCTTGCCGTACGCCATGTCGACCATGAGCGAGTGGAGTTCGTCCTTGCTCGACACGTGCCGGTACAGGGACATCGTCGCGAAGTCGAGCCGCTCGGCCACCCTGGCCATCGAAAGGGAACCCAGTCCGAACTGGTCCGCGTACTCGATCGCCGCCGTGACGATGCGTGCCGCGCTCAGGCCGGCGCGCGCTCCGCGCTGTTCACGGCTGCGCAGCTCCCACAGCACGTCGATGCTGCCCGGCAGGCCGCTGCCCTCGTTGCTGGTCATGGAGCGTCCCGCCTTCATTCGTCCTCTTCACGGATTCGATGCGTATCACGCACGCATAGCCGACATGGTATGCGTCACCAGGCCGTTTTCCCGCACCCCGGCCGGAATACGGGAAAGGCTCCCGCCGGATTCGGCGGGAGCCGGTGCCCGGACCGGGGCCGGTCAGCCCAGGTGCGCGCTGATCTCCCCCAGGACGGCACCCGCCTGGGAGTTGAGGTAGAAGTGGCCTCCGGGGTACGTGCGCAGCGCGTACGGGCCGGTGGTGTGCTGCTCCCAGGCACGCGCCTCCTCGGGCGTCACGTGCGGGTCGCTGTCGCCGGTCAGGACGAAGAGCGGGCAGGTCAGCTGCGGGCCGGGCGCGTACCGGTAGGTCTCGGCGGCCCGGTAGTCGGAGCGGATCGCCGGCAGGATCATGCGGACGATCTCCGGGTCGCCGAGCACCGCGGTGTCGGTGCCGGCGAGGCGGGTGATGTCCGCGAGCAGCCCGTCGTCGTCGCGCAGGTGCACCCGCTCGTCGCGCACGGTGGACGGGGCCCGTCGGCCGGAGGCGAACAGTCCGTGCAGGACGATGCCCTCGGCCTCCAGCCGCCTGGCCACCTCGAACGCGAGGGTCGCGCCCATGCTGTGCCCGAAGAAGGTGACGGGCCGGTCGCACCAGGGCCGCACCTCTTCGGCGAGGGCGTCCGCCAGGCCGGCGACGGAGTCGATGCAGGGCTCGTGCCGGCGGTCCTGGCGGCCCGGGTACTGGATCGCCAGGACGTCCACGCCCGGGGTCAGCGCGCGGGAGACGGGGAAGTAGAACGACGCCGAGCCGCCCGCGTGCGGGAAGCAGATCAGCCGGTGCGCGGCGTCCTGGCCGTCGGGGTGGAAGCGGCGCACCCACGCGCCGGTCTCCACGGGGGTCTGAATGGTGGTCATGCGGTGTACTCCTTCGTCCGTGGCCCGACCGCCGCCTGTCCGCGGATCAGCTCCGCGGTGACGGGATCGAGCTCGCGGGGACCTGCGTCGAACTTGCACCGGACATGGAAGAGGTCGTTCATCAGGTCGGCCGAGCCGATCTTCCGGGACGGGCCGCGCTCCGCGATCCCGGCCAGCGGGAGCTTGCCGGTGTCGGCCCAGGCGAGGCGGCCGCGGGAGTCGATGTAGCTGCGCGCGCGGCCCGCGTTGTCCGGGTGCACGCAGTACGGGACGTCGAGGTAGCCGTGCCGGAACGCCTTGAGCAGGGCGCGCCCGAGGTCGTCGTCGAGGTTGAGGACGGCGTCCACCAGGGCGCGCGCCTCCTGGTAGGTCGGGGAGTCGAGGAAGACGTCGTCGGGTCCGCGGCCGGTGCGCAGCGCGGTCCGGCTGGCGTACTCGAGGGCCTGGACGTTCTCCGCGATGGTCGGGATGCGGCGGGCCTCCGCGGCGGTCTTGACGATGAGGCGTTCCGCACCCGTGCTGACGGCGAGTTCGGCGGCGCTGGCGAGCAGTCCGTACGCACCGTGGTCGGTCTCGGGGTAGACACCCATGTAGGCGTAGATGACCACGTGCCAGTTGTCGACCGGCAACAGTTCGGCGCTGAGCCGGCGCAGCGCGGTGACCGCCTCCCGGTCCTGGACCGGGTCGGTCTGCTGCGCGTAGCTCATCGAGATCGAGCGCAGGCCGCGCTGGGCGAAGAACATCGCTTCGAGGAAGCTGATGGCGACGAGCTGGCTGGGCGGGCACAGCTGGCCCATCATGCAGCCGCCGAACGTCTCCAGGTGCGGCTCGATGCCGACGTCCTGCATGCGGACGTACAGGTCGCAGCAGTCCTCCCAGTTGCGGATGGCGTCCGCGAGCGGGGTGCGCCCGTAGGGAAGGCAGTACGAGACCGGGCCGCCCTCGGTGGCGTTGAGGTCGAGGCGCATCATCGCCCGGAAGATGTCGATGGGCGTGGCCGAGCCGTGCCGGACCTGGACGGGGAACCCCGCGTCGCGGACGCCGCCGAGGACGGCGGCGGTGGTGGCCGCCGGATGGCTGACGACCGGGTAGCCGTTGAGGTCGATGCCGTCGCGCAGGGCGGTCTCGACGGCCTCCAGGTTGCCGACGCGGGTGTAGCTGTCGAGCGTGAGGGTGCCGACGGTGGCGGCGTCGGCGGCCTTGGTGGCGACGAGCCCGGTGCGCATCCGGCCGGGGTCCCCGAAGCCCATGCGGGGCTGGACGACGAGGCGGCCGTTGCCGCCCTCCCTGCGGACGAACTCCCCGAAGTCGACGGGGGCCGGGCCGGCGGGCCGCCCTTCGCGGACGGCGGCGAGTCCGCTCATGCGGAGACCCGGGCGTGGTCCACCGCGCGCTGCGGTGCGGGCGGCAGCGTGGCGAGGAAGGCGTGGAACGCGGCGATCGGGTCCTGGCCGTCCTCGAACACGGCGTCGAAACCGGCGGCCATCAGCTCGGTGGTGCGGCTGGCGCCCTCGCCGCCGTCGGTGCCGAGCTTGCCGCCGATGACGATCGGCGTGGCGGCCAGCGGGCCGCAGTCGCGGAGCCGGCCGATGACCCGCATCCCGTCCTGGTAGCCGTGCCCGTTGACGCTGCTGATCACGATCATCTCGGGATTGCGGTCGCGGCACTCGGAGACGAGCAGCTCGTCGGGGACGCAGGGGCCGAGGTTGACCACGTCGTACCCGCACTCCTCGATGAGGAGCTGGAGGAAGACGAGGTTCCAGGTGTGGGAGTCGGAGGCCAGGGTGGTGACGACCACGGTCCCCTTCGACCGTTCGACGAACGCCTCCGCGGTTCTCGCGGGCAGGTCACGCATCATCGCCCTCCTCGGTCCGGTACGTGCGCACGTGCTCGATGCGGGAGACCGAGACGACCTTGCCGCCGGACACGGCGACCTCGGTCGGGGCCGGCCGCCCCAGGAACATCAGGAGGCTCGACGTGGGCCCGTACGCGCCGGCGTTGGGGATGCGGACGAGGTCGCCCTCCTCCAGCAGGGGCAGGTCGATACCCCGGCCGAGGACGTCGCCGGGGGTGCACAGCGGGCCGACCAGGCTCGCCTTCTCGGTCTCGTCGTCCGCCTCCACCTGCACGGACACGGGCAGCAGCCGGCCGAGGCCGGACATCCCGCCGAAGGTGTTGATGCCGGCGTCGAGGATGACGAACTTCTTGCCCCGGCTGATCTTGACGTTGCTGACGCGGGCGACGAGCGTCCCGCTGTCGCCGGACAGGTAGCGGCCGGACTCGACGGCGAGCCGCGGTGCGCCCTCGCGCCACCGCGGGAAGTGGACGCCGAGGGAGGCCTCCAGCTCGGTGCGGAGCTTGGGGTAGCGGTCCCGCTCGCCGTGCTGCGCGTACGGGACGGAGAAGCCGCCGCCGATGTCGAGCAGGCGCAGCGGGACGCCCAGGTCGTCCTGGATCGCGGCGGCCACCCGGATGGTGTGGGTGAGCTCGCCGATGAGGGACTCCTCGTCCGCGGCGTTGCTCTGGGAGAACAGGTGGAGTCCGGCGATGCGCGTGCCGGGCACCGAGCGCAGCTGCTCGGCGATGCCGGGGACGGTCTCGCTGTCGATGCCGAACTGGGTGGGGGCACCCGTCATCCGGATGCTGGTGGTGGCACTCGCCGAGGCGCTGTTGATGCGCAGCAGGCAGTCGGCGACGGTGTCCTGTGCGAGGGCGGCCCGGCCGATGTGCACCAGGTCGCTCAGGGACTCGGCGGAGAAGGTGCGCACGCCGGCCGCGATGGCCTCGGACAGCTCCTCGGGGGTCTTGCCGGGCCCGGTGTACAGGATGTCGGCGCCCGGGTAGCCGGCTTCGAGGGCCGCGGCGAGCTCACCGGTGGAGCTGATCTCGGCCTTGCAGGCGGGGCCTTCGCCGTCGCGCAGCGCCCGGACGAGGTCGACGTGCGGGTTGGCCTTGAAGGCGTAGAACACCTCGAAGCCCTCGGGCAGCCAGCCGAAGAGGTCCCGGCGGGCGGCGCGGGCGCGGTCGAGGTCGTACACGTAGAGGGGCGTACCGTACTGACGGGCGAGCTCGGTCGGCTCCATGGACTGGGAACTCACTGGCTTTCTCCCAAGTAGTCCCGGCCTTCAGGCCGGGGAGGAATGGGTCCTTGGACCGGGGCCACGTAGTGGAGTGCTCTGCAGAACATGCTCTGACCTGTGCTTTCAGTCATTGTCAGTGGAGCCGGATAGGTTGACCGGCATGACGACGGGAGCAGGGGCCGAGGACGGGTCCGGGCATGCCCGGTACACGTATCGGCTTCGCGTGTCGTCGACCGCGCTCGCGGCCCTGAACAGCGAGTGGGCGCGGTGCCGGTGGGTGTGGAACGAGTGCGTGGCCATGTCCCGAAAGGTCCACCGGCACAACAGAGCCGCCGACGGGAAGATCACGTGTGGTCCAGCACAGCTGGACAGAATGCTGACCGGAGCCCGGCAGTCGATGGGCTGGCTGCGTGAAGGTGCTTCGGTTCCGCAGCAGCAGGTCATCCGTGATTTCGCGAAGTCCCGGGCGAAGGCCATGAAGGACATCAAGACGAAGGTGCCGGTGCGGCAGCGTGCCGGAATGCCCCGCAGCAAGCGGAAACACGAAGCACTTCCCACCCTGAACTACACCCGGCGCGGGTTCCGGCTCAAGGACGGGCGCCTTCACCTGGCAGGCGGGATGGTGCTGACGGTGGTGTGGTCCCGTGATCTCCCGTCCGTGCCGACGTCGGTCCGGGTGTACCGCGATGGCCTCGGACACTGGTACGCCTCGTTCGTGGTGGAGGCCGCCATCCAGCCCCTGCCCGTCACGGGCGCGGTGATCGGGATCGACTGGGGCGTGCGCGATACGGCGACCACCACGTCCGACGCCCACGACCTCCCGCACGCCGGACACGGGAAGGCGGTAGCAGGCAAGCTGGCCCGCTACCAGCGGCAGATGGCCCGCCGACGTACGCCGAAGAAGCGGCCGGACACCGCCGGCTACAAGAGCGCCCGCAAGGCCGCGGCGAAGGTGTCCAGGAAAGTCGCCCGTCGACGGCAGGACGATGCCCGGAAGTGGGCCAAGTCCGTTGTCCGCGACTTCGACCACCTCGCCGTGGAGGACTTCGAACCGAAGTTCCTCGCCAAGACCACGATGGCCCGCAAGGCGGCCGACGCCGCCATCGGCACCGTAAAGACGGCGTTGGTCGAGATGGCCCGCAAGCACGGCCGAACCGTGCACCTGGTGCACCCCGCGCACACCACCATGGACTGCGCTCAGTGCGGAGCGAGAGCCAAGCACGCACTCCCCCTCTCTGAGAGAACGTATACGTGCACCGCCTGCGGAGCGGTGTCCCCCAGGGACAAGAACTCCGCGCGCGTGATGCTCGTCCGGGCTGGTCTCAACCCGGCTAGTGCCGATCTTGTAAGTCCCGCCACCTGCTAGGTGCCGGGCGAAGTGAGCTGGGAATCCCCTCCCTTGAAGGAGGGGAGGATGTCAATTTCCACTTCCCTCGAGCAGCAGGGCCAGCTCTTTGCGGGCGTTCTTGCCGTGCTGGGTGAGCGGGAACTCGCTCAGCACGCGGACGATGGCCGGGACCTTGGCGGGCTCCAGGCGCTGGGCCACGCCCTTGAGCACCTCGGCGGGGGTCAGGTCGCTCTCCACGAAGAGGGCGAGGTCGTGCTTCTCACCGGGCGCCAGGGCGGCGGCTGCGCGGACTCCGGGGATGTCCATGGCGGCGCCCTCGATTTCGAGGGTGCTCATCCGCAGGCCCTTGCGCTTGAACATGTCGTCGCGGCGGCCTTCGAAGTACAGGTAGCCGTCGGCGTCGAGGCTGCCGTAGTCCCCGGTGTGCAGGCTGCGCTGCCCGCTCGCGGGGTCGGTGCGGAAGGTGTGGGCGGTGATCTCGGGGCTGTTCCAGTAGCCGGGCATCACGTGCGGGCCGACGGCCACGATCTCGCCGACCTCGCCGGCGGGCAGCTCGTTGCCGTCCGCGTCGACGATCAGCACGCGGGTGCCGGGCAGGGGAAGGCCGACGGCGCCGGGGCGCTCGCGGTCCTCCTCGGGCGGCATGACGGTGATGCGCTTGGCCTCGGTCTGGCCGTACTGGCGGACCACCCGGGCCCCGGGGAAGTGCTCGCGCAGCGCGTCGATGGTGGCGGGCGGCAGCGCCGCGCCGGTGTTGGTGAACATCCGCACCGGGGCCTGCGGCTCGGTGTCCCGCTTCGCCAGACTGACGATCATGGAGGCGAAGGAGGGGACGATGGGGACCACCGTCGCGCCGGTCTCGCGCATCCGGCGCACCAGCGTGAGGTCGGAGTCCTGGTCGGCGAGGACGATCTCGCAGCGCGCGATGCAGGTCATGACGACCTTGTAGAGGCCGTAGTCCCAGGACATCGGGAAGCGGCAGAAGACGATGTCGTCCGACCGGTACCCGAGCGCCTCCACCAGGCCCCGGGAGGCGAAGGCGACCTGGGCGTGCGGGCAGACGACGCCCTTGGGGGCGGCCGTGCTGCCGGAGGTGTAGATGAGGGTCGCCACGTCTTCGGGGCGTACCTCGGAGGTGGTGCGGGCGCCGCGGGCGCGCAGTTCCTCGACCTCGGCCCACACGTCGGCGAGCAGGTGCACCGCGCCGACGGCCTCGCCCAGGCCCGCCGCGGTCGCGGCGTCGCCGATGGCCAGCTTGGGCCCGGCGTTCTCGCTGACCTGGCGCAGGTGGTAGGGCTTCATCGTGGGATTGAGCGGTACGAACACCGCTCCCGCCCGGGAGGCCCCGTAGAACATGGCCGCCAGCTCACGGCTGGTCGGCAGCTGCAGGACGACGGGATCGCCGACGCCTATGCCGCGGCCCGCGAGCCAGGCGGCGAAGGCCTGGCTGTACTCGTCGAGCTGCCGGTAGGTCCAGGCACCCGCGCCGTCGCGGATGGCCGGGGCGTCCGGCGCCGCCGCGGCGGCTGCGTCCAGCAGTCCGTGGACGGTTTCGCCCGGGGACGCTCCGTGAGTAATTCCGGTCGTTCCGGATTCTTCGCGTATCGAATACGAGAGGCTGACCAACGCCCCACTCCTGCCTCGAGTTGTGGCTCGGTTCGTCCCCCCGTGGAACCGGCTGGAAAAGAGCCGAGGGAGACAGGACATCCTTCTTTTCAGGTGTCGCTTGAATTCAGACTGAGTTCGGTTGGAACGACCGGGAAATGTGGTCGCTCACGACCCTCCGGACGTCGTCGGCGTGTTCGTTCAGGAAGAAGTGCCCCCCGGTGAAGAGGGAGAGGGTGAACGGCCCGGCGGTGTGTTCGCGCCAGGCGGCGGCCCCGTCCGCGCTCACGTGCGGGTCCTCGCTGCCCGTCAGCACCGCGATCGGCGTGCGCAGCGGCGGGCCGGGGCGCCAGCGGTAGCTCTCGGCGGCCTTGTAGTCGCTGCGGATGGTGGGCAGGATCATGCGGACCAGCTCGGGGTCGTCCAGGACGGCCGCGTCCGTGCCCTGGAGGCGCAGGATGCCGGCGACGAGCTCCTCCTCGGTCTCGGCCCGGGCCGTACCGCCGTCGGCCGTACCGCCGCCTGTACCGCCACCGGTCCCGCCACCCGTAGCGCCACCGGTCCCGCCGCGGCGGGACGGGGCGCGCATGCCGGAGACCACGAGCCCGGCCGCCGGACTGCCCCGCTCCTCCAGACGGCGGGCGGTCTCGAAGGCGATCAGGGCTCCCATGCTGTGCCCGAACAGGGTCACGGGCCGGTCGGACCAGCCCAGGACCTCCTCGGCGGCGTGCTCGGCGAGGGTCCCGATGTCCTCGATGCAGGGCTCGCTGCGGCGGTCCTGGCGCCCGGGGTACTGGACGGCCAGGACGTCCACGTCCGGCGCGAGGGCCTGGGCCATCGGGAAGAAGTACGTGGCGGCGCCGCCCGCGTGCGGGAAGCAGACGAGGCGGTGGGGGGCGTCCGGCGAGGGCTGGAACCGCCGGATCCATGCGCTGGTGCCCTGGAGCGTTTCCGTCATGACTCTTGACTTCCCTTCCCGGCAACCGGGCGGTATCCCGTTGCCCTCGTTCCATCGAAACGGCGCCCGGGGCCCCGCCGCCATTGCCGCCGCCCCCTGTGACCACCCTTCACCACCCCTAATTTCGGCCGGTCCCCGCCATTCCCACCAGGGGCGCGGCGGCTTAGGGGTTTTCAGCAGGGGGTGGGAACAGCAGCCTGAATGGGGTGAACTCCGGTTGGGGTCCCCGGATGGGGCACCTCCCAGCGGTAGCTGGGGGAGAGTCCGGGGGAGGAATGCGCAGGCGTTTTCCGTCGAGCGGTGACGCACCTGTGCGTGCGCCCTTCCACTGCCACCCGCTGAGCCCGAGCCCGACGACGACCCACGCGATCGATCCAGGCCGTGACCGCACATGAGGTGCGGAGCGGTTGAGAGAGGGACCCACCCATGACGGAACTCACCACCGCGCAGCCGGAGACGACGGTCCGCGCGTTTCCCCTGGCCCGCACCGGTTGTCCGATGCAGCCCGCGCCGGAGTACGCCGTGCTGCGCGAGACGGAGCCGGTCTCGCGCGTGAAGCTGACGTTCAACGGCCGTGAAGCCTGGCTGCTGACGCGCTACGAGGACATGCAGCAGATGCTGCGCGACAGCCGCTTCGAGTCGGACATCGCCGACCCCGGCTACCCGCTCCAGTTCGGCTTCCCCCTGGAGCTGCTGGAGCAGGGCATCGTGCAGCGGACCCTCTTCCACATGGACCCGCCCGTCCACACCAAGCACCGCATGATGCTGATGCCGGAGATGACGGCCAAGAAGGTCGAGGCCATGCGGCCCGGCACTCAGGAGCTCGTCGACGAGCTGATCGACGCGATGCTCGCCCAGGGCGGCCCGCTGGACATCGTCTCGGCGCTGACGATGCCGCTGCCCTCCCGCGCGATGGTGGAGCTGCTGGACATCCCGGAGGGCTACACCGAGCTCTTCCACCGCTGGATCAACCTGCTGGTGGCCCAGGGCTCCCCCGAGGACCACGCCGCCGCCAACACCGAGGTGGAGATCCTGCTGCACCGGCTGATCGCCGAGCGTACGGCGCAGCCCGGTGACGACCTGATCAGCAGCCTGATCCTGCGCAACAAGGAGCGCGGCGGCGAACTGGTCGACGGCGAGATCAGCGCCCTGGTGCGCACGATGATCGCCGGTGGCCACGAAAGCACCGTGAACGGCATGACCATGGCCGTCCTCGTGCTGCTCAGCCACCCCGAGCAGGCGGCCCTCCTGCGCGACAACCCGGACCTCGCCGGCCAGGCCGTCGACGAGCTGATGCGCTTCTCCAGCGTCTCCGACCACGGCACCGTCCGGGTCGCGAAGGAGGACGTGGAGATCGGCGGCCAGCTGATCCGCAAGGGCGAGGGCGTCATCTGCTCCCTGACCTCCGCCAACCACGACCCGCGGGTGTTCGCGGACCCGAACACCCTCGACTTCCACCGCAAGGAGGCCGCGCAGAACATCGCGTTCGGCTACGGCCACCACCGCTGCGCCGGCCAGGTCCTGGTCCGGATGCAGATGGAGGTCGTGTTCACGACGCTGCTGCGCCGCATCCCGGGACTGCGCCTCGCCAAGCCGGTGGAGGAGCTCCCGTTCAAGGAAAAGGCCCTCATCGACGGCCTGCACGAGCTGCCGGTCACCTGGTAAAGGAAGAGGACGAAGATGCTGCAGGTCATCATCGACAAGGACGTCTGCGTCGCCTGTGGGGCCTGTGTGCTCTCGGGGCCGGACGTCTTCGACCAGAACGAGGACGGCCAGGCCGTCCTCGTCGTCGACGAGCCCGGCGAGTCGCTGCGCGACCAGATCCTGGAGTCCATCGAGGCCTGCCCGGTGCAGGCGCTGAGCCTCGTCGAGCACGCGGGCGCCGCGGCCGAGTGACCCCACCCGCTTGGACGACCGGGGGCGGGTCCCCGCCCGGGAACCGCCCCTGAACCGTCGCCCGAGCCGTTCGGACGGCCGTCCCCCGTCCGCCCGAACGGACCCGGCCGTCCGTCCGGAGACGCCCCGTCGTCTCCGGACGGACGGCGAGCTTGTTGATGCTCCGTCACATCGGAGTCCTTTCGAACGTACGTCTTTACGTCCTTTTCGTCCGCTGCGGACAACGAGTGTGTGGAGTGCAGATGACTGAGCCCGGAAACTTTGTCTCCGGCACCGACGGTGTGCCGACCGGTCACACCGCGGCGGACGCGGCGACGGAGTCCGCGCTCGTGCGTGACCTCGGAGCGCTTCCGACGGCCGAGCAGACCCACGTCCTGCTGGACCTGGTACGCGATCACGCGCTCGCCGTGCTGCGGTCGAAGTACGCCGATGCCCCGGACGCGCCCGCGGACCTTCCCGTGTCCGTGGACCCCGACCGGTCCTTCAAGGACCTGGGCCTCGACTCCGTCGCCCTGCTGGAGCTCCAGGTCCGGCTGAACACGGCCACCGGCCTGGCCCTGCCGCCGACCGTCGCCTTCGACCACCCCTCGCCGGCCGAGCTCGCCGCGCACCTGCGCACCGAGGTCCTGGGCCTGTCCGACCGCCCCGAGGCGCCCGTGCGCGCGGTGGCCGTCTCGGACGAGCCCATCGCCATCGTCGGCATCGGCTGCCGCTACCCGGGCGGGGTCGCCTCCCCCGAGGACCTGTGGCGCCTGGTCAGCAATGGCGAGCACGTCCGGGACGAGTTCCCCGCCGACCGCGGCTGGGACCTGGACTCCCTGTTCTCCGACGACCCGTCGACGCCCGGCACGACCTACGTCCGGCACGGCGGGTTCCTGCCCGACGCCGCCGAGTTCGACGCCGACTTCTTCGGGATCAGCCCGCGCGAGGCCCTCGCGATGGACCCGCAGCAGCGGCTCGTGCTGGAAACCGTGTGGGAGGCCGTCGAGCGGGCCGGCATCGACCCCGCGGAGCTGCGCGGCACCGAGGCGGGCGTGTTCATCGCCGCCGAACCGCAGGAGTACGCGATGCGGCTGCACGAGGCCCCCGACGGCCTCGACGGCTACCTGCTGAGCGGCAACGCCCCCAGCGTCATCTCCGGCCGCGTCTCCTACGTCCTGGGGCTCGCGGGTCCGGCCCTCACCGTGGACACCGCCTGCTCCGGCTCCCTCGTCGGCATGCACCTGGCCGTCCAGTCGCTGCAGCGCGGAGAGTGCACGCTCGCGCTGGCCGGCGGTGTGGCCGTCATGGGCAGCCCCGGCACCTTCACCGCCTTCAGCCGGCAGCGCGGCCTCGCGCCCGACGGCACCGTCAAGGCCTTCGCGGCCGCCGCCGACGGCACCGCCTTCGCCGAGGGCGTCGGCGTGTTCGTCCTGGAGCGGCTGTCCGACGCGCAGCGCAACGGCCACCCGGTGGTCGGCGTCATCCGCGGCTCCGCCCTCAACCAGGACGGCGCCTCCAACGGCCTGACCGCGCCCAGCGGCCGCGCCCAGCAGCAGGTCATCCGGCAGGCCCTCGCCAACGCCGGGCTGACCGGCGAGCAGGTCGACGCGGTCGAGGCGCACGGCACCGGCACCACGCTCGGCGACCCCATCGAGGCGCAGGCCCTGCTCGCCACGTACGGCAGGGGCCGCCCCGCGGAGCGGCCGGTGTGGCTCGGCTCCGCCAAGTCGAACATCGGGCACACCCAGGCCGCGGCCGGCTCGGCCGGCGTCATCAAGATGCTGATGGCGATGCGGCACGACGAGCTGCCCCGCACGCTGCACGTGGACGAACCCACCCCCAACGTCGACTGGTCGGCGGGTGAGGTCCGTCTGCTGACCGAGTCCCGCGCCTGGCCGAAGGGCGAGGAGCCCCGCCGCGCCGGTGTCTCCTCCTTCGGTGTCAGCGGCACCAACGCGCACGTCATCATCGAGGAGCCGCCCGCCACCGACCCGGCCGAGCCCGCCGCGGACGCCGGGACCGCCGCCCCCGGGGCCGCGCCGCAGGCCGCCCCGGTGCTGCTGCCGGTGTCCGCCGCGAGCGGGACCGCGCTGCGCGCCCAGGCCGCCCGGCTGCTGGCCCGCGCCGAGGAGGAGGACGCGCCGGCCGCGGCCGACCTCGGCTACTCCCTCGCCACGACCCGCGCCCGCCTCGCCCACCGTGCGGTGGTGGCCGCCGAGGACCGCGACGGGGTGCTGGCGGGCCTGCGCGCCCTGGCCGGCGGCCAGGAGTCCCCGCACGTCTTCCCGGGCACCGCCGACAGCGGCCGCCTGGCCTTCCTCTTCACCGGGCAGGGCAGCCAGCGCGCCGCGATGGGCCGCGGGCTGTACGACACCCAGCCGGTGTTCGCCGCCGCCCTGGACGAGGCGATCGGCCACCTCGACCTCCAGCTGGACCGGCCGCTGCACGAGATCCTGTTCGCCGCCGAGGACAGCGCCGACAGCGCCCTGCTGGGCGAGACGGTGTACGCGCAGGCGACCCTGTTCGCCGTCGAGGTGGCCCTCTTCCGGCTGCTGGAGTCCTGGGGCGTGCGCCCCGACTACGTGGCCGGTCACTCGATCGGCGAGCTGGCCGCCGCGCACGTCGCGGGTGTGCTGTCGCTGGACGACGCCGCGACGCTGGTGGCCGCGCGCGGCCGCCTGATGCAGGAACTTCCCGAGGGCGGCGCCATGGTGGCGGTGACGGCCTCCGAGGAGACCGTCGCTCCGCTGCTGGCGTCCGTCGCCGACCGGGTGGCCATCGCCGCCGTCAACGGCCCGGCGTCCGTGGTCGTCTCCGGCGATGCCGAGGCCGTCGCCGCGGTGGTGGCGCAGCTGGAGGCCGAGGGGCACCGCACCAAGCGGCTGCGGGTGAGCCACGCCTTCCACTCGCCGCTCATGGAGCCGATGCTGGAGGAGTTCCGCCGCATCGCCGAGATCCTCGACTACTCCGCCCCGCGCATCCCCCTGGTGTCGACGCTGACCGGGCGCGCCGCGACGGCCGCCGAGCTGTGCTCGCCGGAGTACTGGGTGCGCCACGTCCGCGAGGCCGTCCGTTTCGACGACGGGGTGCGCCGCCTCGCCGAGCTCGGCGCGACCACGTTCGTGGAGATCGGCCCCGACCCGGTCCTGTCGGGCCTGGGCCGCGACGCCCTGGACGGCCTCGAACTCCCCGGCGGGGCACCGGTGTTCGTCTCCGCCCTGCGCCGCGGCCACGACGACGTCCGGCAGCTGTCGGCCGCGCTGGCCACCGCGCACGCCCGCGGCACACGGGTGGACTGGGAGGCGTACTACGCGGGCAGCGGCGCGCGCCGCGTGGAGCTGCCGACGTACGCGTTCCAGCGCGAGCGGTACTGGCTGGCGGCGCCCGTCTCCCGCGGTGACGCCGCCGGGCTCGGGCAGGTGGCCGCCGACCACCCGCTGCTGGGTGCGGTCGTGTCCCTCGCCGACACCGGCGCCTCCGTGCTGACCGGGCGGGTGTCGCCGCGCTCGCAGGCCTGGCTGGCCGACCACGTCATCGCCGGCAGCACGCTGCTGCCGGGCACCGCCTTCGTCGAACTCGCGCTGCGCGCGGGCGAGGAGACCGGCTGCGATCGGCTCGAAGAGCTGATCATGGAGGCTCCGCTGCTGCTGCCCGCGACGGGTGCGGTCGCCCTCCAGATCGTGGTCGAGGCCGCCGGGGACGACGGCCGCCGTCCGATCGCCTTCTACTCCCGCGACGAGGACGCCCCCGCCGACGCGCCGTGGACCCGCAACGCCTCGGGCGTGCTGACCGCGGCCGCGGCCCCCTCCGGCGAGCCGTTCGACGCGACCGTGTGGCCGCCGCGCGGCGCCCGAGCCGTGGACACCGCGCACCTGTACGAGGACATGGCCGGCCAGGGGTACGGCTACGGCCCCGCGTTCCACGGCCTCAAGGCCGTCTGGCAGGGCGCCGACGGCGTGGCCTACGCGGAGGTCGCGCTGCCGGCCTGCGTCGCGGACCAGGCCTCCGCGTTCGGGCTGCACCCGGCGCTGCTCGACGCCGTCCTCCAGGCCACCGACTTCGCCTCCCCCGAGCCCGTCGCCGACGGCCCGCGGCTGCCGTTCGCCTGGTCGGGCGTGACCCTGTCCGCGGCCGGCGCCTCCGCGCTGCGGGTACGGATCACCGCGACCGGCGCCGACTCCGTCGCGATCGACCTGGCGGGAGCCGACGGCCTGCCCGTCGCCTCCGTCGAGTCGTTCACGGTCCGCCCGGTCACCGCCGAGCAGCTGCGCCCGCAGGCCCACGACGCGCTGTTCCACCTCCGTTGGACCTCCCGGCCGCTGCCCGCGGCGCAGCAGGACGCGCCGGCCGTCGTCGTCCACCACGCCCTGCGGGACGCTGCGGGCGAGGTTCCCGCGCAGGTGCGCGCCGTCGCCGAGGACGTACTGGGCGCACTGCGGCGGTGGCTCGACGACGAGGAGTCGGCCACCGGCCGGCTGGTCGTCGTCACCCGCGGGGCGCTCGCCGTCACCCCGGGCGAGGACGTCGACCTGGCCCAGGCCCCGGTGTGGGGCCTGGTGCGCTCCGCGCAGGCGGAGAACCCGGGCCGGTTCGTCCTGCTGGACTCCGACGGCTCGCTGGAACCGGACGAGCTCCTGCGGATCGCCGCGGCCCTCGACGAGCCCGAGGCCGCCGTCCGCGGCGGCGAGCTGTACGTGTCCCGGCTGGCCACGCTGCCGTCGGCCGACCCGCAGCCGTCCCCGTGGGAGGCGCAGGGCACCGTACTGATCACCGGCGGCACCGGCGGGGTCGGCGCCGCCGTCGCCCGCCACCTCGTCACCGGGCACGGCGTGCGCCACCTGCTGCTGACCGGCCGCCGCGGCGCGGACGCCCCGGGCGTCCGGGAGACCGCCGATGAGCTGACCGGGCTCGGCGCCTCGGTGACCGTCGCCGCGTGTGACGCGTCCGACCGGGACGCGGTGGCCGCACTGCTCGCCGCGATACCCGCCGACCGGCCCCTGACGGCCGTCGTGCACGCGGCCGGTGTCATCGACGACGGCCTGATCGGCTCCCTCGACGCCGGACGGCTGGACACGGTCCTGCGGCCCAAGGCCGACGGCGCCTGGAACCTGCACGAACTGACGCAGGGACTGGACCTGTCCGCCTTCGTCCTCTTCTCGTCCACGGCGACCCTGCTCGACGGGGCCGGCCAGGGCAACTACGCGGCCGCCAACGCCTTCCTCGACGCGCTGGCCGCCACCCGCCGCGCCGCCGGCCTCCCGGCGACCTCCCTCGCCTGGGGTCTGTGGACCGGCGTCGGCGGCATGGGCGGGCAGCTCGACGAGGCCGCGCTGCGCCGCATCGAGCGCCTCGGCCTCCAGGTGCTGTCCCCCGCCGAGAACCTCGCGCTGCTCGACGCCGCGCTCACGGCGACCGGCGGCGAGGCCGCGGTCGTGCCCGTCCGGTTCAACCTGCGCGCCCTCCAGGCGCGGGCCGCCGAGGTCCCGTCCGTCCTGCGCGGCCTGGTCCGGCCCGCCCGCCGCAGTGCGGGCACCGGCGCCGTCCCGGTCGAGCAGTCCCTGGCCCGCCGACTGGCCGGCCTGTCCCGCGCCGAGCGCGGCGAGGCCCTGCTGGACCTCGTCCGTACGCAGGTCGCGGCCGTCCTCGGTCACGAGAGCGGCGACCGGATCAACCCGACGCGCGCGTTCAACGAGATGGGCTTCGACTCGCTCGCGGCCGTCGAGCTCCGCAACCGGCTGAGCTCGGCCATCAGCCTCCCCCTCGCGGCGACCCTCATCTTCGACTACCCGTCGCCCAGCGCGCTCGCCGACCACCTCGCGGGCAAGCTGGGCGACCCGGGCCGGGAGGCCCGCAGCGCGGCGCCCGCCGCCGCGCTCGTCCCGGCCGACGAGGACCCGATCGTGGTCGTCGGCATGGCCTGCCGCTACCCGGGCGGCGTCTCGACGCCGGACGACCTGTGGCAGCTGGTACAGGGCGGGGTCGACGCCGTCGGCTCGTTCCCGACCGACCGCGGCTGGGACTCCGACATCCACGACCCGGAGCCGGGCAAGCCCGGCAAGAGCCTCAGCGACAAGGGCGGATTCCTCTACGACGCCGCCGAGTTCGACGCCGAGTTCTTCGGGATCAGCCCGCGCGAGGCGCAGGCCATGGACCCGCAGCAGCGACTGCTCCTCGAAGTCTCCTGGGAGACGTTCGAGCGGGCCGGCATCGACCCGCACGCCCTGCGCGGCAGCGACACCGGCGTGTTCGCCGGCGTGATGTACCACGACTGGGGCCTGCGCCTGGGCCCGCTGCCCGAGCAGCTCGCCGGCTACCACGGCAACGGCAGCCTCGCCAGCGTGGTCTCGGGCCGCGTCGCCTACGCGCTCGGCCTCGAAGGCCCCGCGGTGACGGTGGACACGGCGTGCTCCTCGTCCCTCGTCGCCATGCACTGGGCGGCGCAGGCACTGCGGCGCGGCGACTGCGGGCTGGCGCTCGCGGGCGGCGTGACCGTCATGTCCACCCCGGACACGTTCATCGACATGAGCCGGCAGGGCGGCCTGGCCGCCGACGGCCGGTGCAAGTCCTTCGGCAGCGGCGCCGACGGCACCGGCTGGGGCGAGGGCGCCGGCCTCGTGCTCCTGGAGCGCCAGTCGGACGCCGAGCGCAACGGCCACCGCATCCTCGGTGTCCTGCGCGGTTCCGCGGTCAACTCGGACGGCGCGTCCAACGGTCTGACCGCCCCCAACGGCCCCTCGCAGCAGCGCGTCATCCGCCGCGCCCTCCAGGACGGCGGCCTGACCGCCGCCGACGTCGACGTCGTCGAGGGCCACGGCACCGGCACCACGCTGGGCGACCCCATCGAGGCGCAGGCCCTGCTCGACACGTACGGCCAGGAGCGTCCGCAGGACGGCCGGCCGCTGCTGCTCGGGTCGATCAAGTCCAACATCGGCCACACGCAGGCCGCCGCCGGTGTCGCGGGCGTCATCAAGATGCTCCAGGCGATGGAACACGGCGTCCTGCCGCGAACCCTGTTCGCCGACGAGCCCTCCCCCCAGGTCGCCTGGGAGGCGGGCGCGGTGGAGCTGCTGACCGAGGCGGTCGAGTGGCCGGCGGGCGGGCGCCCGCGCCGGGCGGGCGTCTCCTCCTTCGGCATCAGCGGTACGAACGCCCACCTGATCCTCGAGGAGCCGCCGGTGGCGGCCCCGGCCGAGGCTCCCGCAGAGGCCCCCGAGACCGCAGGCGGGCTGCTCCCGTGGGTGGTGTCCGGGCGGACACCGCAGGCCGTACGGGCCCAGGCGGCTCGTCTGGTCACGCATCTGGAGACCTTGGACGAGGGGGACCTGGCGGTCACGGGGCGGGCGCTGGCCACGCGGCGCGCCCGGCTGAACGAGCGGGCCGTCGTCCTCGGTGAGACCCGTGAGGAGCTCCTCGCGGGCCTGACCGCCCTCGCCGAGGGCGCCACCGCGCCGGGTGTGGTGCAGGGCCAGGTGCGGGAGGGGAAGTCGGCTTTCCTGTTCACCGGCCAGGGTGCGCAGCGTCCGGGCATGGGGCGTGAACTGCATGCCGCGTTCCCGGTGTTCGCGCAGGCCTTGGACGCCGTGGTCGCGGCGGTGGACGTCCACCTCGACAGGCCGTTGTACGAGGTGATGTGGGGTGAGTCCGCCGAGGACGAGGCGCTGCTGAACAGCACCGCCTACACGCAGCCCGCCCTGTTCGCGATCGAGACCGCTCTGTTCCGCCTCGTCGAGTCGTGGGGGGTGCGGCCGGACTTCCTGGCCGGTCACTCCATCGGTGAGATCACCGCGGCTCATGTGGCCGGGGTGCTGTCGCTGGAGGACGCGGCCCGCCTGGTGGCCGCCCGCGGCCGCCTGATGCAGGCGCTGCCCGCAGGCGGCGCGATGGCCGCGATCGAGGCGACGGAGGAGGAGATCCTCCCGCACCTGGGCGACACGGTCGGCATCGCGGCGATCAACAGCCCGCGCTCGATCGTGGTCTCGGGTACCGAGGAGGCCGTCGACGCCATCCAGGCGCAGTTCACCGAGCAGGGCCGCAAGTCGACCCGGCTGCGGGTCTCGCACGCCTTCCACTCACCGCTCATGGACCCGGCGCTCGCCGAGTTCCGGGCCGTGGCCGAATCGGTGACGTACGCCCCCGCGCAGATCCCGGTCGTCGCCGGGGTCCACGGCGAGCTCAGCGAGGACTGGGGCACCCCGGAGTACTGGACCCGTCACCTGCGCGAAGCCGTCCGCTTCTCCGACACCGTCCAGCACCTCGCCGCCAAGGGCGTCACCCGCTTCCTGGAACTGGGCCCCGACGCCGTCCTGACCGCGCTCACCCGCACCACCCTCGACACCGCTCTCGACGCCGACACCGACGCGGACACCCCCCTCGTCGAGCCGGTGCTGCGCAGGAACCGCCCCGAGGCGCCGGCCCTCCTGGCCGCGCTCGCACAGCTCCACACCACCGGTACGCCGATCGACTGGGCGGCCTTCTACCGGGCCGCCGAGGACCGCTGGGCGGATCTGCCGACGTACGCCTTCCAGCACCAGCGGTACTGGCTGGAGGGCGCCACGGCCGGCGGCGGTGCCGGGCTCGGCTCCGCCGGTCTCGAATCCGTCGGGCACCCGCTGCTCAGCGCCGCGATCGCCGCCGCCGACTCCGGTGAAGTCGTCCTGACCGGGCGCCTGTCGGTCGACACCCAGCCCTGGCTGGCCGACCACGACGTCCTCGGCTCGATCCTGCTGCCGGGCACCGGTTTCGTGGAGCTGGCCGTCCGGGCCGGCGACCAGGTCGGCTGCGACCGGATCGAGGAACTGCTCCTCGAGGCACCGCTGATCGTGCCCGCCCGCGGCGGCGTGGCCCTCCAGGTGCGGGTCGGTACCCCGGACGCCTCCGGCGCCCGCTCGGTCTCCGTCCACTCCCGCGGCTCCGCCCCGGACGCCCCGTGGACCCGTCACGCCTACGGCACGGTGGTCCCGGGTGCACCCGCTCCGGCGTTCGACCTGTCGCAGTGGCCCCCGGCCGGTGCGACCGCGCTCGGCGTCGACGGTGCGTACGACCGGCTGCTGGAGCGCGGGTACGCGTACGGCCCGGTGTTCCAGGGCCTGAAGGCCGCCTGGGTCCGGGGCGACGACGTGTTCGCCGAGGTGGCGCTGCCCGAGTCGGCGCACGCCGATGCCGCGCGGTTCGGTCTGCACCCGGCGCTCCTCGACGCCGCGATGCACGCGGACCTGCTCGGCGGCAACGGCGCCGCCGAGGGGGCGACGCTGCTCCCGTTCTCCTGGAACGGGGTCACCCTGCACGCGGCCGGTACGTCCGTGCTGCGGGTGCACATCCGCCGTGTCCGCGGCGACGAAGTGTCGGCGATCATGGTCGCCGACGAGACGGGTGCGCCCGTGGCGACCGTGGAGTCGCTGGTGTCGCGTCCTGTCTCCGAGGCGCAGCTCGCCGCCGCCTCCGGTGGCGCGTCCGCGGCCCTGCACCGCGTGGAGTGGCTGCGTTCGGCGCCGAGCGGAGCCGAAGCGGCCGGAGCCGCCGTGTGGTTCGCCCCCGTCGCGGCCGGCGAGGACGCCGCGGCCCGGGTGCGTGCGGTGGTGCCCGAGGTGCTCGCGAAGGTCCAGGGGTGGCTGGCCGGTCCGGAGTCCGGGGCCGCCCGCCTCGCCGTGGTCACCCGCGGCGGTGTCGCGGTGCTGCCGGGCGAGGACGCCGATCCGGCGCAGGCCTCCGTGTGGGGTCTGGTCCGGGCCGCCGAGGCGGAGAACCCCGGCCGGTTCGTGCTGGTCGACGTGGCCGCCGGCACCGCGGACCCCGACGCCGACGCGGCCGCCGCGCTGGCCTCCGGCGAACCCGAGACGGCCGTGCGCTCCGGCGAGGTGCGCGTCCCGCGCCTGACCCGGATCGCCTCCCCCGCGCCGGCCTCCCCGTGGAGCGCGACCGGCACCGTGCTGATCACGGGCGGTACCAGCGGCCTCGGCGCGCTGGTGGCCCGCCACCTGGTCACCGAGCACGGGGTGCGGCACCTGCTGCTGACCAGCCGCCGCGGCCCGGGGGCGCCGAACGCCTCGGCGATCGTCGCCGAGCTCGCGGAACTGGGCGCGCACGCCTCCGTGGCGGCCTGCGACGTGACGGACCGGGAGTCCCTCGCCGGCGTCCTGGCCGGCATCGACGCGGACCACCCGCTGAGCGGGGTGGTGCACGCGGCCGCCGTCGCGGGCGGCGGGCTCGTCGGTTCGCTGACCGCCGAGGGCTTCGACTCCGTACTGCGGCCGAAGACCGACGGTGCGTGGAACCTGCACGAGCTGACCCGGGACGCCGGACTCTCGGCGTTCGTCCTGTTCTCCTCCGCGGGCGGCTCCGTACTGGCCGCCGGCCAGGCCGACTACGCGGCGGCCAACTCCTTCCTGGACGCCCTCGCCACGCACCGCCGGGCCTCCGGCCTGCCGGCCACGTCACCCGCGTTCGGCATGTGGGGCATCAGCACCGGTCTCGGTGGTGACCTCACCGACGCCGACCTGGAGCGGATGAAGCGGCTGGGTCTGCCGGCGCTGACCGTCGCGGAGGGCCTCGCCCTCTTCGACGCGGCCGTCGCCGGCGAGGACGCGGTGGTGCTGCCGCTGAAGACCGACGCCGCGGCGCTCGCCGCGCGCGGCGGGGACCTGCCCGCGCTGCTGCGGGGCAAGGTGCGCGGCACGGTCCGCCGGACCGTGCAGGCACAGGGCTCCGAGACCTCGGAGCTGGAGCGCCGCCTGGCCGGGGCCTCCGCCCAGGAGCGGGACCGGATCGTCCTCGAACTCGTCCGCACCCAGGTGGCGTCGGTGCTCGGCCACGCGTCCCCGGACGCGATCGGACCGGAGACCGCCTTCCGCGAGCAGGGCTTCGACTCGCTGGCCGCCGTCGAACTGCGCAACCTGCTCCAGGCGGCGACCGGTCTGCGGCTGCCGGCCACGCTGGTCTTCGACTACCCCAACTCCCGGGCGGTCGCGGGCTTCGTGGTGGACAAGCTGTCGGCGACGACCGCCCAGGCGGCCCCGGCCGCCGCCACCGCGCCCCGCTCCGCCGCTGCGTCCGACACCGACCCGATCGCCATCGTGTCGATCAGCTGCCGCTTCCCGGGCGGCGTGCGGTCCGCCGAGGACCTGTGGCAGCTGGTCGCGGAGGGCAGGGACGCCGTCGGGGCGTTCCCGGCCGACCGCGGCTGGGACGCCGACGCCATCTACGACCCCGAGCCCGGCACGCCCGGCAAGACGTACGCCAAGGACGGCGGCTTCCTTTACGACGCCGCCGAGTTCGACGCGGAGTTCTTCGGGATCATGCCGCGCGAGGCGCTCGCCATGGACCCGCAGCAGCGACTGCTGCTGGAGGCCGCGTGGGAGACGTTCGAGCGGGCCGGGATCGACCCGCAGACGCTGCGCGGCAGCCGGACCGGCGTGTACGCCGGCATCATGTACCACGAGTACGGCAGCCGGCTCACCGACGTCCCCGAGGACCTCGCGGGATACCTGGGCAACGGCAGCGCGGGCTCCATCGCCTCGGGTCGCGTCGCGTACACCCTCGGCCTGGAGGGCCCGGCCGTCACCGTCGACACCGCGTGCTCCTCGTCCCTGGTCAGCCTGCACATGGCCTGCCAGGCGCTGCGCTCCGGTGAGATCACGATGGCGCTGGCCGGCGGTGTGACCGTCATGCCGACGCCGGACCTGTTCGTCGACTTCAGCCAGCAGCGCGGGCTCGCCGCCGACGGCCGCTCCAAGGCCTTCGCCGGGGCCGCCGACGGCACCGGCTGGGCGGAGGGCATCGGTCTGCTGCTCGTCGAGCGGCTCTCCGACGCGGAGCGGCTCGGCCACCCGGTGCTCGCCGTGATCCGCGGCAGCGCCATCAACCAGGACGGCGCGTCCAACGGCCTCACCGCCCCCAACGGGCCGTCCCAGCAGCGGGTCATCCAGCAGGCGCTGGCCGCGGCCGGGCTCACGACGGCCGATGTGGACGCCGTCGAGGGCCACGGCACGGGTACCCGCCTCGGCGACCCGATCGAGGCGCAGGCGCTGCTGGCCACCTACGGGCAGGGCCGCGACGAGGACAACCCGCTGTGGCTGGGCTCCATCAAGTCGAACATCGGGCACGCCCAGGCGGCGGCCGGTGTCAGCGGTGTGATCAAGATGGTGGAGGCGCTGCGCCACGGCGTGCTGCCCAAGACGCTGCACGTGGACGAGCCGTCGCCGCAGGTCGACTGGACCGAGGGCAACGTACGGCTGCTGACCGAGCCGGTCGAGTGGCCGGCGGGCGGGCGCCCGCGCCGTGCGGGTGTCTCCTCGTTCGGCCTGAGCGGTACGAACGCCCACGTCATCCTGGAGGAGGCCCCGCAGGCACAGGCACCGCAGGCGCAGGAGCGTACGCAGGAGCCCGGTCCGGCGGCGGCCACCCCGCCCGCCGGGGCCGCCGCTCCGGTCGCCCTGACCGTGTCCGCGAAGAACGCCAAGGGGCTGCCGCGGCAGGCCGAGGCGCTGCGCGCACACCTGGAGGCCCGCCCGGAGCAGTCCCTGGCCGACGTCGGCTACTCGCTGGTGGCGTCCCGGGCGGCGCTGGAGCACCGTGCGGTCGTCCTCGCCGACGACCGTGCGGCGGCGATCCGGGAGCTGGCGAAGCTGGCCGGGGGGACGGAGTCCGCGGACGTCGTCACCGGCGGCCGCGTGGACGGGGCCACGGCGTTCCTGTTCACGGGCCAGGGTGCGCAGCGTGTGGGCATGGGCCGTGAGCTGCATGCCGCGTTCCCGGTGTTCGCGGACGCCCTCGACGCGGTCGTCGCGGCGGTCGACCCGTACCTCGACAGGCCGTTGTACGAGGTGATGTGGGGTGAGTCCGCCGAGGACGAGGCGCTGCTGAACAGCACCGCCTACACGCAGCCCGCGCTGTTCGCGATCGAGACCGCCCTCTTCCGCCTGGTTGAGTCGTGGGGGGTCCGGCCGGACTTCCTGGCCGGTCACTCCATCGGCGAGATCACCGCGGCCCACGCCGCCGGAGTGCTGTCGCTTGAGGACGCGGCCCGCCTGGTCACCGCCCGCGGCCGCCTGATGCAGGCGCTGCCCGCAGGCGGCGCCATGGCCGCGATCGAGGCCACCGAACCGGAGGTGCTGCCGTTCCTCTCGGACGAGGCCGGCATCGCGGCGATCAACAGCCCCCGCTCCATCGTGGTCTCCGGTACCGAGGAGGCCGTCGACGCCATCCAGGCGCAGTTCACCGAGCTGGGCCGCAAGTCGACCCGGCTGCGGGTCTCGCACGCCTTCCACTCACCGCTCATGGACCCGGCGCTCGCCGAGTTCCACCTCGTGGCCGAGTCCGTGACCCGGCACGAGGCGGCGATCCCGGTCGTGGCCGGTGTGCACGGCGCGATCAGCGAGGACTGGGGCACCCCGGAGTACTGGACCCGCCACCTGCGCGAGGCGGTCCGGTTCTCCGACACCGTCCAGCACCTCGCCGCGAAGGGCGTCCGGACCTTCCTGGAGCTCGGCCCCGACGCGGTCCTGACCGCCCTCGCCCAGAGCACTCTGGACGGGCAGGACGCCGTGGTCGAGCCCGCCGTCCGCAAGAACCGCCCCGAGGCCCGCACCCTCCTGACGGCGCTCGCCCGGCTCCACACCACCGGCACCCCCGTCGACTGGACGGCGCTGCACGCCGGCACCGGTGCGCAGGTGGTCGAGCTGCCGACGTACGCCTTCGAGCGGCGGCCCTACTGGCTCGACGCTCCGGCGGCGGCCCCGGCCGGCGACGTCACCAGCATGGGCCAGCAGCCGGCGCAGCACCCGCTGCTGAGCGCGGTGGTGGTCTCCCCGGAGGCCGGGGGCGTGGTCCTGACCGGCCGGCTGTCGGTCAAGACCCACGCGTGGCTGGCCGACCACGACGTCCTCGGGACCGTGCTCCTGCCCGGTACCGGGTACGTGGAGCTCGCGATCCGCGCCGGTGAGGAGGTCGGCTGCGACGTGATCGACGAGCTCACCATCGAGGCGCTGATGCCGATGCGCGAGGACGGCGGCGGCCTGGCCATCCAGGTCACCGTCGACGCGGCCGACGCCACGGGCCGGCGCTCGCTCGCGGTGTACTCGCGGCCCGACGACGGCCCGGCGGACACGCCGTGGACGCGGCACGCGAGCGGTGTCCTCGCTCCCGGGGCCCAGCACCCGCCGGCTCCCGAGTCGTTCGGGGTCGGGACCGGGGTCTGGCCGCCGCAGGGCGCGGAGGAGGTCGACATCTCCGGCGTGTACGACTACCTCACCGGCCAGGGCTACGGGTACGGGCCGATGTTCCGCTGCCTGCGCGGGATCTGGACGCGCGGCAAGGAGACCTTCGTCGAGGTGTCGCTGCCCGAGGACAACCTGGCGGTGGGCACCGAGTACCGGATCCACCCGTCGATCCTGGACGGCTCGCTCAGCGCGACCGACTTCATGGACGGGCGCCGCCCGCAGGACGTCGGGGGCACCCAGCTCCCGTTCGCCTGGGCCGGAGTGACCCTGCACGCCGCCGGTTCCTCGCAGCTCCGGGGCCGGATCACGGCCGTGGAGTCGCACAAGTCGCAGGGCTCCGACGCCGTCCGCATCGAACTGTCCGACCTGCGGGGCACCCCGGTCGCGACGATCGACTCCCTGGTGGTCCGCCCCGTCACGGCGGCCCGTGTCAACGCCGCCGCGGCCGCCGGGCAGGGCGAGCGCCCGTCGATGTTCCACCTGGTGTGGAACCAGCTGCCGCTGGGCGCCAGCCACACGGCGACCGCCGACCGCTGGGCGTTGCTCGGCGGCGGCGCGGACCACACCTTCGGCGAAGGCATGGCCGTCTACCCGGACCTGGCGGCGCTCGCCGCGGCCCTGGACGGCGGCGCGCAGCTGCCCGAGGTGGTCCTGCTGCCCGTACCGGCGGGCGGGGGCGAGGTTCCGGACGCCGTCCGGTCCGTGACCGGCGCCGTCCTCGACGTCCTGCGGACCTGGCTCGACGAGCCCCGCTTCGGCCGGTCCCGGCTCGCCGTGGTCACCCGCGGCGCGGTCCAGGCGAAGGACACCGACACCGTCGACCTGGCGCAGGCGCCCGTCTGGGGTCTGCTGCGTTCGGCCGAGGAGGAGAACCCGGGACGCTTCCTCCTGGTGGACACCGACGGCTCGGCCGCCGCCCACCAGGTACTGCCCGCCATCGTCGCGACCGGGGAGCCGGAGGCGGCCGTACGCGGCAGCGAGGTCAAGGTCCCGCGCCTGGCCCGGATCGCCTCCAGCCAGGTCGCCTCCGAGCTGCCCTGGTCGGCGGAGGGCACCGTTCTGATCACCGGCGGTACGAGCGGCCTCGGCGCGATCACCGCCCGCCACCTGGTGGCGGAGCACGGTGTGCGCCACCTGCTGCTCACCAGCCGCCGCGGCCCGGACGCACCGGGCGCCGAGGAGCTGAGGGCAGAGCTGGCCGGACTCGGGGCGGAGGTCTCGGTCGTCGCCTGCGACGTGTCGGACCGCGGCGCCGTGGACGCGCTGCTGGCCGGCGTCTCCGCCGAGCAGCCGCTGACCGCCGTCGTGCACGCGGCGGCGCTGATGGACAACGCGCTGACCGCGCAGCTGACGGCGGAGCAGGTCGACGCCGTGCTGCGGCCGAAGGCGGACGCCGCCTGGCACCTGCACGAGGCGACGCTCGGCCTGGACCTGTCCGCCTTCGTCCTCTTCTCCTCCTGCGCCGGTCTCGTGGTCGGCGCCGGGCAGGGCAACTACGCGGCGGCCAACCGGTTCCTGGACGGGCTCTCCGCGCACCGCCGCTCGCTCGGCCTGCCCGCCACCTCGCTGGCGTTCGGCCTGTGGGAGACGAAGACCGGACTGGGCGGCGGGGTCACCGACTCCGACCTCGGCCGGATGAAGTCGCTGGGCCTGCCGGCCCTGCCGACCGCGGAGGGGCTCCAGCTCTTCGACGAGGCGATGACCCTCGACGAGGTGATGATCGCCCCGATCCGTGTCGACAACGCGGGCCGCGGTGCCGACCCCGGCGCGGCCCCGGTCCTCCTGCGGGACGTCCTGAAGGCCGAGCCGGCGGCGCAGCAGCGCCAGGAGGTACGGGCCCCGGCCGTGGCCCGCGCGGCCGCGGCGGCGGCCGGCTCGGGCTCCCTGGAGGAGCGGCTGGCCCGGATGCGGCCCGCCGACCGGGAGCCGGCGGTGCTGGACCTGATCCGTGCGCAGGTCGCGGCGGTCAGCCACAGCGACCCGGACACCATCGACGTCAACAAGGGCTTCACGGACCTGGGGCTCGACTCGCTGGCCGCGATCGACCTGCGCAACCGGCTCCAGACCGCGACCGGGATGCGCCTGCCGGCGACCATGATGTTCGACTACCCGAGCCCGGTCGTGATGGCCGAGTTCCTCCTGGAGGAGATCCTCCCGGCCATCGAGGACGTTGCGGAGCCCGAGCCGGCGGCCGTCGCCGACCGGGACGACCACTCCATCCGCGAGGCGCTCTCCTCGATCCCCGTCGCCGCGCTGCGCGAGGCGGGCCTCCTGGACGCGCTGCTCAGGCTCGCCGGCCCGGCGGGGCAGCAGGGGGCGCCGGCCGCACCGGCCGCGTCCGGTACGCCTGCCGCCCCGCAGACCGCCGACCGGAGCGAAGAGATCAAGAGCATGAACATCGACGACCTGGTGCGTGCCGCGCTTGCGTCCGCCGAACCGAATTCGAACGAGGGCTGAGGTCATCGTGGAAGCATCAGTGGAACAACTCGTCACCGCTCTGAGACAGTCCATGCTGGACAACGAGCGGCTGAAGCGGGAGAACAGCGAGCTCGCCGAGGGGGCCGACCGGGCCTCCGAGCCGATCGCGATCGTGGGCATGGCCTGCCGCTACCCCGGCGGGGTCAACTCCCCCGACGACCTGTGGCGGCTCGTGGCCGAGGGCCGCGACGGGGTCTCCGCGTTCCCCGAGGACCGCGGCTGGAACACCGACGCCCTGTACGACCCCGAGCCGGGCAAGCCCGGGCGGACCATCACCCGCGAGGGCGGCTTCCTCTACGACGCCGGCGACTTCGACGCGGCCCTGTTCGGGATCTCCCCGCGCGAGGCCCTGGCGCTCGACCCCCAGCAGCGGCTGCTGCTGGAAACGTCCTGGGAGGCCATCGAGAACGCGGGCATCGCCCCGCACACCCTCCGCGGCACGAAGACCGGCGTCTTCGGCGGCGTGATGTACCACGACTACGCGCTGGGCACCGAAGCCGCGGCCACCACCGGCGGCAGCCTCGTCACCGGCCGCGTCGCGTTCAGCCTCGGTCTGGAGGGCCCGGCCGTCACCGTCGACACGGCCTGCTCCTCGTCCCTCGTCGCCCTGCACCTCGCCGCACAGTCCCTGAACTCCGGCGAGTCCACACTCGCCCTGGCCGGCGGCGTCACCGTGATGACCGAGCCGGACATGTTCCTCTACTTCAGCCACCAGCGCGGCATGGCCGCCGACGGCCGCTGCAAGCCGTTCGCCTCGGCGGCCGACGGCACTGGCTGCTCCGAGGGCGTCGGCGTCCTCGTCCTGGAACGGCTCTCCGGCGCCCGCCGCAACGGCCACCGGGTCCTCGCCGTCATCAAGGGCTCCGCCGTCAACCAGGACGGCGCGTCCAGCTCCATGACCGCCCCCAACGGGCCCTCCCAGCAGCGCGTCATCCGCAGCGCCC
>LJCW01000371.1 GCA_001298555.1 Actinobacteria bacterium OV450
GACGGTGGTCGCGGTCGCCGCCGAGAAGAACTCGACCCTGGTGCTGCCGTTCCCGGTGGAGCTCCTGCGTTTCCTGGAGCGCGCCGCCCCGGCGCCGGGCGCACCGGACTCCGCTCCGGCGCCATGCACGACACATCCACACGGGAGGATCTAAGGATGAACGAGTCCGCCAACGCTGACGGATCCAAGGTCGCGCTATTCGGCAAGCGTTCGGAGACCGCGCCGCGCCAGAGAAGAGCGGAGGAGCCCGCACCCCGCAGTCAGGTACTCACGACCAACGTGGGGCTGCGGATACCGTCCGGGCTGACCTTCGACGACTGGGAGCGGGCCGGACGCCAGCTCTCCGGCATCGTCAATTCCTCGTCCTGGTGGCTGGGCGACTGGCTGGTGTACGGCAAGGACCACTACACCGACCGCTATCAGCGCGGTCTGCGGGCCGCAGGCCTTCAGTACCAGACGCTCCGCAACTACGCGTGGGTGTCGAGGCGCTTCGAATTACGACGGCGCCGAGCGGCGCTCACCTTCCAGCACCATGCGGAACTGGCGTCCCTCTCCGTCGAGGAGCAGGAGATGTGGCTGGATCGGGTTGAAGAGATGGAATGGACGACCAAGCAGTTGCGCAACGCCGTCCGGCTCGGGCGCCGGGACGTGATCGGCCCGCACAAATCCGCCGAGCCGACGCGACAGCTGGCCCTGCCCGGCAACCGCATCCAGTGGTGGCACCGGGCAGCCGCACGCTCGGGCATCGAATTCGACCAATGGGTGCTCGCCACCCTCGACCGGGCCGCGGAGCGGACTCTGGAGGAGGAGGCGGAACGCGCGGGGCTCACGGCGTGACCGGCTCACGGGCGGGGCCGGGACCCTGATCGCCCACTAGCCCACTGGCCACACGGATCACACAGGACACACAGGTCACACACGGGCCACACGGGCCACACGGGCCATGTTGGCTCCAATCTTGGCGCCAGCCCGAACCGCACCCCTCATGCGAAACGCTCGGCCGGGATTCCCGGCCGAGCGTTTCGCATGAGGGCACCGGTCACGGGAACCCGGCCTCGGGGTACGGGCCCCGGCCCGGTCGGCGAGCCGTCACGCGAGCCGGCTCATGAGCTCCGCGGTCTCGCGGTGGCGGCTGCACTCCCGGCTCCCGAAGTCCCGCCGGACCCGGTCACGGACCTCCGGTTCCTGTTCCTGGCTCAGCTTGAACATGCCGTCGGCGGCCGACACCGTCAGGCGGAACGCCCCGACGGCGGGCAGGATCCGGCGGAAATACCCGAGGGATTCCTCCATGTCCCAGTTGGATCCGAAACCCTTCTCGAATGCCTGCACGGTGCTCTTCACCACCTCAAGGGTTTCCTCGGTGTCCTCGATCTTCGCGATGCTGCCGCGCACGTGGACCGATGTGAAATTCCAGGTGGGTGCCGCCGGGGTTTTGGCGTAGACGGTGGGTGATACGTAGGCGTGCGGGCCCGTGAACGCCAGGAGCGCCGAATCACCGGTCTCCATGGCACGCCAGTGGGGATTGGCCCTGTTCATGTGCCCGAGCAGGATCGCGCCGGAAAGGTCCGGCGCCCACGGGCCGTCGGTGTCCGGGTCGGGTATGACCGGCAGGTGCGTGGCGAACGGAGCCTCCTGGCCCGCCGAGTTGGCGACCATGAGGGCCAGGGGGTTGTTTCTGATCAGATCGACCATCCACGAGGTCTCAGGCTGGCGATAGAAAGCGGGTACGAACACGGGGAAGAACCGTCCCTTCGATGGCCCTGCGGTGCGAACTCGGCGCGCCCACGGGTATTCGGGATTCGCATTCCGGGTGGGCAATGCCCGATCAGGAATGCCATTCCACCCGCTGTCCCGTCGACGGGACAAGAGTTCCGGCCCCGCCGCATCCGAATGCAGCCGGAAAGGGGTGGAATCCCGTATCGGCGGGACAGGAACGGGCACGCGGCGGAACGAGGCTGCGCGGGCGGCCCCGCCGCGACGGAGGGAGGAAGGGGGAGAGAAGAGGGATCGTCCGACGCCGCACCCGTGGACGGCGGCGACCTCGCCACCGCCGGCGCACCACGGGATGGCGCCATCGATGGCGTCACCGCACACCTCTCCACCGTCGACCAAATGTCGCATGCCATAACCAGAAATAACGGTCACTACCATGACACTTCGTCCGCGCGCCCAACGCGATGTGATCCAGCCAAGTCGAGGGATGGCGCCCATTGGCCCCTGGAATGGCGTCATTGATGTGCCATCATGACGTCATGGACCTGACGCCGTATGTCGAGCACCTCCGACGCGAGCTCACGGCCGTCGCCGAAGCGGGTGACGGCACCCGAGCGCTCGCGGAACGGCTGGCCGCCCCGCTGGAGTCGGCGGCCCGGCTGGTCCTGCTCAACGCCCTGGCCGAGGCCATGAGCCAGGTCAGCCGTGAGCTGGCCCCCGGTTCCGTGATCCTGCGGCTCGACGGCCTGTCCCCGGAGTTCGTGGTGACCCCGCCGGCCCCGGACACCGGCCGGACCGGGACCAAGCCTCGCGGACCCCGGCGCCCGGCCGCTCCCACCCCCGGGGACCGGCGCGGTCACATCCGGCTCCGGTTCGCCGACGCGCCCGTGTACGAAGCGGCGGTCGCGGCGTTCGGACCGGTGCCGCGGGACGACGACGCCCTGTCCCTCTACGTCCCCACCGACGGCGGCGTCCACGCGCTGCGGTCCGTCCTGGACGTACTGGACCGCGCGTCGATCGAAGCCGAGGCCCTCACCGTGCACTCCCCGGACCTGGACACCGTCTTCCGCAGCGTCACCGGCGCTCCGGCCGCCGGTGCCCCGGACCCGCCACCCGCACGGGACCCCGCGGACGACGGGCCGTGAACCCGCGGACCTCCCACCGACCGCCGCCCCCACACCCACGACCCACCGCTCGCCCGGCATTGTCCGGTTAGGAGTTCTTTCGCTGTGGCTACAGTCCTGTACAAACTCGGCCGCCTGGCCTTCCGCCGCAGGGGCCTCACCCTCCTGTTGTGGATCCTGGTCTTCGCGGGCGGGGTGCTCGCCGCCGCTTCCGCCCCGCCCCTCCCCTCCGACACGTTCACCATGCCGGGTACGGAGACCCAGAAGGCCTACGACCTCCTGAAGGAGAAGTTCCCCGACATCAGCACCGACGGCGCCAAGGCCCGGGTCGTGGTGCGGGCACCGGCCGGCGCCGGACTCGCCGACCCGGAGCAGAAGGCGAAGGTCGACGCACTCGTCGCCGACCTCACCCGCTCGCCCGAAGTCGTCAGCGCCGTCGACCCGTTCCAGGGTCAGGCCGTCAGCAAGGACGGCACCACCGGGTTCGTGTCCGTCGCGTACGAGGTCGGTGCGACCAGCATGAGCCCGGAGGCACACGCCGCGCTCACCAAGGCCGTGTCCGATGCCCGCGCGAGCGGCCTGACGGTGGAGATGGGCGGCGACGCGGTACCGCCGTCCCAGTCGATGGGCTCGGGCGAGATCATCGGGCTCACCGTCGCCGCCCTGGTCCTGCTCGTCACCTTCGGTTCCCTGGTGGCGGCCGGCATGCCGCTGCTGACCGCACTGCTCGGCGTCGGCGTCGGCATCTGCGGCATCGTCGCCCTGGGCAGCGCCCTCGGCCTGTCCTCCACGACCTCCACGCTCGCCCTGATGCTCGGCCTCGCCGTGGGCATCGACTACGCCCTGTTCATCATCTCCCGCTACCGCGCGGAGATCGGCGACGGGCGGGAGCGGGACGCGGCCGCGGGCCGGGCCGTGGGCACCGCCGGTTCGGCCGTCGTCTTCGCGGGCCTGACCGTGGTCGTGGCGCTCGTCGGCCTCGCAGTCGTCAACATCCCGCTGCTGACCAAGATGGGCCTGGCCGGCGCCGGCACCGTCGTCGTCGCCGTCCTGGTCGCCGTCACCCTCGTGCCCGCGCTGCTCGGGTTCGCCCCGGTCAAGGTGCTGCGCCGCCGGGACCGCGCCGAGCAGTACGGCAAGCCCGCCTCCGCGCGCACGCTGCGGAAGGCCGAGAAGCGGGCGGGCAAGACGGACGGCGCGCTCGCGGTGCGCTGGGCCCGCCTGGTGCTGCGGCGGCCGGTCGCGGTGCTCCTGGTGGGAGTGGTCGGGCTCGGCGCCGTCGCCGTCCCCGCCGCCAGCCTGGAACTCGGGCTCCCGTCCGAGGGCACGATGGCCGTCGAGACGACCCAGCGCAAGGCGTACGACCTGGTCACCGAATCGTTCGGGCCCGGCTCCAACGGCCCCCTGATGGTGACGGTGGAGGCCAAGGACGCGGCGGCGGCCGCCGCGACCGTCGGCGAGCGGCTCTCCCGTCAGAACGGCGTGGTCTCGGTGAGCCCGCCGCAGGCCAACAAGGCGGGCGACACCGCGATCGTCAACGTGGTCCCGGCCACCGGCCCCGCCGACCTCAGGACCGAGGACCTCGTCCGCTCCCTGCGCGAGGCCGCGCACGGGATGGAGGCGGACACCGGAGCGCGTGTGCTGGTGGCCGGACAGACGGCGATGTTCATCGACTTCTCCGAGACCCTGGACGAGGCGCTCGTGCCCTACCTCGCCCTGGTCGTCGGGCTGGCGTTCGTGCTCCTGATGCTGGTCTTCCGATCCGTCCTCGTGCCGCTCAAGGCCGCGCTCGGCTTCCTGCTCTCGGTCGCCGCCGCCCTCGGCGCGGTCGTGGCGGTGTTCCAGTGGGGCTGGCTGGCGGACGTCTTCGGAGTGGACGAGCCCGGTCCCGTGATGAGCACGATGCCGATCTTCATGATCGGTGTGGTCTTCGGCCTGGCGATGGACTACGAGGTCTTCCTGGTCACCCGGATGCGGGAGGCGTACACCCACGGCGCGGCCACCCGGGAGGCCGTGGTGACCGGATTCCGGTACGGCGGCCGGGTGGTGGCCGCGGCGGCGCTCATCATGATCAGCGTGTTCTCGGGCTTCATCCTGCAGGACAACGACTTCATCCAGATGATCGGCTTCGGCCTGGCGGTCGCGGTGCTGTTCGACGCGTTCGTCGTCAGGATGGCCATCGTGCCGGCGCTGTTCGCCCTGCTGGGCGACCGGGCCTGGTGGATCCCCCGCTGGCTCGACCGGGTCCTGCCCCACATGGACGTGGAGGGCGCCCGGCTGTCATCGGCCGGCCCGGCCACGACGACCGTGCCGCGTACCCGTAGCGGGTCGGCCCCGGTGCCCCCGGCCCCACCGGCACCCCCGGTCCACCCCGACCGGCGCGCGTGACCGGGGAGGGGACGGCCCGGCGGACCTCCGCCGGGCCGTCCCTCCGGCCGCTGCCGGCGCCGCCGAAGGCAGCGCCGACGGCACCGCTGCCGGTACCACTGCCGCGCTGCCGGTACCGCGGACGACCCTGCTCGGAACGTGAACGTCCCCTCGGCCTGCCCGAACGGGTCGGCCCGCCCACGAATGGAGTGGCTCAGTGAGTGTGACCTCCGCCCTGGAATCCGATGACCCTGCCCCGGCCGCGCAGGACCTGCCGTGGCCGGCCGAGCTTCTGGGTCGGACGGTGGTGGTGAAGTTCGGTGGGAACGCGATGGTGGATCCGGCGTTGCACCGGACGTTCGCGCAGGACGTGGTGGAGTTGTGGCAGGCGGGTCTGCGGCCGGTGGTCGTGCATGGTGGTGGGCCGCAGATCAGTGCGCTGTTGGACCGGTTGGGGCTGGAGTCGCGGTTCGAGGCGGGGCTGCGGGTGACGACGCCGGAGACGATGGATGTCGTGCGGATGGTGTTGACCGGTCGGGTGCAGCGTGAGCTGGTGGGGGCGATCAACGCGCACGGGCCGTTCGCGGTGGGGCTGTCGGGTGAGGACGCGCACACGATGACGGCGGTGCGGCGGCCGGCCTGGGTGGAGGGCCGGGCGGTGGACATAGGCCTGGTCGGTGATGTGGTGGCGGTGGACGCGGGGGTGATCGGCTCGTTGCTGGAGCAGGGCCGTATCCCGGTGGTGTCGCCGGTGGCGCGGGGTGAGGACGGCCAGGTCTACAACGTCAACGCGGACCTGGCGGCTTCGGCGCTGGCCGTGGCCCTGGGTGCGGACCGGCTGGTGGTGATGACCGACGTCGAGGGCCTGTACGCGGACTGGCCGCACAGCACCGAGGTGATCGGCCGGCTGACGGCCGGTGAACTGGACGTGCTGCTGCCCGGCCTGGCGAGCGGCATGCTCCCCAAGATGGAAGGCTGCCTGCGCGCCGTACGGGCCGGCGTCCCCAAGGCGCAGGTCATCGACGGCCGTACACCCCACGCACTGCTGCGCGGAGTCTTCACCGAGAACGCACCGGGCACCACGGTGGTCCCGGACGACGGACCGGCCGGTGACCGTAGCGCCCTGTGACATCGCCGGGGCGCGGCCAGCTTCGGAGACGGCCGCGTCGGCTGCGAGAATTGCGCTCCGAGGCTGGAATCAGACCTCGTGGCCCAGTCGGCGGTTCAGCCTGTCGCCGAGGTTGATCAACAAGCGATCTGTACAGGAGACGACGATGAGTGCGCAGCAGCCACGCATCCTGCTGGTTACCAGCTTCGCCGACACAGAGAACCGGCGCCCTGGCGCAGGCAGCAGGGCTGCTGGGCCAGTGGCACTCCCCCACTTCTGCTCTTCTCCCCCGCATCGCCGCCCGCCTGAACGACCCTGCCTGCGAGGCCCGATTCCGGGCAGCTGAGCTGCTGGCTTGCCTTGGCCCCGCAGCCGCTGCCCACGCCGACGAGGTAGCCGCGCTGCTCGGCGACAACACCGCGAGGACGACCCGAATGCGGCAGACCGTCGGCGAGGCTGCTTTGTGGGCTCTGGCCAGGATGAACGACCCTCGCTGCCTCCCGGGCCTGATCGAGCTGCTAGCCGGCATGCGGTCCGGGTTCGCGTCGAGCTCCGCCAGCTACCCCGCCACCGCCGGCTCGCACCATGCGGTCCTCCCCTCGCTGCCTGAGGTACTCCGATACCTTGCGGACCATGCCGAGCAGTTGCTGCCGGCGGTCTGCAACACGCTCGGTACGAGCACGGACCAGCAGGTGATCAACCGTTTCTGCCAGGTGCTGGCGGGCTGGGGTCCTGCGGCCAAGGCAGCGGTACCGGCGCTTGTCAGCCTCATGGAGGACGACCGGCACTGGAACAGCGCGGCACTCGCCCTCGCAGGCATCGGACCAGCCGGCAACGGGGCCCAGGAACTGCTGCTGACTCGGGCGGACACAGGGGGGACGCACACGGAGCTGGCGGCATGGGCCTACTGGAAAGTCGGTGGTGAGCCAGGACATGCCGCTCCTGAAGGTATGCGAACGGGCCGCGGCCCAGGGAAGCATCCCGCGTCCTGTCCTACGCAAGCTCGCCGACCTCGGCCCACACGCTGCCCGCTTCGCGGACCGGCTCCGGGCGATGACCACCGACACCGACCCCTGGACCCGCGTCGAGGCAGCCCACGCCCTGTGGGCCGCGACCGGCGACACCCAGACCGCCGTCCCCGCGCTGATGACCGCCGTGCAAGGCCTGGCCAAAGGCGACTACCTGCCAGTCATGCTCCCGGCCGTGCGCCACCTGACACAGATCGGCCCCGCCGCGCGGCCCGCCGCCCAACTCCTGCACGCCGTACCCCGCCAAGATCCGCGCCTACGCAGCAGCGGCGCCTGGCGCGGCTTCACCCAGGACGAAGACATCCGCACTGCCGTCGACGAACTCCTCGCCCTCTACGGGTAACCCGTCCATCACCGCCTGGGGGCACTGAAAGGTCTGAACGCCAGGGGCCCTTACCGTCATACGAGGCTGGAAGAAGACGGGGCTGGGCCGTCCCTTCGCCGACAGGTCAGGGAGTTGTTGGGGTGACAGGTGGTTGGGCGCTGCGGCCGCATCAGGTTGAGGCTGTGGACGCCGCAGTGCGGGCCCTGGGACGGACCCCTGCTGAAGGCGCTCACGGGCCGGGATTGCGGGCGACGGTTGTGGCGGCCTGCGGAACAGGTAAGACCCTGATGGGGGTGCACACGGCAGGGCGCGTCGCGCGCGGGGGGCGGGTGCTGATCCTGCTGCAGCCCACGCTGGACCTGCTGGTGCAGACCGTGTCCGTCTGGCGCGATGCGGGACGTACCGGGCGCATGGTGGCGGTCTGCTCGCTGCAAAGAGATCCGGAGCTGGACGGGGCAGGGGTGCGCTGCACGACCGACTGGCGGCAGGTACGGGGGTGGGCTGGCGGACCCGGTCGGGTCACCGTGTTCGCGACGTACGCGTCGCTGCGGGTACTCGCCGAGGCCCACGGGGCGGGGCTGGGGCAGTGGGACCTCGTGATCGTGGACGAGGCGCACCGCACATCAGGGCCTTGGGGCAAGCCGTGGGCCGCGATCCATGACGATGCCGCCATCCCCGCGGACCGACGGCTGTACCTGACCGCCACACCGCGGGTCGCCGAGCCGTGGACGAGCACACCGGGCGGGGAGCCGGCTCCGGTCGCCTCGATGGACGACGAGCAGGTGTTCGGCCCCGTGGTGTACCGGCTTACTCTGGCCGAGGCCATCGACCGCGGCCTGCTGGCCCGCTACCAGATCGTCGTGCTCGAGATCCGCGACCAGGCCCTGGCCGCGGCAACGGCGGATCGCAGTGCTTCGGAAGCCGGTGCGGCCCGGGCCCGGCTGGATGCCTTGCAAGCCGCCGTACTCAAGGCCTCGGCAGAACATCACCTGCAGCGCGTGATGACGTTCCACCACCGTGTCGTGGAGGCACGAGACTTCGCTGATGCGGCGGAGAGGGCTTCCCGGCGCCTGCGGGAAGCGGATCCGGACCTCTACCCGCGTGAAGTGTGGTCGGGATGGCTGCACGGCGGTCATCGGCTGGCCCACCGGCGGGCGGTTCTCGAAGAGTTCGCCCGCGGCTGCCGCACGGACGGCCAGCTGGTGGAGCGCTCGGTGCTCTCCAGCGCCCGGGTCCTGGCTGAAGGCGTGGACATACCCGCCGTCGATGCCGTGGTCTTCGCAGACCCCCGGGAGTCGATCGTCGACACCGTCCAGACCGTCGGCCGTGCCCTGCGACAGGGCCCGCGCGGGGACAAGACCGCTTCTCTGCTGGTGCCGGTGTTCCTCGGACCTGACGAGCGCAGTGAGGACTGGCTGGGGTCCGGGGCCTATCTGCCGCTCGTCCGGGTCCTCGCCGCGCTGCGTGCCCACGACACCGAGGTCGTGGACCGGCTCGCCGCCTGGCCAGGCCACACCGTCAGCCAAGGCGGCGGTGTCCAGGAAGGCCTGGCGGTGCTGTTCTCCCATCCCCGGGACTCTGCCGACATCGCGGCATTCGTGGATCTCCGCGTCATCAGACCTGAATCCAGGGTGTGGCTGAACGGCCTCGTGGCCGCACGACGGTTCCACGCGCAGCACGGGCACCTCGTCGTTCCCTACGCGGTGAAGGACGGCCGCTTCCCGCTGGGCGTGTGGCTGGGCGATCAGCGCCGCCTCCACCACAGCGGCCGGCTCTCACCCGTGCGTACCGCCGCACTCGAACAGCTGGGCATGGTGTGGAGCCACCCCGACCACGCGTTCAGCGAAGGGCTCTCGGTAGCCCGCGCGTACTACTCGGTCCACGGGCATCTTGCGGCTCCGCGCGAAGCAGCCGTGGACGGCTATCCCCTCGGCACATGGCTGGCCAACCGGCGCCGGGAAGCACGGATGCCAGACGGCACCCCAGGAGCACTGCCCGCCTCTCGCAAGAACGCTCTCAAGGACATCGACCCCTACTGGTGCCCTGCATGGGATGTGGCATGGCAGCGCCGCTACGCCCTGCTGCACCGCCACATCGCCGAGGGCGGATCCCCCGCTCTCGCACCCGGGCACACGAGCCACGGTGAAGACCTGGGCCAGTGGTGCGCCCGCCAGCGCGCCGCGTGGGGCACGCTCGACCCCGAGCGGCGGCGGCTACTCACCGCCCTGGGCATGACGCCTGACACAGACGGCACACCAGATGCCAAACGCGTCGCCCAGGACGACAACTTCCGCCGGAACCTCTCCGCCGCACAGACCTACGCACAACGCGAAGGGCACCTCAACGTCCCCCGCAAGCACGTGGAAGCACTCGACGGGGCGGAGATCAAACTGGGAGTCTGGATCTCCAACCAGCGCTCCCGCAGGACGAACCTGCCACTGGAGCGGATCAAGGCGCTGGACGGCCTGGGCATGTGCTGGAGCTGACGCCAGGGGCGGGCCGGAGGAAACCGAACCCACCCTGCGTACTGGGCCTGGGCCATCCTCTTGTCTCTCACCTGCCGGCCGGGGCAATGTCCATCGCCGGACAGCCACCCGCCGCATCTTTAGGCCGTAGGCAACCGCAGATCCTGCGCGGCTGCTTACGGTGCGGCGGCCGGCGGGCTTTGGGTCTGTCGTCCCCGCAATCGCGGGCGCCGGAGTGGCTGGGGCGCGGCCCCGTCCAGCCCTGTCTCCTTCAGCTGCCGGTAGAACCACTCGGTCCCGGAAGTGGGAACGGCACCGGGCTCGGTGTCCATGCCCGGCTGGGGCGGCCGCAGCCGGGCCTGTTCGGCAAGCCGGAGCAGGGCAGGGTGCTCCTCAGGTCTGACGAGCAGAGGCAGGCCGGGTGTGGGGGCGAGGCGGGTGAAGTGAGCGGCGGCGTCCAGGAAGAGCGCTGCCCACACCGGCACCGGATGGGTGGCGCAGCCATCGACCTCGCCGACAGGGTCGTGCAGGGCCAGGGCGGCGGCGTCCCGGCGCCAGTCCGCCAGGCGGGCGGTGCCCAGCTGCTGCCCGGCAGCCCCGGTGAACACGGCGGCGGCCAGCGCGGCGGCCAGACGGGGGTGCGCGGTCGCAGTGTGGATACGGCGGACGATCTCCAGAGTGGTCCGCGGCGAACGCGGCCTGGGCCGGGGACGGTACCGCCAGCTGACCGACGACGGTACGCACCCGATGCAGTGGTCCGATCCGTCCCAGTCCGCCAGCCGGTCCAGCGCCGGCACGGAGATCCAGCGGCCGGCGGTCCGCGGCGGTACAGCGGACCGGCCCACACCGTGCACGGCGGGCCCGGCGAAGAGGCTGGTGTGGGAGTGGGTGAGGGCATGGGGCACACCGGCGAGAGTGTCGCTCAGGGCGGTGGTCAGCCGGCTGCGGTGGCATACCAGGACCAGATGCGCGCCGGTGAACCTCCGCAGGTCGAGCAGGCGCTGCACACGTTCACGGGTGAGCAGGTGGGCGCGCAGGACCGTCAGGCGTCTGGCGGGCATCGCGGCCATCCAGGCGGTGGCGGCCTCCCACACCGGGGCTCGGGAATCCGGGAAGCCCGGAAGGTGCGCAGGTTTGCCCAGCGCCGCCAGGACGTCGTGAGCAAAGTACCGGTCGCTTCTCGTGCCAGGGGCGGGGTGGACGGTGACGCAGCCGGCCACCGGGTCGTGCGCGGCGAGCGCCGCCCGGGTGACAGCGGCATCATCGGCGGGGTCGAGAAGAACAGTGACGGGAGGGAGTGTGTCGTTCACGGGTGCGTGGCGTCTCGGACAGGCGCCGGGGCGCGTCGGACAGAACGGGCAGGCCGGGAGTGTTCACGGCCGGGTGCGGCGGCCGAGCTTGCTGAAGACCCAGCGCAGCAGGTCCCGGTCGGCCTCAAGACCAGGGCGGGCCTGAAGGGCGCGCGCCAGGTGGTAGGTGATCTTGGCCCAGGTGCGGAGGACGCCGTGGGCGGCCGCGTCGTCGCGGATCCACGCCGAGCCATACCGGGTGGTAGGCCGGGATCGTGGTCAGGACCTCCTCCCGCGTGAGCGGTCGGAACTCCTGCCAGATGTGCACCCGGGAGGCCAGCATGTCCTTGCCGGCCAGGACCTCGTAGGTGTTCCCGCCGCCGACGAACACCACCGCGATGTCGGTGTACAGGTCATCGAACAAGTGCCGGAAGTACTCGAACGATTCCTCCCGCAGCCACTGGGCCTCATCACAGACCAGCACCCGGAACTGATCGGCCAGCACGTCCTTGAGCAGTGTGTCGAACGCGGTCGGCTGCCTCGGGGGCCTGCCGGGCAGAGCGAGCACGTTGAACAGGTTGTGGCGGATGTCCAGCACGGTGGGGCGGCCGCGGAACTCGATACGGCGCGTGGACTTGGGGGCGAGCTCGCGCAGGGCGGCGTTGACGGACATGGTCTTGCCCAACCCGGCCGGCCCGTAGACGCACATCATGCCGCGGGCGGCGATCACCTCTCCGAGATTGGCCAGCGTCTCCTTCATCGCCATGGTGCCCATCACGTTCGCGTCGGGCAGCGACGGGTAGTGGTCCTTGCGGGGCGGCGGCAGCGGACCACGAAGCGGACGGGCCAAGGACGGGCTGGCGGCGGGTACAGCGTTCATCGCGCGGCAAGGGTTCTTTCGTCGTCTTCAGCACAGGGAGCAGCGGCCTCGCCGGGATTCGGCGCGGGCCAGGACGCGGGCATTCCATGGGGCAGCGGCAGATATCCGGGTAGTGCCACCTCGGCAAGATCCGAGGCGCCGTGCGCACGCACCGCTGCGGCGGCTTCCAGTTCAGTGACCGTGCCGAGCACCTCGGCCGGCGTGCCGCGAGTGGCCGCCGCAAACCGGGTGGCGCGATCCTTCTCGGCCGCGGACAGCAACCGCTTGAGCCGGTCGGCCTCCCGCGCGCGGGCCCGCTTCATCTCCCGGATCTGCTCCGTACTCGCCCGGTTGGACAGGTACGCCGACCCCAAGTGCCGCCCGGAAGCGGCATCGTAGACCTCAATCTCGTGCTCGTGATGCGGCATATAGCGCAGCCGTAACTTCCTGCCTGCCTGTCCGGTCATCCAGGAGGCCACGTAGTGCCGGTTCCTCCACCGCACCCCCTTGCCCGCAAGAACACGCACCCGGCCGTCGTCCTCGAGGGTGAACATGTGCAACGCGCCCGGCTCCGCATCCTCGACCGGCGTGAGATCCTCCTCCCACGCCGCCGCCGGAGTACGGCCCGCAAGAGCCCGGAGCCGGTGCTCGGTGTTCCACCAGGTCACCCACTGCCCCAGCAGCGTGATGAACGCCTCCAGCGGCAGCAGCCGCTCCTCGCCGGCCGGCTTACGGCCGCCTTTCAGGCGCGGCGCGGCCGTGTAGCCGGGCAGCTGGACGAAGAACATCTGCTTGGCGGCCTTGTTCAAGGCCTCCACCGTGCCCTTCAGATGCGGGCTGTAAGCGGGAAGGTCCACCACTGGGACCGCGAACGCCCCCAAAGCATCGGCCACCGCACGGGACAGGAAGTCCTTACCCCGATCGACCCGCACCGCTCCCGGCAGACCACCGAACGGGCCGTGCTCCCCCTCACGGGAAATCGCGTCGCGCAAAGCGACCAGGACCGACTCCCGGCTCGGAACCTGCGCGGTCACCGCGTACCCGCAGATGACCCGTGTAGCGCATTCGATGAACCAGGTCACCCACGGCCGGCCCGGTCGACCATCGATATCGACGTCCACCTTCACCTGGACGTGATCGGTCTCCCACACCTCGTTCCGGTGCACCGCTGGGCGCTGAAGGAACACGTCATGGTTCCGGCGGGCCCTCTCCCCACCCCGCAACCCAGCCCACTGCCCCGGCGAGACATCCCGCGCCAGAGCCCGGTAGAACGTCGCGAGTGACGGCACCACACCACCATCCGAGACCTGCGCAACCATCAACTCCCGGTGCACAGCAGCCGCGTTGCCCCGGTGGAACGCAAGCCGCGCCAGCACATCCGCCGTGACAACGAACCGCTCCCGCGACGCCGGGCCGAAACGATCCTCCTCACGAGCCGCGACAAGCCACCGACGCACCGTCCGCTCCGACACCCCGAGTGTCCCAGCGACCATCCGCCTGTGCGCCGGTGTCAGCTCACCCCGGCCCTCCAGCACCAGCAGGCGCCGTACCGCCACCGGACGCAACACGGCAGCATCCGCCCCAACCTGATCCGGCCCCACCCCGGCACCCCCCACACCCGACAGGGGCCCCACCACCCCACTAAACGATCAAGAAAGACCCTACCCCCTTGGAACCCCCACCCCACTGACCAGCCAATCCCCACCCGGTGACCAGCAGATCCTCACCAGCTGTCCAACCTCAACACCCACCCAGACCAACCCCAGACCCCAGACCACAACCACACGCTGAACCCACCCAGCACCCAAAACCGGACACCCAACCGAGAATCCTCCCGGACAAACAAACGAGAACTCCCACGTGGCCAGCCAACACCTCTCGGTTCCGTGACCTTCAGTCCCCGGACGGGGATGATCAGCCCGTCGGGCGTCACGTGCGTCCGATCACAGCACGTAATTCAAGGGAGCGGATATGTCTGAGCGCCAGACCGGCACCGTCAAGTGGTTCAACGACGAGAAGGGGTTCGGCTTCATCACCCCCGAAAGCGGCCCCGACCTCTTCGTGAACTTCAGGGCCATCCAGGGCAACGGCTTCAAGAGTCTCAAGGAAGGCCAGAAGGTGACCTTCGTTGCGGTACAGGGCCAGAAGGGCATGCAGGCAGACGAGGTCATCGCCGAGGGCTGAGCCCCTGATGGGCAGCGCCAAACCTGCCCGGAGCTGAATCGGCTGCCAGGCTGGTCCCGCAGAGGACGAAGTGGGTCAGCATCCGGCACGCCTGGGTTGCGGCTTCTGTCAGCCCCGCCCTGCAGTCGCGTCCTGCGCCTGGGCTCGTCGGGGGCGGCAGTAGCCTGGCAAAGGGCAGCGCCAAGTTCACCGTGCATGCGGACTGGACCCTGCACGTGTCCGCCGCTTCAGGCCCGGAGCCCCGGCAGGGAGGGGCCAGGCGCCCCCTGCCCTCGACTACGGGTCACGACGGTGACCCATTGGCGCCGGTGGCTGAGCATGACTGCCACCGGTGACGCTCACATCCACCAATTCACCGTCGCACTGGCCAATTTGGTGCGCCGGAGGGCGTCGTGATTGCTCTGGGGTATGGGCTGGTTGGCAGGGGACCCCAGAGCTTCACCTCAGCCCGCCGACCGGTGGTCGGTGCTGAGGCTCGCTGCTTGGCTCTCCCGCCCTGAGCGCCACCCGAAAGGCGCCGGTACATCCGAAAATCTGTCAAGTACCCACGGCTTGGGGCCAGTTGGGGGGTATACACCCCTGCTGCACCTGCGTACGCGAGGACGGATTCACTCGTCCGGGGGACGGGTGCGCCGGGTCACGGACACAGCGAAACGGGACCCCGGCCGGGTTGGCGGCGGCCCCGCTCAGGGGATGCTAGGCGGAGGATGATGTAGCGGCTCGCCGTCACCGCTGCTGGAGCCGGTCAGCCCCAGGTGGCGTCCTCGAGGTTGAACCTGCCTGGGGTGCAGTCCTCCGCGAACCGCAGGTAGTCGTCCTCGACGACCAGCGGCCGGCCGGTCTCGCGGTCCTTCTGCCAGATCTCGTAGTAAGGGCCCATGTCGTAAAACGTGACCGGGTCACCCTTCGAGGACTGGGGCCGCACCCATCCATTGCTGGAGTCGATCCACTGGCCTTCCGCTGCGGCGCACGTGACCTGAAGGTGTCCGCCCCAGTGGCCGTCCTTGGACCACGCGCCGTCGGCGATCTTCACCCACAAAGTGGGGGAGGTCTCGCCGGTGAGAACGAATTTCTTCTCGTCGTCGTCCCAACGCGAGTGATTGGAGGGCGCGTTGATCCCGAGTCCGTCACCGCCCTTGAAACGTACGGTGGTGTGGGACTCACGGCACGGGCGGTAGGCGAGATCTGGCAGCACGGCCTGCGAGGTCACGACCCCGTACACGTCCCACGCGAAGTCACGCAGGTACTTCTGCTCGGTCCACTTGAAGGTGTTCCGCAGGTACTCCTTGAACGCCTCCTCGTCGACGATGCTCTCGTCCTGGACCGCCTGGACAATCTCCCGCCAGGGTGCCCCCTCGGGGCCCGCAGCTCGTGCCGTGGCGGCTTCCCTCGCCACCTTCGCCTTCATGTCCGCCTCGGCGACCCCGCGCTTGACCACCTCTTCGCTGACATCCTTCCCCTCGTACCTGAGGGACTTCACAAGCTCCCACTCGGTGGGCACCTCGGGGATCTCGATCCCCATCTGCTGCCAGACCAAGGCGTCGATGCGGTCCTTCTTGCCGGCCTCGTGCGCGGCCTCGATCTCCGCGATCTCCCGCGCATTGAGGGTCTTCTCCGCGGCCGGCGCGTCCGGATCGTGGAAGATAAGGAAACTCGTCTTGCGCAAGTACCCCATGGGCTGGCCTTCCCTCGTAGACGCCTCGCCTCACTGCAGTTCGCAGGCTAAACGATCACGGGATTGCAGGGATCCGCCCACGCCGCCTCCACACGATCGAGTGACGGAACGCGCCGCGCGCCGTCCCCGGATCTCCGTCCTGCGCAGCTCTGACCTGGGGAAACAGGCTGTGAGGCTCACAGGTACCGGGATGACAGGAATCCCGCGGCTACCGGAATGCCGGCATGGAGATCTCAACAATCTTGTTCGCCGGAAGGGGGAAAACGGTGCCCTTCGGAAGCAGCTCGCTGGCCTTGTGGGCGCCGCTCGCGATGGGGCTGAAGGTGCCGCCTGTGATGCCGTCCGCGTTGGCCGGGACCGCAGCCAAGGCCATGGCTCCCAGGACGAGTGCCGAAAGTGCAGAAGATAGTGAGCAGGGTGCGCATGTTCGTCATACCTTGATCAACGATTGCAACCCCACGAGGACACCTCTGAACCACGTTCCGCCAGCGCACTGCGCACCTCAGCACACACCAGACCAACCAAAACGCCTAGTGGCAACCGCGGCGCTCAGTCACAGCGCCTCCGCCCCACCCCGGCGGTCAGAGGTTCACGTCGAAGCAGTCGATGTCCGTGAACTCCACCAGCAGCCCCTGAGCGCGGCCGCCGCCGTCCTTGAAGTAGACCTCTTGCAGTCCCTCGGCGGCGATCTGCTGCAACTGCGCCTCAAAGGCTCCGGCGTCCTGGGCCGCCAGCAGCCGGCCCGCGAACTCCGGCGGCAGGTGCTGTGTGATCCGCCGCATCCGCCCGTCATCGCTCGCGCCGGGGGCGGCGGTGAACCCGAACCGGGCCCGGGTCTCGATCACCAGGCCCGTGGACTTCGCGGCCTTGTCCCGGGCGCGCTTGCGCACCAGGGGCTACCACCGGCGCCGAACAAGATCGTTTACCCGGTCATGAACCGCCACACCACACAGGCGCTCCTCGCCTTCGCCGCTGCCACCGCCGCCCTTGCCATCGCAGCCCCCGTCCAGGCCGCAGAGCACCCCACCAGCCCACGACACACAGCGCCCCCCGATCCCTCGCCACGCCCCGGGACGGGGTCCGGGAGGAGCTCGTCGCCGCGTTGGGACGCGACGTGGTGGCCACCGCCGAGGAGATCGAGGCAGTCCAGGAGAAGGTCATCAAGCAGAACGACGGCGATGAAGGGGCGGAGGGCAGGGGCATCATCGGCATGGCCCTCGACCTCCTCACCGGCACCACGCCCGAGGCCTCCCCCAGCCCCGGCGGCCTCGTCATCCACCCCGGCAGCGGCGGCCAGTTCCACCAGGCCTACCCCGGCATCGTCGGCGGCCTCGCCGGAGGCCTCAACCCCTACTTCGGCGGCCTCCGCCCCTTCTAGCAGGCCTCCCCCGCAGACCGCGTATGCCGCGCGAGGCCTGCCATGCCAGAGGGCCGACACCATCACGGTGCCGGCCCTCCGCCGTACCCGCTCGCATGCCTGCGGCCCACAGCCCACTCCCGCCGGAGAGAGACCAGATCAGTTGCCCTCCGCTGCCCGTTCCTCCCCCGCGATGCGGTCGCCGAGCACCGCTTGATCGGGGTAGGGAGCGACCGCAGCGAGGACCAGGCGCTGAAGCTCGGCCGGGTTCGAGCGCCTCGACCGCCCGCTTGACCGGCTGGCCGGAGTCGAGCCCGTACCGGCGAGCGAACCCCGCCCAACGCGGATCGCCGCCCCTTCCCTCAGCCGCGGGCAGCTCACGACTCGTAGCTGCCGACACACCTCACGCTAACCTCCTGTAGCGAAGCAATCACCTTTCGTTTGGTTGCTGTCGCGCCGAGGCCCGATGGAATGGAGGGCATGCGTACGAAGGAGACCCGTGACTCCCCAACGTGACGTCGTCGTATCCGTGCAATACCACAAGCCGGACCCGAACAACCCTCCGATGATGCTCCTGGAGCTCCTCAACGGCCAGGTGGTGCGCTCTACGCGCTGGTTCGAGATCGAGCGCGTGCAGCTCGCGTTCGCCCACAACCAGACCGTCTACGCGAACTACGAGGGGGACACTGTCGTCAGCATCGCAGTCACCCCTCCCGAGGAGTGAGCAGGAGCCCAGGCCACATGCAAGGTGGCTTGGGCCCTCCCATCATCAGGTGATCCCGCAACGAAAGCTGAGTGATCCTCACCGAACCTTGAGCTTGCCGTTTAACGTCCTGCCTGAACTCGCTTAGTACGAGTTGTCGAGTTGGTCTACGAGGAATCGAAGCTCGGGAGCTCGGCGCCGGGACATGCCGTGTATTACGGCATCCAGGAACTCCCGTGCTTCGAAGGGGCTGCCGCAGCATTCCCAGACACCGCAGCCGCCGTCCTCGTACTCACTCCAAAGGTTGCGGTACGGGTCGCGCACGAACTCTCGCCAAATCCTCACAGACTCGGCCGTGACGCCAGGCCACAGGTAGTTCCGGCTCCTCTCAACCCTGGCAACTTCGGCAAGAGCAGGCGAGGACAGGCCAGCAATGGGGGGTTGATAGGTAAGTCGGTGCCGCGGCCACTGCTCGGCGCGGACACGCCCGGGCCGTCTACGCGGCATGGGCCTTTCTGTAGAACGTCATGGGGCGATCCTGCCAGAGATGGTTGCGCCGTGGCACCTGACTTGCAGCTCAGTCCGATCGGCGCGGCTTCGTTCCCTTCTTGTGGTGTGCGGGGCGGCTGTATGCCTCGCCGGTTGCGAGGACTCGTCCGACGCCGTAGCGGGTGGCGGTCCGCCGGTTCTTGGATCCGAGTGGCCGGCCGGGGCCGGGCCGGGTGGGTTTCGGTGCACGGGCTGGCGTGCCGGGCTTCGCGCGCAGGTTCCTGAACCCGCGGCGGACTCGTGCAGGGGTGAGTCTGTTCGGGTCCGCTGGCCTCTCCCACGGACGGCGGAGATCGCGAGCGAGGGGCGGGCGAGGCGGAGCTGGGTGTGCGCGGCCAGGACGAGCCAGGTCCAGCGGTCGGCGGCCTGCGAGTCCCGCAGTTTGGGCCGGGTCCAGCCGAGGGTCTGCTTGAGCAGTCGGAAGGTGTGCTCCACATCGAACCTGCGAAGGAACGCCTGCCAACAGCGGTCGACGTCCGTGGGATCGGCGCTGGTGCCCGACCACCACAGCCAGACGGGCTTGTTCACCCCGCCGCTGGGCAGCTTCTCGACCGACAGGCGGATCACGGTGCCCTCGATGATCGGCAGCGGCCCTTCGTGATCGCCCCATGCCGCCCGGCGGGTGAGCCGGGGATGCAGCCGGTCCCACGCTTGCGCTGTCGCCGTGCCATACCTGTTGGTGCCCGTGAGCGTGACCACGTCTGGATCACCCCAGGTCTCGGGCCGGCCGAAGACGAACTCACCGCCGTGCTTGGGCGGACGACCACCCTGCGGCGGGCAGATCCACGGCACCGGAACGGGCTTACGCATCACCCGGTCCGAGCGGAGCCGGCCCAGAACCTCCACGGGCAGGTCGGCCAGGAGGTGGGCGATGCGGGGCCCGTCGTAACCCGCGTCCAGCACAACCAAGACCTTCGGGTCTCCGGCGCGCCACTGGCCGGCGTCCACGAGACGTTGGACGACGTCGCGGACCTGGTCGGCGGTGACCGCGGCCACGTCGGCGCCGGGCTCCAGCCGGATCGCGTCCAGCAGCGCGGTCCACGAGGTCCGGCCGGTCTCCAGCGCGGCGACGATCGAGTACGGCCAGCCGGGCACCATCTGGTGCTTGCCCAGCCCCCGGCCGAAGGTATGACAGAACGAGCGGTCCGAGGAGGTGTCAGCGTCCGGCCGCAACCACGGCGAGACGTCCACCGCCAGCACCAGCACCAGCACCAGCACCAGCCGACCGTCACCGGCTCGGGGAAGCGGGACGCCGGTCAGAGCCCGCCGCAGCCGGGCGACGTCGATCCGGCCGCGGTTGATCCCTGAGTACAAGGCCCCGTGCCCACGTCGATGCTCGGGAGCGAGCGCCAGCTCCACGAAGGTGCGGACCGGACCGTCGGTACACAAGAGCGCGTCGCACAACTCGAACAAGGCGTCGCTCCGCGCCGTCAGGCACGCATACAACTCCGACCGGAACTCGGCCACCACCGTGAACGGGTCTTGTTGAAACCCATGCTCGACCAGTCCCACGATCCCGGCCTCCGTGCTGCGTTGTCGCTCAGCACAGGATCCGCCCGCGGCCCCTCACACACCGGGTGAACTGGGAAAACGCCGAACAAGTTCGAACCCCGTTCGACGGCGGACCTTAAACGGCAAGTTGAGTACCTGTTTCTAATCTTCAAAGAGCAAGGTCAGCGCGGACAATGGGTCTGGCGGCGCAGACTGCTTCCCCACGGCACCCCTCCGATTGGGAAAAGGGGCGCCGTGGGAGCAGCGTCACCCGCGGTTGTCGGACGGCAGGAAGAGCTCGTGCTGCGCGTGCATGTAGCCCATGAAGCGCCACGGGACGATCGGGACGAGGTCCCTCTGCCGGGTGACTCGGGCCAAGGCTGGAGTGATAGGGGCGGCGGCCGACAAGAGGCCGTCCATGAGGGGGTCGGTGATCCCCTGGGCGCTACCGCCTACGTGGTAGTTCCCGTTCTGGGACGTCGCTGCGTGGGCATTCGTCGTCACGGTGAGGGCGACACCGGCCAATGCCAGCATGCTGAGAATGCGCTTCATGTGGGTCATGTCCTGCTAACGATCACCCAACCAAGCTGTTGCGGTGCGTCGTCGCAGCCCTGCTCGCACCTCCGGTCGCATCGAGGTCATGCGGGCTGGCGTCAGCCTTCGACGCTGACATTGTCGAACGTCAGCGTGACCGACTCCAAGCCGTCATCCTCGTTGCTCGTCCCGTTCGCCGACACTCCGGACAGCTTGATGCGCTCGACGACGTTGCCGTCAGCGTCCGAGACGGTCAGCACAGCGGACTCGTTTTCCGGGGCGCTGCCGACCTCCGCAATAGCGTGGGCCTGCTCCGCCGGGAGCTCGACAGTGATCGAACCAGGCACCACCTCGCTCGACCTGGCCCGAGCGACGAACTCACTGGTCAAAGTCACCTGCTTGGGCTCGGCCGTGTCCGACGCCAAGGAGAAACCGCTGACACTTTGGATGGTCTCGACCTGCAAGTTCCCCAACTCCAGACCGAAAACGCTTGAGCCGGCCGCCTCACGCCTGTTCACACTTCGCCGCGCAGTGGTCGGCCAGGAGGTCCACCAGTCGCTCTGCACTGGCCTCGTCGGTGACGCCGGGCATGTCGTAAAGGTCTGGGACGACCAAGCTCGTGACCTCCGGCTTGTCCTCCAGCGCGCTCAGGGCAGACTTCAGTGCTTCAGTCGATGTGGCGATATCGCCGGGGGCGCCGGGGGTGACAGCCTCGTTCAGGGGCATGACGTAACACGTCGCTCCGCCATTTGCGAAGTACCCCTGTACCGCCTGCTGCAGGGCTGCCGCTTCGCCATCCGGGCCCGCGAAGGACTCTTCGAACTCATCCCAGCTATGGACCAGCTTCGGCGCACTGGTCCTCGCTGTGAGCCCAATAAAGGCCGGCGTACTGGTCTCGGCGCCGGGGATCGTACGGATCCCGCTACTGATGTCTTCCACGTAGACGCCGGGGGGCATGGACCACGACATATCTGCTCCTGTGTTCGGGGCGGCTCTCATCGCGCTCGTGCCGGGTAACTGACCGGCCGGTGGCGCAGTTGCCGTCCTACTTCTACCCACCCCACTGCGTGGTGATCGGCCGTGTCCCCGCAGGTCGCCCAGACGGGTGGCGCCCGGCACAACCCCGTCTGACAGGCCCCCTAACACCCCGCCAAATCCACAACAGCTTCCAAGACGGGCGGGACTCGTGGGGCAGCCCGGGCCAAGGCTCACGGCCGACGCTGGCGGACCCGCCCGGCCGCCGAAGCCCGCGCCACCCCCGCCCACGCAGTACAAGGGCCGCACCCCCCGGCGCGAAAGACCACACGCCCCGCCGCACCAGGCCAGTCAGATCCCGGTGCACGGCGTTCGCTCGCCGAGGCAGCTGACAGCACAGGGCGTTCGCCCGCCGGCCTCCGCGACGGGCGAGTGCAGAAGCTGCCACCAGCTCAAGGTCCGGCCCGTGAGCCTGTGTGCGGACCGGACGGTGAGGGTTGCCCTCTACGCTTCGGCGACCACTGGGGCGCCCGACAGTTCCACGCCCGCCTGCCGGAGTTCTTCGCAGGCCTGCCGGATGGTGCTGTGACTGACGCCGGCGGTCAGGTCCAGCAGCACCCGGGTGGCGAACCCGGCTGAGACGGCATCCAGGGCGGTGGCCTTCACACAGTGATCGGTGGCGATACCGACCACGTCCACCGCGGTGACATCCTGCGCCCGCAGCCACGCCGCCAGCCCTGTCCCCTCCTCGTCGGCGCCTTCGAACCCGCTGTAGGCGGCCACGTAGGCACCCTTGTAGAACACGGCGTCGAGGGCCCCGGCTTCCACCGCGGGAAGGAAATTCGGATGGAAACCGGAGCCTTGCGTGCCGGCAACGCAGTGCACCGGCCACGAGGTCTTGAAGTCGGGAGTGTCGGAGAAATGATCACCCGGGTCGATGTGATGGTCCCGCGTCGCCACCACATGCGCATACCCGGCCTCGGCTGCACGCCCGACCAGATCACACACCTTCACAGCGATCCCGGCCCCGCCGGCCACAGGGATACTGCCGCCCTCACAGAAATCGTTCTGCACGTCCACCACGATCAGCGCACGCCCCATGCCACTGCCCTCCATTCCGCCGCCAAGTGCAAGGTCATCTGCGAAGACCTCCGGTCCAGCGGGAACTCCTTTCCACCGCCCGGCCCGGGGCAACCGCAACGATCCGCTGAACAGCGCAGCGCGCCAGGCTGCAGCCAAGACGGCCGCACACGGCTCCCGCACCGATTCGCCGGGCAGCCGGCCCGCCCGCCACGCAGACGTCTGGCCCCAGTACGCCGCAGCACGGCCAGATCGCGCCCTGACACCATCGCCCCACGTCGTTACCGCCCTGCGAATCCTGCTCATGACCGCTGTCACACAGCCCGGCGCCCCGCCAGGCGCTACCTGGGCGCCCTAGCCGCTGCCGGAGTCGTTCCTGTGGTCCGACCGTTCTGGTCCGCCTTCGGCGAGCGGTGGCTGTGGCGGCTCACCGAGCGGATCGCCGCAGTGATGGTCACGAACAGGCGGGAAGGGGCACCCTGAAGACGTGGTGAGCAGGACGCGCAGCCGCAGTTGGTCCGGCGTGAGGGGCCTCATGGCCGACCGGGCCGACGAACAGGTGCACGTCAACGCGCCTCCGAACAGGCGCACGCCGACCTGACGGTCGGCGGGGCCCATCCGTGCTCTTCGCTCCCCGCCTTCCCTGTGCGGGAAGGGGCGGTACGGCCGGTCAGGCTTGATCCGCGGCACGCAGGGCTCGCGCCAGCCACTCCAGCTCCTCGGACGCATCGGGAGACGAATACTGTCCACGCACGCGGGCGACGAGCCCGCGGTACCGCTCCGCCCCTGCCTCGATACCGGCCTCCAGGCACAACAGCACGGCGGCCCGATCGGCGTCGCCGAACAGCTCGGACAGCACTTCGGCCGCTGCCGGTCCCTCAGGGACGATCCCGCGTTCTCTGACCTCCCCGACGGTCTGCACGACCTGCCGGGCCCACCAGATGGAAGCCCCGGGGGCACGACTCTGCCCGGGGGCCGGGGTGCTCAGCTCCAGCATGGTGCGCATCCGGGTGCGAAAGCCCGGGTCGCGCACCAGCTCCGCCAGTTCGATCCAGGCGTCGACCTGCTCGGCTGTGGGGTCGTCGGGCAGTTCGACGCCGAAGGCTCGCATGCGGTCACGCAGGCGCGGATCGACGTCGAGACCGCCGAACACCTCCTCCTTGAACTCGTCGATGATCTGCTTGCGTTCGGCGGCGGAAAGCCGTGCCAACCGGTTCATCAGTGCTGTCTCCTCAGTGGTCGAACCACGCTTCGAAACGGTGGACAGGACGGCCCGGCTCACCCTGAGGGAGCGGATCTGCGCGTCGAGCGCGGCCACGTGCGCCTCGGCGACCTCTGCAACCGTGGTGCGGCCGCTCAGGACACGGCACACGTCGTCGAGCCCGAGGCCCAGCTCCCGCAGGGTACGTACCAGCTCGACGCGGGCCACGGACTCGGCGTCGTACAGCCGGTACCCGCCCGCGGAACGGGCCACAGGCGGCACCACTCCCTCGTCCGACCAGAAGCGCAGGGTGCGCACCGGAAGGCCGGTGCGGTGCGCCAGCCGGCCGATGGTGAGCATGTCGGGGCATTCGTCTTCCATGAACGAAAGCCTGCACCTCCCAGCCGCTGGAGACTCAAGCGCCCAGGCGCGCGCACCCTGGGCGCGCTCGCCAACATCGACGGGAAGCTCTGCACCCAAGTGGGAGATCAGGCAGCCGGCCGGCACGCGCCATCCACGGCGATGACGAACCGGACCGCCCAGGGCCCCTCCCCCCACTTCCCGCCGCCCATGGAACGCGAGCCCCGCCCAACGGCCACCGCCCCGTTCAGGAGGAGGCTCCCCCGGTCGTCGAGGGCGTGCCCTACCCCCAGGTCTCGTACGCTCCGCGGTAGGCAAGAGCCTCCTCGCGCATGCCGGCCCTCCTGCCGCACCTGGCCGCCCCCGGCTCGGCTATTGCCGGTACAAGCCCCCGCGTCCGGCCGCCTGGACGGCGTAGCCGGTCCGGTTAACCGAGGCCGTCAGTCCCTCAAACAGGGGCTACTGCCGCATCAAGCAACGTTCGCCCTGTTCACCACCTCGCGTAGCCGGGAGCAGGGGCGGGGCGTCACGGAGCTCCACCAGACTTCCTGTGTCGCAGGTCGCTCGGTCCACAGTGCCGCTGTGGACTATCCCGATGCCCCGCCGGGCGTCGGGATGACGCCGAGCTGCTGAAGGAAGCCGAGGACATCCTTGTCCGACCACTTCTCGGCGAGCTTGCCGTTCTCGATGCGGTGGATCACCGTGCCGGTCATCGTGATCGGCCTGCCGGTGGCAGGGATGCCCGGAAGGTCTTTCGCGTGCACTCCCCGGGCCATCAGGCGGGTCACGACCTTGTCGCCCTCCGCGATCTGGTCTTCGATCTCGTGGGTTCCGGGCGTGGCCTCCCAGAACAGACGGAACGCCTGCTTGAGTCCCTCGCGGCCGGGGGCGAATCCTGGAAACGGCGGAGGCGAGTGGTCTTGGTAGTCCTCGGCCACGAGGTCGTCCATGGCATCCAGGTTGCCCTCGTCGATCTCCTGGTAGAAGCGGCGAACCAGCCTCTTGTTCTCCTCCGTGGACACGGGACCCCTCTGCACATTCATTCGCATGGCCGGAGCGGCACACACCCAATCGTCACCCGTCGGCTCCCTGGCCACATCCTCGGCACGCCGGGCCACGGTGGACGTTCACTCAGGAGCAGTCGTGCAAGTCAAGTGACTCAGTGCAGCGACGGCGGAGGGGGCAAACGTTTCCCGATACGGCACTGGTTCAGGTCTGGCGATCAGTCAGTTTCTTCGTTCGCCGACGCGACACCGCCGCTCACGGTGGCACCACCCCCGGCGACAGCGGACGGGGGCGGAACGTGTCGGATGTCAGGAGCGGGGCCCGCCCCGGAAGCTCGTTTCTGGTATCCGGGGCAGGGCATCCGTCCCGGCCCTACAACGAGCCGGAGCAGAACCGGTTTCACACCGCCACCCGCAATCATGGGGGTTGGGTCGTGCCCAGCACGCGGGAACGACCGTTGAAACGGTATGACCGCATCCCATGACCTGGACGACTACGAATGGGACTCCATCCGTCCCCTCCTTCCCCCGTGCGGTCCCGGCGGCCCGGACTACCGAAGCATCGTCAACGGCATCCTGTGGCACCAGACCGGCGGCCGCCGCTGGCACGACCTACCCACCCGCTACGGACCCTGGCACCGCTGCGCCGAACGCCTGCGCCTGTGGAACACCGACGGCACCTGGCAACGTGTCCTCACCCTTCTCGTCACCCACCGTCCGCTCGGTGGCAGCCGCCCACTCCCCCGCGACGCCGGGCACCTCCAGGAAGCGAAGAACCGTATCGCCAACGACTGGAACACCCCCTGGTTCACCTAGTGACCTGCGCCGGAAGTCCTCTACGTTCGAACCGGGCGGCCGGTGAGGGCCGCCGCTCTCGGCCTTGTGAGCCCGCTGGCCCGGTCGGCGGCGGGCTGGCAGACGCCGCACAGGCGGCCGGGACGTCGTGACCGCACCCAGCCCCCTTCCGTGTCGGGGGGGACCGTGCGCCGGCGGTCCGGGCAGGTCCGGGCGCCGCCTCCGGCAGCGGGCGCGGCTCTTTCCGCTCCCCCGCCTCGCGTTCACGTACAGGCCCCGCTACACCGGGCTGGATCCCGTCATGGCAGCGGCCTCCCCCGGAGGATGCAGGGGAGGCCGATCCGTACAAGCGGTATACGCGGCGGCTACGCGACGCTGGATGTGGCGGCGTGATGAGAGCGCCGCATTCAGAACTGGTGCTGTCAGTGCCCGTCGTGGTGCTCGGCCTTGTGGTGGTCGTCCTTGTCGCCGCCACTCTTGTTGATGCAGACGTTGCCGAAGGCCGGGTTGAGGATGCCGACGATGTTGACGGTGTTGCCGCAGAGGTTGACCGGGATGTGGATGGGCACCTGGACGACATTGCCGGACAGGACACCCGGCGAGCCGACGGCAGCGCCCTCCGCCTCGGCGTCGGCGGCAGCCATGCCGGCCCCGCCTGCCAGGAGAGCACCGGCGGCGGCGGTAACGGCCATGGCCTTGGTGAAACGCGACATCAAGATCTCCTTGATCTCTCAATTACCAGGAAACTGCTCGGACGACGAACCCCACAACCGCCCCAACCACCCTTCCGTCACGGGCAATGGGCCGAACCAGTGACCGACAGAGGACCGGCCGCCGAACCGGAGGAGGTTTGGATGAACCGTTCCGACTTCTCTGCCGCTCCGTTGTGAGCTATCAGGGAGGATGGGACACGTGCCCAAGAAGATTGACGCAGCCCTTCGTAGCCAGGCTGTGCGTCTGGTGACAGAGCATCGTGCGGAGTACTCCTCCGAGCGTGCACTACACATCCAGGTCGCCGATTCCCTCGGTGTGTCCAGGGAGTCGGTGCGGCGGTGGGTGATGCAGTACGAGGTATATGCCGGCCAGGCGGCGGGCGTCAGCACGGACGAGCGGGAGGAACTGCGCAGGCTGCGAGCGGAGAACAAGCGCCTGCGCGAGATCAACGAAGTGCTCAAGGCGGCGACGATTTTCTTCGCGGGGGAGCTCGACCCCCGAAACCGCTGATCGTGGCCTTCACCGATCAGATGCGGGCCACCGGCTATGCCGTCGAGTCGATCCTCACCGCCCTGAAACAGACAGGACTGAAGACCGCGGCACGAACCTTGCGGGCCTGGTGTGCCCCGGCTGGTCCGTCCAACGTGGCTGCGGCCCGAACCGTGACTGACGCCCTGGTCGAGGACGCAGTCCGCCGCCTGGCCTTCACCACCAACACGGCAGGTGAACATGTGCTGGCTCCCGAGGGACTCTATGGCCGGCGCAAAATGCTGGCACTCATCCGCCGCACCCTCCTGCCCGAGGCCGGCTTCGGCGCCGTCGACCGAGCCATGCGCTCACTCGGACTCAACGGCGTGGTCCGCGGGCGCAAACCCAGAACCACGATCCCCAACCCCGCTGATGCCCGGGCCCCGGACCTGCTGGACCGCGACTTCACGGCCCGGCACCCAACCGGAAATGGATCACCGACTTCACCTACGTCCGCACGTATCAGTCTGTCACCTACGTTGCGTTCATAGTCGACTGCTGCTCCCAGAAGATCGTGAGCTGGCACGCCTTGGTCAAGCGAGACGTGGAGCTGGTCGACGTGCCACTGCGGATGGCGTTGTGGCGCCGAACCCACGAGGGCAACCCCGTGGGACGCAACCAGCTGATCCATCACTCCGATGCCGGGTCGCAATATACGAGTGTGCGCTTCACCGAGCACCTGAGCATCGAGGGCATCCGCCCCTCGATCGGCAGCGTCGGAGACGCGTACGACAACGCGCTGATGGAGACGATCAACGGCCTCTACAAAGCCGAATGCATCCGCACCCAGGTCTTCCACGACGGCCCCTGGAGGACGGTCTCGGACGTCGAGTACGCCACCGCCTCGTGGGTCGAGTGGTACAACAACCGCCGGTTGCACTCAAGCCTGGGCATGATCAGCCCCACCGAGTTCGAGGCAGCCCACTACGCTGACACAGAACCAAGAGCCGACTGATCACCGGCCAACAAACCACCGGCAGGAAAGTCGTAACGGTTCAACCCCGAGCCGTAGTTATACGACCCGCCAAAGCCACCCCCACCCGGCGGACACGAACGACACAACAACGGCACCAACACAACGACAAGACGCTCATGACGCGGATCACCCGCAAACGACGACATCCACCGAGCGTAGCCAGACACAACAGGCCCCCACCCAGCATTCCGCCATACCCACCCACAGGGGCGACAAGCACCCAGCGCACCGCACGACAACGCCTTCACCGGTAAAACGACACCCCAGTACCGCCGCACCCCAGCCCAGCACCAGTGAAAACCGATGACGCACACCCAGCGCACATCACACGACGCCTATCCCTCATCACAGCGACAGCGGCGATGAAGGATGGTGGGGCGTCCTTCGCAGATGTGGACAAGGAGATCACCGAGCTCAGCAAGCTCAAGCCCCTCCTCGTGCGGGACCCGCACGCGGAGTCCGACCCGAAGAAGAAGCGGGAGGTGCTAGAGCAGTTCGTCAAGACGTTCAAGGCTGCCAAACCGCACCTGGACAAGAACCGCACAGACCTGGTTGCAGCATCGCGTCTTCTCGACGCGGTGGGCGGGGCTTCCCCTGAGCTGGCCGCCCTCCTGACCGTCTACCTGGGGGACTACTTCCCCGAGCGTGGCCCCGCGCAGCCGGACGTTTTCGCGACCGGGGAGCTCGGAAAGTGGCGATGACGTCCTCGGCGCTTTGGACAAGATAAACGCCGGCATGGACAAGAGCGTCGAGGCCCTCGACGAGATGAACGCCGTCATGGTCGAGGTCAACCAAATCATCGACGGAATGAACGATGGCCTGGCCCAGGCCAACCGGGGCATGGACCTGCTCAACGAGGGCGTGGGCCAGATGAACAAGGGCCTGGAACAGACGCACAAGGCAGTCGCCGGCTTCAACAAGGCGGCGGAGCAGCTCCACGGGGTACCGGACTTCAAGTTCGACTTCTCGCACGTCGCCGAGGCGGTCGGCATTCCCAACCTGTCAGACGAGGAGAGAGCCGCCCAGGCCCGCCGGGAATCCGCGCTACTCAACCTGCTGCCCGGAATCGGTGACGGCAAGGGCATCGTAGAGGCCATCACCGGCAAGGACATGAACACCGATGAGCCGGTAAGCGTCACTGACCGCGTCATGGGCTCGCTCGTTGTGCTGAGCTGGCTCAGGAGGGGCGGCAAGCTCATCCCCAACGACATCTTCAAGGCCCGCAAGACCGGCAAGATCCCGTGCAACAGCTTCCCGGCTGACACACCCGTCCTCTTGGGCGACGGCACAACCGCCCCGATCCAGCGGATCAAGACCGGCGACACCGTCCTCGCCACCGACCCCGGAACAGGGACCACTGGCCCACGCCCAGTCGACGCCACGATCTACACACCAGACGAACGTGACTTCACCGACATCACCCTCCGCCCGGATGCAGGCCAAGGCTCCCTCACTGCCACCGACCATCACCCCTTCTGGTCGGAGAACCGCAAACAGTGGACCGACGCCGCCGACCTCAGCGTCGGCGACACCCTCCGCACCCCGAACGCACCACCACAGAGATCCAAAAGGTCACCCACAGGAAATAACTCCAGCCCGCTTACAACCTGACCGTCAACGACCTCCACACCTATTATGTACTGGCCGACGCTACCCCTGTCCTGGTTCACAATTCCGACCCGGATGAATGCGTAAAGCTGGTCTCGCAACTCATCAAGGATGAGTTTGGGAAGGTGGACCAGGTCGTCAAGGATCTGGGATACGGTGACAAGCGAGGTCAATTCGGCAGGGAAGTCTGGGGTAGAGGCGACGGAAGCACAGCCATGAAGAATGCGGATCAGCTCGATAAGATGCGCAAGATGAGAATGACAAAGGAGCAGGCCAAAGCCATACGCGACGCCTACGTGAAGGTCGCGGACCTGAGGCCGAGCAACCCCAGCGCAAAGCAGCGGGCAGACTTGGCGCAATGGTATATGGATAACCTGTAGACGGGGGTTTCGCAATGAAATTCAAAGTGATGGCAAAGGCAACAGAGAGCCTCACAGTACTCTTTGAGCCCGTGGCCGAAGAAGTTGAGATTGCAGCAGGTGACCATATCGTGGTCGAGTGGACAGGTGACGGCCTTGGGGAAATCTGCCTGGAGTCCGACTATCTCATGATCGGTAGTCCCATGGGTGGCAATATGAGGGCATGGAATTCTGATCGGACAGAAATACCGATCTTCTGACCCCTCGCGTTCTAACGATCAAATAACCCTGGAGCCCCGCTGCGGCATGCAGCGGGGCTCCCGTGGCGCTGCGTCACCGCAACCAGGGACGTCGGCTGGCCCTGGTCGTTCGCGTACGCCTCACGCCCCGCCGCCGTCCAGGCAGAGGCCCCAGCCGGCGGGGAGCGTCATTCCAGACGACAGCGTGCCCGCGCGCCCGCATTGCCGGCCAGCCGATGCCCCCCGCTGCCTCTTCCCAGGTCGCTACCGGGCGGCTCGCAGCCGGTCGGTGCGGTGGGCGAAGGCACGGTCGGCGCGGCGGCGATGGTAAACGGCCTCGGGCCGGATGCCGGCAGCAAGCGCAGCCGGGCGCAGCGCGACGCCGGGGCGAAGGTTGTCGAAGAACGCTTCTCAGTCGTCGGCATCCGGCGCCGTGTCCGGCGTACGCGGGTGCGCGCGGCGAGCAGCGTCCATGGCGGCGGCGAACGCGGGTTCGCGTTTGCGGCGCTGGTAGACCACGGCCGTGGTGATCCCGACCTGGGCCGCGGCGGCGGTGACAGACAGTCCTGCTTCCAGGTGTTCGAGGAAGGCACGTCGGCGGTCGGCGGTGAAGCGGGGCGCCCGGGCCGGCGCCGGCCGTCCGGCCCCGAGTTCTTCGGCCGCGTCGCAAGCCCTCGCGAACGCCGGATCATCTTGGCGCCAGTGACTGACTTTGCCGGCGCCGTCGAAGAGGATCTGCGACGCAAGGCCAGGGGTGCAGCCATAGGCAGAAGTCTCAGGTACTCGGCGCGTTCGGTGATGCCGATGGCGCCGACTGCCTCGGGGTCGGTGCCCGCCAGGAGCAATGTCAGGGCAGTGTCGTTGCGGGCGGCAGTGAACACCTGCCGCACTTCGAGGCCTGCGCTCGGTGCGGTGGCGGGAAGGTCCTACCCGTTGCGCAACCGGTCAACGAGCGTCGACCGCTTCCGGGCGGGCAGGGCATCGGGCATGACCGCAGCTACGGGCGTGAGGTGCCCCGATGTTTCCGGACAGGCGTCCAATAGGATTGTCCTGAACAGGAAATGAGGAAGCAGGACGTGGCACCGCCCAGCAAGTACACACCGGAGTTCCGGGAAGAAGCTGTCCAGATCGCCCTGCGGTCGCGTAAGACCGTGACCGAGGTTGGCCGGGAACTCAGAATCAATCCGGAGACACTCCGCGGCTGGGTGAAAAAGCACAAGCAGCAGAATGAACCTCCTGCTGGTGCTGATCTGTCCCTCGATGAGCGAGCCCGTCTGAAGGAACTTGAGCGTCGCATCCGGGAAGTCGAGATGGAGAACGCCTTCCTGAAAAAAGCCGCAGCGTACTTCGCGAAGGATCCCCGGTAGCGGGCAAGTACGAGTTCATCGATGAGATGCGACTCGACACGGCGGAGTACGTATATCACGTCGAGTTCATGTGTGAACGACTCGGCGTTTCCAGATCCGGCTACTACGACTGGAGAGCTCGTACGGAATCTGCGACGAGCGAACGGCGCGAGGAATTGAAACTGCTCATCAAGAAGGCGTTCAGCATGTCAGACAGCACGTACGGATACCGGCGGGTCCACGCCCAGCTGGCCCGGTGGGGCCACACCGCCGGCCCGGAACTGGTCCGCCTGCTGATGCGCGAGCTGGACTTGGTGCCCTGCCAGCCCAAGCCGAAGCGGCACTCGCTCACCCAGGCCGCGGCTGGCGACGTGCCCGACCTCGTCTGCCGGAACTTCACCGCCGACGCGCCAGGCGAGAAACTCGTCGGCGACATAACCTATGTCAAGACCGGCGAAGGCTGGCTTTATCTCGCGACGGTCATCGACTGCTGCACCAAGGAAGTCATCGGCTACGCGATGGACGACCATTATCAGACCCCTCTCATATCCCGGGCTATCCGTAAGGCGGCACGGAACAGGAAACTCGCCGATGGTGCGATATTCCACTCTGATCGCGGATCGAACTACATGTCCGCCGAGTTCGCGGTGACGCTGAAGCAGTTCGGGCTCCGCCGGTCATCCGGGCGCACCGGCATCTGCTGGGATAATGCGATGGCGGAATCATTCTTCGGCGCCCTGAAAAATGAGCGGGTTTCCCGCGTCACGTACCTGACCCGAGAAGACGCCCGACAGGACATCGCTCAATACATCGAACTCTGGTACAATCACCAGCGCCTCCACTCGGCCATCGGATACCGTCCACCGCGAGAAGTTCACGCCGCATACACGGAGATGTGTATAGCCGCGTGAAATAGACAGTCAGATCACTGTCCGGAAAACGCGGGGCCCCTCAG
>LJCW01000372.1 GCA_001298555.1 Actinobacteria bacterium OV450
CCCCCTCCGGGCCCGGCCGGGGCCATGCCGTGCGCCTCGGGCCCGGGCACGTACCCCATGGCGGGCGCGCCGGCCGGGGCCGCCGACACGCTGGCGGCGAACCCGCCCCGCTCCAGGCGGTCGAGCCGGGCCTGGAAGGAGCGCTCGTCGTCGAAGGCGGCGGGCAGCAGGACCCGGGCGCAGATCAGTTCCAGCTGGAGCCGTGGCGAGGTCGCCCCGCGCATCTCGGTGAGACCGGTGTTGACCAGGTCGGCGGCACGGCTGAGCTCGGCGGCCCCGAACACCGAGGCTTGGGCCTGCATCCGCTCGACGACGTCGGCGGGAGCGTCGATGAGCCCCTTCTCCCCGGCGTCGGGCACGGCGGCCAGGATCACCAGGTCCCGGAGCCGCTCCAGCAGGTCGGCGACGAACCGGCGCGGGTCGTTGCCGCCCTCGACCACCCGGTCGACGACCTCGAAGGCCGCCGCCCCGTCCCCGGCGGCGAAGGCGTCGACGACGGAGTCGAGGAGCGACCCGTCGGTGTACCCGAGCAGGGAGGTGGCCATGGCATACGTCACACCCTCCTCGGCGGCACCGGCGAGGAGCTGGTCCATGACGGACATGGAGTCACGCACGGATCCGGCGCCGGCCCGCACGACGAGCGGCAGCACGCCGTCCTCGACCATGGCGCCCTCGCGCCCGCAGACCTCGCCGAGGTAGTCGCGCAGCGTCCCGGGCGGCACGAGCCGGAAGGGGTAGTGGTGCGTCCTGGACCGGATGGTCCCGATGACCTTCTCGGGCTCGGTCGTCGCGAAGATGAACTTGAGGTGCTCCGGGGGCTCCTCGACCACCTTCAGCAGGGCGTTGAAGCCCGCCGAGGTGACCATGTGGGCCTCGTCGATGATGTAGATCTTGTAGCGGCTGGAGGCGGGCCCGAAGAAGGCCTTCTCCCGCAGGTCACGGGCGTCGTCCACACCACCGTGCGAGGCGGCGTCGATCTCGATGACGTCGATCGACCCCGGGCCGTTGCGCGCCAGGTCCCGGCAGGACTGGCACTCGCCGCAGGGGTCGGGAGTGGGACCCTGCTCACAGTTCAGGCAGCGCGCCAGGATGCGCGCGCTGGTGGTCTTGCCACACCCGCGGGGACCGCTGAACAGGTACGCGTGATTGACCCGGTTGTTCCGCAGGGCCTGCATCAGGGGGACAGTGACATGCTCCTGCCCGATGACCTCGGCGAACGACTCGGGGCGGTAGCGGCGGTACAGCGCAAGGGACGACACGTCTACGAGGTTATCCGGGCCCACCGACAAAGACGTCCCGCCGACCGCCCCGGAACGCAAAGCGCCCCCCACGCACCCGCCAGAGCCCACTTACCCTTGCTGCCTTCCGGCCCTGGGGGAGTTGGGTGAGATAGCGCCACGTGAGGGGCTGAGCCCCACCCTAGCGGATACCGGCCACCGGAATCGACCCGCCCCCGACCCCGCCCCCACCCGGATCCCCGCCGGCAGTCCCCGCGGACGATCACGTTCGCGAGCACCCCTCAACGTCTTGTATTGTTTGCGGCGGAGGATTCGCCTAGTGGCCTAGGGCGCACGCTTGGAAAGCGTGTTGGGGGCAACCCCTCACGAGTTCGAATCTCGTATCCTCCGCCTCTGCCCGTCAGGGCAAACGAAGGACCCGACCGCAATGCGGCCGGGTCCTTCGTCGTTCCGGGGTTGCAGTTCCGGTTGCAGCTCCCGGTCTACGCTCCGCGCCGCCCCGGGACGGCCGGGGCAGCGCGGGGGTCACAGGCCGTCGCGGCGTTGTTCCGTTGAACGCCGCCTGCGCGCTGAGCCTGCGGAGCCCCGACCGAGAACACGCTCCGGCCGGACGCGGTCCCCGATGGTCATCGGTGACCGGCCGGCACGCCCCGGCTCAGCGGATCTGGGTGGCGGCCCAGTGGGCCCATTCACGGCGCATCGCGTTGAAGCGCAGTCCGTATTCCAGGGCGATCCTGCCGTGGACCGACAGGGTGTCGTCGCCCCAGTCGATGGAGGCGTCGAGCCAGCGCAGGTCCTCGTGCTCCTGCTCGGACAGTTCCGCCAGCCCCGTCAGGTAGCCCCGCGCCTGGTCCGGGGTGAGGACGCCGAGGAAGAAGACCCTCAGCAGGATGTCGCTGCGGGTGTTGCGCTGGGGCTTGGTCTCGGTCAGCCAGTGGCGCAGTTCGGCCAGGCCCTCGTCGGTGAGGGTGTACTCCTTGCGGCCGCGGGGGCCTTCCGCCGAGACGCTGATCATTCCGCCGTCGGCGAGCTTGGACAGCTCCGTGTACATCTGGCTCTGGGTGGCGGGCCAGACGTTGGCCAGTGAGGTCTCGAAGCGCTTGAGCAGGTCGTAACCGCTGGCCGGGCGCTCTGACAGGAGTCCGAGGAGGGCGTGTCGAAGGCTCATGCCCCTCACCCTACATTCCATCCTTGACATGTCAGTAGTGGAACATCTACTTTCGACATGTCAGAACAGGAACGTCAGCCCGGGGGGCCCTCGATGTCTTACGTACGCACCTTCCTTCCGTGGATCGTCTTCGCCGTGCTCCCGTCCGCCCAGTGGCAGTGGGGCGCGCTCGCCGGTCTCGTCGCGGCGGTCGCGGTGGCCGTCCAGCAGCGCAGGGCCGGGGCCGGGTTCGACGCGCTGATCATCGAGATAGGCTCGGCGGTCTTCTTCGCGGCCCTGACGGTCATCGCCTTCACCGACCCGCACTCGCCCGCCCACGATTACTCCGCGGCCCTCTCCTCGGCCGTCCTGGCCCTCATCGCCGGCGGCTCGCTGCTCGTGGGCAGGCCGTTCACCCTGGGCATCGCCAAGCGCACCACCCCGCGCGAGGTGTGGGGCCTGCGGCCGTTCGTCCGGGCCAACGTCGTCATCACCGCCGTGTGGACCGCCGCCTTCGCGGTCACCGCCGGGGCCCTCGCCGCCCTCGCCCACGCCGGCCAGGGCCACTCGACGCCCGCGACGCTCGTCCAGGCCGCCGGGTTCGTCGTCCCGATGCTCTTCACCGTCCGCTACGTCGCCGCCGTCCAGGCCAAGGCCCCGGCCGCCGGGCAGCGGTAGGGTGCGCGCGTGCCGTCGTACTCGATCGGGCAGGCTGCGGGCCTGCTCGGCGTGAGCCCCGAAACCGTCCGCCGCTGGGCCGACGGGGGGCGGCTGCCCGTCCGCCGCACGCCCGACGGGTCCCGGTCCGTCGACGGGGCGACGCTGGCCGCCTTCGCCAAGGCCCGGGCCGGGACGCCGCGGCCGCAGCCTCGGGCGGGGACCGGCGCGGCAACCTCCGTACGGAACTCCTTCGTCGGGATCGTCACGGCAGTGCGGCTCGACGAGGTGGCGGCCCAGGTGGAGATCCAGTCAGGCCCGCACCGGGTGGTGTCCGTGGTGACGCGGGAGTCGGTCGAGGAGCTCGGGATCGCGGTCGGCGTGAGCGTCACGGCCCGGGTGAAGTCCACCGAGGTCTACGTCGACCTCCCCTGACCGACCGCGACCCGCCGACCCCCCGTCAGCCGCCCGCCTCACAGACCGGCAGACCGGCCTCCCGGTCGTCTGGCAGAAGGTGAGCCGGCATCTGGCGGAGCAGGCTGCCGCTCAAGATCTGCGAGGAAGCTGAGCGTCGCGGACCTGCGGGACTGGGCACAGCACCGGGCCGGGCCGAGGTCACTCGGTCCTCTCCCGGGCCGAGCTCGACGCGGACTTCGGCGACAGCGCGGTGCTGCTGGCCACCCGCCTCGACGGTGAGGACCTCGACGGGCCGGGCGCACAGCTGGTGGTCCCGTCGGACCGGTGCGGGGCGCGGTACGTCAGCGCGGTCACGCACGTGTGGTTCGGTGCGCTGTCGCCGCCGAGCCTGGGGCTGTGAGGGACTGCCCGGGCCGGCGAGGCTTCAGGCGGTCGCGAGGCTTCAGGCGGACGCTCAGGGGGTCGCGAGCGAGATCTCGGTGGACTTGATCAGCGCGACCACGGAGGAGCCGGCGGACAGGCCGAGCGCCTCGACGGCGTCCTTGGTGATGGCTGCGGTCAGCCCGCCCCCGTGCACGTCGACCTTCACGGAGGCCATGGCGCCGCCGGTGGCGACGTCGGAGACGGTGCCGGACAGCTGGTTGCGGATGCTGATGCCGTCGACGGCACCGGTCGCCAGCGCCACCTCGGTGGCCTTGACGAGGGCCTTGACCGCCGAGCCCTCGGCGATGCCGAGGTCGTTGACGGCGTCCGTGGTGATGGCGGCGATGATGTCCTGGCCGCCCTCCAGCCGGACCTTCACCGTGGCCATGGCCTCGCCCCTGGTGACGGCGGTGACGGTGCCGGCGATCTGATTGCGGATGCTCAGGCTCATGGGGTGCTCGACCTCTGGGTAGTGACCTCGTACGGCCCGGAAGGACCGCACGAGATCGACCGTATGCACCCCGGCCCTGCCGATCTTTCAGGCCGCGCATCAGCCACCCGGAACCACCCGGGCGGCTCGCCTCTGAGGCTGGCACGCGTCACGCGTGCTGGGGCACCTCCGGCTTCAGCATGCCGCGCAGTGCGTCGCGGAACTCCTGGGTGTCCTCTTCCCCGTGCACGGAAACGGCGTGCTGGACGGCCGCCCCCATGACTTCGTCTTCCTCACCCGTGATGGTCAGGGTGCACCCGACCTCGCTGGGGTACTCCCTGCAGTCCATGACCTTGCGCATGACGCGCCTCCCTTCCACTCCCCACGATCCTCCGCTTCCCCACGGGGCGAAAGCCGGGCCGCGGGGCGGTCCCGGGTCAGCTGCCGCCCGGCTGGAGCACTCCGTGGACGGTGAGCCGGTAGGGCGCGGGTGCCTGGATCGTTTCGGTCCTTGTGTCCACCCGGCGCCACAGCCCGCGCTCGTCCAGTACGGCGTGGTGGTCGGCGTCGACAGTTCTCCGTGGCGGTCACCACCCCCACGCCGCGGCGCCGGAGCCGACGCTCGACTTCTCCGTCAGCTACCGCTGCTACCGCGCGGCCTCCCGCGTCGCCTACGAGAAGGCCTGATCGTGGCGCGCGCAGGAGACGCCGGCCCAGGCCTGGGGCTTGAGCGCCAGCTGGGGCCCGTCGAGAACCTTGGAGTCGCGCACGCGGACGGCTTCGGGGCAGGCCTCCACCTCGATGCAGAAGCCCTGTTCGCCCTCTGGGTCGCGGACCAGCTGGGCTCTCCGTACCGTCCACGTCACCGTCCACGTCCACGCCCGTGCGCGCACCCACCCCTCAACGCGCCCTACCCGGCACCCGCGTTGGGGCAGTCCCGACAGCTTTGGACAAAGTCGTGGACATGCGTACGGGCCGCTCCCTCGGGCGGGTCGCACCCGGGCGCGACCCGGCGCGGCACGACCTTTCCCTCTGAAAGAACCGTGAGAAAGAACCCAACCCTGCCCCTCCAGCCTCCCCGGAACGGCACTCACTCACACGGGTGAATTGCCCGAACTCAGCTGGGTTTCTTGGCAGTTGCCTGGCATATGCTCGGCCCGCCAACTCCAGACACAGGACGGCCCCCGCCGGGACTCGCAATCCCGACGAGGGCCTGACCACGAGAAGGACCAATCTTCCCGATGGCTTTCCAGCACTCTAACGCGCCCTCGCGCGCCATGTACGGCGTTCAACACGCCAACGTGCGGCAGACCCGCAATTTCACGGTCGTCAGCAACGACCTGATCCGGCACCCGCACCTGTCGATGGCCGCGCGGGCCCTCGGTACGTACATCCAGTCGGTGCCGCGCGGCACCCCGGTCGGCATCAAGGCACTGGCCAAGGAGCTGCCCCTCGGGGAGAAGGCGATCGGCAAGGCGCTGGGCGAGCTGGAGGTGTACGGGTACCTGCGGCGCCTCCAGGAGAAGCTCCCCGACGGGCGGATCGTCACCCGAACGGTGTTCTGCAACGCCCCGAAGACCGTCACCCGCCCGACGCCGAACCCCACCTCCGGACCCGGCCCGGCGCCTGCGCCGGCCCTGGAGCCCGAAACCGACCCCGAGCCGGATGCCGGACCGGGGCCAGACCCCGCCCCGGAGGCCGGGACCGACCCGAAGCCGGACCCCGGGCCGGATACCGGACCGGGGCCAGACGCCGGACCGGGGCCAGAGGCCAGGACCGACCCCGCGCCGGAGGCCGGACCGGAGCCAGACGCCGGACCCGGACACGCACCGGATCCGGCACCCGAGCCGGGGCCAGACCCCGGGCCGGGACCGGAGGCCGGGCGGGGGCCCGTAGCGGATCCGGGGCCGGTGGCCGGAGCTGCGCAGCAGGCCTGGACGCCCGCGGACACCCCGAAGCCCCCGGAGGTACCGGCGCCGCGCAACGCCGACAATCCGGCCCGGCGCCAGCTCGCCGAGGAGCTGCTCGCCGAGCTGCGCCGGGCCGACCCCCGCCTGCTCCTCGGCGCCCGGGACGTCCAACGCCTCGCGGGCGGCGTCGAGGCCTGGCTGGAACGCGGCGCGGCCCATCAGGCGGTGACCGGCGCCCTCATCGCGAACCTCCCGGACCGCATCCGCAACCCGGCGGGCCTGATCGCCCACCGCTTGGCGGCCCAGATCCCGCCCTTCCTGGCACCCCCGGCCCGCAGGGCGCCGTTCGTCCCGCCGGACCCCTTCCAGACCTGCGAGAACTGCGACCGCGCCTTCCGCGCCCCGACCCCCGGCACCTGCAAAGGCTGCACCCCCGCATGACCACGCCCCACGACCGGGCGCCGCGAGCTGCCGTCCATGCAATGGACGACAGCCCTCCCACCAGGGTTCGAGATCACCGGGGACGGGATCGACCACGGCGTGAGGGCGCCGAGCAGCAGCCCTCACGCACTCACCGCGCTGCGCTCACGGAAGCGCCTGGAGAAGGTCATGCCGGACGAGCTGACGGCCCACACCGGGGCTCCGGACGTGAGGACGAGCGGCCGTCGAGGTCGTCTCCCGCTCCGACCCGGACAACGAGTGGGTCGGGAAGATGCGGGACCATCCGCTGCTCGGCATCCCGGTCATGCCCTCTTCGGCCCGCGGACCGGGGCGGGCGCCGTCCCGTCGGACCTCCAGGGGGCTCCCGCGCAGCCGCGCCACGCGACGCGCCGAGACGCGCAAGGACTTCGTGTACGGCGAGGACGTCGCCCTCGGCGAGTGGACCGCGCCCAACGGGGGCCCACCAGGGCCTGCCGGGGGGCCTGACGCTCTACGCGTAGGGGCGGGGCCGCCGCGTGGGCGGCACCGCCCCGAGAGGGACGGCTACGCGTCCGACATCTTCGGCATGTCGCCCTTCGTGTTCGACATGTCGATCACCGCGAACGCCGCGCCCTGCTGGTCCGTCAGCGCGGCGAAACGTCCGAAGGGGCTGTCCATCGGGCCGAAGTGGAGCGTGCCGCCGTGCTTCTTCGCCTTCGCCACCGCCTCGTCGCAGTCCGGTACCGCGAAGTAGACCTGGATGTACGGGGGGATCTCGGGCGGGAACTCGTCGCCCATGGCCATCCGGCCCAGGACCGGGTTCCCCGTGCCGCCGACGCTGAAGATCTTGAAGTCCATCCCGGCCGTCTCGGGGTCGTCGCCCATCTCCATCTTCTGGACGCCGTACGGGAAGACCTTCGGGAGGAAGCCGTCCGCCTTGGCCGGATCACGGGTGAAGACCTCCGCCCAGGCGTACGCGCCCGGTTCGCCGGTCTTCTCGAAGCCCTTGTGCTCGCCCGGCTGCCACACGCCGAACACGGCACCGCTCGGCTCCTTCGCGATCACCATCGTGCCGAAGGTGCCCACCTGCATCGGCTCCATCATCAGCTCGCCGCCGGCCGCCTTGATCTTCTCCGCCGTCGCCGCCGCGTCCGGCGAGGCGAAGTACAGACACCACTGCGACGGAGCCTCGGCGCCCGGCATCGGCGGGACGACGGCCGCCACGGCCTTGCCGTCGGAGTAGGCCTGCGTGTAGTTGCCGTACTCGCTGGACGCCTCGCCGAAGGTCCAGCCCAGCACGTCGGAGTAGAAGGCCTTGGCGCCCTCCACGTCCTTGAACATCGCGTCCGCCCAGCACGGAGCGCCTTCCGGGAACTCAGCCATGATCGATCGGCTCCTGTGTTCGTTTCGTCTGGTTTTGCGCGGTTCTCACGCTAGGTCCACGGTGCGGCGACCGCGCGGGGAACGCGGCCGCGCGGGACGCTGGAGCCATGGACATCACGATGCGGCTGGCCCAGCAGCCGGAGGCCGACGAGCTCCTCGGCCGCAGCCGGCTCGCAGCCCTCGTCGGCATGCTGCTCGACCAGCAGGTGCCGATGGAGTGGGCGTTCTCCGGGCCGTACACGATCGCCCGGCGGATGGGGGCCGACGATCTCGACGCGCACGCCATCGCCGCCGCCGACCCCGAGGCCTTCGCCGCGCTGCTCTCCGAGAAGCCGGCGGTGCACCGCTACCCCGGGTCGATGGCGAAGCGGGTGCAGCAGCTGTGCGCGTACCTGGTGGAGCACTACGACGGTGACGCGGAGGCCGTCTGGCGCGGTGTGCCGACCGGCGACGAGCTGCTGAAGCGGCTCAAGGAGCTGCCCGGGTTCGGCGAGCAGAAGGCCCAGATCTTCCTGGCCCTGCTCGGCAAGCAGCTGGGCGTGCGCCCCGAGGGCTGGCGCGAGGCGGCCGGCGGCTACGGACAGGCCGGCGTCTACCGCTCGGCGGCCGACATCACCGGGCCGGAGTCCCTGGCGAAGGTTCGGGCGCACAAGCAGGAGATGAAGGCCGCCGCCAAGGCCGGGAAGGCTGCCGGGAAGACCGCCGGTGCGGGCGAGGACGGGAAGGCCGCCGCCAAGGCCGGGAAGACCGCCAGGGCCGCCGGGGCCGGCGAGGACGGGAAGTGACTGCAGCGGCCCGGCCCGCCCCCGGCGTCACGGCGTGGCGGTGAAGGAGCGGCGGTAGGAGCGGGGCGGCACCCCCCGGCGGCGCACGAACTGTTCGCGCAGGACGGCCGCGCTCCCGTACCCGACGCGGCGGGCGATCTCCTCGACCGGCAGGTCCGTGGTCTCCAGGAGCTCCTCGGCGCCGCTCAGCCGCAGGCTGCGCAGCCAGGCGTGCGGGGTGGTGCCGGTCGCAGCGGTGAAACGGCGGGCGAAGGAACGTTTGCTCATCACGGCGCGCCGGGCCAGTTCCGCGACGGGGAGCGGCTCGTGGAGGTTCTGGCGGGCCCATGCGAGGACCTCGGCGAGCCGCTCGTCGCGGCAGTCCTCGGGAACGGGGGCGGCCAGGTACTGCGCCTGCCCGCCGTCGCGGTGCGAGGGCAGCACCACGTCCCGGGCCACGGCGTTGGCCATCGCGGCCCCGTACTCCCGCCTCAGCAGGTGCAGGCAGAGGTCGAAGCCCGCGGCCGCCCCCGCGCCCGTGACGACGCGTCCCTCGTCGACGTAGAGCGCGTCGGCCTCGACGCTGACCTCCGGGTGGCGGGCGGCGAGCAGCCCGGCGAACCGCCAGTGGGTGGTGGCCCGCCGCCCGTCGAGCAGCCCGGCGGCGGCGAGCGCGAAAGCGCCGACGCAGTGGGCCGCGACCAGGGCGCCGCGCTCGTGCGCCGCCGACAGTGCGTCGAGCACGGCAGGGGCGGGCGGCGTACGGAAACCGGCCCACGGCAGGGCGATCACCAGGTCGGCCTCGGCGAGCCGGTCCAGGCCGTGCGTGAGGGTGAGCGGCACGCCGACGTCGGTGGGGACCTGCCCGGGCCGGTCGGTGCACAGGGCGAGGTCGAAGCCGGGCGCCGACGCACCGTGCGGGGCGAAGACCTCGGTGACGATGCCGACGGCGAGCATGCCGACTCCGGGCGGGGTGTACGCGGCGACCGTCGCGAAGGGGGACATCGGCGCAGTGTGCCACGCCCGGCACCCCGCCTGGCACCAATCCTGCGATCAGCGGCAGTTGTGCCACTCGTACCCGGCCGGCCCGCTCGGAAGGATGGGGGCATGACAGACGCACCGCTCGGCCGCAGCGCCGCATTCAAGGTTCTGACCACCGGATACGTCGGCTCCACCGGCCCCGGAGTCGCCGCCACCGTCTCCTACGTGCACGACGCGGGACGGCACGTGATCTTCGACCCGGGCATGGTGGCGAGCCACGACGACATCCTCGCCCCGCTCGCCGAACTGGGCCTCGGCCCCGACGACATCACCGACGTGGTGCTCAGCCACCACCACCCGGACAACACCATGAACGCGGGCCTGTTCGGACGGGCCCTGGTCCACGACCACAAGGTCGAGTACCGGGGCGACCGGTGGACGAACCGGGACGCCGAAGGCTACGAACTCACCCCGTCGCTCCGCCTGATCCGCACCCCGGGCCACAGCAACGAGGACATCACCCTGCTCGCGGGCACGGACTCCGGCGTGGTGGCCTTCGCCGGCGACCTGTGGTGGCACGCGAACGGCCCCGCGGACGACCCGGTGGCCCCGGACCGCGCGGTGCTGCGCGCCTCCCGGGAGCGGGTGCTGGCCGCGGCGGACCTGATCGTGCCCGGCCACGGCGGGCCGTTCACGGCCGACGACAACGCCCCGCGCTAGCCGTGCACTTGCGGGCAGCGCCGCGGAACCGGCTTCGCCACTGACCGGAATTGACCGGGATGTGCGGGCGCGGATTGGCCCCTGTCACCGGTCACCTGACGGCGTAGATTCATGGTCATGACGAACGAGATCCTGACCCGCGCCGCCACCGCCGAGACCATCACCGACGGCCCCGGCAGCGTCATCACCCTGCTGACCGACACCGCCGAACTCACCTGCAACACCGCCACCTTCGACGAGGGCGCGGCCGGCGCCCCCGTCCACTTCCACACCAAGGCGACCGAGTTCTTCCACGTCACCGCCGGGCGGCTCGACGTACTGGTCGGCGACGAGGTCAGGACCCTCACCGCCGGCGACTTCCTGTCCGTCCCGGCGGGCGTGAAGCACGCCTTCGCGCCCTCCCCGGGACACACGGCGAGCGTCTTCGTCGGCTTCACGCCCGGCATGGGCCGCTTCGACTACTACCGGCTCCTCGGCCGGGTCCGCGCGGGCGAGGCGACCGTCCAGGACATCATCGACAGCCAGCCCACGTACGACAACCACTACGCGGAGAGCGCCGCCTGGTCCGGCCGCCTGCGCAACGCCGACGCGTAGGTCTCGTCCGCGTCCAGGCGCCGCAGCTCCTCCGAGATCAGCTCGGCCTTGCTGCGGATCTTCAGGGCCACCTTGCGGTCGGGGCCGCCCGGCAGGAGGAGCGTGGCCAGCGCCCCGTCGGGGCGGTCCACCGTGATCGTGCCCGCCGGGCCCTCCAGCCGGACCCGCGTGATCACCGGCCCGTCCGTGACGACCCGCTCCACGGGCACCCCCAGCCGGTCCTCCAGCCAGCGGGCCAGCAGCTCGGCGCTCGGGTTGTCGGCCTCGCTCTCCACGGCCCCGCCCGTCACCGGCAGCGGCTTCTGGTCCATCGCGGCGGCCAGCAGCGCCCGCCACGGCGTCAGCCGGGTCCAGGCGAGGTCGGTGTCGCCGGGGGCGTACGAGGCACCCCGCTCGTCCAGGACCGCCACCGGGTCGGCGGCCGCCTCGGCGTCCGTGATCCGGCGTTGCGCGAGCGCGCCCAGCGGATCCCGCGACGGGTCGGCGGGCGCCTCGGCCGGCCACCACGCCACCACCGGGGCGTCCGGCACCAGCAGCGGGAGGACCACCGAACCCGCCTGCTCGGTGAGGGCCCCGTGCAGGCGCAGCAGCACGATCTCCCCGGTCCCGGCGTCCGAGCCGACCCGCAGCTCTGCGTCCAGGCGGGTCTGGCGGAGCTTGTGCGGGCCGCGCGAGGTGCGCTTGATCACCGCGATGATGCGGCACGGGTGCTCGCGCGAGGCCTCCGAGGCCGCGCGGACGGCGTCGTACGCGTTCTCCTCGTCGGTCGCTATGACGAGCGTCAGGACGAGGCCCATGGTGGGGCTGCCGATGGCCCGGCGGGCGGCGAGCAGCGCCCGGTCGATCTTGCTGGACGTGGTGTCGGTGAGTTCGGTCCGCATGGGGCGAAGTCTGTCAGCGCGGAAGGCCCCGGCGGCACCCCGGCCGCGGATCCGGCTGCAGAATGCGTCACCTGCGCCGCTTCGCCGTCCCGAAGATCGAGCGGGAGATCTCCCGCCCCAGCTGGGTCCCGACCGAGCGGGCCAGTGAGCGGAACAGCCCGCTCCCCACCACCTGTTGGGCCAGCGAGGGCTCCGGCTTCGGGGCGCCGCGCTCCGCCTTCGCGGTCTCCTTGGCCCGTTCCCCGGCCTGCTTCTCGGCCGCCGCCCGGGCCCCCGCCGCCTCCGCCTCCGCCTCGGCCGCCGCCTGCTCGGCGCTGATCTTCTCGTACGCCGACTCGCGGTCGAGGGCCTGCGCGTACCGCGAGTAGAGGAGCGAGGACTTCACCGCCGCGTCCAGCGCCGCCGGCCCGATCGGACCCATCAGGGACTGCGGGGCGCGCAGCCGGGTCGCCGCCACCGGGGTCGGGGCCCCCTTCTCGCTGAGTACGGTGACCACCGCCTCCCCCGTCCCGAGCCCGGTCAGCAGCTCCTCCAGGTCGTACGCGGAGTTGGGGAACGTCTTCACGGTGGCCTTCAGCGCCTTGGCGTCGTCCGGGGTGAAGGCGCGCAGCGCGTGCTGCACCCGGTTGCCGAGCTGAGCGAGCACGTCGGACGGCACGTCCTTGGGGGTCTGCGTCACGAAGAAGACGCCGACGCCCTTGGAGCGGATCAGCCGCACGGTCTGGGTGACGGACTCCAGGAAGGCCTTGGAGGCGCCGTTGAACAGCAGGTGCGCCTCGTCGAAGAAGAAGACGAGTTTGGGTTTTTCCAGGTCGCCGACTTCCGGCAGACCGGTGTAGAGGTCGGCCAGCAGCCACATCAGGAAGGTGGAGAAGAGCTGCGGTTTCTCCTGGACCGCCGGGAGTTCCAGTACGGAGACCACCCCGCGCCCGTCCGCGGCGGTCCGCAGGAATTCGCCCGTGTCGAATTCCGGCTCGCCGAAGAACTCGGCGGCGCCCTGCTGCTCGAACGCGGTCAGGGCGCGCAGGATCACCCCGGCCGTCACCGTGGACAGTCCGCCGATCCCCTTGAGCTCTGCCTTCCCCCGGTCGGAGACGAGGAAGGCGACGACCGCCCGAAGGTCCTTGAGGTCGATCAGCTCCAGGCCCTTGGTGTCGGCGTAATGGAAGATCAGGCCGAGCGACTGCTCCTGGGTCTGGTTGAGCTGGAGGACCTTCGACATCAGCACCGGGCCGAAACTCGTCACGGTCGCCCGGAGCGGGATGCCGGGTCCGATCCCGCCCAGCGAATAGAACTCGCTGGGGAATCCGGCGCCTTCCCAGGGCTGGGCGACTTCCTTCGCGCGTTCCGCGACCTTCTCGTTGGGCGTTCCGGGCGCGGCGATCCCCGAGACGTCCCCCTTGATGTCGGCGAGGAACACCGGGACTCCGGCTGCCGACAGCTGTTCGGCGATGAGCTGGAGGGTCTTGGTCTTGCCGGTGCCCGTGGCGCCCGCCACCAGGCCGTGGCGGTTGAGCATCGGCAGCGGGATGCGGATCTGCCGGTCGGGCAGGCAGGCGCCGTCCCAGAGCAGGGCCCCGAGTTCGAGCGCGGGTCCGGTGAAGGCGTAACCGGCGGCGATCCGGCCTGCCGGAGACGCGGGGTCGGTGCTCTCGCTCATACATCACTCCCGAAATAGCCCTGTCTGCCACTTTTGCACCAGGCCGGCAAGGCTGCGCCCGCAGGCACCGGCCCGGTAGGCTTTCCGTGTGATCTTCAAGCGCATCGGAAACGGGCGGCCGTACCCCGACCACGGCAGGGAAACCACCCGGCAGTGGGCGGACGTCGCCCCGCGCCCGGTCCGTCTCGACCAGTTGGTGACGACCAAGGGCCAGCTGGACCTCGAGACGCTGCTCGCCGAGGACTCGACGTTCTACGGGGACCTCTTCGCCCACGTCGTGAAGTGGCAGGGCGACCTCTACCTGGAGGACGGACTGCACCGCGCCGTGCGCGCGGCCCTGCAGCAGCGCCAGGTGCTGCACGCCCGCGTCCTCGAAATGGACTACTGAGCCGGAACCGGCTGGAAACACGCCAGGAGGCGGCGGGACACGCCGTGGGCGGCCCCGTCTCCCGGACTGCCGCAAGGGCTCCCCGCCTGAGCTTCCGGTTCGCGAGGATTGCGCCTTTCGGGTCGGTCTTGCCCTATCAACAGATCATTGGGTGGGGATCAACGGCGGGCGGTATTACGCTGCGCCCATGAGCATGCTCACTCCCCCCGGCATGGGCGGAAAGTACCGCGTCACGGGTGCGGCTTACCCCCGCATGAGCCGGCCCCGGCGACGCCGGCGGATCGTCTTCACCGTGCTCGGAGCAGTCCTCGGTCTTGCCCTGCTCGGCTACGGGTCCTTGCAGCTCATGAACGTGTTCCGCGGCGAGAGCGGCAGCGGCAAGCACCGGAACGCGGCGGCCAAGGACTGTGCGACGCCCAAGCCCAGGGCAGGCGCCGAGGCAGCCGCCGAGGCGGCCCCCGCGGCCGCCAGCGCCGCCGCCAGACCGGCCGTCGCACTGCCCCAGCCCGGCGAGATCACCGTCAACGTCTACAACGCGACCCCGCGCGCCGGGCTCGCCAAGGCGGTCGGCGACGAGCTCAAGAAGCGCGGCTTCGTCGTCGGCAAGGTCGGCAACGCGCCCGCCGACTTCGACAAGAAGGTCCCCGGGACGGGGATACTGCTCGGCTCGCCCAAGACCGACAAGGCTGCCTTCTCCGTACTGGGCACCCAGCTCGAAGGCGATACGCAGCAGACCGACGCCCGCGACAGCGGGGACATCGACCTGATCCTCGGCGACGCCTTCAAGGAACTCAGCCCGAAGGAGGCGGCGGACAAGGAACTGGCCCTGCTGGCCAACCCCCAGCCCGCGCCCGCCAAGACCTGCTGACCACCACCCGCCGACGACGCGGACAGCCGGCCGCCCGAAAGGCGGCCGGCTGTCCGTACGGGTCCTGCGGGTCCTGCGGGTCCTGCCCGGCGGGTCCTACTCGGCCGAGCCGTACATGCGGTCGCCCGCGTCGCCCAGGCCCGGCACGATGTAGCCGTGCTCGTTGAGCCGCTCGTCCACCGCGGCCGTCACGACCGTCACCGGGGTGCCCGCCAGGTCGCGCTCCATGACCTCGACGCCCTCGGGAGCGGCCAGCAGCACCACGGCGGTCACGTCGTCCGCGCCACGCTTGATCAGTTCCTGGATCGCCGCGACCAGCGTGCCGCCCGTGGCGAGCATCGGGTCGACGACGTAGACCTGCCGCCCGGAGAGGTCCTCCGGCATGCGCGTCGCGTACGTGGAGGCCTCCAGGGTCTCCTCGTTGCGGACCATGCCCATGAAGCCCACCTCGGCCGTCGGCAGCAGCCGCATCATGCCGTCCAGCATGCCGAGGCCGGCGCGCAGGATCGGCACGACCAGCGGCCGCGGGTGCGAGAGCTTCACGCCGGTGGTCGGGCCGACCGGCGTGACGATGTCGGCCTGCTCGGTGCGCACGTCGCGGGTGGCCTCGTACGCGAGGAGGGTCACCAGCTCGTCGGCGAGCCGACGGAAGGTGGGGGAGTCGGTGCGCTTGTCGCGCAGGGTGGTCAGTTTGTGCGCCACCAAGGGGTGATCGACGACCTGCAAACGCACAACATCCTCCAAGGCTCAGCTGCCGGGTTTCGACCTGCGACCTGCAAAAACGGCCGCACTCTTTCGCGACCCACGGTCAAAAGGCTACGCGGTGCGCGCACCCCCGTGCGTCCGGACCGGCAGCCGCGCCCCGACGCGTCCGCGGCCGGGGCCGGGGCCGCCGCGGGCGCGGCTGCGGTCGGGGCCCTGCCGGGCGGCCAGCACGCTGGACTGATGAGCAACGCACCGGTGGTCGTGGGGGTCGACGGATCCGATCACAGTCTCCTGGCCCTGGAATGGGCGCGGACCGCCGCGCTCCGGCACGGGGCCCCGCTCGTGGTCGCACACGTGCTGCCCGACAGTGCGCAGTTGTACGCGGCGCGCCGCTCCTCGCTCGCGGACCCCTCGCAACCGCAGGAGTACGCCGACCCCGTCGGCGTGCGCGTGCGGGACGTCCTCGCCGGAGCGGCCGGCCTGCCGGAACAGGTGCGCTACGACGCGCTGGAGGGCTCCGTGCCCGAAGCCCTGCGGGTGGCCGGGGAGGGCTCCCGGATGCTCGTGATGGGCTCACGGGGCCGCGGCGGCTTCGCGGCCCTGCTGCTCGGCTCGAACAGCCGCGCCGTGGCCTCCACGGCGGCGTGCCCGGTGGTGGTGGTCCCGCACGACGCCCGCAGGGCTGCGGACGCCCCGGCGGATCCGTCCGGCGGCCCGGTGGTGCTCGGCCTGCACGCCGCGGAGACCCCGGACGACGTCCTGGTCTTCGCCTTCACGGAGGCGGCCGCCCGGGGGACCACCGTCCAGGTGGTCTCCGCGTACGCGATCCCGCCGGCGCCGACGACGGTGGTGGACAGCCCGTTCCAGGTGATCCCGCCCGAGGGCCTGGCCGACGACGGGAACGCGGTGCCCGCGGAGCGGGAGATGCTGCGCTCCCAGACGGAGCGGCTCGCGCCGCTGCGGAAGCGGTGGCCCGGGGTGCGGGTGGAGCAGGCGGCGGTCCCGGGCGACGCGGCGGAGCGCCTGGTGACGGCTTCCCGGTCGGCGGCCGTCGTGGTCGTGGGCCGTCACCACCCGCGGCGCACGGTCGGCTCCCTGACGATCGGCTCGGTGGCTCATGCGGTGCTCCACCACGCGCACGGTCCGGTGGCGGTCGTTCCGACGCTGTCAGCCTCCTGAGCTGCGAAGGGGTGGCATCAATCGGCCCGTCCGGGGGAAGGTGGGGTGCGGGGGGTCTGCTTCGCGCCGGCGAAGGAGGACGACCGGACCACGGGGTGGTTGCCCATGCCCGACACGCAGCCGAACGACGCGCCGGAGACCGTGGCGCAGCGCAGAGCGCGCAGAGCGCAGTTCCTGCGCGACCTGATGGAGGCGCGGGCCCTGCGGGACCGCGTCCAGCCCCGCCGCGCCCGCGCGGCCCGCATGCGCCAGCAAATGCGCATGCGCACCTTCCGCTGGTGACGAGCACCCGCCCCGGACCCCCGCGGGGTGGGCGGCGCAGGGGGTCGGCGGGGGGCCGGGCAGCCCCCGTACGACCCCCGCGACAGGCGGCGCGGCACGACGCAAGCGCGGAAGACCTCTCGCAAAGCCGCTGTTTCTGCCACGATGCCGATTGGGCGGGGCACGAAACGGCGAGCAGCACAGTCGTTCCAACCCTTCCCACCTCCGGCCGGGGGGACCTCCAACCGGCACGCCTAAGACCAGTGGGAGAGTCACGGTGTACTTCGCCGCACTGCTCGCGCGCACCGAAGACGGGTGGGAAGCGAGCGACATGGAACTCGACGACGTCGAGTCCCTCAGTGATCTGATCGATCTCGCGCGTGCCGCCGCTGTCGACGACGACACGGTGGTCGCCCTCATCGAGCAGGAGGACGCCTGGTTCGGCGTCGTCCGCGTGGACGGGGAGGAGGACCCGCGGTATTTCGTGTCGAACGCCTCCGCGGCCTCCCGCAGCTCCTACGGCTCGATGCTGACCGAAGAGCTGCTGGGCAGCGACGAGGAGGACGACGAACTCGACGAACTGGACCTGGACGGCACCGAGGACGGCGAGGAGGACACCATCGCCGCGTTCACCGGTGCCGACGACGAGGAGGACGACGAGGAGCCGGCGGGCGCGGAACCGGTCCCGGCCGGCCCGCTCGGCGACCCCCGGCTGCTGGACGACCTCGGGGTCGGCCACAAAAAACTGATGACCCTCGACGGGGACGCCCTCTCGGAGATCGCCGAGTCCCTCGGCGCCACCGAGGTGCTGGAGGCCGTCCGCTAGTGATCACCACGCACCACCCCCTGCACGGCCCCGATCCCGTACGGGACCCGTGGCGGGACTCCATGCGCCTGGCGCTCCAGGAGGCCGCCCGGGCGGTGCCGGCCGGCGACGTGCCGGTCGGCGCCGTCGTGCTGGGCCCGGACGGCGAGGTCCTCGCCACCGGGTTCAACGAGCGCGAGGCCACCGGCGACCCCACGGCGCACGCCGAAGTGCTGGCGCTGCGCCGGGCGGCCGCCCGGCTCGGGGAATGGCGGCTTCCGGGGTGCACCCTCGTGGTGACCCTGGAGCCGTGCGTGATGTGCGCGGGCGCCCTCGTACAGTCCCGGGTGGCCCGGGTCGTCTACGGCGCCGACGACGAGAAGGCGGGAGCCGCGGGGTCGCTCTGGGACCTCGTGCGCGACCGCCGGCTCAACCACCGCCCGGAGGTGATCCGTGGCGTGCTCGCGCAGGAGTGCGCACGGCAGCTGACGGACTTCTTCCGCGACCGCTGAGGCGGCTCGGCGGCATCGATTTCATTTGATGCCGATCCTTAGGCTAGGATCCATCTCGGTAGTGTGTCCGAGTGGCCGAAGGAGCTCGCCTCGAAAGCGAGTATGGGGCAACCCATCGGGGGTTCAAATCCCTCCACTACCGCTTCGACCGAGAGCCCCGCCCCGCAAGGGACGGGGCTTTCGGCGTATCCGGGGCATCCCGACACGGCCCTCCGGATGACGGCCGCGTGACCGCCCGCCCGCTCGGCCGTTGTCACGGCATGACCAAGACCCAGCGCATGCTCGCCGCCTTCGCCCTCGCGGGGGCCGCCGCGGGCCTCGCCGCACCGGCCGCCTCCGCCGCCCCCATGGCCCCGATCACCCTCCCGGACCTGCCGCAGGCCGCCCCGGGCATGCCGCAGGGGGCCACGCCCGGCTCCGTCCAGGAGATCGGCTCCAAGCTCAACGAGCTGGACAAGCTCGGCCAGCTGACGGAGCTACCGAACCAGCTGACGCCCGTCATCGCCCCCGTGGAGCCCGTACTGGGGATCCTCGGCGGCATCGAATAGCCGACCGCCGCGGACACGCCGCCGGCCCCGCGTACGCCGAAGGCCCCGACCGGGGTCGGGGCCTTCGGCGTAACGGGACGGGGAAAGTGGCGTCGGGGGACGAGCCACTTCCCCCGACGAGGACGGAACCTGCCAGTCCGCGCCGCAGTCAGGGGGAAGCTTGCGGCTCGGACCCCGCAGTGAGGTCCTGTCCCTCACCCGCCGGTTTCCTGCCAGAACCGGTGGGCTCGTCTTCCATCCTGGGTCACGCGCACCCGCCTGCGCTGCGGCAAAGGACCCGGACGCCCGGGCCATTGGTCCATAAAGGCCTGATGAGTGTCCGAAGACGAACGGTTAGACTCACCCGACTTTGCAGGACCGGTTGGGGAGGCCGACACCGCACATGGACACCAAGAAGATGATCATGGGTGGGCTCGTCGTGTTCGTGCTCTTCGTGATCATCACCCAGCCGGTCAAGGCGGCCGACATCGTCAAAATAGGGTTCCAGGGCATATCGGACGCGGCCCACGGCATCGGCGCGTTCATGACCGAACTGGTGCGCTGACCCGTACGCCGACGCGACTTCCGGAACGACCGGCCCCCCACTCCGAACGGGTGGGGGGCTTTTGCGTGGGCTTCCGCGCCGCATTTCGCGTCGGCTTTTGCATTCCGCACCCCCACAATGACCTCATCCAAAACACCCCATTATGCCCAACTTGCCCTCAACACGGTGATATACGGTGCTTGCACACAGTGCACATGTCTTGTGATGCTATGACCGCTTTTGACGGATGAGTTGACATGAAGGGGTGGCGTGACCGTGCCGGCCAGTACTGCGCCTCAGGTGCCACCCCAGCAGGAGACCGAGCAGGATGCCGGTGCCCGGCAGGACCCCCCGCCGGGCCCCCAGCCGGGCCCGCAGCCGGGCGCGCAGCCGGGCGCGCAGCCGGGCGCGCAGCCGGAGCCTCCTCAGGACTCCCAGGTTCCGCCCCAGCACGACGCCCCTGAGGAGCCTCCAGCGGCCCCGAGACCGCAGAGCCGGGGCGCGGACACCCGGGCCCTCACCCAGGTCCTGTTCGGGCAGCTGAAGGACCTTCAGCCGGGCACGAGCGAGCACCACCGGGTGCGCGGCGCCCTCATCGAGGCGAACCTTCCGCTCGTCCGGTACGCGGCCGCCCGCTTCCGCAGCCGCAACGAGCCGATGGAGGACGTCGTCCAGGTCGGCACGATCGGCCTCATCAACGCGATCGACCGGTTCGACCCGGACCGCGGCGTGCAGTTCCCGACCTTCGCCATGCCGACCGTCGTGGGCGAGATCAAGCGCTACTTCCGCGACAACGTCCGCACCGTCCACGTACCGCGCCGGCTGCACGAGCTGTGGGTCCAGGTGAACGCGGCCACCGAGGACCTCACCACCCTGCACGGGCGCACGCCGACCACGCCGGAGATCGCCGAGCGGCTGCGGATCACCGAGGACGAGGTGCTGTCCTGCATCGAGGCCGGCCGCAGCTACCACGCCACCTCCCTGGAGGCCGCCCAGGAGGGCGACGGGCTGCCGGGGCTGCTGGACCGCCTCGGCTACGAGGACCCGGAGCTGGCCGGGGTCGAGCACCGCGACCTCGTCCGCCACCTCCTCGTACAGCTGCCCGAACGTGAACAAAGGATCCTGCTCCTGCGGTACTACAACAATCTGACGCAGTCCCAGATCAGCGCGGAGCTCGGCGTTTCCCAGATGCACGTCTCCCGGCTGCTCGCCCGGAGCTTCGCTCGACTCCGATCCGCAAACAGGATCGAGGCGTAGCTGGAACGGGTGGAGATCGTTCCGCCGTTTCCCCACAGAACGGGCTCATTCAGCTCTGTCGCTGGAGATATATGTCGACATGGCGCTACAGCGCGTTGCCGACATGTGACATTCTGCTGGAACCGCGTTTGCCGCAGCCCCGCCTCCGGTATTCAGGTGGAGGCTGCGTTCCTCCGACGGGCGCGCAGTACGCGACCGTCCGCGACCTCAAGGGGGTGGCATGTCCGTAGACCAGGGCAGCTCCAAGGTGCTCACGCTCGTCAAGAGCGCTGCGCCGTCAGCACCTGCAGCGTCTGACCGCTCGGAAGCCATCGACACCCGCACCCTCTCCCGCTCCCTCTTCCAGCGACTTGCCGCCCTGGACGCGGACAGCCCCGAACGGGCGTACGTACGTGACACCCTGATCGAGCTGAACCTGCCCCTGGTGCGGTACGCCGCCGCTCGCTTCCGCAGCCGGAACGAGCCGATGGAGGACATCGTCCAGGTCGGCACGATCGGCCTGATCAAGGCGATCGACCGGTTCGACTGCGAACGCGGCGTGGAGTTCCCGACGTTCGCGATGCCGACCGTCGTGGGCGAGATCAAACGATTCTTTAGGGACACCTCCTGGTCCGTGCGCGTCCCGCGCCGCCTCCAGGAGCTGCGCCTCGCCCTCACCAAGGCGAGTGACGAGCTCGCCCAGAAGCTCGACCGCTCGCCCACCGTGCCGGAACTGGCCGCGGTGCTCGGGGTGTCGGAGGAGGACGTCGTCGACGGCCTCGCCGTGGGCAACGCCTACACCGCCTCCTCGCTCGACTCGCCCTCACCCGAGGACGAGGGCGGCGAGGGCTCGCTCGCGGACCGCCTCGGCTACGAGGACACCGCGCTCGAAGGCGTCGAGTACCGCGAGTCGCTGAAGCCGCTGCTCGCCAAACTCCCGCCCCGGGAACGGCAGATCATCATGCTGCGGTTCTTCGCGAACATGACGCAGTCGCAGATCGGCGAGGAGGTCGGCATCTCCCAGATGCACGTCTCCCGGCTGCTCACGCGCACGCTGGCGCAGCTCCGGATGGGCCTGATCGGCGAGTGATCCACGAGTAAGTGATCCACGAGTAGTCGCCGCAACTCCCTTCCCATCTGACGGGTGGTCATCCAGACTGCCGCGATGCGAAGGGAACGCCGCGCGATGACCCTCGTGGCCCTGTGCTGTACGGCCGCCGCACTCCTGACCGGATGCGGCGGCCCGGCACGCGACGGCTACGCTGCCGCGGGAGCCGTGGCCCCCGGCCCGGAGCGGCGCGCGGGCGACAACGTGGCGCCCGAGGGGCCGGTGGAGTTGCAGCAGCTGGGCGGAGCCCCTTCTTCCGCCACCCGTACGTCGTCCGGCACCCCGCCTCCGCAGAGCCCTGCCGACTCCGCCCGGGCCGAAGCCACGACCGTCCCGCCCGGTACCGTCCCGCCGGCCGGGACCCCGCCCGGGTCCGGTCCGCCCGCACCGCCCCCGGGATCCCCCGCGACGACCACACCGGGGACGACACCCCCGGCGGTGCCGGCCACCCCGGCGAACCTGACGCTTGGCACCCCGGCCCGCGCCCCGGCGGCGGACCGCTGGTGCGAGAAGGTCACGGTGGCGTTCACCAACACGGGCACCACGGCGGCCCGTTCGGGCACGGTCACGTTCTCGACGCACATCATCGGCGCCCTCGGCATCGACTGGGCCACGATCACGACGACCCAGCCCCTCCCGGCCCCGATCCCCGCAGGCGCGACGAGGAAGCAGACCTACACGGTCTGCGTCGAGTCCTGGCGGGTCCCCCTGGGCATGCGCGTGGAAACGCAGAAAACCACAGCCACCTGGACCTGACCCCGCCGCCCGAGCCACGCCCAGCCCCGCCGCCGCCTGCGGCCGGGACCCGGGGCGCAATACCGCCCCTCAGCCTTGGGACCGCCTGAGGCACGGCGGCTCGGGGGCAGAGTCCCCGCAGCCCCCGCCGGCGCCCGGGCCCGTCCAGCCCCGCTGGCGCCCGAGCCCGTCCGGCCCCGCCGGCGCTTGAGGCGCGGGGGCCCGGGGCGGAGTCCCGTACCCCTCAGCCTCGCCGGCGCTTGAGGCGCGGGGGCAGAGCTCCCGCGGCGGCGCCGCACTCACCCCGGAGCCCGTCCAGCGACCCGGCCAGGGCCTTGGCTACCGCAGGGCGAGCCAGCACACCGCCCCGACCAACAGCACGACCCCGAGCCCCACGCCCAGCCACAGCCCGGCCTTGGACCCGGACCCCGAGGCCTGGGCCTGCCGCCGCCGGGATCCGGGCGCGGCCGGACCGGCCCCGGCCCCCGGCCCGGCCGGTGCCGCCTCCTCGACGAACGCCCGGAACATCTGAGTGCTGCCCGCGGGGTCGTAGTTGCCCTCGGGGCCCTGTGAGTTGTGGTTCGCAGCCATGCGCAGGACCCTAGCGGGTTTTCCGATTCCTTTACCGCCCCCACCCCCCTATTCATTTGCCTGTAGCAACCAATCGCTTCTATGGTTGCCCTAAGCAACAACATCAGCAGAGGAGGGAGGGCGGAGCCCATGCCCACGGAAACGCAGCCCCACCCCACCCGCTACGAGGAGCTGGCCCGCCAGCTCACCGGCATCGGCGCGGTCAAGCGCGACCTCGCCCGCATGCTCCCCCCGGACTGCCCGGCCGGCTCCGCCGCCGTCCTCACCGTGCTCGACCGCCACGGCGAAATGCGGCTCAGCCGCCTCGCCGACCTCATGGCCATCGACATCTCGGTGACCAGCCGCCACGTCGCCCACGTCGCCGACCGCGGGTGGATCACCCGCGACGTCGACCCCGGCGACGGCCGTTGCCGGATCCTGCGGCTCACCCCGGCCGGCCACGCGCTCCTCGCCGAGCTCGGCGCGCGCTACACCGGCGCGCTGGAGAAGGCCCTGGCCGACTGGTCCGCCCACGACATCGACGTACTCAACACCTTGCTGACCCGGCTCCGATCGAGCTTCTAGACAAAAGGAACCCCATGGCGACCACCGCACCCACCGGTGTGCAGGGAGACAGCCGGTCGGAGACCACGTCCGACCCCGCATCCGCGCACGCCCACGCCCACGCCCCCATGACACACGCGCAGATCATGAAGGCGCTGTCCGGCCTGATGCTCGGCATGTTCGTGGCGATCCTGTCGTCCACGATCGTCTCCAACGCCCTGCCCCAGATCATCAGCGACCTCGGCGGCACCCAGTCCTCGTACACCTGGGTCGTCACCGCGGCCCTGCTGTCGATGACGGCGGCGACCCCGCTCTGGGGCAAGCTGTCGGACCTGTTCAGCAAGAAACTGCTCGTCCAGATATCCCTGGTGATCTACGTCCTCGGCTCGGTGGTCGCGGGCCTGTCCCAGAACACCGGCATGCTCATCGCCTGCCGCGTCGTCCAGGGCATCGGCGTCGGCGGCCTGTCCGCCCTCGCCCAGATCGTGATGGCCGCGATGATCTCCCCGCGCGAGCGCGGCCGGTACAGCGGCTACCTCGGCGCGGTCTTCGCCGTCGCCACCGTCGGCGGTCCGCTGCTCGGCGGTGTCATCACCGACACCTCGTGGCTCGGCTGGCGCTGGTGCTTCTACGTCGGCGTGCCGTTCGCGGTCATCGCCCTGATCGTCCTCCAGCGGACCCTGCACCTCCCGGTCGTCCGGCGTGACGTCAAGGTCGACTGGCTCGGCGCCTTCCTGATCAGCGGGGCCGTGTCCCTGCTGCTGATCTGGGTCACGCAGGCCGGCGACTCGTACGCCTGGGTCTCCTGGACCACCGCGGCGATGACCGGTGGAGCCGTCGTCCTCGGCCTGCTCTTCCTCCTCGTCGAGTCCAGGGCGAGCGACCCGATCATCCCGCTGCGCCTGTTCCGCAACAAGACCATCAGTCTCGCCTCGGCGGCCTCGCTGTTCGTCGGTATCGCGATGTTCTCGGGCACGGTGTTCTTCAGCCAGTTCTTCCAGCTGGCGCGGGGCGAGTCCCCCACGATGTCCGGAATCCTCACGATTCCGATGATCGGCGGGCTCTTCGTCTCCTCCACGGTTTCCGGTCAGGTGATCACCAAGACCGGTAGGTGGAAGGCCTGGCTCGTCTCCGGCGGCGTCCTCCTGACGGCCGGTCTCGGACTGCTGGGCACGCTGCGGTACGACACCCCGTACTGGCACATCGCGATCTACATGGCGCTGACCGGCCTCGGTCTCGGCATGATGATGCAGAACCTCGTCCTCGCCACGCAGAACCAGGTGGCCCCCGAGGACCTGGGCGCGGCCAGCTCCGTCGTCACCTTCTTCCGCTCGCTGGGCGGAGCCATGGGCGTCTCGGCCCTCGGCGCGGTCATGGCCAACCGGGTCACCCACTACGTGCAGGACGGCCTGGCCGCGCTCGGCCCGAAGGCTGCGGCGATGGGCCACGGCGGCGCCGCCGGCGGCGGGATCCCCGACCTCGACAAGCTGCCCGCGCCGTTCCGCGCGGTCATCGAGTCCGCGTACGGCCACGGCGTCGGCGACGTCTTCCTCTACGCGGCGCCGTTCGCCCTGCTGGGACTCGTCCTGGTGCTGTTCATCAAGGAGGTCGCGCTGAAGTCCAAGCCGGCGGGCCACGCCCCGGCCGCGTCGTCCGCCCCGGCCACGTCATCCGCCCCGGCGCAGTAGCGACACCGCGCGGCACCGGAGGGCACGGCCCGGGCCCCCGTCGGGTGCTCCCCCTGTTCGACGGGGCGGGGAGCACCGGACGGGGGCTCTCCTATGCCCCCGGGCCCGCGCCGGGCCGGGCGGCCGCGGCCTGCACCTCGATGCCCGCGATCAGGACGTCGAGGGCGAGGGCGAAGTCCCCGTCGGGCGCCCGCCGGGCGGTGCCGCCGCATCCGTGCAGGAACTGCGACACGGCCAGGTGCGCCCCGGTCCGGCGGCCGCCCGCGAGGCCGGTGGCGTCGAGCAGCCGCTGCAGGGCGGAGTCGAAGGCCCGGGCGTGCGGCCCGATGTTCGGGTACGCGGCGGTCAGCGGAGCCACCCAGGGGTGCTCCGCCAGCAGCCGCCGGTAGCCGCAGGCCAGCGAACGCAACCGGCCGGGCCAGCCCTCCCGGGCCGGCCCGGCCGGGGTGGTCCGCGGCAGCGGGAGCTCGCCCAGCGCCCGGTCCAGGGCGAGTTCGAGCAGATCGTGCTTGGTGTCGACGTACCAGTACAGGGACATCGCGGTGACCCCGAGTCCGGCCGCGAGCCGCCGCATCGAGAACCGGGCCAGCCCCTCGGCGTCGAGCAGCCGTACGGTGGCTCCGGTGATCCGGTCCCGGTCGAGGCCGGAGGGCGCCTCGCTGCGGCGTCTGGCGGGTGCGGTGTGCCCGGGAGCCAGCCACACGCTGGTCCGGGTCTTGCCGGCATCGGCCGCGGTCACCATGGAGGCACCCTCCTCACAACAGCTGGATCAGCCCGGAATGCCCGGTCCGCCCACTTGATGCTAGAGGGTGCCCCTCGCGTTCCGGCAGGTTCAGGACGGGGCGGACGTGCCGTTCAGGGGGGCGGTCAGGTCGTAGAAGGCGGCCCCTCCGATCGTGACGGACCGGTAGTTGGCCTTGACCCAGGCGGTGATGGCGCTGCTGGTGCCACCGCCCGGGCCTCCGCCCTGGCCACCGCCCGGACCTCCGCGTGCGGCCTGTCCCTCGCCACCGGAACGGTCGCCCCCACCGACGAAGTAGTGGATCTTTCCGGTGCGCACGTACTCCTGGAACCGGGCGAGCGTCGGGGACGGGTCGCTGCCGTTGAAGCCGCCGACCGGCATCACCGGCTCGCCGGAGGCCAGCTGGTAGCTCGCCGCGTTCTGCGCACCCACGGCGGCCGCCGCCCAGGTGTACTTCCCCGCGTCCTTGCGCAGGGCCGCCGTGGCCTCCGTACCGACCTTCGTGCCGCCCAGCAGGCCGCCGGGACCTCCGCCCGCGGAGTTCTGCCCACCGCGCGCACCGCCGCCGCGACCGCCGGGGAAGCCCGGGCCACCGCCGGGGAGACCCTGACCACCTTGGCCGACCTGGCCGCCGGGGAAACCCCGGCCACCGGGGAACTGCCGGGGACCGCCCTGCGGACCGCCGCCCCCGGGTCCGCCCTGCTGGGCACCCTGCGGCGGCCCCTGCGGGAACGCGCCGGGCGGGAGCTCCCCGCCTGCGAACATCCGCATGCCCATGCCGCCGCGGCCGCCGGACACCGCGGGCCCGGCCGTCACGATCGACCCGCCGCGCGTGGAATCCACCGTGGTCACGCAGTACGCGAGCGGGCCGGCCAGCGCCGCGGCCACGCCCAGCGCCGCCGCAGCGCGCACGAACCGGCGGCCGAGCCGGGCACCGAACAGCAGCCCGGCGGCCGCGGCCGTACCGGCGACGAGGACCGTCCAGCGCAGCCACGGCAGATATCCGGACGAGCGGCCGAGCAGGACGTACGACCACCACGCGGTCAGCGCGAGGGTGCCGGAGAGGGTGAGCGCGGCGGCCTTGGCGCCCCGCTCCTCCCACAGGAGGGCCACACCCATGCCGACCAGCGCGGCCACGTACGGCGCCAGCGCCACGGTGTAGTACTCGTGGAAGATGCCCTGCATGTAGCTGAAGACGAGCGCCGTGGTCAGCAGGGCGCCGCCCCACACCAGGAAGGACGCCCGGGCCATGCCCTCCAGGGAGTCGGCGGCCCGGCGGGCCCGCCAGGTGACGACCAGTCCGGCGACGAGCATGACGAGGGCCGCGGGGAGCAGCCAGGAGATCTGCCCGCCGACGTTGGCCGAGAACAGCCGGTCGATGCCGGTCTCTCCCCAGCCGGGACCGCCGCCACCGGGGCGGGCACCGCCGCCGACGCTGCCGGTCTCGTCCCCGTTGATCCGGCCGAGGCCGTTGTAGCCGAAGGTCAGCTCCAGGAAGGAGTTGGTCTGGGAGCCGCCGATGTACGGGCGGGAGGACGCGGGCCAGAGCTCCACGACGGCCACCCACCAGCCGCCGGCCACCACCATGGCCCCGCCTGCGAGCAGCAGCTGGCCGAGCCGGCGGCGCAGCCGGGTGGGCGCGCAGACGGCGTACACGACGGCCAGCGGCGGCAGGACGAGGAAGGCCTGGAGGGTCTTGGTCAGAAAGGCGAAGCCGACCGCGACGCCCGCCCAGACCAGCCACTTGGTGTGGGCGCCCTCCAGGGCGCGCAGGACGCAGTAGACGGTGACGGTCAGCAGCAGCGCGAGCAGCGCGTCCGGGTTGTTGAAGCGGAACATCAGCGCGGCCACCGGGGTGAGCGCGAAGACCGCGCCGCTGATCAGTGCGGCCGCGGGCCCGAAGTGACGTCGTACGGCCGCGTACAGCACGGCGGTGGTGGCGACCCCCATCAGGGCCTGCGGGACGAGGATCTGCCAGCCGCCGAGCCCGAACAGCCGGACGGACAGCGCCATGGGCCAGAGGGCGGCCGGGGGCTTGTCGACGGTGATGGAGTTCCCGGCGTCGGAGGAACCGAAGAAGAAGGCCTTCCAGCTCTCGCTGCCCGCCTGGACGGCTGCGGAGTAGAAGGAGTTCGCGTAGCCGGAGGCGCCCAGGTTCCACAGCAGCAGGACGGCGGTGGCCAGCAGGAGCGCCACGTACGCGGGCCGCTCCCAGCGGGGGCGTCCCGCGGTCGCGGTACCCGCCGTGGCGGGCGGGGTGGTGCCGGGCGCGGCCGGGGCGGTGGCGTCGGCCGGGCCGCCGGCGTTGGTCGGGGCCCGTTCCGGGAACGGGGAGTCCATGGGTGGTACGGCCGTGGTCATCGGGTGTCGTCCTTCGCGGGAGTGGCGCGCCGCTCGGGGAAGACCCAGGCGCGGAAGAGCAGGAACCTCAGCACGGTTGCGGCGAGGTTGGCCGTGATCAGCACGGCCAGTTCGGTGCTGTGGGCGGGACGGTGGGTGGCTGCGCCGAGGGCGGCGAGCGATCCGCTGGTCAGGGCCAGTCCGACGCCGAACACGACGAGCCCCTGGGCCTGGTGGCGGACGGCCCGTTCACGGCCGCGGACGCCGAAGGTGAGCCGGCGGTTGGCGGCCGTGTTGGCGACGGCGGAGACCAGCAGGGCGCCGGCGTTGGCGAGCTGGGGACCGGCGCCGAGCCGGAACAGGGAGTACAGGGCGAGGTAGCCGAGCGTGGACAGCACCCCGATCACGCAGAAGCCGAGGAGCTGGCGGGCCAGCCCGCGCGGCACCCCGGGCAGGGCGCTGCGGTCGCGCGGGTCGTCGCCGAAGGGGCGGGCGAGCCGGTCGAGCGGCAGTGCGCCGACGGCCAGGGCCCGGCCCACCCGCCACATGCCCTTGAGGTCCTCGGTGGCGGTGCTGACGATGTGGACGGTGGAGTCCGGGTCGTCCACCCAGTCCACCGGCACCTCGTGGATGCGCAGCCCGGCCCGCTCGGCGAGGACCAGCATCTCGGTGTCGAAGAACCAGCCCGAGTCCTCCACCAGCGGCAGCAGTCGCTGCGCGACCTCCCGCCGGATGGCCTTGAACCCGCACTGGGCATCGCTGAAGCGGGCTGCGAGGGAGGAGCGCAGGAGCAGGTTGTAGGCCCGGGAGACGAACTCCCGCTTGGCGCCGCGCACCACGCGCGAGGAGCGGGCCAGGCGGGTGCCGATGGCGAGGTCGGAGTGCCCGGAGATGAGCGGGGCGACCAGCGGCAGCAGCGCGTTGAGGTCGGTGGACAGGTCCACGTCCATGTACGCGAGGACGGGTGCCTCGGAGCGGGACCAGACGGTCCGCAGGGCGCGGCCGCGTCCCTTCTCCTCCAGCCGGGTGCTGCGTACGCCGTCGACGGTGGCGGCGAGGGCGGCCGCGACCTCGGGGGTGCGGTCGGTGCTCGCGTTGTCGGCGATCGTGATGCGGAAGGGGTACGGGAACGTGCGGGTCAGGTGGTCGTGGAGGCGGCGCACGCACGGCCCGAGGTCCTTCTCCTCGTTGAAGACCGGGATCACCACGTCGAGTACGGGCTCGCCGGGCACGGGCGCGAGGTGCGCCCGTGCCGGGAGGGCGCCGGAGGAGGTGTCGGTTGGCATACACCGACCTTCTCCGGGTGGGCTGTCACCGCTGTGTGGTGAGCCTGTGCCCCGTCTGTGAGTCCCTCCGCGATTCCGCTTCCCGGGGGATCGCCGGCTGCTCCGGGGCGAGCGGGAGCAGGACCTCGAAACAGGTCCACCCGGGCTCGCTCCGCACGTCCACCTGTCCGCCGTGCGCCGTGACGACGGCCGAGACGATGGCGAGCCCCAGGCCGGTGGAGCCCGCGGCCCGGGAGCGCGAGGCGTCGCCGCGTGCGAACCGTTCGAAGACGTGGGGGAGCAGGACGGGTGGGATACCGGGCCCGTCGTCCTGGATCCGCAGCCGGACCGCGGATGTTTCACGTGAAACACCGGCGGTGACGGTGGTGCCGGGCGGGGTGTGCGTACGGGCGTTGGCGAGCAGGTTGACCAGGACCTGCTGGATCCGGGCCGGGTCCGCGCGGATCGGCGCGGGCTCGTCGGGCAGTTCGAGGCGCCAGTGGTGCTCGGGCCCGGCGGCCCGGGCGTCGCTGACGGCGTCGATGACGAGCGGGGCGAGGTCGGTGTCGGTCGCGCTCAGCGGGCGGCCGGCGTCGAGCCGGGCGAGCAGCAGCAGGTCCTCGACGAGGCCGGTCATCCGGGTCGCCTCCGACTCGATGCGGCCCAGGGCGTGCCGGGTGTCCGGACCGGGCTCCTCACGGCCCCGCCGGGTGAGCTCGGCGTACCCGCGGATGGAGGCCAGGGGGGTGCGCAGCTCGTGGCTGGCGTCGGCGACGAACTGCCGGACCCGGGTCTCGCTCTGCTGGCGGGCGGTGAGGGCGGAGGAGACGTGCCCGAGCATCCGGTTGAGGGCGGCGCCGACCTGGCCCACCTCGGTCCGGGGATCGGCCTCGGCGTCCGGGACCCGCTCGTGGAGGGCGGGTTCGCCGCTGTGCAGCGGGAGTTCGGAGACGCGGGTGGCGGTGGCGGCCACCCGGCGCAGCGGGCGCAGGGCGACCCCGACCAGGGCCTGCCCGGCGAGGGAAGCCGCGATCAGCCCGGCGAGGGTGACGCAGACCTCCACGGCGATCAGCGTCTGAACGGTGGAGTCGACCTCGGTGAGCGGATAGGCCAGGGCCAGGTTCCCTTCGGGCGAGGCCTGTACCCGGTAGCTGCCGAGGCCCGGCAGGTCCAGGTCCACGGGTGCGGGCCGGCCGCGTTCGGCGGCGGCCTTGGCGACGGCCTTCTCCAGGACGTGGGACTGGGCCGGGGTGAGCGGCCGCCGGGTCTCCAGGCCGGGCCCGCCGATGGCGGCGAGCCGGGCGCCTTCGGTGGTGCCGCCCGGCTCGGACCGGATCCCCACGGCGCCCAGGGGGGTGCCCGGGGCACTGACGAACCAGAGGCCGTCACGCCCGGGCTTCACCGGCGAAGGGTTCCGGGGCGTGGCCATGTCCACGGCGATGCGGAGCTGCTGGTCCAGTTTGTCGACCAGGTACGAGCGCAGCGCCAGGGTGGTGACGGCGCCGATGGCCGTGCCCACCACGGCGATGAGCGCCACCGCCGAGACGACGAGCCGGGCCCGCAGGGACCAGGAGCGGACCGGACGGAGGACGCGAAGGCGCCGCGGCGGGTGGGGTGCCACTACTCGGCCGGCTTGATCAGGTAGCCGGCACCGCGCCGGGTGTGGATCATCGGGGGCAGACCGGGGCCGCTCTCCAGCTTGCGCCGCAGATAGGAGATGTACAGCTCGACGACGTTGGCCTGGCCGCCGAAGTCGTACGACCACACCCGGTCCAGGATCTGCGCCTTGCTCAGCACCCGCCGCGGGTTGCGCATCAGGTAGCGCAGCAGCTCGAACTCGGTTGCGGTCAGATGGATCTCCCGGCCTCCGCGGGACACCTCGTGGCTGTCCTCGTCGAGCCGCAGATCACCGACGGCCAGGACGGAGCCCCCGCGCGCGGCCTGGGCGGCCCCCGAGCGGCGGACCAGGCCGCGCAGCCGGGCCACGACCTCCTCCAGGCTGAAGGGCTTGGTGACGTAGTCGTCACCGCCCGCGGTCAGACCCGCGATGCGGTCCTCGACGGAGTCCTTCGCGGTCAGGAACAGCACGGGGAGCTGCGGGATCTCCCGGCGCAGCTGTCCCAGGACGGCGAGGCCGTCCATATCGGGCAGCATGACGTCGAGGACCACGACGTCGGGCCGGAACTCCCGGGCGGCCCGGACGGCGCCGGCCCCGTCGCCCGCGCTGCGGACCTCGCAGCCCTCGTAGCGCAGGGCCATGGACAGCAGCTCGGAGAGCGAGGCCTCGTCGTCGACGACGAGCACCCGGCAGGGACCGCCGTCGGGCCGGACGAGGGCCCCGGGGTTGCTGGTGGACGTGGACGCATGGGAGGTGGTCGTCGCAGTCATGCGACCACGCTGACCGCGGCCTCTGAGAGCGTTCTTGTCCCTACCTGTGAATTTCCTGAGAACTGGATCGGCCCGGGGAGCCCCCGGGCGGCCCGCTCAGTCGAGGCGGAACAGCCGGGCGCCGTTGTCATGGCAGACCGCGCGCAGCCAGTCGTCGCCGAGGCCGAGCCGCTCCAGGGCCTCCAGCTGGTGCTCGTACGGGTAGGGGATGTTCGGGAAGTCGGTGCCGAGCAGGATGCGGTCACCGAGGTCAGCGAGCCGTCCCAGCTCGCCGGGCGGGAATCCGCCCAGCCGCTCGGAGAAGTCGGTGAAGGCCATGGTGGTGTCCAGGCGCACCGCGGCGTGGCGCTCGGCGAGGTCCAGGAAGTCGGCGTACTCAGGCATGCCCATGTGCGCGACGATCAAGGGCAGCCGGGGGTGGCGGGCCAGCAGCCGGGCGATCGGCCCGGGTCCGGTGTACTCGGCCGCAACCGGTCCCGACCCGCAGTGGATCACGGTGGGGATGTCCGCGTCGGCGAGCAGTGCCCAGACGGCGTCGAGCCGTTCGTCGTTCGGGTCGTACGCGCCGACCTGGAGGTGCGCCTTGAAGACCCTGGCGCCGGCCTCGACGGCCTGCCGGACGTACTCCGGGGCGCCGTCCTCGGGGAAGAAGGTCGCCGTGTGCAGGCAGTCGGGGGTCCGGGCCGCGAAGTCAGTGGACCAGGAGTTGAGCCAGGCGGCCATCTCCGGCTTGTGCGGATAGAGCATGGAGGTGAAGGCCCGGACCCCGAACTCCCGCAGGAGCGCGACCCGCTGCTCCTCCTCGTGCCGGTAGGTGATGGGCCAGGCGACGCCGGTCAGCGGTCCGACCGCGTCGAAGTGGTCCCACACCTTGTCCAGGACCCGCTCGGGCATGAAGTGCGTATGGACGTCGACCAGTCCGGGCACCCCGAGCCGCTCCCGGAAGGCGCGGACCGCGTCAGCCGTTGCGGGCAAAGCCGTGGCTCCGCTCGACGGTCGCGACGTGCAGGGTGTAGCTCTCGTACCAGTCGGCGCGGCCCTGCTTCATGGCCGCCTGGTGCTCCAGGTCCTGCCGCCACCGGGTGAGGGACTCGTGGTCGCGGAAGTAGGCGACGGTGATGCCGAGGCCGCCGGGAGTGCGGGCGGACTCGTAGCCGAGGAAGCCCGGATTCGCGTGCACGATCTCCTTCATCCGGTCGAGCGTCTCCGGGTAGCCGGTGTCGTCGGGAGTGCGGACATTGCTGAAGACCGCCATCACATAAGGCGGTTCGAAGGCCGGTACGGGCTGGATGGTCATGCCCCCACCCTCCGCGGCGGCCCCCCGGCATGTCCACCGGAAAGCGGCCCAGGAGCCCAAAGGGATCCAAGTTTTGACCTTGGACCGCAGGGCGGCGACCACCCTGCGGCAGCGGTCAGAACAGCCCGTCCTGGGCGCCGGGGGCGGTCGGCGGTGACAACTCGGCGACGGGCACCGCGCTCGCGGCTCCCGCGTCCGGGGCGGCGAGTTCCCAGCCGGCGAGCAGCCGGGTGTCCACCACGAGACCGTCCGCGAAGTGCAGGTCCGGCCCGGCCGCACCGGCCAGCCGGCCCATGACGGCCCCGCCGGGGATCATCTCGGTGATCACCCTGGCGGGAGCCGGCAGGCCGTCCAGCCCGAACGGCGCGGCATGATCGGCGATTTCGCACACCAGTCGCTCCAGCGACTCCGGCCAGCCGGCCAGGGCCGCGGCCCGCGCGTGCAGCTCGGCGACCTCCCCGGCCCGGTCCTCCGCGGCCGGCAGGTGCCCCCGTACCGCGCGCTTGCGGGCGTACGCGATCCGGTCCGGCACCCCCAGGGCGGCCCGCAGCAGCTCCTCGGTGCGGCGGGTGGCCATCAGCGGCCCCCGGCCCAGCCAGGTCCAGGTCACCGCCCCCTGCTCCAGCAGCCGGGCGGGGCCGCGCTCCTCGGCCGTGATGCCGACCTTGACCATGCCGGGGCCGAACCAGGCCAGGTAGACGCGGTAGGTGCGCGGATCGGCGGCGTTGGTGTCGGCGGCCACCGAGAACGACCGGTCCAGGCGGGCGCACTCGGGGCACTGCGCGTTGCCGGCCCTGCCCGGCACGGTGGCGGCCGTGGGGCACGGGGTCCGCCGCCCGGCCCGCCGCACCCCGAGGCAGCGCCGCTCCCCCCGGGCCGCGAAGGCCAGCCGCTGCCCGTACGCGAGGGGGCTGCTGCGCTCACCGCGGCCTTCGGCGCACCACCCGATGGCCGGGTGGCCGTCGCTCCACCGGATTCCGGTGCACCACCAGGTCACAGCGGGAGCGGCCGCTCGAAGAAGGTGTCCAGCACGACGGTGGCGTGCGTACCGCTGACGCCGTCGATGGCGTAGAGGCGGCGCAGGACGTCCTGGAGCTGTCCGGTCGATGCCGTGCGCACCTTCACCAGGACGGAGGCGCTCCCCGCGATGACGTGCGCCTCCTGGATCTCCGCGATCGCCTCGAAGGCCGCGCCGGAGTCCCCCATCCAGGCGTTGGAGTCGACCATGACGTACGCGAGCACCCCGCTCCCGACGGCCGCCGGGTCCACCTCGACCGTCGTGCGCCGGATGACCCCGCGCTCGCGCAGCTTGCGCACCCGCTCGTGGGTGGCCCCGGCCGAGAGCCCCACGGCGGCGCCGAGGGCGGCGTAGGACTGACCCGCGTCCTGCTGCAAGCGCAGGACGAGTGCCCGGTCGATGTCGTCCACGCGATCTTCCTCCCCATCCCCTGGAATCTCTTGCGCTGACGGTACAGGATCCTGCAATCTCACCACCAAGCCGAACCCAATTCGGAGCATTGGCCTTCAGGGGGAAGAATGTCAGCCATAGCCGATCTCAGCCTGTACGAGATCCTGGACGAACGATTCCGCACGGGGCGCTGCGCCAACGGCGACATGCGGCTCGAACGCCTCTACGACGACTGCCGCTGGGCGGAGGGCCCGCTGTACCTGCCGGCCTGGCGGCAGCTCGTGTGGAGCGACATCCCCAACGACCGGATGCTGCGCTGGGACGAGGAGACCGGCGCCGTCTGCGTCTTCCGCTCCCCGGCCGGCCATCCGAACGGCAACACCCTGGACCGCGAAGGCCGCCTGATCACCTGCGAGCAGGGCAACCGGCGCGTCACCCGCACCGAGCCGGACGGCACCCTCACGGTCATCGCCGACCGCTTCGACGGCAAACGGCTCAACAGCCCGAACGACGCGGTGGTGCACTCGGACGGCTCGGTCTGGTTCACCGACCCGGACTTCGGCATCACCAGCGACTACGAGGGCCGTCGCGCACCGGGCGAGATCGGCGCCTGCAACCTCTACCGCGCCGACCCCGCGACCGGCGAGGTGCGCCTCGCCGCGGGCGGGTTCCTCGGCCCGAACGGCGTGGTCTTCTCTCCCGACGAGAGCGAGCTCTACGCGGCGGACACCCGGGCGGGCCACATCCGCGCGTTCACGGTCGGCGCGGACGGCACCCTGACGGACGACCGCGTCTTCACGCAGTGCCCCGGAGTGGACAACATCCGCTTCGACGACGAAGGCCGCCTGTGGGCCGCGGCGATGGAGAACGGCGTGTACTGCCACGCCCCGGACGGCACGCTCATCGGCCGCATCCGCGTTCCCGAGCCCGTCTCGAACATCGCCTTCGGCGGCCCGAGGAACAACCGCCTCTTCATCACCGCCACCACGTCCCTGTACTCCCTGGTCCTCTCGGTGACGGGCCTCCCGCGCGTCCGGCAGGGCCGAGGCCAGGGCCAGGGCCAGAGCCAGGGCCCCCGGCGGATCGGCTAGCGGGCGACGAACTGCGTCAGGATCGCCTGCACCTCGTAGATGTCCACACCCTTGGTGAACGTCTTCTCTATCGGCGCCGCGCTCCCCGAGAGCCAGATCTTGAGCTCGGCGTCCAGGTCGAAGTGGCCGGCGGTCTCCACGGAGAAGTGCGTGATGCTCCGGTACGGGACCGAGTGGTACTCCACCTTCTTGCCGGTGAGCCCCTGCTTGTCGATCAGCACGAGACGCCGGTCGGTGAACAGGATCGTGTCCCGGATCAACAGGTACGCGGCGTGCACCTGCTCCCCCTGCCCGAGCAGCCGCGCGTAGTCCCGCTGCGCCGACACCGGATCGACCGTGTGCGCGTTCCCGAACAGTCCCATGAGAGTCCCCCTCCGCCGGCCCGAACCGTTCCGGACCTCCTCCGGGACCGTATCCGGGCCGACGGCGGCCGGGCGTCCCCCGCGGGACCGATCCCCGACCCGGACGATCCCGGGGTCCCCCTCCCCACCAAGGAGGACACGCGCCTCAGGGGCGGCTGCCGAGGCCGGCGGCTCCCGCACCTGACGGGCCGTCCAGTGGCCGGCGGCCCCCGGGCCCGCGGGCGGTGATCAGGTGCGCGCGCACGCGCGTACGGCCCGGCGCGCCCGGATCGCAGAACGCGCGTCCGCTGGCCACACGGCGGGAAACGCCAGAGGCCCTCAGGATTTCTCCTGAGGGCCTCTGGTCTGCTGTGCACTCGGCAGGATTCGAACCTGCAACCTTCTGATCCGTAGTCAGATGCTCTATCCGTTAAGCTACGAGTGCTTGGGCTTCCCGGGGTTTTTCGCCCCGTTGGCCTTGCGAGAACAACAATACATGGACCTCGCCGGGACGCGAAATCCATTAGCCAAACCTGGTCTGACCTGCGGAAACGCCCTGGACGGAGATCATCCGGATGGATCGGCACGGCCAACCGGATGGATCGGCGCGGAAGGGTCCGCAGGGATGCGGGCCGGGGTCGGGCCGGTCGCAGCGGAGTCGCGGCGGAGTCGGGATCGGGAGATCACCCGGAAAGCACGGAAGCCCCGGTCCGTGAGGACCGGGGCTTCGGCAGGTGCGGAGGCGGAGGGATTTGAACCCTCGATGGGGTGTAAGCCCCAAACCGCATTAGCAGTGCGGCGCCATAGACCGGACTAGGCGACGCCTCCAGCACACCCCCGCGTACGAGGGTGCGTGCAGATGATGACACAGCCACAGGGCCGCTCACCAATCCGCTCCCACGGTACAAGGACAGCCGCCGCGAGAGCAAAGCCTTAAGGACCCCGGACACGCCGTCCGGACACGCCGTCCGTACGCGTGCACGCACGCGGCCCCGTACGCAACGTCAGCGGGCGCACGTCGTTGGTCAGGCGTACGACGTACGGACGACCTGGAGTGCCCATGCTGCGTCTCGCCGCCTTCGCCGTCACCTCCGCCCTGGCCGCCTCCGCGGTCACGGCCGCCGGGCCGCTGCCCCCGCTGCCGCCGCTGGGCCGGCTGCTGGCACCACCCGACCGCCTCACCATCGCCGTGACCGCCACCGGCAACCCGCGGGCGGACGGCGAGTACCTGCTGGAGTGCGACCCCGTCGGCGGGAACCACCCCGAGGCCGAGCGGGCCTGCGCCCGCCTCGACGGTTTCGCGAAGCAGGGCAAAGACCCCTTCGCCCCCACCTCCAAGCGGCAGATCTGCACCTTCCAGGACGGCGGACCGGCCACCGCGCACATCACCGGAACGTGGCAAGGCCACAGGGTGGACGCGACGTTCCGGCGGACCAACGGATGCGAGATCGCCCGTTGGAACGACCTGGAACCTGTGCTTCCGGCAGGGCGCTCCTGACCTGGGAGGATGCAAAGGATGCACGGGATCCGCGGAACATCCGCCACCTCGGGCCGGGGCGGTGCCCTTAGACTCCTCCCGTGACATGCCGGTAGTTGTGGTCAGGGAGGAAGCTCGTCGTGAGCAGCAGGCCATCCCGAGGCGCTGCTCGCCTCGCAGCAATACTCGATGCCCTTCCGGACGCGCTGTTGCTCGTCAACGCCAACGGCACGGTCGTCAACGCCAATTCGATCGCCCTCGAGGTGATGGAGAGCCCCGGCACGGGCCTCGTCGGCCGCGGCGTGCTGGACCTCCTCCCGGAGTTCGACTCCAAGCTGATCCCCGGCTCCATGCGCCGGCCCGGCGAGGACGAGGGCGGCCGGGCCAAGCCCAAGCGGATGATCGCGCGGCGCACCGACGGCACCGAGTTCCCCGTCGAGGTCACCGCCGCCCATCTCGACGGCCGCGACGCCTACCGCGAGCCCCAGCCCTACACGGGTGACGAGCTGCTGATGCTCGTCGTACGGGACCTCTCCGAGACCGTGGACACCGAGGCCGAGCTGGCCCGCTCGCAGCGGCAGACCGAGATGATCCTGCGGGCCGCCGCCGAGGGCGTCGTCGGCACGGACACCGACGGGCGGGTCGTCCTCGTCAACCCGGCCGCCGCGCAGATCCTCGGGTACCGCGCCACCGACCTCGGCAACCGCGAGCTGCACGGGCTGATCCAGCACTCGCGCGCCGACGGTTCGCCGTTCCCCTTCGAGGAGTCCCCGCTCGCCGACACCCTGCGCAGCGGCCGCAAGCACCGGGTGCGCGGCCAGGTGCTGTGGAACAAGGCCGGACAGCCGGTCTCCGTCGACCTGACCACGTCGCCCGTACGGGACGGGGAACTGCTCGTCGGCGCCGTGATGACCTTCACCGACCGGCGGCCCTACGACGCACTGGCCGCGCGCCACGCCCAGCTGCTGGCCGTCCTCGGGGAGTCCCTGCGCGGGCCCCTGGAGGAGCTGCGCGGAGAGCTGGCCACGCTGGCCGCCGACGACGCGGGGCAGCTGTGGCCCGAGGCCAACCAGCTGCTGCACCACCTGGCCGCCGGGTACTCGCGGATGACCGCGCTGGTCGACAACGTGCTCGGCTTCCAGCGGCTCGACGCCGGCACCGAGAAGCTCAAGAAGAAGAAGGTCCTGATCGACGGGGTCGTCGCGGCCGGCATCGACGGCGCGGTCGAGCTGATCGGCCCGGGCCGCGTGCAGTTCGCCGTGCACGCGCCGACCATCGAGGCCGAGGTGGACGCCGAGCGGATCGCCGACGCCCTCGCCCACCTCGTCGCGGACGTCGCCGGGGTGGACGCCACCGGCAAGACCCGCCAGGGCAGCGGCTACAGCGACTCGACGATCGTCGTGGCCGCCGCCCAGCGCGGCGAGGTCGTACGGATCGAGGTGCGCGGGCCCTACGAGGGCGGCAACCCGGTGCACGAGCCGATCGTGCGGGGCATCGTGGCCGCGCACGGCGGTGTGCTGCAGACGGTGGAGGTGCCGGGCGCTCCCGGCGGTGCGTACGTACTGGAACTGCCGCTCGGTGCCGGGGCCGGAACGGTGACGCTGCCGGAACCGGAACCGGAACCGGAGCCCGCGAAGGAGCCGTCGGCCGCCGAGGGAGCGGGCAAGGGCCCCGCCGGGCGGCGGGGCCGGCGGGGAGTGGACGCCTTCCTGGAGGACAGCGGGGAAGAGGCGAAGGCGAACGGTGGAGCCGGAGGCGGGAGCGCGCTGGCGCTGCCGTCCGGGCGGCGGCGGGCGGGTGAGGCGGGTGCGGACGCTCCCGGCGGAGCACCCGAGCTCGCGCAGTCCCCGGTGAATCCGGCCGGCCTGGGAACCGGGCGCCGCCGCGGCCGGGACGGTGACGGAAGCGGAACCGGCGGCGAGGGTGCGCAGGGCGGTCCCGGCCGGTCCGTGACCCCGCAGGACGCGGCCATGCCCGCGCTCCCGCCCGTGCCGCAGTCGGCGCCCGGCCCCGGTGCGGCACCGGGCCCGGCGACGCCCGTACCGCCGGGGCCCGTACCGCCGGTGCCGGTGACCGAGCATCCCGCCGGGCGGCGGCGTGCACTGGGCCCGGCCGTCGCTCCGCAGCCCGGCGGCCCCGTGCCCGCGACGGGCCTCGGCCCGGTCCCGGCCACCGCCCAGGCCCCCGCACGGCCCATCGCCCCGGAGGGCGGCTTCGCGCTGCCCGCCGGCCCGACCGCGGCGGCGGCTCCCGCACCGGCTCAGGGCCCGGCGAACGCTGCCCCGGCTGCTGCTCCTGCCACGGGCGCCGTACCGGGCCCCGACGAGACCGCGGGCGACGCCCCGGCCGGGCGGCGCGGCCGCCGGGTGCTGGGGGCTCCCGGCGGCGGACCCGCGGCGCCCGCCGCACAGCCCGCGGCGGGCGCGGAGGAACCCGTACCGCCGACCGGTCGCCGGCGTGCTCTGCCCGCCACCCCGGCCTGGCCGGTTCCGGCGGCCCGGACCGCTCCCGAGGACGAGGAGGCCGCCGGACAGGCCGCCGTGCCCGGAGCCCGGCAGCCGCAGGACGCTCCGGAGGAGGCCGCACCCAAGCCGTTCAGCGTGCGCGCCCTCGGCACCCTCGGCCAGGGCATCTCGGTCGACTCCACGAGCACCAACGGCGCGGGCGGGACGGGCGGCTCCGGCCGTCGGCGCCGGCTCGCCGAGCCCGCACCCCAGGGCCGGGCGTTCGCGATAGGAGCCCCCGAGGCGGGAGCCGCCGAGGGCCCCGAGCCGCTGGACGGCCCGGGCGGCGCCGTCGAGGTCGTCAACCGGCCCGTACCGCTGCCCGTCGACGACGAGCTTCCGCCGGAGCCGCTGGACAACCCGCGCCGCCTCCTGGTGTGGCCGGCGCCCGACGTGCAGACCCAGCAGGCGCTCAGCGACCGGGGCTACCGACCGGTGATCGTGCACTCCCGCGAGGAGGTGGACGCACAGATCGCCGCGTTCCCCGCCGCCCTGTTCGTGGACCCGCTGACCGGGCCGATCACCCGTACCGCCCTGCAGTCCCTGCGCCAGGCCGCGATGGCCGCTGAGGTGCCCGTACTGGTCACCGCCGGGCTGGGACACGCCACGCGCGAGGCGGCGTACGGGGCGGATCCGGCCGTCCTGCTGAAGGCGCTCGCGCCGCGCGACAGCGAGCAGCACCCCTCCCGGGTGCTGCTGATCGAGGAGCACGACGAGATCGCGACGGCGCTCACGGCCGCCCTGGAACGACGCGGCCTGCAGGTCGCCCGGGCGGGTGCGGACACCGACGCGGTGGAGCTGGCGACGCGGATGCGGCCCAATCTGGTGGTCATGGACCTGATGCAGGTCCGGCGCCGGCGGGCCGGGATCGTGGACTGGCTGCGCGCCAACGGGCAGCTGAACCGGACGCCGCTGGTCGTCTACACGACCGCGGGGATCGACCCGGCCGAACTGCCCCGGCTGGCCTCCGGGGAGAGCGTGCTGTTCCTCGCCGAACGGTCCACCACGGCGGACGTCCAGGGCCGCATCGTGGACCTGCTGGCCAAGATCGGCACGAACTAGCCATCCTGGCCCGATGGCCATCATCGACGCGAGTGAGCAGACCGTCCCCGCCGACAACGGCGAGGTGAACCTGCTCATCGCCCGGCAGGTGGAACCGGGGCACGAGGATGCGTTCGAGGCCTGGGCCCACGGCATCCTGGAGACGGCCGCGACGTTCCCCGGGCACCTGGGGTACGGGCTGTTCCGGCCGACCGCGGACGGCGGGCCGTGGTTCCTGGTCCACCGCTTCCGGGACCAGGCGGCCTTCCAGCGGTGGCAGGACTCCGCCGAGCGCGCCCAGTGGTTCTCCAACTGCCTCGGGCACCACCACACCGAGATAGCCCGGCGTGAACTGCACGGCATGGAGACCTGGTTCGCGAAGCCGGGTACGACCCGGCCCGCGCCGCCGCGCTGGAAGATGGCGATCAGCTCTGGGCTGGCCATCTTCCCGATCTCGCTCGCCGGGAACGCGGTGCTCGGGCCGTACCTGGTGAACCTGCCCTTCGTCCTGCGGACGGCCGCCTTCGCCGTCGTCTTCAGCACGCTGATGACGTACCTGGCGATGCCGGCCGTCAGCAGGCTGCTGCGGCCCTGGCTGACGAAGTCGGGCCAGGGCTGAGCAGGTACGGCGTCAGCCGAGCTCGATGACGATCAGCTCGCCGTCCGCGTACTGCTTGCGGATCACCTTCTTGTCGAACTTGCCGACGCTGGTCTTCGGGACGGCCGCGACGAACGTCCATCGCTCGGGCAGCTGCCACTTGGCGATGGACTGGCTGAGGAAGACGTGCAGACCCGTGTGGTCCACGGTCGCCCCGTCCTTGAGGACCACGGTGGCCAGGGGGCGCTCGCCCCACTTGTCGTCCGGGACGGCGACGACCGCCGCCTCCGCCACCTCGGGGTGCGCCATCAGCGCGTTCTCCAGCTCGACGCTGGAGATCCACTCGCCACCGGACTTGATGACGTCCTTGGCGCGGTCGGTCAGCGTGAGGTAGCCGTCGGGGCTGATCACACCGACGTCGCCGGTCTTGAGCCAGCCGTCCGCGCTGAACTTGTCCTCGGGGCGCAGGGCTTCGCCGGACGCGCCGCCGTAGTAGGCCCCCGCGATCCAGTTGCCGCGCACCTCCAGCTCGCCGGCCGACTCGCCGTCCCAGGGCAGGACGTCGCCCGCGGGACCCACCAGACGCGGCTCGACGCCCGCGGGGAACCGGCCCTGGGTGACCCGGTACGGCCACTCCTCCTCGGCGCTCAGGCCGGCCGGCGGGTGCGCCATGGTGCCCAGCGGAGAGGTCTCGGTCATGCCCCAGGCGTGGCAGAGGCGGACGCCGAGCTTGTCGTAGGCGGCCATCAGGGAGGGCGGACAGGCCGCGCCGCCGATGGTGACCTGCTTCATGGAGGTGAGGTCGCGCGGGTTGGCGGTGACCTCGGCGAGCAGCCCCTGCCAGATGGTGGGGACGGCCGCGGCGTGCGTGGGCTTCTCCCGCTCGATCATCTCGGCGAGGGGGGCGGGCTGGAGGAAGCGGTCCGGCATCAGCATGTTGATGCCGGTCATGAAGGTGGCGTGGGGCAGGCCCCACGCGTTCACGTGGAACTGCGGCACGACGATGAGGGTGGTGTCCCGGTCGGTCAGGCCCATCGACTCGGTCATGTTGACCTGCATGGAGTGCAGGTAGACCGAGCGGTGGGAGTAGACGACGCCCTTGGGGTCGCCCGTCGTGCCGGAGGTGTAGCACATGGCGGCGGCCGAGCGCTCGTCCAGCTGCGGCCAGTCGTAGCGGTCGGAGCGGCCCGCCAGGAGTTCCTCGTACTCGTGGACGCGTACGTCCAGCCCGTCGAGTGCGGAGCGGTCTCCGATGCCGGAAACCACCACGTGCTCGACGGTGGGCAGGTGCGGCAGCAGCGGTGCCAGCAGCGGCAGCAGGGTCCCGTTGACCAGCACGACGCGGTCGACCGCATGGTTGACGATGAAGACCAGCTGCTCGGGAGGCAGGCGGAGGTTGAGGGTGTGGAGGACCGCGCCCATGGATGGGATGGCGAAGTAGGCCTCGACGTGCTCCGCGTTGTTCCACATCAGGGTGGCCACCCTGTCGTCCTGCCGGACGCCCAGCTCGTCGCGCAGGGCGTTGGCGAGGCGGGTGGCGCGGGTACCGATCTCGGCGAAGCTGCGGCGGTGCGGCTCGGCCTCCCCGGTCCAGGTCGTGACCTGGGATTTACCGTGGATCGTCATGCCGTGCTGGAGTATGCGGCTGACGAGGAGCGGTACGTCCTGCATGGTGCTCAGCAAAGCGTCCTCCCGGTGGGCGCTGCGGCGCTGCGGCGGCTACGGATGCTGCCGATTCTGCGCGCATACCGGTCGGCATGTCACTACCCGGCGGTACAAACACGGCAGGTAATCGCTGTTCGGGTGCGTGGGGTGGCATTGTGCACAGGCCGGGGACGGACCGGCGGTGCACGGCGCACAGGACGGGACCCCGTGGACGTTTCACGTGAAACATCGGGGCCGTCACGTCAGCGGACCGGGGTGAGCTCCGGGTCCTCGCGGAGCTTGACCAGGGCGCGCGAGACGGCGCTCTTGACCGTGCCGATCGAGACCCCGAGCAGCTCGGCGGTCTGTGCCTCGCTCAGGTCCTCGTAGTACCGCAGGACGACCATGGCGCGCTGCCGGTCGGGCAGGCGGGTGACCGCGCGCCACATCGCGTCGCGCAGGGCCTGCGCCTCGGCGGGGTCCGAGGACGGCGTGACCTCGGGCTCCGGGAGCTCGTCGCAGGCGAACTCGTCGACCTTGCGCTTGCGCCACTGGGAGGTACGGGTGTTGACCAGGGCCCGCCGGACGTATCCGTCGAGGGCTCGGTGGTCCTCGATGCGGTCCCAGGCGACGTAGGTCTTGGTGAGGGCCGTCTGGAGCAGGTCCTCGGCATCGCACGGGTTGGCGGTGAGCGAGCGTGCGGTGCGCATCAGGACCGTGCCGCGGGTCCGGACGTACGCCGAGAACGACGGGTACGGCGTCGGGTTCGAGGCGAGCGTGCACACAGGCGTGGTCATGGCTCCACGCTAGAAGCGCGCTCTGCGCCTGGGATCGGCCGCAAGTGCCGAAGCCGGGTCCATCTCAGGTTGTAGGGGTGGGGTCCTCCCCACCTCCTGAAGGTGGAGGGGGCGGAGGGGTCCCCGGGCCCCCGGGACGGGCCGGGGGCCGGTCCTGCCCGCCCGGGCCTCAGCCGTCGGCGCCGAGGATCAGTCCGGACGTCGGTACCCCGGTACCGGCGGTGACCAGGGCACGGGCGGCTCCCGGCACCTGGTTGACGGAGGTGCCGCGGAGCTGGCGGACGGCCTCGGCGATGCCGTTCATGCCGTGCAGGTACGCCTCGCCGAGCTGGCCGCCGTGGGTGTTGAGGGGCAGTGCGTCCGCGGCGACGAAGTCGGCGGCCTCGCCGGGCTTGCAGAAGCCGAACTCTTCCAGCTGCATCAGGACGAACGGGGTGAAGTGGTCGTAGAGGATGCCGACGTCGATGTCGGAGGGCCGCAGTCCGCTGGTCCGCCACAGCTGCCGGGCGACCACGTCCATCTCCGGCAGCCCGGTGAGGTCGTCGCGGTAGAAGGAGGTCATGGCCTCCTGGCGGCGGCCGGCGCCCTGCGCGGCCGCCGTGATCACAGCGGGCGCGTGGCGCAGGTCCCGGGCCCGTTCGGTGCTGGTGACGATGACCGCCTGGCCGCCGTCCGTCTCCTGGCAGCAGTCCAGCAGCCGCAGCGGTTCGACGATCCAGCGCGAGGCGGCGTGGTCGGCGAGGGTGATGGGCTTGCCGTGGAAGTACGCGGCGGGGTTGTTCGCGGCGTGCCGGCGGTCGGTGACCGCGACATGGCCGAAGGCCTCGGGGGTCAGGTTGTAGGCGTGGAGATAGCGCTGGGCGGTCATGGCCACCCAGGAGGCCGGGGTGAGCAGCCCCCAGGGCAGTGACCAGCCGAGCGCCGCGCCCTCAGCCGAGGGTTCACGCTGCTGCACCCCTGAGCCGAAGCGCCGGCCGGAGCGCTCGTTGAAGGCGCGGTAGCAGACCACGACCTCCGCGACGCCGGTGGCGACGGCGAGGGCGGCCTGCTGGACGGTGGCACAGGCAGCGCCGCCGCCGTAGTGGATGCGGGAGAAGAAGGAGAGGTCCCCGATGCCGGCGGCCTGGGCCACGGTGATCTCGGGGCTGGTGTCCATCGTGAAGGTGACCATGCCGTCGACGTCGGCGGGGGTCAGCCCGGCGTCGTCGAGGGCCGCGTGCACGGCCTCGACGGCGAGCCGCAGCTCGCTGCGGCCGGAGTCCTTGGAGAACTCGGTCGCGCCGATGCCCGCGATGGCGGTGCGCCCGCCGAGGGCGTCACGGTGCCGGACGCTCATGCCGCCACCTCCGCGGTGACCGTGCCGGTGACGTGGTGCCCGATGCCGTTCGCGCCGACGACCCGGATCTCCACCCGGCTCCCGTCGACGGCGATCACCGTGCCGGTCAGGATCATGGTGTCGCCCGGGTAGTTGGGCGCGCCGAGCCGGATGGCCACCTTGCGCAGGACGGTTCCGGGTCCGAGGCGGTCAGTGATGTACCGGCCGACCAGGCCGTTGGTGGTCAGGATGTTCATGAAGATGTCCGGGGAGCCCTTCTCGCGAGCGAGTGAGGCGTCGTGGTGCACGTCCTGGTAGTCGCGGGAGGCGATGGCGCCCGCGACGATCAGCGTGCGGGTCACCGGTATCTCCAGCGGCGCCAGTGTGTCGCCGACGTTCATGCCTGGCCCCCCTCGGGTGCTGCGTGGTCGGACAGGAGCGCGCCCAGCTCGGCCAGCAGTTCGCTGCCGCAGCCCAGGTACGCGTCCAGCTGGCGCCCCCAGAGGAAGTGCCGGTGGACGGGATGGTCCAGGTCGGCGCCCATCCCGCCGTGCAGGTGCTGGCCCGCGTGCACCACGCGCTTGCCCGCCTCCGAGGCCCACCAGGCCGCGGTCAGGGCGTGCTCGCGCGCCGGGAGACCCTCGTCGATCCGCCAGGCCGCCTCGTACGCGGTGACCCGGATCGCCTCGGTGTCCATGTGGGCGTCGGCCGCACGCAGCATGACCCCCTGGTTCGTGGAGAGCGGCCGGCCGAACTGCTCGCGGGTGGAGGTGTACTCGACCGCGCGGGCCAGGGAGCCCGCGCACACCCCCGCCTGGAGCCCGGCGAAGGCGGTGCGGGCGCTGGCCAGGACCGCGTCGTGGGCGGCGGCGCCCCCGAGCCGTTCCGCCTCGGCCCCGGCGAGGACGAGACTCCCCGCCGACCAGGGCGCGGTGGTCTCCACCCGCGGCGTCCCGACGCCGGGCGCGTCAGTCCGTACGAGCCACAGGGCCCGGTCGGCGTCCGGGACCAGCACGTGCGTGGCGTCCCGCAGCCAGGGCACCACGGGGGCGGTCCCGGTCAGCCGGCCGTCCGGCGAGGCGGTGATCCGGCCGCGTGCCGGGAAGGCGCCGGTGGCGATCGCCTCGCCCGAGCCCAGGGCCGGCAGCAGCCGGGCGCGCTGTCCGGCGCTGCCGTGCGCGGCGACGGGCAGGATGCCGTACACGCAGGTGGCGGCGTACGGGACCTGCGCGGTGGTGCGGCCCTGTTCCTCCAGCAGCAGCACCAGGCCGAGCAGGCCGACGTCCTCCACTGCGGCGGTCAGTCCGGCGGCGGTGAGGGCCTTCCACAGTTCGGCGTCGCTGCCGGTGCCCGCCGCGGCGAGGCGCTCGTGGGTGGCGAGGTCGCGGAAGATCCGGGCGGCGAGTGCGGCCGCCTCGGCCTGCTCGTCGGTGGGGTGGAAGTCCATCAGCCCTCGTCCCCTCGGAAGACCGGCAGCTCCAGGTCCTCGTCGACGCGCAGGAACTCCAGCTGCACGGGCAGTCCGATCCGCACCTTGTCGTACGGGACGCCGGTGATGTTGCTGACCATGCGGACGCCTTCGGCGAGTTCGACGAGCGCGACCGCGTAGGGACCCCCCGCGGCAGCGGGATCCTCGTGCGCGGTGAACGCGGGGAAGGGTGGGTGGTGCATGACGACGTAGCTGAACACCGTGCCGGCGCCGGAGGCCTCGACGGTGTCCCAGTCCAGGCCCGCGCAGCTGTTGCAGCCGGGCAGCCAGGGGAAGCGGAGGGTCGCACAGGCGGTGCAGCGCTGGATCAGCAGCTTGTGCTCCGCGATCCCGTCCCAGAACCCCTGGTTGTCGCGGTTGACCACCGGGCGGGGCCGCCGGGCCGGGGGCTTGCCCGCCCGGGGGGCGGTGGGCGCGTACTTGAGGATCCGGAAGCGGTGGGTCGCGGCGAGCTCGCCGTCCGCGCGGACGTCCATGCGGGTGGTCACGAAGTGGCCGGTGCCCAGCTTGGTCGTCTTGCGCGGGGACACGGACTCGATGACGGCGTCGTAGGTGACCGTGTCACCGGGGCGCAGCGGGCGCAGGTACTCCTGTTCGCAGTCGGTCGCGACCACGGAGGTGCAGCCCGCGCCGTCGAGCAGGGTGAGGAGCTCGGCGTAGGCAGCGGAGCGGTCTCCGTGGCCGGAGAGGCCGCCCATCGTCCAGGCCTGGAGCATGGTGGGCGGGGCGATGGCGTCCGGGCCGGTGTAGTCGGGGCTGGTGTCTCCCATCGCCTCGCACCAGTGGCGGATCATGGGCAGGTTGACCGGGTCCTTGCCCTGGCCCGCGGTCGCGGCGGGCCGCCCTTCGAAGGCCTTCAGCAGCGCGTGGAACCGGGCGGCCTCCTCGGCGCCCGTTGCCCGGTCAGCCGTGGCGGTCATCGCTTCCTCCCCTTCATGCCGAGCCGCATCATGGCGACGATCTCCCGCTGGACCTCGCTGACCCCGCCACCGAAGGTGTTGATCTGCGCGGCCCGGTTCATCCGCTCCAGCTCGCCTCCGGCGAAGGCCGCGGGCCCCCGTACGAGCGCTTCCTCACCCACCGCTTCCTGGCACATCCGGTACACCTCGACGGCGGACTCGGTGCCGAGGAACTTCACGCCGCTGGCGTCCCCGGGGGCCAGGGTGCCGTCGCCGACGTCCTGGACGAGGCGCCAGTTGAGGAGGCGTACGGCGGCCAGCCGGGCGTGCGCCTCGGCGAGCCGGGACTGGACCCAGGGCCGGTCGGCGGGGCGTTCGCCGGTGACCGGGTCGGGGGTCCGGGCGTGCCGGAGGGCGCCTTCGTAGAAGTCCTCGGCCTGCATGCCGATGGCGGCGAGGGCGACGCGCTCGTGGTTGAGCTGGTTGGTGATCAGCCCCCAGCCGCCGTGCTCGGGGCCGACGAGGTTGCCGGCGGGCACGCGGAGGCCGTCGTAGTACGTCGACGTGGTGGTGAGGCCGCCCACCGTGTCGATCGGGGTCCACGCGAAGCCGGGGGCGTCGGTGGGGACCAGGATGATCGAGATGCCCTTGTGCTTGGGGGCGTCGGGGTCGGTGCGGCAGGCGAGCCAGATCCAGTCCGCGTTCTGGGCGTTGGAGGTGAAGATCTTCTGGCCGTCGACGACCCAGTCCGCTCCGTCGCGTACGGCGCGGGTGCGCAGCGAGGCCAGGTCCGTGCCCGCCTCGGGCTCCGAGTAGCCGATGGCGAAGACCGTGTCGCCGCTCAGGATCCGGGGCAGGAAATAGTCCTTCTGCTCCGGGGTCCCGTACTTCATCAGGGTCGGGCCGACGGTGTTGAGGGTGACCATCGAGACGGGGGCGCCGGCCCGGTACGCCTCGTCGAAGAACACGAACTGCTCTTCGGGGCCGCGTCCCTGGCCGCCGTACTCGGTGGGCCAGCCCAGGCCGAGCAGTCCGTCTGCGCCGATGCGGCGCAGCAGTGCGCGCTGGGCGGCGGGATCCTCGGGGAGCCCGTCCGGCAGCAGATCGTGGAAGTACTCCCGCAGTTCGGCGCGGAGCCGCAACTGGCCTTCGGTCGGGGCGAGGTGCACGGCGCTGGCCTCCCGGCATCACATCGTCGAGTGAACCTGACTGTCCGTCAGATTCCCTGTCGATGTCAAGGTCGAAGAGGCGGGGAAGGACCGGGCCGGCACCGGGACATGCCCAAGAGGGCCGCGGCGTCCGGGAACCCCACCGTCTCCCGGGTCTGCGGCCCTGCAATGCCAAGCTTCACGCCCCCTGCGCGCCCCCGGCGCCCGCCGGGGTCGTCCCACCGCGCCCCCGCTCCGGGGGCTCATCTCCGGCGCGATCCTCGGTCGCGTCCTGCCGACCGGGCTCGAGCGCCTGCTGATGGTGCTGCCGTATCCACTGATGCTTCCGGTGCTGCGGTTACTGCTGTCGGTGCCGGTGCTGCGGTTACTGCTGTCGGTGCCGGCGCCGCTACCGCTCCCGGCTGCCCGCCGCGATCGCACGAGGCACGAGGCACGCCTCGGCCGAACGGGCGCTAGGCGGCCAGGGCGAGCTCGTCGCGACCGGCTCCGGCGGTACCCCCGGACAAGGAAGCGGCCGTGGTCGAGCGGCGGACGGACGGGGCCTTGCCGTGCGCCTCGGCGCGGATCCGCTGCTTGATGGTCGGCGGGAGCGATCCGCCCCGCATCATCGCCCGCCAGCTCCGCCGGCCCATCGGCCGGACCTGCCGGCGTACGGCGACGGCCGCGCGGCGGGAGGCAGCAGGGGCGGAGACGGTGGCGTCCGCGGCCGGGGCGGCCCCGGCACCGAAACCGAGGGAGGAGAGGAGCGCCACGAGAGCCGCGACGACTGCGGTCCAGAGCGACGAGACGGTGATGCGGTGAGCCATGACGAGGTCCTTCGCTTCGCGATGTTCCGACGGGCGGATCTGCATACATTCGTCATGATGTGACCGCAACCGCAGGACGCCCACCACGCGCGCCGATCTTCCGACAAACACCACTCGAAGGGCCCAACGCAAATCCCGGACCGGGTCGAGCGCAGAACGGCCTCTGACCGATTTTGCTGGTCAGAGGCCGTTCACATGCGGTGGGTGTGGGATTTGAACCCACGGTGACTCGCGCCACGACGGTTTTCAAGACCGTTCCCTTAGGCCGCTCGGGCAACCCACCTGGCCGGTACAGAGTACCGGCAGGCGGGGGGCGGTCGGGTCAGGAATTCTGGGCCTTGTCGTAGGCCGCCTTCGCCTCGTTGCCGAAGTACGGGCCGAACATCCGGTTGGGCAGGAAGTTGTAGCCGAAGCTGTTCACCGAGACCTGGGTGCCCAGGCCCGTGGCCTCGTTGAAGTCCTGGAACCAGGGACCGCCGCTGGAGCCGCCGGTCATGTTGCAGCCCAGGCCGTGGTCCTTGGTCAGCAGGAAGTCCTTGCTCGTGTTCCCACTGCAGTAGACCAGCTTGGTGCCGTCGTACGGTGCGGCTGCCGGGAAGCCGAAGGAGTACATCTTCTTGTTGTAGCCGCCGTTGAACAGGATCCCCTGGGCGCCGACGACCTGGCTGAGCGTCTGCCCGTTCAGCGGGGCGACGACGGCGAGACCGACGTCCATGTTCATGTCCTCGCTGGCGGCCCACTGGTCGGTGGCGAAGGTCTTGGTGGCCGGCCACTGGCCATAGGGCGCGTTCCCGTTCTCGTACCCGGGAACGAAGATCCAGTTGGTGTGCCAGGTGCCCTGGTACTTCACGCAGTGGCCGGCGGTGATGACCGTGCTGCCGTTGGCACTGGTGATCGAGTCGCCGGAGCAGGACGCGGTGCGGTCGCCGAAGGTGAAGAACACCCGGCCGGACGTCTTGACCACCGCGCCGCCACCCGTCCACGCGCCGCCCGCCTGCGGGAACGACGTCGGGGAGGCCGCTGCGGAGGACGCCGCCGTGGGAGCGACCGTCGTGGGCCGGGCCGCGGCCGGGGCCACCGCCCGTTGGCCGCCGGGCGCCGCCGTCACGTCCAGCGGGACGGCGCTGCGCATCCGCTCGGCGGTCCAGAATCCCTGGCTGTGCTGCTGCCGGAACGAGGCCGGGGAGTCGGCGGCGGCCGAGGGGGCGGCTGCCGTCAGCGCGCCTGCGATCAGGGCGCCCGCTGCCAGGAGGACCGATGCTGCCGTGCGTTGACGATTCACGCAGGACTCCTTCTGCCGTGCCCGGTCCCGGTGGACCGGGCAGGGTGGGGGTGAAGAGCTGTCGGTGCGGATCGGCCGCAGGGTCGCACGCGCGGCACGAGAAGTCAGGAGACGGTCGGAACGTTCGGTCGGTTCCGGCCAGGAATTGGCCAACTCCCTTCGCCCGCAGGGGAGGCGGGAGGAGCGAGGCGGCGGCCGCCCGGCCGGATCCACGGCGTGGGACGGCGGGGTCAGACCGTCAGCAGGACGCCCGCGTACGAGACCCCCGCCACCACCAGCCAGGCCCCGAGCCCGAGCACCGCGGCCCGGCCGCCGGTCTTCGCCAGCCGGGGGAGGTCCACCGCGCTGCCCAGTCCGAACAGGGCCGCCGCCAGCAGCAGTTCCTGGGCGGTGTGCGCCCACTCCAGAGCCACACCCGGGAGCACGCCGGTGGCCCGGAGCGCTGCCGCCGCCAGGAACCCGGCCACGAACAGCGGGACCGGTGCCGGGCGACGCCCCGAGGGCATGCGCACGCCGTGCCGCCGCGCCCGCACGGAGAAGGCCACGGCGGCCACCAGCGGGGCCAGCAGCGCCACCCGCATCAGCTTGACCAGGACGGCTTCTCCGAGGGCTCCCGGTCCCGCCGTCTGGGCGGTGGCCACCACCTGGCCGACGTCGTGGACGCTCGCCCCGACCCAGCGCCCGAAGGCCGGGTCCGAGAGCCCCAACGGACTCTGGAGCAGCGGGAGAACCGCGATGGCCAGCGTTCCGCACAGGGTGACCAGCGCCACCGAGGCGGCCACGTCCTCCTCGTCGCTGCCCGACACCTGGCTCACGGCACCGATCGCCGAGGCCCCGCAGATCGAGTACCCGGTGGCGATCAGCAGCGGCTGGTCACCGGGGAGCCCGAGCCGGCGGCCCAGCCAGAGCGTGCCGAAGAAGGTGGCGGCCACCACCGCGGCCACCATCGCCACCGTGGCCCAGCCCAGCCGCAGCACCTGGTCCAGGCCCAGACCGAGGCCCAGCAGGACGATGCCGATCCGCATCAGCCGCCGCCCCGCCAGGGACAGGCCCGGGCGGGCTGCCCCGCGTACGACCTCCCGTACGCCCGGGAGATGGGCCAGCGCGATACCGAGCACCACCGACGCGGTCAGCATGGGCACCGCGGGCACCAGCCGGTGCACGCACCAGGCCACCAGCACACCGGCGGCCGCCATCCCCAACCCCGGCCAGGAGGAGGATGTTTCACGTGAAACGGGCTCGGCGCCGGCCTTCTTGTCGTCGACGGGTTCCGCCCCGCGCACCGGGCGGTTCAGCAGCGCCATCAGCCGGTGGGGAGCGTGTAGACGCGGCGGACGCTGCTGCCCAGGCGGATGACGTCGGCTCCGTAGACATGCAGGGATATCGCGGTCGTGCGACAGGAGTTGCGGACTTTGTGGATGTCGCCCGGAGGGGCGAACCCGCAGACGTCACCGGGACCGTTCACCACCTGCTCGGTCTCCACCAGCCGGGCACAGGACTCTCCCGCCGCGGGGGCCAGCCGGTAGCGGAGCTCGCTCTCCTCGCCCTCGTGCACCCCGGCCACGCACCAGGAGACGTGGTCGTGGATGGCCGTCTCCTGGCCGGGCAGCCACACGAGCGCGACCACCGAGAAGCTGCCGTCCGGCTCGGCGTGCAGGACGTGCTGCCGGTACCGGTCGGGGTCGCCCTCGCGCTGCTCGGGGGTGAGCAGGTCGGGCGTGCCCAGGTGCGGGGCGAGACGCTCGCCGACGAGGTAGGCGGTCAGGTCCGGGGCCAGCCCCCGGTCCACGACCGTACGGATCTCACGGACGAGGGCGGCCATCCTCGCGGTCGTACGGGCCGGCGTAGTGGTGGTCATACGGGCAGCGTCGAACAGCCGACCCATCACGTCCAACGACAGTTCTCACCTGAAATCCCAAGCGCTGCTTATGAATTCGGGGGAGGAACCGGTCGGCGGTCAACAGCCGACGCGGTTCGCCGCCACCTGCCTCAGCGCGTCGAGGACGACGGAGGTCGCCGGGATCCGCAGATGGTCACGGTAGACGTACGCGGCGATGTGCCGGCGCGCGGCGGGCTGGAGCGGCCGCCCGCACACCTTGCTCAGGGAGAGGGAGGGCAGCACGAGGGCGGGCATCATCGCCACACCGAGCCCTTGCCCGACCATGCTCTGCACGACCAGGTTGTCGTCCGTGGCGAACCGGATGTCGGGTACGAAGCCCAGCTCGGCGCACTCGTGCAGCAGGTTCGCCCGGCAGCGCGGACACCCGGCGATCCACCGCTCCTCGGCGAGGTCGGCCAGGTGCACGGCCCGCCGACGGGCCAGCGGGTGCCCGGTCGGGAGCAGCACCGTCAGCTGGTCCTCCATGAGCCTGACCTCGGCGACCTCGTCCGGGATCTCCTCGTGGAGCCCGGGATAGGTGAAGGCCAGGGTGATGTCGCACTCCCCGCGTTCCAGCCGACGCAGCGACTCCGGGGGTTCCCCCTCCAGCAGCTCCACCTGGATCCCCGGATGCTGCTTGGCCAGGTCGCTCAGGGCCTCGGGGACGAGGGTGACGTTGGCGCTGGGGAATCCGCACAGCCGGACCCGCCCGGTGCGCAGGCGCGCGTACGCCTTCAGCTGGGCCTCGGCCGCGGAGAGACTGCCGAGGATGGACTCGGCGTGCCGGGCCATGGACTCGCCGGCCTCGGTGAGCTGCATCTTCCGGCCGACCCGAGTGAAGAGCGGGGTTCCGACGGCGCGTTCGAGCGCCTTCATCTGCTGGGTGATGGCGGGCTGCGTGTACCCGAGGACACGGGCGGCCGCCGAGTACGACCCGGAAGCGACCACTTCATGGAAAGTGCGTATGTGCCGCGAATCGAACACAAGGGAAGCATAAGCGGACGTTGGGAGGGGCCGTAGGCGTATTCGCGCCCACGGCCCCTCACCATCAAGCCGGTGGTCCCGGCCGGGTCGGTCCTCGTTACTTGTCGCCGACCCGCGAGCCGAGGGTGATGTCCACGGTGGTCGACTTGCCGTCGCGCACGTAGGTCAGCTTCACCACGTCTCCGGGCTTGTGCGTCCAGATCTCACTGATCAGGGTCGGGCCGCTGTCGATCGGCTTGTCGCCGAACTGGGTGATCACGTCGCCGGGCTTGAGGCCCGCCTTGCCGGCCGGGCCGTTGGGGTCGACCAGGTCGTTGGCGGGGGCGCCCTGCTCGGAGATCTTGGCGCCGTCGGTCTTGGACTGCAGGTCCACGGAGACCGAGATGATCGGGTAGACCGGCTTGCCCGTCTTGATCAGCGACTCGGCGACGTTCTTCGCCTGGTTGATCGGGATGGCGAAGCCGAGGCCGATCGAGCCGGCCTGGCCGCCGCCGAAGCCGCTGTTGCCGGCCGACTGGATGGCGGAGTTGATGCCGATGACGGCGCCGCGCCCGTCGAGCAGCGGACCGCCGGAGTTGCCGGGGTTGATCGAGGCGTCCGTCTGCAGGGCACTCATGTAGGAGTTCTTGCCGCCGGAGGCGTCACCGGAGGCCACCGGGCGGTTCTTGGCGCTGACGATGCCGGTGGTGACCGTGTTGGACAGGCCGAAGGGGGCGCCGATGGCGATGGTCGAGTCGCCGACGGCGACCTTGTCGGAGTCGCCCAGGGGCAGCGGCTTGAGGCCGGCCGGCGGGTTCTTCAGCTTGAGCACGGCCACGTCGTAGCCCTGGGCCCGGCCGATGACCTCGGCCTCGTACTTCTTGCCGTCCGAGAAGGTCGCGGAGAGCTTGCCGCCGTTCGCGGCGGAGGCCACCACGTGGTTGTTGGTGAGGATGTGGCCCTGCTGGTCGTAGACGAAGCCGGTGCCGGTGCCGCCCTCACCGTCGCCGGCCGAGGCCTCGATGGTGACGACGCTGGGCAGTGCGCCCGCGGCCAGGCCCGCGATCGAGCCGGCCTCCCGCTTGAGGTCCTTGGGGGTGTTGCCGGCGGTGATCGTGGTCGAGCCGATGCTGCCGTGGTCGTTGCGCTCGGCGGCCCAGTAGCCGATGCCTCCGCCGACGCCCCCCGCGAGGAGGGCCGCGACGAGCACGGCGGCGATCAGGCCGCCCTTGCCCTTCGGCTTGGCGGGCGGCATGCCGCCGGCGGCCGGGGGTGCGCCCCACACCGCGCCGCCGTGGCCGCCGTGGTCGCCGCCGGAGCCGTACGCCGGGACGGCGGGCGGCGGGGGCGGCCACCCCTCGGCGCCGTGTGCGGCCGGTGCCGGGGCCTGCGGCGGGGGCGCCTGGGCGGAGGCGGGGGCCGGGGGGGGCGGGATCTGCCGGGTCGGCTCCGTGCCGGGCGCGGGCGGCGGGAACTGCTGGGTGACCGGCTCCGCGGGCTGCCCGCCGGCCGGGGAGGGCGCGGACGTCTCGGGGGCAGGAGCGGCCACCGGGGGTGTGGACGGGGCCGCGGGGGTCTTCGGGGCCGCGGTGCCCTCGTTCTCGGTGCTCACAGCGCTCTTCTCCTCGTCACACACGGCTTCGGTAAAACTGTCCATTCGGCCCGACTGAACGTTCGACGTGCCGCACAAGTTCCTGGGAAAAGCCTTCCCCATGACCCGTCAGAGCACTGTAAGCCGGACCTGTGCGTCTCCCTCCTCCTTTATATCCGGCATTTAGGGCACTTCCGCAAGGGCGGAGCCCGACACCGGAGGCCTTACCGGTGGCACCATGACCCGGTGACCCACGCACTGCCGCCCATCCAGGTCGTCGCCCACCGCGGCGCCTCGGAGGATGCCCCCGAGCACACCCTGGCCGCCTACCGCAAGGCCATCGAGGACGGCGCCGACGCCCTCGAATGCGATGTCCGCCTCACCGCCGACGGTCATCTGGTCCTGGTCCACGACCGCCGGGTCAACCGCACCTCGAACGGCCGCGGCGCCGTCTCCGCCCTGGAGCTGGCCGACCTCGCCGCCCTCGACTTCGGCTCCTGGAAGGACCGCGAGGAGTCCCCCGACTGGGACGCCGACCCCGAGCGCACCTCCGTGCTCACCCTGGAGCGGCTGCTGGAACTGGTCTCCGACGCCGGCCGGCCGGTGCAGCTCGCCATCGAGACGAAGCACCCGACCCGCTGGGCCGGACAGGTGGAGGAGCGCCTCCTCTTCCTCCTCAAGCGGTTCGGACTGGACGCCCCGCCCGCCGAGGGCCCGCACCCCGTCCGCGTCATGAGCTTCTCCGCGCGCTCCCTGCACCGGGTGCGGGCGGCCGCACCGACGGTCCCGACCGTGTACCTGATGCAGTTCGTCTCGCCCCGGATGCGCGACGGGCGGCTGCCGGCCGGTGTCCGGATCGCGGGGCCGGGCATGCGCATCGTGCGCAGCAACCCCGGATTCATCCGCAGGCTCCAGGGCGCCGGCCACGCCGTACACGTATGGACCGTGAACGAGCCGGAAGACGTTCAGCTCTGCGCTGATCTGGGTGTGGAGGCGATCATCACGAACAGACCGCGGCAAGTTCTGTCCCAGCTGGGGCGCTGAAGTCCCGATTTGCCCACCCGTCCCGTACGTCCCGTGCGTGACAGGGTGTGCACCGGCGCATCCGCTCCGCAATCACTCGTCATGAATGCGTCAGAGGGCTCCGCCGGGCCGGTTTCCGGTCCAGGCCATTGGGGCATCCAGATCTTGGCGTGGGGCTAAGGAGGTTCCGGGGGTGGCGTTGGTGGTGGCACAAGAAGTGCCCACGTCTTCGTGCATGGACGTATGCCATGGTCCTGCGGGCGTGGGCGAGGCGAGACGCCGCATGCGCGAGCAACTGCGTATGAGCGGGGTGTCCGAATCGGTCGTCGACGACGCCGTACTGATCCTCTCCGAACTGCTCAGCAACGCCTGCCGGCACGGCAGACCGCTGGGCGCGGGGGAGATCGGGACCGGGGAGATACGCGCCGCATGGCGCATCGACGCCACGGGGCGGCTGACGGTCGAGGTCACGGACGGCGGCGGCCCCACCCGCCCGGTACCGGCCACGCCCTCGGTCACCGCGCGCGGCGGCCGGGGACTGAACATCATCAGCGCCCTCGCCCAGGCCTGGGGTGTCCGGGACGGGGCGGCGGGCGAGGTCACCGTATGGGTGACCGTTGCGTGCGGGCCCCGGCACGACGACTTCGCTACGCGCGTTGCGCCCCCCGCGATCGACTTCAGCACGGCCTTCGACGACCTCCATCCGTAACCGACACCAGCACCCAGCAACTCCGGCCGACCGAACGAGCGGCCGCCGGGAGCGCACGCCGACCGTGCTCCCGGCCGCACCCTCCCGGCTGTGGCGGTACGAACGGCTAGGCTCGCGCCCAGACACCACGCCGTACCGCCGCAACCGGGAGACACCCACGATGGCCAAGAAGCGCCCCGCAGCGAAGACTGCAAAGCCGCAGATCGAGAACGGGGAGATCCCGGTGGTGGGCGCACGCGAGCCCTGCCCCTGCGGATCCGGGCGCCGTTACAAGGCCTGCCACGGCGCAGCCGCCGCACACGCCGTCACCGAGCACGTGGCGCGCCCCTTCGAGGGCCTCCCCGGCGAGTGCGACTGGGTGGCGCTGCGCGAACTCGTGCCCGCGGCGACCATCCCCCTGACGCTCAAGGGCGGCCTGCCCGAAGGCGTCCCGTCCGTCACGCTGGTGACCGTCCTGCCGATGGCCTGGCCGGCGCTGCGCCGCGAGGACGGGTCGGTCATGCTCGGCCTCCAGAACGACTCGACCACCGGGGACCTCGCCCGGGACATGGCCGACACCCTGGAGCGCGCACTCGTCGCGGAACCGGGTACGCCGATTCCGGCCCGCCGGGTTCCCGCCGAGGGCCCGCGACTTCAGGATCTCCTGGACACGGACGGCGTTTTCGAGCCGGTTGTGCACAGCGGCTTCGAATTCTGGATTCCGGATGCGGAGAGCGCTCAGAACGCCTCCCCGGAGATCGCCGCCTCCCTCGAGCGCGCCAACGCCGCCGCCATCCCCACGGTCAAGCTGGCCGGCGTGGACGCGGCCTACTGGTGCGAGACCCCGGACAAGAACCACCTGCGCTGGGTCATGCCGCACCCCGAGGAGAAGCTGCTCGACGCCCTCGCGCGGCTGCACGCCGCGGGCACCTCCTCGCTCGGCGAAGGCACCCGACTGGTCGGTTCGTTCCGGGCGCACGGCCTGATGGTCCCGGTCTGGGACCTGCCCACCGCAATGACCGCCGACGACGTGGAGAAGCCGGCGGCCGAGTTCGCGGAGCGGCTGGCCACGGCCCTGGCCTCGGACGCCCCGCTGACCGCGGAGGAGCGTCGGGCGCGCGGCGGTCTCACCAACCGTCAGGTCACGCTCAGCTGACCGCCGAGGCCGCGCAGGAGCGGTGACTGGGGTCACAACTCCCGCTAATCGCCTGCAAATCGGTGTCTGAATATCAGAGATCGAATTTGCGAACAGGCGATCTCTTGTTACCGTTCTTGTAGCCCGGTCGCTGGTGCATCCCCCGTCGCCAGCGACCGGGCCCTTCCATTTACGCCGTCGGTCAACCGTCGGCCGGTGCCGGTGAGTTGCTCCCGGACCTCAGCAGCAGCTGCCCTTCATCATCCGGAACTGCAAACTCCGCAACGGCCGAGTAGGCATCCGGCGCCCCCGCCGCGTCCTCCCGCGGCGTCTCGCACAGCCCCGGCTCGTCGCCGGCCCCGACCGCGCATCGGATCTGCACCGTGCGTCCCGCGGGCCCCATCACCGTCAACACCGCCTCCAGCGCCCGTCCGCTGGTGTTCCGGTAGTAGCTCCGCCCCCACGCCCGGCCCTCGCCGACGAGGACGCAGGTCTGCGCCTCCAGGCCTTGTGGCGAAGCGAGTTCGGGGCCGCACCGGGATTCCGTACGCGGCTGCTCGGACGGCCCCGGCTGCGGCCGTCCGCCCGGGCGCTCCGCGGCCTGCCGGGGGCCGTCCTGATGCTGCCCGGACGGGTGCGGACCGCCCTTTCGCGCGGGTGCGGCAGCGGGTTCCCCCGTACGGGATCCGGCTGCCGGATCGGCCAGTCCGAGCGAGGAGAGGATCCCGCCGCCTTTTCCGTCATCCTGACCGGCGAAATCCGGTCCGGCGATCGCTCCTGCCAGTGGGAGCGACAAGATGACCAGCACACCGGCGCCGATACCGATCAAGCGGAGATTCATTCGCCGAAGATAGCGATGCGGGAATGGGGCGCGGAGATCCCCGCGCCCAATTCCCTTGGAAACTCGTCGCGCTGACACCCGTACGAGTGATCGGCGGCTGCCCGGCACCTCGGTACGACCACCCGCCGCATCCGCCGAATGCGCACCCGACGTGCGCACCGTGCGTGATCAGTACGCGAGCCGGCTGCCCCCGCCGGAGGCTCCGCTGCTCGCCTCGACCAGCGCGTCGACGACGGCCTCGACGTCCGGCAGCCACGGACCGCCGGTCTGCGCGGGCTCGCGCTCCCACCGCACCTGCCCGCCGGCGGACGCGGGGGAGGGCGGGAGCAACAGGTAGCCGCCCTCGCCGTGGAAGCGCAGCGCGGAGGGCACGTGGTCCTTGGCGTAGAGGAGTTCGCCGAGCCGCTCCAGCGAGTACGGCGCGACCAGCAGCGCCCAGCGGGTGGGCGACGCGACGATCGGGCCGAGCCGCATGCCCTGCGCGTCCAGCCGGACGACGGCCCGCGCGGCCGCGTTGGCCGGCAGGCTCACGGCGCACGGCGCGGACCCGCCGGTGGCCAGGAGTACGGGAGCGGTGGGCCGGTTGGTCCACCACCAGGCCACCATCCGGGGGTCGGTGGTGGCCGCGAGCAGCCCGGGGTCGAAGGGATGTGCGCCGGGCACGACGCAGTCGGGGTCGGGGCAGGCGCACCGGTTGCTGTCGGCGCCGGAACGGCCGACGCCGGGCAGCACCGGCCACTGCCAGGCGGTGGCGCAGGAGAGCGCCGCGTCGAGGAGGGCCTGGTCACCGCTCCGGCCGGGGGCCGGGCGCAGGGACTTCAGGCGGTTGCGGAGCCGCTGGAGACGCCTTCCGAGGATCTCGCGCATGAGCGCTCGTTCCTTTCCGTTGAACGCCGAGGGCCACATCACACCATGTAACCGGTGTCTCACCACACGTACACGTTTCGCGTCACTGTCCGCCAGAAGCAGGTTCACACGGTTCGTGCAGTTTTCTTACGGGTCCATGAAACGTCCGGCGGGGCGGAACGCGACCCGCGCCGGTGCCGAGACCGGCTGCCGCCGCTAAGGACGACGGACCGTGCCGGGCGGTTCCCGGCGGCTGCCGGGTTGCGCCAACTCTCCCCGGGCACCACCGATTAGGTACCCGGAGCCACTCCAGCGCCCGACCAGTCGATCGCAAAAACCGTCCGCGTTCAGCTTTTTCCAGCCAAGTTCTAGCCTTGGCTGGACAGTGAGTTGCCGTCCCACGGACACCAGGATTCCCACCTGGGCAATGCTGGACATCGATCCTCGTGTGCGTGTAGATGTGGATTCCTTGATGGCGGCGCAGCACGATCTGGGGGTTTGCGATGCTATATGGCGAATCGCACCAGGTGGAAAGGCGGACGCCATGAGCGCCCCGCATCTGCCGAAAGTGGCTGGAATGGATCCAGCAGTTACCGCGGTCCCGCAGACTGCGGCGCCCACGCCCGCCCGAACCGCCCCCACGCCACACCCGGCAGCGGTGCCAGGACCGAGCACCCTGATCCAGGACCGGCTGGCGGGGATGGTCTCCGACCTGACCACCCTCCACGAGCTCACCGAGCGCCTGACCCGCGCCCGTGACCTCGATGCCTCGCTCCACGAGTTCCTGCGCGCCGGGGCGGCCCTCGTCGGCGCCCGGCGGGGCCTGATCGTCCTGGAACCCTCCGACGGGCTCGGCCCGACGACCACGGTCGGCCTCGGCCTCGGCCGCGCGGACCTCGGGCACATCGAGACCGTCCCGCGCACCGCGACCTCCTACGGCCGCATCCTCGACGGGCTCCCCGACGCCCGGGGAGGATCCGATGTGCTCCCCGAACCCGGCGCCGGCACCGAGTCCGGCCCGTACGGCATCCCCGTCGACCCCCGTCACCGCGAGGTCGCAGCCCGGCTCGGCTACGCCGCGAGCTACGCACTGCCGCTGACCGCCGAGGCCACCGGCCGGCTCGGTGCGGCCGTCTGGCTCTACGACGAGCAGGCCGAGCCGAGCGACCGCCAGCGCGATCTCGCCGGGCTCTACGTCCGGCACGCCGCCGAACACCTGGCCCGGATGCTGGAGGTGGAACGCTCCCGCAGCCGGCTGGCCACGGTCGCCGAGGAGCTGCTGCCCAGCCGGCTCCCCCGGATCCCCGGGGTCCGCCTCGCCGCCCGCCACCACACCGGACCGCTCGGGGGCGGCGACTGGTACGACGCGCTGCCGCTGCCCGAGGGCGCCCTGGGTCTGGCCGTCGGCTCCGTCACCGGGGCGGGGCCGAGCGCCGTCGCCGCGATGGGACGGCTGCGGGCCTCGCTGCGCGCGTACGCCGTCATGGAGGGCGAGGACCCCGTCGCGGTCCTGTCCGACCTGGAGCTGCTGCTGCGCCTGACCGAGCCCGCGCGCTGCGCGACGGCTCTGTTCGCGTACGCCGAGCCCGGCCAGCGCAAGATCATCCTGGCCGGGGCGGGGCACGCCCCGCCGCTGCTCATCGGCGACCACCGCACCGAGTACGTGGAGACCACGCTCTCCGCGCCGCTCGGGATGCTGTCGTGCTGGGAGGCGCCGAGCGTGGAGATCGAACCTGCACCTGGAGAAACGGTGCTGCTGTACACCGACGGGCTGCTGCGGCGCACCGGCGACCCCATGGACCGGGCGTACGCGCGGCTGCACGCCGCCGCCGCGGGCGTGCCCCGAGCCGTCCGGGACGACCCGGCGGCCGTCTGCGACCACATCCTGCGCACGGTCCTGCCCGCCGACGACCCGGCGCTCGCACCCGCCGCACCGGCCGGGCCCGCCGGCGCCACGACCGCTTCCGCCGCCACCGCCGCCATGGCCGCCACCGAGGACGGGGTGGAGGACATCGTGCTGCTCGCTGCCCGTTTTGACTGATTAGTCACACCCGCCGCCGGGCGTCTTCCCCTCGCACATACGATGGATGCGGTCCATACCCGGTCCTGTCGTAGCTGAGGAGAAGACGTGGCTGACGAGCTCACCCCGGAGACCCCGGAAGAAGAGCAGCCCCAGAAGAAGCACAAGCAGCGCAAGAACGGGCTGTACCCGGGCGTCAGCGACGAACTCGCCGAGAACATGCGCACGGGCTGGGCCGACACCGAGCTGCACGGACTGGAGCCGATCGCCCAGGCCGCGCACACCGCCGCCCGCCGCGCCGCGCTGTCCGCGCGCTTCCCCGGCGAGCGCCTGGTCGTGCCCGCCGGCCGCCTCAAGACGCGCTCGAACGACACCGAGTACCCCTTCCGCGCCTCGACCGAGTACGCGTACCTGACCGGCGACCAGACCGAGAACGGCGTCCTGGTCCTGGAGCCCTCGGGCGAGACCGGCCACACCGCCACCATCTACCTGCTGCCCCGCTCCGACCGCGAGAACGGCGAGTTCTGGCTGTCGGGCCAGGGCGAGCTGTGGGTCGGCCGGCGCCACTCGCTGGCCGAGGCCGAGCAGCTGCTGGGCATCCCCGCGAGGGACGTCCGCAAGCTCGCCGACGAGCTGACCGAGGCCGAGGGCCCCGTCCGCAACGTCCGCGGCCACGACTCCGTCATCGAGGCCGCACTGACCGACAAGGTCACGAAGGAGCGCGACGAGGAGCTGCGCGTCTACCTCTCCGAGGCCCGCGCCGTGAAGGACGACTTCGAGATCGGCGAGCTCCAGAAGGCCGTCGACTCCACCGTCCGCGGCTTCGAGGACGTCGTGAAGGTCCTGGACAAGGCCGAGGCCACGTCCGAGCGCTACATCGAGGGCACCTTCTTCCTGCGCGCCCGCGTCGAGGGCAACGACGTCGGCTACGGCTCCATCTGCGCAGCCGGCCCGCACGCCTGCACCCTGCACTGGGTCCGCAACGACGGCGACGTCCGCTCCGGTGACCTGCTGCTGCTCGACGCCGGTGTGGAGACCCACTCCCTCTACACCGCCGACGTCACGCGCACGCTGCCGATCAGCGGCACGTACACCGACATCCAGCGCAAGATCTACGACGCCGTGTACGCGTCCCAGGAAGCCGGCATCGCCGCCGTGAAGCCCGGTGCGAAGTTCCGCGACTTCCACGACGCCTCGCAGCACGTCCTCGCCGAGAAGCTCGTCGAGTGGGGCCTGCTGGAGGGCCCGGTCGAGCGCGTCCTGGAGCTCGGCCTCCAGCGCCGCTGGACCCTGCACGGCACCGGCCACATGCTCGGCATGGACGTCCACGACTGCGCCGCCGCGCGCACCGAGGCGTACGTCGACGGCACCCTGGAGCCGGGCATGTGCCTCACCGTCGAGCCCGGTCTGTACTTCCAGGCCGACGACCTGACCGTGCCCGAGGAGTACCGGGGCATCGGCGTCCGGATCGAGGACGACATCCTGGTCACCGAGGACGGCAACCGGAACCTGTCGGCCGGGCTGCCCCGCGCCTCGGCCGACGTCGAGGCCTGGATGGCTCGCCTCAAGGGCTGATGCGGCCCGGCCCCCGGGCCGCTGCCTCCGGTGGGCGGGATCCCGTACGCGGGTCCCGTCCATCGGTGTATCCGGGGCCGGCCGCCGGCGCATGCGGGGGTGCGCCGTTGGCGTATCCGGGGTCCGCCGCCGGCGGATGCCGGGGCCGCTGCCGGCGGATGCGGAGGCCGCCGTCGGCTACGACACCTTCAGCAACGCTCCCTCACGCCATTTCAGGATCTTGTCGAAGCTGACCACCGCGCCCCGGCCCGGCCGGTTGCGGAGCCTGACGTGGTCCGCGAGCTCAGCGATCAGCCACAGTCCCCGGCCGTGCTCGCTCTCCGACGGCTCGGAGGGGCCGGCCGGCGGGGGTCTGTGTCCCGCGACCGTCGACGCGGGGAAGCCCGGACCCGAATCGGTCACCTCGATGCGACAGCAGTCCCCGTCCAGGTATGCCGTGACGCGGTAGGCCGCGCACGCCTCCGGACCGGATTCCGCGCCGGCACCGGCCTCGGCCGCCGGACCGCCGTGCTCCACCGCGTTCGCGCACGCCTCGCTCAGTGCCATCGACAGATCGAAGGAGATGTCCGGGTCCACCCCCGCGGTCTCCATCGTCCCCAGCAGCAATCGCCTGGCGAGCGGCACGCTCGCGGCTTCGCGCCTCAAGTGGAGAGACCACCAGATGCTCATACGGTTACGTATTGCCGCCGGGGACGGCGCGTAAGCCCCTGGCGGCCGCCACAGCCCTCATTCGGCCGATGGCGACACGTCGAAGAGGGCGTGTATGCGACGGCGGCACGCGCGGCGGCGCCCCGGCCCGCCACCGCTCAGCCGGGGCCTCGTACAGGGGCACTCACGACCTTCCGGACCTGCCGTATGGGCGGCGTGAGGGCAGTGCGATGATGACCCGGCCATGACTGTCCCCCACGCGACGCCCGCCGGAGCCGGCCTCCGGCTGATCCGGGCCGCGGTGTTCACCGCGGTCTGCGTCGTGCTGTCCGCGGCCGGGCACGCACTGGCGTCCTGCGCCAGCGTGCCCTGGTGGGCCCTCGTCATCGCCTTCCTCGCCGTGTTCGCGGTCGCCGCGCCCCTCGCGGGCCGTCGGCGGTCGCTGCCCGGCATCGCCGCCGGCCTCGCCCTCGGCCAGCTCGGACTGCACGCGGTGTTCGGCCTCGGCCAGCAGAGCACCGCCGCCGCCCAGGCACCCGCCGCAACCGACGCCTCCCTCGCAGCGGTCGCCGCCCGGCTGGTCTGCGGAGGCAACTCCGTCCCGCTCAGCCCGGCCGACGCCCGGCAGATCCTGGAGACCGCCGGACTGGACCCGGCCGCCATGGCGGCCCAGGCCGCGGGCCAGGCCCACGCGGGCCACGCCCACCTGGCGCAGGCCGCCGCGGCGCCCGCCACCGGCCTGTTCAGCACCGGCATGCTCGTCGGCCACCTGCTGGCCGCGCTGGCCGCGGGCTGGCTGCTGGGACGCGGCGACGCCGCCCTGTTCCGGCTCGTGGAGCTGTCCCGCACCTCCGCCGAAGCCGGGCCGGTGCGTCCGCTGCTCGCCGCACTGGCCTTCGTACGCGCCCTCGGCACCGGGTTCGCGGGAACCCGCACCGGTACCCCGCAGCCCGCCCGGACAGCCGGCGAACCCGCCGCTCACACCGGCCGGGAGACGCTCCAGCACACGGTGATCAGGCGCGGGCCGCCCCGTACGGCGCTCGCCCTCGCAGCCTGACGCGGCACCCTCCCCGGAACACCCGGCGGAAGCACGGTGCCGCGAACTCCGCGCGCACCCGCCGCGCGGAACCACCGTCACCCTGCCTCTGTGGAGTTGTCACCACCATGAAGACCTCTCGCGTCTCCTTCGCCGCCGCCCTTGCCGCCGGCACCGTCCTCGTCCTGTCCGGCACCGCGTTCGCGCACGTCAGCGTGCAGCCCGGGGATGCCGTCAAGGGCGGCTACGCGACGATCAACTTCAAGGTTCCGAACGAGCGCGACAACGCCTCGACGACCCAGCTGGAAGTCAACTTCCCGATCGACCAGCCGCTGACGTCGGTCATGCCGCAGGACATCCCCGGCTGGACCGTGACGGTCGAGAAGAGCAAGCTCGACAAGCCGCTCACCGTGCACGGCAAGCAGGTCAACGAGGCCGTCACCAAGGTGACCTGGAGCGGCGGCAAGATCGAGCCCGGCAAGTTCCAGCAGTTCCCGGTCGCCGTCGGCAAGCTGCCCGACAACGCCGACCAGATGGTCTTCAAGGCGATCCAGACGTACGACAACAACGAGGTCGTCCGCTGGATCGAGGAGGCCAAGGAAGGCGCGGCGGAGCCGCAGAACCCGGCTCCCGTCCTGAAGCTGACCGCGGCCAAGGCCGCCGCCACCGACGACCACCACGACGACAAGGGCGCCGCCGCCCCGGCCGACAAGGGCCATGACGAGGCCACGGGCAAGACCTCCGACACGACCGCGCGCGCCCTCGGCGTCGCGGGCATCGTCATCGGTCTCGGTGGCGTCGCCTTCGGTGTCGCCTCGCGCCGCCGCGCCTCCTGATCCCCCGCGGCCCCGGGCCGCACTCCCTCGTTCTCCGTGCGACGGCCGGCCCTTCCCGTGGCCGGCCCGCCCGCACGCACACCCGATCCCAGGGACATCTCTTCATGCGCACCACACGTGTGACGGTCGCCGCCCTCGTGGCCGCGGCCGCGCTCACGCTCACCGCCTGCGGCGGCGAGCCCGCGAAGACCAACACGGTCACCCAGATCACCGGCCAGTCCAAGGCCGGTGCCGCCACCGTCCTCGACCGCCCCTTCGACAAGCCCGAGCTGGTCCTGACGGACACCACCGGCAAGCCGTGGAACCTGCGCGAGCAGACCAAGGGCAAGCCGACGCTCATCTACTTCGGCTACACCAACTGCCCCGACGTGTGCCCCCTGACGATGAGCAACATCGCCGTCGCCAAGAAGGCACTGCCCAAGGCCGACCAGGACAAGCTCCAGGTCGTCTTCGTCACCACCGACCCCGAACGGGACACCCCCGACTCCCTCGGCGCGTGGCTCAGGGCCCAGGACCCGTCCTTCACCGGGCTGACCGGGGACTTCGCCACCATCCAGGCCGCCGCGCGCAAGCTCGGCATCGGCATCGACCCTCCGAAGAAGGAGGCCGACGGCAGCGTCGTGTCCATGCACGGCGCCCAGGTCATCGCGTTCTCGCCCAAGTCCGACGAGGGGTACCTCCTCTACGGCGAGGGCACGACCGTCGACAACTACACCAAGGACCTGCCGAAGATCATCAAGGGAGAGAACCCGTGACCGCCCGCACCACCCGTATCCTCGCCGCCGCACTCTCCCTGACGGCAGCACTCGCCATATCCGGCTGCTCCTCGGACTCCGGCTCCGGCTCCGCAGGCAAGTCCGGCGCGGACAAGCCGAAGATGGCGGTCACCGGCGCCTACATGCCCGAGCCCGTGAACGACAAGATGGCCGGCGCGTTCATGGTCATCAAGAACGACTCCAAGACGGCCGACAAGCTCACGGCCGTCACCAGCCCGCTCTCCGACGACCTGCAGATCCACGAGACCAAAGACCAGAAGATGCAGCAGGTCGCGGCCATGGACGTGCCGGCCAACGGCGAACTCAGGCTGGAGCGCGGCGGCAGCCACGTCATGTTCATGGGCCTGAAGAACACGCCGAAGGTCGGGGACAAGGTCACCGTGGAGCTGCGCTTCGAGAAGGCCGACCCGGTCAAGGTCGAGCTGGACGTCAAGGAACGGACGTACAACGCCCAGACCACCAGCGCCCACTGACGGACCGAGGTACTGACACGCCATGACGGCCATCGCCCCCTCCCCGGCCCGCGTCCGGGCCCCGGCATTCCTGCCGCGGTTCGCGCTGGTCCTCGCAGCCCTGCTGGCAGCCCTGTTCACCGCAGCCGGCCCGGCCACGGCACATGCCGCACTCACCGCGAGCGACCCCCAGGACGGGGCGGTGGTCGCCACGGCCCCGGCCCAGGTCACCCTCTCCTTCTCGGAGCAGGTCGCCATGGGCGACGACTCCATCCGCGTCATGGACCCCCAGGGCAGGCGGGTGGACACCGGCGAACTGCGCGACATGTGCAGCGGGACCACCATCCGCTACGGCACGGCGTTGCACTCCGGGCTGCCGGACGGCACCTACACGGTCGCCTGGCAGGCCGTGTCCGCCGACAGCCACCCCGTCTCCGGCGCCTTCACCTTCTCCATCGGCGCCCCCTCGGCGACCAGCGTCGCCCTGCCCACCGCGCAGGTGGGCGGGGGGCCGGTGGGCATCGCGTACGGCATCGCCCGGTACGCCGCCTACGCCGGTTTCACCGTCCTCGTCGGCGGCGCCGCCTTCATCCTGCTGTGCTGGCGGCGCGGCGCGACGCAGCGCCCGCTGCAGAAACTCGTCGTGCGGGCCTGGGTGACGCTCACCGCCGCCACCCTCGTGATGCTGGTGCTCCGCACCCCGTACACCGGGTCGGGCAAGTTCGCCGACGCGCTGGACCTCGACGGTCTCAGAGCCGTCCTGGAGACCAAGACCGGCGCCTCCCTCGTCTCCCGGCTGCTCCTCCTCGGCGCCGCCGCGCTGTTCCTGGCGGTGCTGTTCGGTGCGTACGCCCGACGTACCGCCGAGGACGCGGCGAAGGGAGCGGGCAAGCGCAAGGAGAAGAACGGGGGGGCCGAGAAGGAGACCGACGACCTGCTTTTCGGCCTCGGGATCGGCGGAGCCGTGGTGGCCGCCGGCATCGCAGCCACCTGGGCCCTGTCCGAGCACGCCTCGACCGGCATCCAGCCCGGTGTCGCCATGCCCGCCGACATCCTGCACCTGCTGGCCGTCGCCGCCTGGCTCGGCGGACTCACCGCCCTGCTCGTCGCCCTCCACAAGGTTCCGGGGATCGAGCGCGAAGCCGTCCAGCGGTTCTCCCGGGTCGCGTTCGTCAGCGTCGTGGTCCTCGCCGTCACCGGCGTCTACCAGTCCTGGCGCCAGGTCGGGAGCTGGTCCGCCCTCACCGGCACCAGCTATGGACAGCTGCTGCTGCTGAAGGTCGGACTCGTCGCCGTCCTGGTCGGCACCGCCTACGTCTCCCGCTCGTGGACCGCACGGCTCACCGAGGTCCCCGCAGGGAAGGCGGCCAAGCTCCCGCGCCGGCGCGATGTTTCACGTGAAACACGGCATGCCGCCGTGACGGTCCCGGAGGACCCCAAGCGCGCGGCCCAGCTCGCCCGGCAGCGTGCCGCCCGTGAGAGCGCCCGCGAAAAGCAGGTCCGCGACGCCGATCCGGCGCGGGCGGGCCTGCGTCGCTCCGTCCTCGCCGAGGCCGGGGTCGCCATCGCCCTGCTCGCGGTGACCACGGTCCTCACCAGCACCGAACCCGGCCGGACCGCCGAGCAGGCGCGCGGGCGCGACACCGCGGCCACCGCCGTCCCCAACCGAGCCATCAAGATAACGCTGCCGTTCGACACCGGCGGCCAGAACGGCAAGGGATCGGTCCGCGTCGAGGTCGATCCTGGCCGGGTCGGCGCCAATGCGCTCCACGTCTGGGTCGACGACCCCGACGGCCAACCGCTCGACATCCCCGAGGTCAAGGTCGCCTTCACCCTCCCCGCCAAGGACATCGGCCCCCTGCCGGTCGTCCCGGAGCACGCGGCCCCCGGACACTGGAGCGCATCCGGCGTCCAGCTGCCGCTGGCCGGGGAATGGCGGATCGACGTGACCGTCCGTACCTCCGACATCGACCAGACGACCGTGCAGAAGAACGTGAAGATCGGCTGACCAGCGTGACCGAGAGCAACCCCGACATCGAGATCTCCCGGCGCCGGCTGCTGGGCACCGTCGGCGCCGCAGGCGCCGCCGGCCTCGCGCTCGGCGCCACCGGCGGCGCCCTCGCGCACTCCGCGTTCGCCGACTCCCCGGGCGGCGCGTCAGGAGCCGCCGGGAGCCTGGCCTCCCTCGGCGCCACCCAGGTGGCCTTCCACGGCGACCACCAGGCGGGCATCACCACCCCCCTCCAGGCCAAGGGCCACGTCCTCGCCTTCGACCTGGCCCCCGGGGCCGGCCGCAAGGAGGCCGCCGCCCTGATGCGGCGCTGGTCCGACACCGCCCGCCTGCTGATGGCGGGCAAGGCCGCCCCGGCAGCGGACTCCGGCATCGCCCTCGATGCCGGGCCGTCCTCCCTCACCATCACGTTCGGGTTCGGCCACTCCTTCTTCGAGCGCACCGGCCTCGCCGCCCGCCGCCCCACCGCCCTCGACCCGCTGCCCGTCTTCTCGGCCGACCGGCTCGACGCCCAGCGCAGCGACGGCGACCTGTGGGTCCAGATCGGCGCCGACGACGGGCTCGTCGCCTTCCATGCGCTGCGCGCCCTCCAGAAGGACGCCGGGGAGGCCGCCCGCGTGCGCTGGCAGATGAACGGCTTCAACCGGTCCCCCGGCGCCACCGCCGCCCCCATGACCGCCCGCAACCTCATGGGCCAGATCGACGGCACCGGCAACCCGAAGCCCGCGGAGCCCGACTTCGACCGGCGGATCTTCGTCCCCGCCACCGGCCCCGGACCCGCCGAACACGCCTGGATGGGCGGGGGCTCGTACGCCGTCGTCCGGCGCATCCGGATGCTCCTCGACGACTGGGACAAGCAGTCCCTGGCCCAGCAGGAGCAGGTCATAGGCCGTACGAAGGCGACCGGCGCGCCCCTGACCGGCGGCACCGAGACCACCGAGATGGCCCTCGACAAGATCGGCCCCGACGGCAAGCCGGTCATCGCGTCCAACGCGCACGCCCGGATCTCCGCCCCCGAACAGAACGGCGGGGCCGCCATGCTCCGGCGTCCCTTCTCCTTCCACGACGGGATCGCCCCCGACGGCACCCCCGACGCGGGACTCCTCTTCATCTGCTGGCAGGCCGATCCGCTGCGCGGTTTCGTCCCCGTCCAGCGCAAGCTCGACCGCGGGGACGCCCTGTCGGCGTTCATCCGGCACGAGTCCAGCGGGCTCTACGCGGTACCGCCCGGCCCCCGCGACGGCGAGTACGTGGGGCAACGGCTGCTCGAAGGATGAACAGCGCCCCGGCGGTCGGGGACCCGGCATTAGGCTGATCACATGTCGGCCACGCGCTTCACCTATCTCGGTCCCGAGGGCACCTTCACGGAAGCCGCCCTCCGCACACTGCCGGAAGCCGCGACCCGGGAGCTCGTCCCGATGGTGTCGGTCCCGGCCGCCCTGGACGCCGTGCGCAACGGGGAGGCCGCGGCCGCCCTGGTGCCGATCGAGAACTCGGTGGAGGGCGGGGTCACCGCCACCCTGGACGAGCTGGCGTCCGGGGAACCGCTGATGATCTACCGCGAGGTGCTGCTGCCCATCGCGTTCGCGTTGCTCGTGCGGCCCGGGACCGAGCTGTCGGACGTCAAGACGGTCACCGGGCACCCGGTCGCCCAGCCCCAGGTGCGCAACTGGCTGCGGGCGCACCTTCCCGACGCGGTGTGGGAGTCGGCCGCCTCCAACGCCGACGGTGCCCGGCTGGTCCAGGAGGGCCGCTTCGACGCGGCCTTCGCCGGCGAGTTCGCGGCCGCCACGTACGGGCTCGTCCCGCTCGTCACCGAGATCCACGACGCGGAGAACGCCGAGACCCGGTTCGTGCTCGTCGGCCGGCCCGCCCGGCCGGCCGCGCCGACCGGCGCGGACAAGACCTCCGTCGTGCTGTGGCTCGGCGACGACCACCCCGGTGCGCTGCTGGAGCTCCTCCAGGAGTTCGCCGTCCGCGGGGTGAACCTGATGCTGATCCAGTCCCGGCCGACGGGTCAGGGCATCGGCAACTACTGCTTCGCAGTCGACGCCGAGGGCCACATCTCCGACCGCCGGGTCAGCGAGGCGCTGATGGGGCTCAAGCGGACCTGCCCCCAGGTCCGCTTCCTCGGCTCCTACCCGCGCGCAGGCATCGCTCAGGGTGACGTGCGCGCCCCGCGCCCCGGAACCTCGGACGGCGACTTCACGGCTGCTGCCGACTGGCTGACGCGCTGCCTCGACGGCCGGGCGTAGCCCTTCCCCGGTTGTCCACAGAGTTATCCACAGGCCGAGATGGTGACCTGTGGACTAGTCGACATCACGGCGCCACAAGGTCGACAAATCGGTCGGGGCACCCAGGTTTCGCGCTGGGGAGCGGAAGGTGAACGGCGTCACCCCTGCATCGCGGATCAACTCTTTGGAGCGAGCCATTCCCACCCGAATGAGTGTGTGAGGGTGGTTTGAACCCCGATTCCCCCAGGCGGGCCACGGGTGGGGATTGATCGAATTCCGTGTCCACAGATCCGGCGCACAGCCTGTGGACAAGTCCCCCCGGTGGACAATTCCTGTGGACAAGGCCGGGGTTCCCGCCCTGCTCAGAGGGCGGTCGGTTACCCCGGTTGTGCCCCTTTCCGGGGAATGGGGCGCTTTTATTGACCGTCAGGGAAGGGTCACTTCCAGCCAGCCGGCCATAGCTTTCCATTCTCCGCAATTAGGACATAGCGACACGCAGCGTGATATCGGTGTGATCCCGCGAAGCCCAGCCCGGTAGCCTGGAGGGGTGATTGACCTCCGGCTGCTCCGTGAAGACCCTGACCGTGTCCGCGCCTCGCAGCGCGCTCGTGGAGAGGACGTCGAACTCGTCGACGCACTGCTCTCCGCCGATGAGCGCCGCAGGTCCTCCGGCATGCGCTTCGACGACCTGCGCAACGAGCAGAAGTCGCTCGGCAAGCTCATCCCCAAGGCCTCTCCGGAGGAGCGGGCGGAGCTGCTGAAGAAGGCCGAGCAGCTCAAGTCGGACGTCAAGGCCGCCGAGGCCGAGCAGAACGAGGCCGACGAGGCCGCCAAGCGACTGCTCCTCCAGCTCGGCAACATCGTCCACGAGGACGTCCCGGTCGGCGGCGAGGAGGACTTCACCGTCCTGGAGACGCACGGCACGATCCGCGACTTCGGCGCCGAGGGCTTCGAGCCCAAGGACCACCTGGAGCTCGGCGAGCTGCTGGGCGCCATCGACGTCGAGCGCGGCGCCAAGGTGTCGGGCTCGCGCTTCTACTACCTGACCGGTGTCGGCGCCCTGCTGGAGCTCGCCCTGGTCAACGCGGCGATCGCGCAGGCCACCGAGGCCGGCTTCATCCCGATGCTGACCCCGGCGCTGGTCCGCCCGCGCGCCATGGAGGGCACCGGCTTCCTCGGCCAGGCCGCGGAGAACGTGTACCACCTGGAGAAGGACGACTACTACCTGGTCGGCACCTCCGAGGTCCCGCTCGCCGCGTACCACATGGACGAGATCATCGACGCCGACAAGCTGCCGCTGCGGTACGCCGGCTTCTCGCCGTGCTTCCGCCGCGAGGCCGGTACGTACGGCAAGGACACCCGCGGCATCTTCCGGGTCCACCAGTTCGACAAGGTCGAGATGTTCTCGTACGTCGCACCGGAGGAGGCCGAAGCCGAGCACCAGCGCCTCCTGGAGTGGGAGAAGCAGTGGCTGACCAGCCTGGAGCTGCCCTTCCAGGTGATCGACGTCGCCACCGGTGACCTGGGCGCCTCCGCCTCCCGCAAGTTCGACTGCGAGGCGTGGATCCCGACGCAGGGCAAGTACCGCGAGCTGACCTCGGCCTCGAACTGCGACGGCTTCCAGGCCCGCCGGCTGTCGATCCGCTACCGCGACGGCAAGAAGACCGCGCCGCTCTCGACGCTGAACGGCACGCTGTGCGCCGTGCCGCGCACCATCGTCGCGATCCTGGAGAACCACCAGCAGGCCGACGGTTCCGTGCGGGTGCCCGCGGCGCTCCGCCCGTACCTGGGCGGCCGTGAGGTCCTGGAGCCGATCACCAAGTGAGCCCGGCCCCGTTCCCGTACAAGCTCGTCGCGACCGACCTCGACGGCACGCTGCTGCGTGGCGACGACACGGTCTCGGAACGCACCCGTGAAGCGCTCGCCGCGGCCACCGCGGCGGGCGCGGCACACATCATCGTCACCGGCCGGGCCGTGCCCTGGACCCGGGGCGTGCTGGACGACCTCGGCTACAAGGGGATCGCGGTGTGCGGGCAGGGCGCGCAGGTCTACGACGCGGGCGCGCACCGGCTGCTGACCTCGGTGACGCTGGACCGGCAGCTGGCCGGTCTGGCGCTGTCCAAGCTCGAAGGCGAGGTGGGTCCGCTGGCACTCGCGGCGAGCCGGGACGGGGTGGACGGCGACGTGCTGTTCGGTCCCGGCTACCAGGTGCAGGAGGGCCTGCCGGCGCTCTACCTGGAGGACACGGCGGAGGTCTGGACGGCTCCGCTGAACAAGCTGTACATCCAGCACCCGGAGCTCGGCGACGACGCGCTGGTCCAGGTGGCCCGCCAGACCGTGGGCTCCCTGGTGGACATCGTGATGGCCGGGCCGGGGATAGTGGAGATCCTGCCGCTCGGGCTGACGAAGGCCACCGGCCTCTCGCTGGCCGCGCGCCGGCTGGGCGTGAAGGCCGCGGAGACGATCGCCTTCGGCGACATGCCGAATGACATTCCGATGTTCGGCTGGGCGGCGCAGGGAGTGGCGATGGCCAACGCCCATGCGGAGCTGAAGGCGGTGGCCGACGAGGTGACGACCTCCAACGAGGAGGACGGCATCGCGGTGGTGCTGGAGCGCCTGCTGGGCGCCGCCTGACGGTCCTCCCCGCCGAGGGGAGCATCGCGAGAACGAGGGAAGGTCCGGAACAGCCCGCGCCGTACGGCGCGCTCGAAGTGGCTGCTCCGGACCTTTTTGTTGCTCCCCGCACGACTCACTCTGCCCGGGGCGCACGCCCCGTACCAGTCAATTTCCGTGCATCGGCCGCCGTGGGCGCTGTGCTCATGTTTCACGTGAAACATGCCTGGGGTGCGGGTGGCGGGTGAGCGGCCAGGCGAGCAGACCGACGGCGAGCGAGATGGCGTGCCCGAGGTCGGTGAAGGTGCCTCCCGTGAGGAGGGGAAGCCCGTAGAAGGCGACGACACCGGCGAGGTAGAACCAGCGCAGCGGGTTGGGGAGCCGGTAGGTGAGGACCCCGATCGAGGCCGCGAGGCCGTAGCTGACTCCGACGTCGACGACGTGGACCATGCTCTGCGGGGCCCGGTGGTCCTGAATGGCCATCAGGACCACCTTCTGGCTCACCAGGGTGGCCGTGATGTGGGCGGTCGCGACGATGACGAGCCAGCGCAGGGTGCCGAGCCAGCGTTCGACGGGGGCGTGGAAGAGCTCGAAGAGGACGGCGTACAGGGCGAGCGAGGCCGGGTTCTCGATCCAGAAGGCACTGGAGAGCAGGGCCCGCACGGGGTGCCGGGTGAGCTCGTGGATGTTGCTGCTGTGCCGGTGGAGCAGGACGTGTTCGAGATGGTCGGGCGCGATCACGACGATGACGCTGGTGACGGCGATCATCAGAAGCCATATGTGCGTACCCGGCGCGGAGCGGATCCAGGACCATATGGGCCGGGACGGCTCGGGCTCGGGGTGCTCGACCATGCACTGATTTTGCCCCGTACGGCGGTGCCCCGCCCGGCCTGTGGGCCGGGCGGGGCACCGCCGCCGGTGGACACGTCAGAGGGGGCTCACTCCTCGCCCGCCAGGGTGAGGCGGCGCAGCTTCTGGCCGGCGTAGACGGTGGCGCCCACGGTGACCACCGCGAGCAGGGTCACCGCGGTGGGCAGGCCGACGGTGGCGTCGACGTAGCCTTCCCCGGCGACCTTCTCGGCCAGGGCCAGCGCCCACTGCTGGACGCTGAGGGTCTTCGCGCCGGAGACCAGGCTGCCGAAGAGCGACTCCCAGATCAGGGCGTAGACCAGGCCGAAGACGACCGCGTGCCGGCTGATGGTGCCCAGCAGCAGGAAGAGGGCGCTGTAGGCGATCGAGGCGACGAGGGCCGCGACGGTGTACGCGACCGCGATCTGCTGGCCGTTGCCGTTGAGGATGAACCCGGCGATCAGGGTCGGGACCGCGGAGAACACCATCGTGACGCCGATCGCGACGATCAGCTTGGTCATGATGATCGTCGGGCGCTTCACCGGCTTGGAGAGCAGGTAGACGATCGAGCCGTCGTCGATCTCCGGGCCGATGGCGCCGGTGCCGGCGATGACGCCGATCAGCGGGACCATGGTGGCGAGGGCGAAGCCGCCCAGCAGGTCGGCTGCGACCTTGTCGTCCAGGCCGGTGAAGGCGCGGACGGCGAGCGAGATGACGAGCAGCAGGACGGGCAGTCCGCAGAGGATCAGCGCGCGGCGGCGGCCGAGCAGCGCGCGGTAGGTGAGCCGGGCGACGGTGGGGTTGTACATGGGTGCCAGCTCCTTCAGGCCGCGACGAGGTAGGAGAAGACCGACTCGAGGGACTCGTCGGAGGGCGAGACCGTCAGCAGCCGGATGCCGTGCGCACGCGCGACCCGCGGCAGCAGCTCGGTGAAGCGGCCGAAGTCGACGGCCTGGATGCGCAGGGCGCCTTCCTTGAGGTCGACCTCGATCCCCGCGGTGGAGGGGTCGGCGATGAGGGCCGCCGCGAGGGCCCGGTCGTCGGAGGAGCGGACCACGTACCGGTGCGGGCGGTCCGTCATCAGGCGGCGGATCTTGCGGAAGTCGCCGGAGGCGGCGTGCCGGCCGGCGACGACCACCTCGATGTGGGAGGCGAGCTGTTCGACCTCCTCCAGGATGTGGGAGGAGAAGAGCACGGTGCGGCCGTCGTCGCCCATCCGCCGCAGCAGCTCCATGAGCTGCATGCGCTGGCGCGGGTCCATGCCGTTGAACGGCTCGTCGAGCAGCAGCACCGACGGATCGTGGACGAGGGCCGAGGCCATCTTCACGCGCTGGCGCATGCCCTTGGAGTACGTGGAGATCTTGCGGTCTTGGGCGTACTCCATCTCGACGGTGGCGAGCGCCCGCTGCGCGGCCGCGTCGTCGAGTCCGTGGAGTTCGGCGTTGGCGACGACGAACTCCCGGCCGGTCAGGAAGTCGTACATGGCCTCGCGCTCGGGCACGACACCGATCTGCTTGTAGACCTGCTCGTTCTGCCAGATCGGCGCGCCGTCGAGGGTGACCGTGCCCGTGGAGGGGGCGAGGAAGCCGCCCATCATGTTGATGAGGGTGGACTTCCCGGCGCCGTTGGGGCCCAGCAGCCCGGTGACGCCGGGGCCGATGTGCATGGTCACGTCGTTGACGGCGACGACGTTCCCGAACCAGCGGGAGGTGTGGTCGATGTCGATGGTGGTCACAGCCCGGCCTTCCGGTAGCGGGCCATCAGGGCGGCGTAGGAGCCGGCGATGAGGGCGAGGACGACGAGCAGGTAGACGAAGCCGACACCGGCCGAGGGGCCGTCTCCGCCGGGGAAGGCGGAGGTGGCGCCGAGGAAGGCCGTCTGTACGCCGTCGATCAGGGTGATCGGGGAGAACAGGCCCATCCACTCGATGGCACCGGTCGAACCGGTGTTGTACGTGATGCCCTGGACGGCGGTCACCGCGCCGTAGGGGATCAGGAGCAGGGCGATGATGGCGGCGACCCCGAAGCCGCGGCGCGGGGTGAGCGCGGCCATGATCAGACCGAGGCCGGCGAACAGCACCGAGAGCAGCAGCACGGAGACCAGTCCCTGGGCGAACCCCTTGGTCTGGTCCGCGAAGTCGAATTTGGCCAGCAGCGAGCCGATCCACATGATCAGCAGCGGAGTGGCGGTGAGGACGAACAGCGCCGAGGCCATCGCCGCGAATTTGGCGAGGACGTAGTCGACGCGCTCGATGGGCCGCGAGAAGTAGAGCGGCACCGTCTTGAACCGCAGGTCCCGGGAGACCGACTGCGGTGCCTGCGAGGCGAGGAAGAGGCCGATGATCACCTGGGTGGTCAGGGCGTACGTCGTGTACTTGATCGGCAAGCCGGTGGAGCCGGGCACCGCGATGGCGACCGCGACGATGATCAGCGCGGGTACGCACATCACGGCGAAGAGGATCATCGGGAGGACCTTGGACTTGGCGGACCGGCCGAGTCCGTAGGCCCCCCGCAGGGACTGCGAGAACAGTGACTTGCGGGCGTAGGCGCGGCCGAGCCGGGCCCCCTCGTAGGACCGGTAGCCGATGTTGTGGATCTGGGTCGAGGTGTCAGGCGCCATCGGAACCGGCTCCCTTCCGGACGAGCTGCTGCTGGTCGCTGTCGCGGAAGACCTCCGCGATGTGGTGGCGGCGCTGCTCCATGCGGACCAGGCCGAGGCCGAGGTCGGCGACGGTGTCGCGCACGATGTCGTAGGTCTCCTCGCCGGTGGCTTCCATGAGCAGGATGTGGCCGGCTCCGGGCAGGCCCTGCTCCTCGCCCGCGTGCAGGGTGAGGCCCGCCTCGGCGAGCGCCTTGCGCAGGGCCGCGGTGCCGTCCGGGTGGAGGTCCGTGTCGGTCACCTCGACCGCGAGGGTCGTGGTGATCTGGGTGAAGTCGCTGGTGGAGCTGGAGCGCAGCAGCTTGCCGCCGTCGACGACCACGACGTGGTCGCAGGTCCGCTCCAGTTCACCGAGCAGGTGGGAGGTGACCAGGACGGAGATGCCGAAGTCGGTGTAGACGCGGCGGATCAGGCCGAGCATCTCGTCGCGGCCGACGGGGTCGAGGCCGTTGGTGGGCTCGTCGAGGAGGACCAGCTGGGGGTCGTGGACGAGCGCCTGGGCCAGTTTGACCCGCTGCTTCATGCCCGTGGAGTAGCCGCCGATGGGGCGGTACCGCTCCTCGTACAGGCCCACGTGGCGCAGGGTGTCGGCGGTCCGCTCACGCGCTGCGGTCGGCGGGAGCCCGGACATGCGCGCCATGTGCACGACGAACTCGGTGGCCGAGACGTCGGGCGGCAGGCAGTCGTGCTCGGGCATGTAGCCGACGCGTTCACGGATGGCGCTGCCGTGGGTGGCGACGTCGAGTCCGAGTACGGCGGCACGGCCCTCGGTGGCGGGGGACAGTCCAAGCAGGATCTTGATCAGCGTGGACTTGCCGGCTCCGTTGGCACCCACGAGGCCGGTCACTCCCGGTCCGATGTCCAGGGAGAGCCGGTCGATTGCGGTCACTCGGGGGTACCGCTTGCTCAGGCTTTCGGTCGCGATGACAGTCACGGCTTCGACGTTAGTGGCGCGGCTCGCGCGGATCGTCAGACCTGGAGCGTCATCCGGTCTCCGCCTTCAGGACTACACACCCTGACGAAAGGCTGATGCGGACCGGACAAGTTTGTCCACAGGTCCGTGCACGGGCCTTGACGTGATCTCCGGTCATTGTCACATTCATCAGTGTCAACTTACGGGCGCGTAGCGCGTACGGCTCTACGGACGGACGGCTGTGATGGCTGCGGACACCAGGCAACGCACCGCGCAACTCTCGGCGGAACTGCGCGGGTTCAGGGAAGTGCAACGCCTCTCGTACGAGTGCGCCGAGACCGTCGCCGCACAGCTGCGGCCGGGGGTGACCGAGCGCGAGGCCGCGCGGATGCAGCGCGAGTGGCTGCGCGAGCGCGGGGTGCGGGACTGGTTCCACCTGCCGTTCGCGTGGTTCGGGGACCGGACCGCCTTCGCGAACTTCAAGATCCCCCTGCAGTTCTTCCCGACGAACCGGAAGCTGGAGCCGGGGATGCCGTTCATCCTCGACATGGCGCCCGTCCACAAGGGGTACGCGGCCGACATCGGGTACTCGGGCAGCCTCGGGCTGAACCCCGTGCAGGACCGGCTGATGTCCGATCTCCGGGTGCACCGGGAGCTGATCCTGGAGCAGGTCCGCGAGCGCCGCCCGCTGCGTGAGATCTACGAGAACGTCGAGCGGCTGATGATCCGCCAGGGGTACGCCAACCGGCACCGCGCCTACCCCTTCGGCGTGATCGCCCACAAGATCGACCGGGTCAGGGAACGGCGCTGGTCCCCGACCGCCTTCGGCTTCGGGACGCAGTCCCTCAAGGGGCTGGCCTCCGACGCCCTGCACGGCCACCGCCAGGGCTGGTCCCCGCTGTGGAGCCCGTACCGCTTCTCCGACCACCCGCCGCAGCCCGGCTTGTGGGCGGTGGAGCCGCACCTGGGATTCCGGGGCACCGGCGCGAAATTCGAGGAGATCCTGGTCGTCACCGACTCACGGGATCCCGCGGAGAGCGCGTTCTGGCTGGACGACGATCTGCCGCACGTGCGGCGCTGGGCCGAGGAGAAGGCAGCATGAGCGGCATGAGCGGAGCGGACGGCACCAAGAACGGCACCCGGAACGGCGGCGAGGACGGCGCCGGGGCGACGGGCCTCGTCGGGGCGCGCGAGCGCCGGGTGCGCACCGGCGGCATCGAACTGTGCGTCGTCGAGCTCGGGGACACGGACCGGCCGACCGTGGTGCTCGTCCACGGGTACCCGGACAGCAAGGAGGTCTGGTCGGAGGTCGCGCAGCGGCTGGCATCCCGCTTCCACGTGGTGCTCTACGACGTCCGCGGCCACGGGCGCTCCTCCGCGCCGGCGCCGCTGCGCGGCGGATTCACCCTGGAGAAGCTGACCGACGACTTCCTGGCGGTGGCGGACGCGGTCAGCCCGGACCGGCCGGTGCACCTGGTCGGCCACGACTGGGGCTCCGTACAGGGGTGGGAGTTCGCGACCGTCGCCCGCACCGAGGGCCGGATCGCCTCCTTCACCTCGATGTCCGGCCCCTCCCTGGACCACTTCGGGCACTGGATCAAGAAGCGGATGGCCCGCCCCACCCCGCGCCGGGTCGCGCAGCTCCTGGGCCAGGGCGCCAAATCCTGGTACGTGTACATGCTGCACACCCCCGTACTGCCGGAACTCGCCTGGCGCGGCCCGCTCGGCAAGCGATGGCCGGGAATACTGGAGCGGGTGGAGAAGGTCCCGGCCGGCTCCTACCCGACGGCCTCGCTGCCCTCGGACGCCGCGCACGGGGCCTGGCTCTACCGCGACAACGTACGGCCGCGGCTGCGCCGGCCGCGCCCGGACGCGTACGCGCACGTGCCGGTCCAGCTGATCACCCCGACCGGGGACGCCTTCCTCTCCGAGCGGCTCTACGACGAGCTGGAGCTGTGGGCCCCCGACCTGGTGCGGCGCACCCTGCCGGCCAAGCACTGGGTGCCGCGGACCCGGCCCGACCAGCTGGCCGCGTGGATCACCGAGTTCGTCATCGCCCGGGAGGAACCCGCCACCCGGGTGCCGCAGCAGAAGGCGCCGGGCCGGTACGCCGACCGCTTCGCGGGCCAGCTGGTGCTGGTCACCGGCGCCGCCAGCGGCATCGGCCGGGCCACCGCCTTCGCATTCGCCGAGGCCGGGGCCCGGGTCGTGTGCGTGGACCGGGACGCCGAGGGCGCGGCCCGTACGGCCGACATGGCAAGGCTCGTCGGGGCCCCAGAAGCCTGGGGCGAGTGCGTCGACGTCAGCGACGAGCAGGCGATGGAGAAGCTCGCGGCGAAGACGGCCGCCGAGTACGGGGTCGTGGACGTCCTGGTCAACAACGCCGGGATCGGCCTGTCGGGGCCCTTCCTGGAGACCACCTCGGAGGACTGGAGGAAAGTCCTCGACGTGAACCTGTGGGGGGTCATCCACGGCTGCCGGATCTTCGGCCGGCAGATGGCCGAGCGCGGTCAGGGCGGGCACATCGTCAACACCGCCTCCGCCGCCGCCTACCTGCCCTCCAGGACGCTGCCCGCCTACAGCACGTCGAAGGCCGCCGTGCTGATGCTGAGCGAGTGTCTGCGCGCCGAGCTCGCCTCGCAGTCGATCGGGGTGTCGGCGATCTGCCCCGGCATCGTCAACACCAACATCACCGCCACCTCACGCTTCGCCGGGGTGGACGCGGCGGAGGAGAAGCGCCGCCAGGAGCGCTCCTCGCGGCTGTACGGGCTGCGCAACTTCCCGCCGGAGAAGGTCGCCGAGACAATCCTGCGGGCCGTGGTGCACAACCAGGCCGTGGTGCCCGTGACACCGGAGTCCAAGGGCGCCCTGTGGCTGTCCCGGTTCGCGCCGGGCACGCTGCGGCGGCTCGCGAAGCTGGAACCCCGGCTGTGAACGGGGCGGGGCCGGTGCCGGCGCGGACAGAGCCCGGCACGGCCATATCCCGCTTCTTCCGGCGGTCGTACCATCCCTCGCAGGAGGGCTCGCCGCACAGGGCGGTCGAGTACCTTGCGGCTTCGCCTGCCGCCCGGCCCGCGGCGTCCGGGGTCGGCCGAGCCGCCATGTCGTAGGGAGCCGGGATTGTCAGAACAGGCGGTGGCCGAGTACCGGATCGAGGATCTCGCGCACCACAGCGGGGCTACCGTACGCACCATCAGGGCGTACCAGGACCGTGGGCTGCTGCCGAAACCGGAGCGGCGCGGGCGCTCCAACGTCTACCGGGACACGCATCTGGCACGGCTGCGCCAGATCGCCGACCTGCTGGACCGCGGCTACACCCTGGCCTCCATCAAGGAGCTGCTGGAGGCATGGGACGCCGGACGCGGGCTCGGCGGTGTGCTGGGGCTCGTCGCCGAGGTCCACGGACCCTGGACCGACGAGGAAGCCGCCCGGATCAGCCGCGCCGAGCTGAACGAGCGGTTCGGCGGCCGCCCCGACGACGACGCGGTGGGTGAGGCGTGCGAGCTGGGCGTGCTGGAGGCGATCCCGGGCCGCCCGGACGAGTTCCTCGTGCCCTCCCCGCAGGAGCTGGCGGTGGCCGCCGAACTGTACGCGGCCGGGGTGCCGCTGTCCGCCATCACCGGGCATCTGCGGGAGCTGCGCGGGCAGGTGGAGCACATCGCCTCGCGGTTCCTGGAGTTCACCACCGAGCACGTCTTCGCCCGTTACCTCGGGGAAGTCCCGCCGACGGACGCGGACGCGGCGGAGGCGGCGACGATGGTGCGCAGGCTGCGCCCCCTGGCCCAGCAGACGGTGGACGCCGAGCTGGCGCGGGCGATGCAGCTGTTCGCGACCCGGCACCTGCAGCGCCATCTCGGGGCGGCCGGGACGGCGCAGCCCTCCGGGCCCGCGTCGGTGCCGCTGCCGGCGGAGACGGTGCGGGCGGTGCAGGAGCTGGTCGGCTCCGAGCACGTCGGGGAGTTCGTCCGGGCCGCCACGGAGCGGGAGCTCCAGGCCCGGACGATGAACGAACTGGCGCGCCGGGCCGGCGGGTAACGGCTCGCCGCGGCCGCGGGTGGCGGGCAGGTGACAGCCGTCGGTGGCGGGGCGGTGGCAGCCGGACCGTAGTCCACAGGGCGGATCACTCGTTTACCGTCAAATCCCACCCAACCGGCTGTGGACAAGTCGCCCATTCCTGTGGACGAGCCTGTGGAAGACTCAACCGACGGTCTCGTAGCCGGGGTTCGCGGGGGCGGCGGTCCCGGGGGCGCGGACGGGTACGGCCGGCCCCACGGTCGTCGGCGCGTCCTTCGGATCGCGCCCGGTGCCCCCGTAGAGGAGGGCGGCGAGGGCCAGGCCCAGGACTCCGCCGACCGCCTGGGCCGCGATGAACCCGGGCAGCGACTGCGGGGCGATGCCGGCGAAGGAATCGCTGAAGGCGCGCCCGACGGTCCCCGCCGGGTTGGCGAACGAGCCGGACGAGGTGAACCAGATCGCGGAGGCGATGTACGCGGCGACCGCGGCCGGGATCAGCTTCGGGCGCCCGATGCGCTCCAGGCCCTGGATGAGCAGGACGAGTCCCGCTGTGGCGACGACCTCGCCGACGAGCAGGTGGCCGCCGCCGCGGATCTGGGTGGAGAAGGTGCCGGGGGTCCGGCCGAACATCACCTCGGCGAGGACGGCGCCGCCGATGGCCCCGGCGGTCTGGGCGGCGCTGTAGACCAGGGCCTCCCGGCCGCCGATCCCCTCGCCGCCGCGTCGGCGGGCCCACCAGGAGGTGAGGGTGACGACCGGGTTGAGGTGGGCTCCGGACAGCGGCCCGAAGAGCGTGATGATCAGCCCGAGGCCGATGGCCGAGGCGAGCGAGTTGGCGACGAGCGCCACACCGGTGTCCCGGCTGAGGTCGGAGGCCTGGATACCGGAACCGATCACCACCACGAGGAGGCCGGCGGTGCCGATGAGTTCGGCGACCGCGCGGCGCGGCAGAGAAGCGTGGATCGTCATGGGTTCTCCCCCTGGGCAGTAGTTCAGCGGAAAATGTATTCCGTATCTTGGAAACGCGATAGAGGGTGTCCGAGACCGGCAGAGCGCCGATAAATCGCTGCTCGACCCCCGTCCGACCCGGCAAGCTGGGGCCATGGACGACAGACGCACCGTGAAGGTGTCCAAATACGTCTCGAAACACCTGCGGCATCAGCCGGAACGCATCGGACTGGTGCTCGATCCCCAGGGCTGGGTGGAGATCGACGAGCTTCTCCATGCGGCCGCCGCCCACGGATTCCCCGTCAGCCGCGCCGAGCTCGACCACGTCGTCGCCGCCAACGACAAGCAGCGGTTCGCCGTCGACGGCACCCGCATCCGCGCCAACCAGGGCCACACCGTCCCCGTGGACCTGGACCTGCCGGAGGCCGAGCCGCCCGCGTACCTCTACCACGGCACCGTCGGCGCCGCCCTCGACGCGATCCGCGCCGAGGGTCTGCGCCCCATGGCCCGCCACCACGTGCACCTGTCCCCCGACCGGGAGACCGCGACCCGGGTGGGCGCGCGCCGCGGCCGGCCCGTCGTCCTGGCGGTGGACGCGGGGGCGATGCGCGCGGAGGGGCACGTCTTCCGGATCAGCGCCAACGGCGTGTGGCTGGTGGATGCCGTGCCGCCGCAGTTCCTGCGCTTCTCGTAACGCCCCTTCGCCGTCGTCCGGCCCGTTCCGGTACCGCCCGGCGGCGCCGCAATTCACCAAGAGATTGTCAGATCATCCCCCTACTCTGTTCCTCATTCCGATCCGTGAGGGGGGTACCTCGCGATCGCCGAACCATCCATGCGAAATACGCGAGGTGACGCCCCGTGACGTCCACATCGGCTTCCTTCTCCCACTCCGATCCCTCGGCCAACAGCTTCCAGGTCGATCTGCGCGGCCTGGTCGACCTGCTCTCCCACCACCTCTACTCCAGCCCGCGCGTCTACGTCCGCGAGCTGCTGCAGAACGCGGTGGACGCCGTCACCGCCCGCCGTGCACTCGACCCCGGAGCCGAGATCCACATCCGCCTGTCGGCGTCCGCGAACCGGGTGACCATCGAGGACAGCGGCATCGGCCTGACCGCCGCCGAGGCCCACTCGCTCCTCGCCACCATCGGCCGCAGCTCCAAGCGCGGCGGCGACCACGGTCTGGAAACCTCCCGCCAGGAGTTCCTGGGCCAGTTCGGCATCGGCCTGCTCGCCTGCTTCGTCGTCGCCCGGCAGATCCGAGTCATCACCCGTTCCGCGCGCGACCCCCGGGCCGCGCCCGTCGAGTGGCTGGCCACGGACGACGGCTCGTACACGGTCCGCGAACTGCCCGACGAGGCTCGGCGGGAGCCCGGCACCACCGTCGTCCTGGAGGCCCGGCCGGGGGCCGAGGAGTGGACCGTCCCGGCCAAGGTCGAGCAGCTGGCCCGTGACTACGGCGCCCTGCTCCCCTACGACATCACCTTCGACGACGGCGAGGGCGGCGAGCCGCGGCCCGTCACCGACCGGCCCGCCGTGTGGGACCGCCCCCACCCCACCCCCGCCGCGCGCCGCGTGGCACTCGCCGGCCACTGCACGCAGCTCTTCGGTTTCACCCCGCTCGACAGCATCGACCTCGACCTGCCCGTCGCCGGCGTGCGCGGAGTGGCGTACGTCCTGCCCGAGCCGACCAGCCCCGCCCACCGGGCCGGACACCGCGTCCACCTCAAGGGGATGCTGCTCACCGACCACGCCGACAACCTGCTGCCCGACTGGGCGTTCTTCGTCCGCGCAGTCATCGACACCGACACGCTGCGGCCCACCGCCTCCCGGGAGAACCTGTACGACGACGAGACCCTGTCCGCGGTACGGGAAGCCCTCGGCGCCCGGGTCCGGGCCTGGCTCGCCGAGCTCGCAGCGAGCGAACCCGAGCGCCTGGCCGCCTTCCTGAGCGTCCACCACCTCGGCGTGAAGTCCCTGGCCCGGCACGACGCCGAGCTGCTCGGCCTGATGCTGCCCTGGCTGCCCTTCGAGACCAGCGACGGCTCGATGAGCCTCCAGGAGTTCACGGCCGCCCACACCGAGATCCACTTCACGCGCACCGTCGAGGAGTTCCGCCAGATCGCCCCGATCGCGGCGGCCCACGGCCTCGGCGTCATCAACGCCGGCTACACCTACGACGCCGACCTCCTCGCCCTGCTGCCGACCGTCCGGCCGGACCTCAAGGTCATGGAGCTGGACGCCGGGGCCGTCACCGAGCGGCTCGACCCGGTCCCGACCGCCGCCGAACTGGCCCTCGCCCCCTTCCTGTCCACGGCCCGCACCCGCCTGGAGCCGCAGGGCTGCGACGTCGTGCTGCGCGCCTTCCAGCCCGTCTCCGTCCCCGCCCTCTACCTCGACGACCGCCAGGCCCGCCAGGAGCGCGACCGCACGGCGGCACTGAGCAGCGCCGACTCCCTGTGGAGCGGAATCCTCGGCGCGCTGCGCGGCTCCGCACCCCGCGCCCGCCTGGTCCTCAACCACAACAACCCGCTGGTCCGTCGGATCGCGGCCCTGCCCGACGAGGCCCTGACCGGTACGGCCGTCGAATCGCTCTACGGGCAGGCGCTGCTGATGTCCCAGCGGCCGCTGCGCCCCGCCGACTCCACCCTGCTCAACCGGGCCTTCCTCGGGCTCCTGGAATGGGCGACCCACTCCACCGACTCCCCGGAGGGACGGAAGTGACCACACTGACGCGCGAGGAGATCGAGCAGGGCCTGGCGGAGAACAGCAGCTCCCCGAACGGGACCGCGCGCAATGCGCACGCCGAGGTGCTCGCGGGCGCGGCGGAGGCCATCGGTGACGGGGCGCTGTTCCGCCGGACCCTCGACAACCTGATCAACGCCTACCTCTGGAGCGCCGAGTCCTCGAAGATGCTGGTGCCGTTCGCCCGGCTGCTCCAGGAGTACGACAAGGACCCCGGCGCCTTCTCCCGGTGGGACGCCCACTCGCTGTTCTGGCAGTTCAAATGGGTGGCCACGGCCATCGGCGACTCCCCGGAGATCCCTCTGGAGTCCGCCACGGGCTGGCTGGACGAGATGGAGCGCCGCTACCGGATCGCCGGCTACAGCGAGCGCCCGGTGCGCGAGGCAGAGCTGTGGCTCGCCGACGCGATCGGCGACGACGACCGGGCCGAGCGGGCGTTCCGCGCCTGGCTGGCCGCCGACCGCGACGACATGAGCGACTGCCACGCCTGCGAACTCAACGGCCAGGGTGCGTACGCCGTGCTGCGCGGGGACGACGTCCAGGCCCTGGACGTCTGGCAGCCCGTGCTGGCGGGCAACCGGACCTGCGCCGAGGAGCCCCACCGGGTGCTCGCCGCCTCGCTGCTGCCGCTGCTGCGCGTCGGCCGCCTCGACGAGGCCCGCTCGCACCACGTGCGCGGCTACCGCATGGCCCGCGGCAACGAGAGCCTGCTGCCGTCGGTCGGCAAGCACATCGAGTTCTGCGCCCTGAGCGGCAACGAGTCACGCGGCCTGGAGATCCTCGCCGAGCATGCCGCCCACGTCGGCCCCCTCGTCAACGTCGACGACCAGATGGCGTTCCACGGCGGCATCCTCGTCCTGCTGCGCAGGCTGACCGAGCTGGGGCACGGCCACAGCCCGGCCGTCCCCTACGAGGGCGTCCCGCACTCGGTCTCCGAGCTGTACGAGGTGCTGCGCGCGGGCTCGCTCGACATCGCCCGGCGGTTCGACGCCCGCAACGGCACCACCCGGGTCTCCGACCGCTTCCTCGCCCGGATAGCGCGTGAGCCACTGGTCGGCGTACTGCCCCTGGGAGTGCGCAGCACGGCGCTGCCGCAACCGCCGACCGCCGCACCCGCGAGCCCCGCCGCGGCCGCGCCCGTACCGCCGGCGGCCGGCTTCGACGAGCTGGTGGAGCGGGCCCGGCAGGCCCGGGAACAGCGGCATCCCGCGGCGGACGCACTGTGGGACGAGGTCGGCGTACGCGCGGACGCGTGCCCGGAGAGCGCAGCGGACCCGCTGGTCATGGCCGATGTGGCGGACCACCGGGCCCTGGCGGCCGCCCGCGCCGGGGCGGACGACGCGGCGGCGCTGCTGGAGGCGGTCCGGGACCGCTACCGGGAGCTCGGGCAGGACGAACGCGCCGCGCTGGCCCAGCTGCGGCTGGCGAGCGCGGCCGCGCAGTCCGGGGCCGAGCCCCGGCGGATCCGGGAGCTGCTGGCGGTCGCCGTGGACGCTGCCGAGGCACTGGCCCCGGAGGAGCCGCTGCGCCCGCGCAGGATCGCGCTGGCGGAGCTGACGGCGATCCGCGTGGAGTCGTACCTGCGCCCCCTGGAGGCAGGTGCGGAGCACGATCACGAACACGGCCCCGGAGGAGACCACGGGCACGGTGAGCTGGCGGCCGAGCTCGCGGCGTTCGCCGCCGCCCACCGGGAGGCGCTGCCCGACCTGGCGGCGGAGGCCGAGGAGATGCTCGGCCGCATCGCCCTGTCTCAGGGCGACCCCGAGCGCGCCCTGCCGCTGCTGGCCTCGTCCGCGGGGCGCTCGGTGTCGGCGGGTCTGCCCTGGCAGGCGGTGGACGCGCTGGTGCTGCGCGCCGGTGTGCTGGTGTCGCTGGGCCGGCCCGAGGAGGCGGAGGCGGACGCGCGTTCCGCGCTGGAACACTCCGCGGAGGTGGTCGACGCCGAGACGCAGGGCGTCGTACGGCTCACCCTGGCGGACATCCTGCTGCGCCGGGCCGACGCCGCTGCGGAAGCGGCCGATCACGCCCTCACCGCGGCGCACTGGTTCGACCAGGCGGGTCTGACCTCCGACGGAGGGGCGCAGGCCCGGCTGGTGCTGGCGCGGGCGTACGCGCGGGAGAACCGGCACGCCGACGCGGTGGAGGTCCTGCAGTCGACGCTGCCCGATCTGCTGGAGCACGGCGAGGGCCAGACCGTGTCCGTACGGGAGTTCCTCGGGGACCTGCTGCGCCAGCTGAACGATCCCCGGGCGGCTGCGGAGCAATACCTGCTGGCGGCGGAGGTGGCCAAGGGGTGGGAGGACCCGCGACCGCAGGCCGTCTTCGCGCAGGCTGCCGCGGAGCAGCTCTCCGCCGCGCGCCTGGTTCCGGAGGCGGTCGCCGCGTACGAGCGGTCGCTGGAGCTGTACCGGGAGGCGGGCGGTGCCCCGGTCGCGGAGGTGCGGATCCTGCGCTCGCTGGCCTGGATGGCGCCGCGGGGGGACACCGGCGCGGGGGCGTGGGCGCGGGCGCGGGACCTGATGGACCAGGCGGTCGGGGTCCTGGAGGCCGCGTCGGCCGAGCATGCGCAGTCCCCCGGGGAGCAGGCCGCGGAGCTTCGGGCCGAGCTCGCCCAGACCTGGCTCCAGCTGGCGCAGGTGCTCGACTGGCGGGTCACCTCGCACGAGGAGGCGCAGGACGCCGAGGACGAGGACGCGGACCGCGGTGACGAGGAGGGCGGTGACGAGGAGGACGCCCGGGACTCCCGCCGCACCGGGGCGCACGACGAGCCGGACACGGCGGCACTGCGGCTGGAGGAGATCGAACTGACGGAGCGGGCCGCCGCCCTCTACGCGGAGCTGGGTCCGGACCATCTGGGGGACCGGCTCCAGTGCGTGCAGTACGCGGCCTGGACCGAGCAGGAGATCGGTCGCGGCGAGGCGGGAATCGCCCGTCTCTCGGCCCTGGTGGACGAGCTCCTGGCGGTGAGCGAAGGGGTACCCGGGGATCTGCTGGAGCGTGCCCAGTCGTCCCTGGACAGCCTGAAGCGTTCCTCCTGAGGCCCCTGGAGCACTGAAGTCCTGAGGCTGTGCCGTTCTGACACCGATGCCCCGTCGCCACCAGGCGAGGGGGCATCGCGGGCATCAGCCGGCCAGCTGGGCCAGGCCCTCGGTGGCGATCTTCTCGAAGACCTTCTCGTCGGCCGCGAACTCGGAGTCCGGGATCGGCGCGTGGATCACGATCTCCGTGAAACCGAGCTCCTGGTGGCGCCCGGCGAAGTCGACGAACGCGTCCACGGAGTCCAGCATCGTGGTGCGCTCCGGGGTGAAGCCGGTCAGCAGGATCTTCTCCATCGACTCGGGCGCCCGCCCGATCTCGGCGAACGCCTTGTCGAGCCGTGCCAGCTGACCGGCGATGGCCGCCAGCGACTGCTCGGGGGTGCCCTCCTCGAAGAGCTTCGGATCGCCGGTGGTCACCCAGGCCTGTCCGTGGGCGGCGGCCAGCTTGAGACCCCGCGGGCCGGTCGCGGCGACCGCGAACGGCAGGCGGGGCCGCTGCACGCAGCCGGGGATGTTGCGGGCCTCGTCGGCGGAGTAGAAGGTGCCGCGTTCACTGGTCGCGGCCTCGGTGAGCAGCCGGTCCAGCAGCGGCACGAACTCTGCGAAGCGGTCCGCGCGCTCACGCGGGGTCCAGGGGTCCTGGCCGAGCGCAGTGGCGTCGAAACCGTTGCCGCCGGCGCCGATACCGAGGGTGAGGCGGCCGCCGGAGATGTCGTCCAGCGACATGAGCTCCTTGGCCAGTGTCACCGGGTGCCGGAAGTTCGGAGAGGTGACGAGCGTGCCCAGACGCAGTGTCTCGGTGACTGCGGCCGCCGCGGTCAGGGTCGGGATCGCGCCAAACCACGGCAGGTCACGGAAGGACCGCCAGGTCAGGTGGTCATAGGTGTAGGCCGTGTGGAACCCGAGCCGCTCGGCTCGCACCCACTGGTCGCGGCCGCCCCCATGCCACGGGCGTACCGGGAGGATCACAGTGCTCAGACGCAGACTCATGGATTCGAGACTACGGCCCTGCTCATGTTTCACGTGAAACATGAGCCGTCCCCGTGTCACCGGAGGACGCGTCTCCACGGTGGCCGGGGGAGAAACATCGCCATCCGGTGCAAGGGTCCTGCCCGCGCTGGTCCGCTGCCGCAGGGCCATCGGCGAAGATGGAGGCGTGACCTCGGCTCCCCAGCGCCCGGACGGGCCTACCCCCACCCCCCGGCTCATCGCCACCGACCTCGACGGCACCCTGCTGCGCGACGACAAATCCGTCTCGCTCCGCACGGTCGCCGCCCTCGCCGCCGCCGAGGAGGCCGGGATCGAGGTCTTCTTCGTCACCGGCCGCCCGGCCCGCTGGATGGACGTGGTCAGCGACCACGTCCACGGCCACGGTCTGGCGATCTGCGCGAACGGAGCCGCGGTGGTCGACCTCCACGCGGGCCGGGAGTTCGTACAGGTGCGTGCGCTGCCGCGGGCGACGGCGCTGACGGTCGTGGAGACGCTGCGCTCCAGCGTTCCGGGCACCTCCTTCGCGGTCGAGCTGACCACGGGCATCAACTACGAGCCGCTGTACCCGCCCTTCTTCCAGGACCCGGGCGCCAAGGTGGCCACCGCGGAGAAGCTGCTGGAGAAGGAGGCGGACGACACCTCCGCTCCCGTCCTGAAGCTGCTCGCGCACCACGCCGAGCTCGCCCCTGACGAGTTCCTGGCACTCGCCCGCTCGGCCGCCGGCGCCTACGCGTCGATCACCCGCTCCAGCCCGACCGCCCTGCTGGAGATCAGCGGACTGGGCGTCTCCAAGGCCAGCACCCTCGAGCTGTGCTGCGCCGAGCGCGGGATCTCGCCCGCCGAGGTCGTCGCCTTCGGTGACATGCCGAACGACGTGGAGATGCTCCGCTGGGCGGGCACCTCGTACGCGATGGGCAACGCCCACCCGGACGTCCTCGCGGCGGCTTCCGGCCGTACGGTCGCCAACAACGAGGACGGCGTCGCGGTCGTCATCGAGCGCATCATCGCGGAACGCGCCGCCCACCAGATGTAAAACCGGCGACCGGGGCCTGGCTTGTGCTGGGGCCTGGGCACAGGCCGGCCAGAGCGTCAGAGCGGGGCCTCCCACACCAGGGTGGTCCCCGTGCTCTCCTCGCCGATACCGGGACCGTACGAGCTCGATCCGCCCAGCGATTCGGCCCGTCGGCGCAGATTCCGCAGCCCGCTGCGCCGACCCCCCTCCGGGATGCCCACCCCGTCGTCGGCGACCTCCAGCCGTACCCCGGGCCGCCCGTCGGCCAGCGTGGCGGTGCAGTCCACCACCACCTCGATCCGGGACGCCTCCGCGTGCCGGAAGGCGTTCGACAGGGCTTCGCGCAGCGCAGCGATCAGGTTCTTGCCCACCAGTTCGCCGACCATCGTGTCGACCGGGCCGAGGAACCGGTGCGAGGGTTTGAAGCCCAATGGCACCGCGGCCATGTTGATCTCTCGCAGGACCCTGGTGCGCAGCCCCGACGGGGCCTCGGCAGGCCCCTGCTGGAGCGCGAAGATCGCGGTGCGGATCTCCTGGATGGTCACGTCCAGCTCGTCCACGGCTTTGCCCACCCCGTCGACGACCTCCGGGACCATGGACCGCCGCTGGGCGCCCTCCAGCATCATCCCGGTGGCGAACAGCCGCTGGATGACGAGATCGTGCAGGTCCCTGGCGATCCGGTCGCGGTCCTCGAACACCGCGAGCCGCTCCCGGTCGCGCTGTGCCTCGGCCATCATCAGTGCGAGCGCGGCCTGGGAGGCGAACTGGGTGGCCAGGGTCCGCTCGGACTCGCTGAACGGCCGCTCGCCGCGGCCCCGCGGAGTGACCAGCGCACCCAGCACCCGGCCCCCGCTGTGCAGCGGCAGCATCATGCAGGGTCCGTACTGGCTGGTCAGCGGGCTGATCATGCGAGGGTCGGAGGCTGCGTCATCCGCGAAGACCGGCTCGCCCCGGAGCAGCTTCGCCACCACCGGGCTCTCGGCCGGGATCACCAGGCCGAGCGAGGTGGCCGGGTTGTCGGCGGAGACGGCGACGATCTCCATGCCGCCCTCCTCCGCGGGCAGCAGCACGATACCGGCGGCGGAGTCCGCCAGACGGCGGGCCTGCTCGGCCACCACCGCGAGGGCGTCGTCCGCGTCGCCACCCGACAGCAGGGCGGTCGTGACGGCGACCGAGCCGTCGATCCACCGCTCCCGCTGGGTGGCGGCCTCGTACAGCCGGGCGTTGCCGATCGCGATGCCCGCCTCGGTGGCCAGGACCCGGACCATGTGGACGTCGTAGTCGTTGAACCGGCCGCCGTCGTTCTTCTCGGCGAGGTACAGATTGCCGAAGATCTCCCCCTGCACCCGGATCGGGACGCCGAGGAAGGTCTTCATGGGCGGGTGGTGCGGCGGGAACCCGGCCGAGCGCGGGTCCTTCGTCAGGTCGGCGAGCTGCACCGTGCCGGAATGCGCGATCAGCGCGCCGAGCAGGCCCCGCTTCCCGTCCGGCCGGTGTCCGATCTTCCGGGCCGTCTCGGCGTCGATGCCGAAGGTGACGAAGTCCGACAGCCCGCGGCCCTCGGTGTCGACGACGCCGATCGCCGCGTACCGGGCGTCCGCGAGTTCGGCCGCGGTCTCGCAGATGCGGTCGAGGGTGGAGTGCAGTTCCAGGCCGGTGCCGACCGAACGCATGGCCTCCAGCAGTTGCGGCACACGCGCAGTGAGCTCGGTGGAGAGGCCCTGCAGACTCCGGGTGGCCTGGGTGGCCGCCACCAGCGGGTCCGGTGTTCCGGGCGGTGACTCCGGCGGTTCCTGCGACTCCTGCACTGACATGCCCTTGAGCGTAGTTAGTCCCTTTTACCGGGGAAAGTCGGCCAGGACCCCGTCGGATGCCCGTTCGCGCTCCAGCAGCTTCCGCAGCGGGCCCTCCACGGCCGCCAGCTCCGCGTAGGCGCCCCGCTGCACGACCGCTCCGCGCTCCAGTACGAGCACCTCGTCGACCGCCTCCAGGCCCGCCAGCCGGTGCGTGATCAGCACGGTGGTCCGGCCCTCGGTCGCCGCCAGCAGATCCGCCGTCAGGGCGTCCGCGGTGGCCAGGTCCAGATGTTCGGCCGGTTCGTCGAGCACGAGCACGGGGAAGTCGGCGAGCAGTGCCCTGGCCAGGGCGAGCCGCTGGCGCTGGCCGCCGGAGATCCGCTCGCCGTGCTCGCCGACCAGGGTGTCCAGCCCGTCCGGGAGGCCGTCGGCCCACTCCAGCAGCCGGGCCGCCGCCAGGGCCTGCCGCAGCTGCTCCTCGCTCGCCCCGGGCCGGGCCAGCCGCAGGTTCTCCCGTACCGAGCTGTCGAAGAGGTGCGCGTCCTGGGCGCACAGGCCCACGATCCGGCGGACCCCGTCGCTGTCGAGGCTGCGCGCGTCGGTCCCGCCCAGCGTGTACGTGCCCTGGTGGAGGTCCATGAACCGCAGCAGGACCTGGGCCAGGGAGGTTTTGCCCGCACCCGAGGGACCGACGACGGCGACCCGCCGGCCGGCCTCCAGGGTCAGGTCCAGCCCGTGCAGAGCGTCCCGTTCCTGCCCGGGATGGCGGGCTGCCAGCCCCGTGAGCCGCAGCGGGAAGGGGGAGGCCGGCATCCCGGCCGGGCGTTCCGGCTCGACGACCGGGACGGGAGCATCGATGACCTCGTGGATCCGCTCGGCGCTGCGGCGCACCCGCTGCCGGTACTGGACGGCCTGCGGAAGGCCGTTGACCGCTTCGAAGGCGGCGAGCGGAGTCAGCACGGCCACGGCCATGGCCACACCGGACAGCCGTCCGTCGTGCACGGCTCCGGCGGCCAGGGCTGCGCAGGCCACCATGGTCAGCCCGCACACCAGGGCGGTCAGCCCGGCCCCGAGTCCGCCGGCGGCGGCTGTGCGGGCGGCGATGGCGGTCAGCGTCCGGTCGCCGTCCTTCGCGGCGTCCTTGCGCCCGGGCAGCGCACCGGCGACGGTCAGCTCGGCGGTCCCGGTCAGCAGGTCGGCCACACGGGTCGCGAGTTCTCCGCGGGCCGGCGCAAGCTGCCGCTCCGCACGCCGGGCGCAGGCTCCGCTGACGAGCGGCACCCCGACCCCCGCGGCGAGCAGCCCGAAGGCGAGCGCTGCTCCCGCCCCCGGCAGCAGCCAGGCGGTGAAGGCGACCGAGCCGGTGCCGACGAGCACGGCGGTGCCGACCGGCAGCAGCCAGCGCAGCCAGTAGTCCTGGAGGGAGTCGGCGTCGGCCACCAGACGGGCCAGCAGGTCTCCGCGCCGCTGCTCCCGCAGCCCGGCGGGTGCGATGCGCTCCAGCCGACGGAACACCGAGACCCGCAGTTCGGCGAGCATCCGCAGCACGGCGTCGTGCGAAACGAGCCGCTCCGCGTACCGGAAGACGGCGCGTCCGATCCCGAAGGTCCGGGTCGCCGTGACGGCCACCATCAGGTAGAGCACCGGCGGTTGTTCCGAGGCCCGCGAGATGAGCCATCCGGAGACGGCCATCAACCCGACGCTGCACCCGACGGCCAGCGCCCCGAGCAGCAGGCCGAGCCTGAACCGCCCCTGCCAGGGCCTGGCCACGGCGCGCACCCGCCGGAGCGGATCGCCCCCGCCCGAGTCGCCGCCGACGGCCTTGGCGGTCCGTTCGGGAGCGCTGCCAAGGAGCCATTCGCCGGTACCCGACAGCCCGTTGCGCTCCCCGCTGAGGCCATCGGAGCCGGCGGCCCGCGCGGGGGAGGGGAGGGCCCGGAGCCCCGCGGCTCCCACCGGCACCACGCGGTCGGCCACGGCCAGCAGCGCCGGCCGGTGGACGACCAGCAGCACGGTCCGGCCGACCGCGAGGCGTCGTACGGCGTCCACCACGGCCGCCTCGGTCTCCCCGTCGAGTGCCGCGGTCGGCTCATCCAGCAGCAGCACGGGCCGGTCCGCGAGGAACGCCCGTGCGAGGGCGAGCCGCTGACGCTGGCCGGCGGACAGCCCGACCCCGCCTTCTCCGAGCTCGGTGTCGACCCCGCGGGGCAGTGTGGAGACGAACCCCCATGCCCCGGCGTCCTTCAGGGCCCCGGCCACCGCGTCCGCGGACGCGTCCGGCCGTGCCAGCCGTACGTTCTCCGCGATCGTCCCGGCGAACAGGTGCGGGCGCTGCGGTACCCATGCGATCCGCTCCCGCCACTGTTCCAGCGACAGCGAGGCGAGGTCCACACCCCCGATCCGCACCTGGCCCGCGGTCGGTGACACGAAGCCCAGCAGCACTTGGAGCAGCGTGGACTTGCCCGCGCCGCTCGGTCCGGTGAGGGCCACGCACTCCCCGGGTCCCACCGTCAGCGAGACCGGTCCCGGCGAGTCCTCGCCCCGGCCCTCGTAGCGGACGGCGACCCCGTCGAGCTCGATCCGCAGCCCGGCGGCCGACACCGGGACTCCGCCGCCGGAAGCGGCGACCGGGGTCTGGAGCACCTCGAAGATCTCCTCCGCGGCCGCCAGCCCCTCGGCGGCCGCGTGGTACTGCGCCCCGACCTGGCGCAGCGGCAGATAGGCCTCGGGGGCCAGGATCAGGATGACCAGCCCGGTGTACAGATCGAGTTCCCCGTGGACCAGCCGCATGCCGATGGTCACGGCGACCAGCGCCACGGACAGTGTCGCCAGCAACTCCAGCGCGAAGGAGGAGAGGAACGCGATGCGCAGGGTCCGTACGGTCGCCTGCCGGTACTCGTCGGTGATCTTGCGGATCGACTCGGCCTGGGCCTTGGCCCTGCCGAAGACCTTCAGCGTCGGCAGCCCGGCCACCACGTCCAGGAAGTGGCCCGACAGCCGGGTCAGCAGCCGCCACTGGCGGTCCATGCGGGACTGGGTGGCCATGCCGATCAGCACCATGAACAGCGGAATGAGCGGCAGCGTGACCACGATGATGGCCGCTGACACCCAGTCCTCGGTGACGATCCGCGCCAGGACCGCCACCGGGACCACCACCGCGAGTCCCAGCTGGGGCAGGTAGCGGGAGAAGTAGTCGTCCAGGGCGTCCACGCCCCGGGTGGCCAGCGCCACCAGCGATCCGGTCTGCCGACCGCTCAGCCAGCCGGGTCCCAGATCCGCCGCGCGGTCCAGCAGCCGCCCCCTGAGCTGCGACTTGACCGCCGCACTCGCCCGGTGGGCGGCCAGCTCCGTGAGCCAGGCGAGCAGGCCGCGCCCCAACGCCACTGCCGCGAGCAACAGCAGCGGCGTGCGCAGCGCCTCTCCGTCCAGCCCCTGCTCGAAGGCGCCGACCACGATCTCGGCGATCAACATCGCCTGACCTACGACCAGCCCCGCCCCGGCGAACCCCAGGCCCACCACGGCCGCCAGGAAGAGGCGGGTGGAGCGGGCGTACCGGAGCAGGCGCGGGTCGATCGGTTTCACGTGAAACATCCCCCAGAGCAGGGTCGGGCAGCAGGGTCGGGATCAGTGCGCGTCAGCGATGTGCTGCGTACCGATCCGCTTGCGGAACACCCAGTAGGTCCAGCCCTGGTAGAGCAGGACGAGCGGCGTGGCCACTCCCGCGCACCAGGTCATGATCTTCAGCGTGTACGGGCTGGATGAGGCGTTGGTGACCGTGAGGTTCCAGGCGGCGTTCAGCGAGGACGGCATCACGTTCGGGAAGAGCGTCAGGAAGAGCATCGCGACCGCGGCCGCGATGGTGATCCCGGAGAGGGCGAACGACCAGCCCTCGCGGCCCGCGAGGTTGCAGGCCAGGGCTCCCACCAGAGCCACGACCGCGACGGCCATGGCGACCAGGCTCTTGCCGTCGCCGTGCGAGACCTGGGTCCAGGCCAGGAAGGCGAGGGCCAGCACGGCGGTGAGCAGGCCCAGCCGGGTCGCCAGTGTGCGCGAGCGCTCCCGGATGTCCCCGACCGTCTTGAGGGAGGTGAACACCGCCCCGTGGAAGGTGAAGAGGGTGAGGGTGACGAGGCCGCCGAGCAGCGAGTAGACGTTGAGCAGGTCGAAAAGGCCGCCGACGTAGTTCATGTGCTCGTCGATCTTCACGCCGCGCACGATGTTGGCGAAGGCCACGCCCCAGAGGAACGCGGGGATCAGCGAGGTCCAGAAGATGGCGTGTTCCCAGTTGGTCTGCCACCTGTCCTCGTCCCGCTTGTGCCGGTACTCGAAGGCGACGCCGCGGACGATCAGGCAGATCAGGATGAGCAGCAGCGGCAGGTAGAACCCCGAGAAGAGGGTGGCGTACCACTCCGGGAAGGCGGCGAAGGTGGCACCGCCGGCGGTGAGCAGCCAGACCTCGTTGCCGTCCCACACGGGTCCGATCGTGTTGATCAGGACCCGTCGCTCCTTGCGGTCGCGGGCGAGCAGCTTGGTCAGGACTCCGACCCCGAAGTCGAAACCCTCCAGGAAGAAGTAGCCGGTCCACAGGACGGCGATGAGCACGAACCAGACGTCATGGAGTTGCATGGTGTGGTCCCCTCAGCCTCAGTACGAGAAGGCCATCGGCCGGTCGGGGTTCTTGTCGTCCCCGCCGATCTTGGTGGGCGGGTTCAGGTCGGCCTCGGTGAGCTCGGGCGGCCCGAGCTTCACGTACTTCACCAGCAGCCTGACCTCGATCACCGCGAGCACGGCGTACAGGAGAGTGAAGCCGATCATCGAGGTGAGCACCTCGCCCTGGGAGACGTGGGGCGAGACCGCGTCACGGGTGCGCAGGACGCCGTAGACCACCCAGGGCTGGCGGCCCATCTCCGTGAAGATCCAGCCCCAGGAGTTGGCGATGAGCGGGAAGCCCATGGTCCACAGGGCGACGATCCAGTACCACGTGGCGAACCGGGGACTGAGCGCCTTCTTGAAGAGGACGAGGTGCGGGACCTCGCCCTCGCCGGTCCGCAGGCCCGGAGGCAGCATGAACTTCTTGCGGGTGAGCCAGAGCCCCAGCACTCCGACGCCGAGCGAGGCCATGCCGAAGCCGATCATCCATCGGAAGCCCCAGTAGGCGACCGGGATGTTGGGCCGGTAGTCGCCGGGGCCGAACTTCTCCTGTTCGGCCTTGTTGACGTCGTTGATGCCGGGGACGAAAGAGGTGAAGTCGTCGTTGGCCAGGAAGGACAGCAGACCCGGGATCTCTATCGCGACCTTGTTGTGGCCCTTTTCGACGTCTCCGTAGGCGAAGACCGAGAAGGGCGCGGGAGCCTCGCCGTCCCAGAGCGCCTCGGCGGCGGCCATCTTCATCGGCTGCTGCTTGAACATCACCTTGCCGAGCAGGTCACCGCTGATGGCGGTGCCCATTCCGGCGATGATCAGGGTGACCAGGCCGAGCCGCAGCGACGTCCGCATCACGGGGATGTGCTTCTTGCGGGCCAGGTGGAAGGCCGAGATGCCGACCATGAAGGCGCCGCCGACCAGGAAGGCCGCCGTGATGGTGTGGAAGAACTGGGTCAGGGCGGTGTTCTGGGTGAGCACCAGCCAGAAGTCGGTGAGCTCGGCCCGGCCCCGCTCCCCGTTGATCCGGTAGCCGACCGGGTGCTGCATCCAGGAATTCGCCGCGAGGATGAAGTACGCGGAGAGGATGGTGCCGATCGAGACCATCCAGATGCAGGCCAGGTGGATCTTCTTCGGCAGCTTGTCCCAGCCGAAGATCCACAGGCCGATGAAGGTCGACTCGAAGAAGAAGGCGATCAGCGCCTCGAAGGCCAGCGGTGCCCCGAAGACGTCACCGACGAAACGCGAGTAGTCGGACCAGTTCATGCCGAACTGGAACTCCTGCACGATGCCCGTGACGACACCCATCGCGATATTGATCAAGAAAAGCTTGCCCCAGAACTTGGTGGCCCTGAGGTACTTCTCTTTCCCCGAACGCACCCACGCGGTCTGAAGACCTGCCGTGAGTGCGGCGAGTGAGATCGTCAGCGGGACGAACAGGAAGTGGTAGACGGTGGTGATGCCGAACTGCCAGCGCGCCAACGTCTCTGGCGCCAAAGCTACGTCCACGTCGTCGTCTCCTTCGGTGCGCCGTGGTCACTGCCGCAGTTTGCCTGGCATGCCCTACCCAATAGCTGACAAAGCAGGACACGCTTGTGAACGCGTTCACATTCACAAGCATTATGTCGTACCGCTCTCGACGCCTTTCAGCCGGGGGTCCCCCTAGCCAATCCATTCAACAGATTGTTGAATGCCGCTCATGAGGATTCGGATCTCCTGGCCCGCGGGCCAGCTCACGGCAACCCTTGACGAGACCCCGACCGGCAAAGCGCTGGCCGAGGCCCTCCCGATCTCCGCCTCCGCCCACACCTGGGGCGAAGAGGTCTACTTCGACACCGGCGTCTGCGCGGCGCTGGAACACGACGCCCGTCAGGTCGTCGACCCCGGCACCGTCGCGTTCTGGACCGAGGGCGACGCGCTCGCGCTGCCCTACGGCCCCACACCCATCTCGCGCGGAGGCGAGAGCCGCCTGGCGAGCCCGTGCAACGTGCTCGGCTCGTTCGACGGCGACCCCCGCCTGTTGTCCACCGTCCGCGACGGTGACCCGATCCGCGTGGAACTCGCGTAGCTCCCGAGGACCCGTGCAGCCCCCAGGGCTACATCTCCTTGAAGAAGGCCTCAGCCGTGTGCAGGAAGAGGTCGTTCGCCTCGGGCTCGCCGATCGTGACCCGCAGGCCCTCACCCGCGAAGGGCCGGACCACCACACCGGCCTTCTCGCAGGCCGCCGCGAACTCGACCGTCCGCTCCCCCAGCCTCATCCACACGAAGTTCGCCTGCGTCTCCGGCACCACGGTCCAGCCCTGTCCGAGCAGCGCCTCGTAGACCCGTGCACGCTCACCCACCAGCGCCCCGACCCGGCCCATCAGCTCGTCCTCGGCCCGCAGCGAGGCGACCGCCGCGTCCTGGGCGAGCTGGCTGACGCCGAAGGGCACCGCCGTCTTGCGCAGCGCCGCCGCCACCGGCTCGTGCGCCACCGCGAAGCCCACGCGCAGGCCGGCCAGCCCGTACGCCTTGGAGAACGTACGCAGCACGCAGACGTTCGGGCGGCTGCGGTAGAGCTCGATGCCGTCCGGCACCTCGATGTCGCGGACGAACTCGCGGTACGCCTCGTCCAGCACCACCAGGATGTCCGAGGGCACCCGGTCCAGGAACCGCTCCAGCTCGGCGCGGCGCACCGCGGTGCCGGTGGGGTTGTTGGGGTTGCAGACGAAGATCAGCCGGGTCCGCTCGGTGATCGCGTCGAACATCGCGTCGAGGTCGTGCACGTCCCCGTCGGTCAGCGGGACCTGCACGGACTTCGCACCCGAGATCTGCGTGATGATCGGGTAGGCCTCGAAGGAACGCCATGCGTAGATGACCTCGTCGCCCGGACCGGCCGTCGACTGGATCAGCGACTGGGCCACACCCACTGAGCCCGTGCCCGTGGCGATGTGCTCGACCGGCACGCCGAACCGCTCGGCGAGCTCGTTCACCAGGCCCGTGCAGGCCATGTCCGGGTAACGGTTGAACTGGCCGGCCGCCGCGACGGCCGACTCCAGCACCCCGGTCAGGGGCGGGTAGGGGTTCTCGTTCGAGGACAGCTTGTACGCGACGGGCCCGCCCGCGGCGGCGGGCTTCCCCGGCTTGTAGGTGGGAATGCCGTCCAGCTCGGCGCGCAGCTTCGGGCTCTTCTCGCTCACCGCAGGTCCTCCTCGACCGTCCCGTACGACGTCGCCGTCGACTCAATACTGCTCACCTTATGAGGATTCCGCCCTCCCGAAAATGGCAGCGCCGGGATTGCGGGGGAGCGCACGCATATATGCGCACGCCGGTGGCCCGCGCCGTGGCGCGCATCCCTCGTACAGGTGAGTTGAAACCGCCCCCAGACCGCACCGCTTTGGCATGCCCGGACCCGACGACAAACGGCCCACTCACTCTCCGGTTCCAATTTCCTTCATTTCCAAGGTCATTGGGGGTGGCGAACCGTGCAGAATCGTGCCTGTCAACGCGTGCATATGCACCCGGACCACCCGCCCCTCCGAGCCCTACTATCGGCTCGCCATGACAGCAGCAGGGAAGCATCAGGTGAGCCGGACCGAGACCACCCGGCGGGCCGCCGGCCGACAGGGCCGGGCAGGCATCAGGGACGTGGCCGCCGCGGCGGGCGTCTCGATCACGACCGTCTCCGACGCGCTCAATGGCAAGGGGCGGCTGCCGGACGCCACCCGCCGCCACGTTCGCGAAGTCGCCGACCGGCTGGGTTACCGCCCCTCCGCCGCGGCCCGCACCCTCCGTACCGGCAAGTCGGGCCTCATCGGCCTGACCGTGACGACATACGGGGATGAACCTTTCACCTTCACCGAATTCGCGTACTTCGCCGAAATGGCCAGGGCCGCCACCTCGGCCGCGCTCGCCCGCGGCTACGCCCTCGTCATCCTCCCCGCCACCTCCCGACACGACGTGTGGTCCAACGTGGCCCTCGACGGCACCGTCGTCATCGACCCCTCCGACCACGATCCCGTCGTCAGCGAACTGGTCCGCCAGGGCCTACCCGTCGTCTCCGACGGCCGTCCGGCGGGCTCCCTCCCGGTCACCGCCTGGGTCGACAACGACCACGAGGCCGCCGTACTCAACCTGCTGGACCACCTCGCCGCCGCCGGCGCCCGCCGGATCGGGCTGCTGACCGGCACCACCACCGACACCTACACCCGGCTCTCCACCACCGCCTACCTCAACTGGTGCCAGCGCGTCGGCCAGGACCCCGTCTACGAGTCGTACCCCGCCCACGACCCGTGCGCGGGCGCCGTGGCCGCGGACCGGCTGCTCGCCCGGCCCGACCGCCCAGACGCCGTCTACGGGCTCTTCGACCCCAACGGGACCGATCTGCTCGCCGCCGCCCGGCGCTACGGCCTGCGGGTACCCGAGGACCTGCTGCTCGTGTGCTGCAGCGAGTCCACCGTGTACGCCAACACCGAACCGCCCATCACCACCCTGTCCCTCAAACCGCGCCGCATCGGCACCGCCGTCGTGCAGTTGCTCATCGACGCCATCGAGGGAGTCGACACCGGCCGACCGGTCGAACAGGTGGTCCCGACCGAGCTGATCATCCGTACGTCCTCGCAGCGCAGGCAGACCCGCACGACGATCAGTCCGCCCCGCTCACCGGCCAAGGACTGACCGTCACACCCCGGATACGGCGGGGCCGACAGCTCCGCCGAGGATTTCAGCAACACCCATTTCAGGCGAAAGCGGCAGGAACTATTGGTTCCGCCCCGGATTCACCACCCCTGGTGCGTCACAGAGCGCGAGCCGCATTCCTATGATGGGCGCACGACATCACGGACCCTCCGTTCAGGAGGCCAGGAGGGTCCGCAGGTGTACGGCAGCGCGACGGTGGTGGAGGGGTCGATGACTCAGGGGGCCGGTCAGGGACCCGTGATGCGGACGGAGACGCTGCGGGACTTCCGGGTCCCGGTCACCGAACCCGCCCCGTACGGCGTGCGCGGCGCGCAACCCGACGATGCCCCGGTGTACGGCGGGTACCCGGCGTACTACGGGGAGGGCACGTCCGTTCCCGCGCAGCCGCCCGTGGGCCAGGCACCCGCGGCGGGCGGACCGGCCGACGCGGACGGCCTCGACGACGGCTACACGCCCACCCACCGCGACCTCCCGGTCATCAGCCGCGGCGGACCCGGTGACACCGTCCAGGTCCAGTACGTCCCCCAGGAAGCCCCGGCCACGGGCCCCGGACCGCTGTACGTCGTCGGCGACGTCCACGGCTACCTGGACGAGCTCGTCACCGAACTCCAGGCCCAGGGCCTCATCGACGCCGACCACCGCTGGTCGGCCGGCAACGCCCGCATCTGGTTCCTCGGCGACTTCACCGACCGCGGTCCCGACGGCATCGGCGTGATCGACCTCGTCATGCGGCTGTCCGCCGAGGCCGCGGCCGCCGGCGGCTACTGCAAGGCCCTCATGGGCAACCACGAGCTGCTCCTCATCGGCGCCAAGCGGTTCGGCGACACCCCCGTCGCCTCGGGCGCCGGCACCGCCACCTTCCAGGCAGCCTGGCTGCTCAACGGCGGCCAGCGCACCGACATGGAGCGCCTGGAGGACGTCCACCTGCAGTGGATGTCGCGGCTGGACGCGGCCGTGCTGGTGGACGGGCACCTGCTGCTGCACTCCGACACCACCGCGTACCTCGACTACGGCGACTCCATCGAGGACGTCAACGACACCATCCACGAGTTGCTCAACCGCAACGACGCCGACATCACGTGGGACCTGTTCCGCAAGTTCACGAAGCGCTTCGCCTTCCGTGACGAGGAGACCGGCCCGCAGGCCGTACGCGAACTCCTCGACACCTACGGCGGCGGCCGCGTCGTGCACGGGCACAGTCCCATCCCCTACCTGCTGGGCGAGGTGGGCACCGAGGACGGCGACGAATCGCACGGCCCGGAGGCCGTGAACGGCCCGCACGTGTACGCGGACGGGCTCGCCATCGCGATGGACGGCGGGGTCACGATGGCGGGCAAACTGCTGGTCGTGCAACTCCCGTTGAACGACTGAGGGTTATCAGAACGGGGGTAATTTCAGGAAAGCCCCTGTCACCCCGTGGCATGGGCGCTCTACCATCGCCCTATCCATAGCAGGCTCTCCTCCGTTTTGTGCCGGCGCCCGGGTCTACGCGGGCCAACCGGTCCCCACGGAGCATCGGGGGATGCACATGAACAGCGCTCCGCACCTGCTGACCGAAGACCGACCGGAGTTCGATCGGCTCCTCGACGAGGCGCTGCGCACCGCGCACGAACGGCCCGAGCTCGCCGCCCTCGGCGAGCGTCTGAACGCCGAACAACTGCGCACGATGGCCATCGGGGCCACCGCGCTGCTGACGGCCGCCGCCGCGGCCGAGTACGACCACTACGTCAAACTCCGCGGGGAGCGGCGCGGCGAGGCCCTGGCCATGCCCGGATCGGCCGGGGACGGGGCCGGGGGGCAGGCCGAGGGCGAGGACGGCGCGGGCGCAGGCGCCGTGATCGCGGTGCTCGCGCCGGTCCTGGCCGGCACCGCGATGCTGATCTTCCTGCTGGTGGGGTACATCCTGAAGGCCGTCGAGCCCGAACCGGCCTTCGCCGAAACGATGCTGACGGCCGGTTGGCTGTTCGGGGCCCTGACCGTGGTGTCCCTGGTCTTCGCGGTGATCGGCCTGCTGGTGACGGCGGTCCGCAACAGCGCGACCGAGGTGGTGGCGCAGGACGACGACGAGGCGATATCCGACGAGGTCGCGCGGGCCCGCGAGGCCTGGCGGCACGCCCTGCTGGAGCGGGGCATCCTGCCGTTCCTGCGGGACGCGCTGGCCGATCCGACTACGGGGCCGGTGTATCCGGCCCCCGGTACGCCGAAGGCCGGGCGCATCCCCAACCTGGGATACACCCGGCCCGACTTCACCAGTCCGGGGTCCACTTCACAGGGGCCCCGCCCCGGTTACACATCGCCCGACTTCACCGGCCCGGACTTCGGCGGCCCGGAGGGCGGCACGCCGTGACGGCGCCGCGTTCCGCAGCTACTTGTTTTCCTGGGGGCGGAGGTTCAGGTCCTCCGTGGTCGGCGACCCGTGTGCGAACCGGGCCAGGCCGTTGGCTCCCTGGGCGGGCTGGGGGTTCGCCGCCGTCCAGACCTCCGTGCAGTTGAGGGCGTCGGGAGTGCCCGGGACGATGGTGCACGGCGTCTCGTAGATGTCGCCACCGGTGGTCAGGACCTCGACGTGGACGTTGACGCCCTGGGCCGTGACCGACACGGCACAGGCGTCATCCGGGTAGGTCTCCCCGGTGTCCGTCAGGTCGTACCAGCGCCAGGGGGTGGGCACGTTGGCCGCGAAGTCGCGGATGCCCGCGTAGGTGATGCCGTCGGAGAGCACCGCCTTGACCTCACGAGAGGCGGCGGGGCGGACCGCGTCCACGTCGAAGCACTGCCCACTGGGGCCCTGGGGACCCGTGGGGCCGGTCGCACCGGTGGCGCCGGTGAGGCCCGTCGGGCCGGTCGGGCCGGTGGAGCCGGTCGCACCCGTCAGACCGTTCCCGCCCGCAGGACCCGTGGGACCCGTCGGGCCGGTGGAGCCGGTCGCACCCCTGGGTCCCGTCGGTCCCTTGGGCCCACGCGGCCCCGTCGGACCGACATTGCACTTGTCGCCACCGCCCGAAGGCTGTCCCATCGCCGCGGGGTCCATCGCCTTCTTGGCCCGCGGACCACAGTGGTCGCCACCGCCGGCCATTACGGACCCTGTGGGCTGCGGAGCCCCGGCCGCGGCCGGGGCGGCGATGCCCGCCAGTACCAGCGCCACGGAGGCGAAGGTGCCTCCGGCCAGCCAGCCGGCCCGTCGGGGCAGGGGGCCCAGGATGGATCGGACCCTGTCCTCAGAACTCATGTACCGCTCCTCGCGTACACCGGATCGAATGATCACCCGAAGTCCGGACGAACGACCGGACTCCGCGGGCCATCCTGAAGATGCGTGCCCCCGGTGCCGCCTCGGCGCGCCCGCCTTTCAGCGGATCGGACCAGCACACGCAGCCACTTGGCGGTGCCCACCAGGGCCACCCGGGTCCGCACCCGGCGTGCCGTCCGCGCCCCGGAAGGCGCCGTCCCTAGGGTCAGCGGCCGTGAAGCCGACCATTTGCCTCTGCATGATCGTGAAGAACGAATCCGCCGTCATCGAGCGCTGCCTCACCTCGGTACGGGACCTCATCGACACCTGGGTCATCTCCGACACCGGTTCCACCGACGGCACCCAGGAACTCATCCGAAGCACCCTGGACGGGATCCCCGGAGAGCTCCACGAGGAACCCTGGGTCGACTTCGGCCACAACCGCAGCCTCAACATCGCGCACGCCCGGGGCAAGGCCGACTATCTGCTCCTCCTCGACGCCGACCTCGTCCTGCGCCGCGGCGGGCCGCTGCCCCCGCTCACGGCACAGTCGTACATGCTGCGCCACGAGGGCGCGACGGAATACCGCATCAAGCGTCTGGTGCGCGGAGATCTCCCCTGGCGGTACGAGGGCGTCACGCACGAGTACCTGACCTGTGACCAGCCCGGCGAGTACGACCAGCGGCCCGGTTTCCAGCAGAACCTGGACGCGCTGTTCATCGAGGACCACGCCGACGGAGGCTCTCGGCACGACAAATTCGAACGCGATGCCCGTCTGCTAGGCGCCGCGCTCAAGCAGGACCCCGCCAACACCCGGACGGTCTTCTACCTCGCCCAGACCATGCGCGACATGGGCGATACCGCGGAGGCGATCCGGCTCTACGAGCAGTGCGCGGCCATGGGCGGCTGGGCCGAGGAGGTCTACTACGCCCTGCTCCAGGTCGGTGTTCTGAACGCAGAGGCGGGTGACTGGCCGACCGCCATGGACGCCCTCTCCCGCGCCTGGGAGTCACGGCCCACCCGCCTGGAGGCCTGCTACGAGCTGGCCTCCAGGCTGAGGATGCTGGGTCGCCATCACGCTGCGCACGCGATCACCACGGCCGTCCTGGACCGGCCCGCACCGCCGGACCTGCTGTTCATCCAACCCTGGGTCTACCAGTGGGGGCTGCTGTTCGAGCACTCCATCACCGCGTACTGGGTCGGTGACATGGAGGCCTCGCTGCGCGCCTGTGACCGGCTGCTGGCGCTGCCCGACCTGCCCGACGCCATCCGCCGTCAGACGGAGACCAATCGCGGCTTCGCCGAGGCCCGCAGCGCGCCGTCCGTCCCTGTTTCACGTGAAACATCGCGCCGCACGAAGGTCCGGCGCTGACCGGGACGTCCGCTCTAGAGCCCCACGTCGTCCCCTGCGGCACGGTCCCCCGGCGCCCGGCGCCGCTGCGCGGTGTCGGTCAGTGCCGACGGGCGCCACACCCCGTCCGGGTGGTAGAGGTTGGTCCCCGGCGGGACGATCTCGTCGATCCGGTCGAGCGCCGCGTCGTCGAGGGCCAGGCCCGCTCCCTTGACCAGTGAGTTGAGCTGGTCAAGGGTCCGGGGGCCGATGATCACCGAGGTGACCGCGGGGTGCGCGAGCGGGAAGGCGACCGCCAGTTCGGGCAGGGTGCAGCCGATTTCGTCGGCGAGGCCGACGAGTTGTTCCACGGCCTCCAGCTTGGCGGTGTTTCCCGGTACCGCCGGGTCGAAGCGCGCCGGTGTCAGCGCCGCCCGCCCCGACGTCAGGTCGACGGGCCCGCCGAGCCTGTACCTGCCGCTCAGGAAGCCGGATGCGAGCGGGCTCCAGGTCAGCACGCCCATCCCGTGTCGCCGGGCGACGGGCAGCACGGACGCCTCGACACCCCGGGCGAGGATCGAGTACGGGGGCTGCTCGGTCCTGAACCGCGGGAGGGCCCGCCGCTCTGCGACGTGATGGGCCTCGACGATCTCCTCGGCGGGGAACGTGGAGCAGCCGAAGGCGCGGATCTTGCCGGCCCGCATCAGGTCGCCGAGGACCGAGAGGGTCTCCTCGACGTCCGTCGAGTGGTCGGGCCGGTGTACCTGGTAGAGGTCGATCCACTCGGTGCCCAGGCGCCGCAGGCTGTCCTCCACCGCCCGCACGATCCACCGCCGCGAGTTGCCGCTGCGGTTGCGTCCCTTCCCCATCTGGAAGTGGACCTTCGTGGCGAGCACGACGTCGTCGCGCCGGCCCTTGAGCGCCCTGCCGACGATCTCCTCGGACTCCCCGGCGGAGTACATGTCCGCCGTGTCGACGAAGTTGATCCCCTGGTCGAGCGCGGCGTGGATGATCCGCGCGCACTCCTGGTGGTCCGGGTTCCCCACCGCTCCGAACATCATCGTGCCGAGGCAGTGCGCACTGACCTCTATGCCGGTCCGGCCCAGACTGCGATATCTCATGGTCATGCGCCCGCACTGTAGGAGCTGGAGTGTCCTCCAGCGCAAGCGTTTCGTGCGGGCCGCCGCTCCCGGGGGTCCCCTCCTTCCCCCCGGAGCGGCGGCCGCCCCAGCGGTCGGGTCAGTCCGCCAGGGGCAGGTACACCCGGTTGCCGCTCGCCGCGAACTCGGCCGACTTCGCCGCCATGCCCGCCTCGATCTCATCGGCCTTCAGGTCACCGCCGTGCTCACGGCGGATGTCCTGGGAGATCTTCATCGAGCAGAACTTCGGACCGCACATGGAGCAGAAGTGCGCGGTCTTGGCCGGTTCGGCCGGGAGCGTCTCGTCGTGGAACTCGCGGGCCGTGTCCGGGTCGAGGGCCAGGTTGAACTGGTCCTCCCAGCGGAACTCGAACCGCGCGTCCGACAGGGCGTCGTCCCACTCCTGGGCGCCCGGGTGGCCCTTGGCCAGGTCCGCCGCGTGCGCGGCGATCTTGTAGGTGATGACACCGGTCTTCACGTCGTCGCGGTTGGGCAGGCCCAGGTGCTCCTTCGGCGTGACGTAGCAGAGCATCGCGGTGCCCCACCAGGCGATCATCGCGGCGCCGATGCCGGAGGTGATGTGGTCGTACGCGGGAGCGACGTCCGTGGTCAGCGGGCCGAGCGTGTAGAACGGCGCCTCCTCGCAGATCTCCTGCTGGAGGTCGATGTTCTCCTTGATCTTGTGCATCGGGACGTGCCCCGGGCCCTCGATCATGGTCTGGACGTTGTGGCGCTTGGCGATCGTGTTCAGCTCACCCAGGGTCTTCAGCTCGGCGAACTGCGCGGCGTCGTTGGCGTCCGCGATCGAGCCGGGACGCAGACCGTCACCCAGCGAGTACGTGACGTCGTACGTCGCGAGGATCTCGCAGAGCTCCTCGAAGTTCGTGTAGAGGAAGTTCTCCTTGTGGTGCGCCAGGCACCAGGCGGCCATGATCGAGCCGCCGCGCGAGACGATGCCGGTCTTGCGCCGGGCGGTCAGGGGCACGTACGGCAGCAGCACGCCGGCGTGGACCGTCATGTAGTCCACACCCTGCTCGGCCTGCTCGATGACCGTGTCCTTGTAGATCTCCCAGGTCAGGTCCTCGGCGCGGCCGTCGACCTTCTCCAGCGCCTGGTAGAGCGGCACGGTGCCGATCGGAACGGGCGAGTTGCGCAGCACCCACTCGCGGGTGGTGTGGATGTTGCGGCCCGTCGAGAGGTCCATGACCGTGTCGGCGCCCCACTTGGTCGCCCAGGTCATCTTGTCGACCTCCTCCTCGATGGAGGAGGTGACGGCGGAGTTGCCGATGTTGGCGTTGACCTTCACCAGGAACCGCTTGCCGATGATCATCGGCTCGATCTCCGGGTGGTTCACGTTCGCAGGAAGCACGGCGCGACCTGCGGCGATCTCCTCGCGCACGACCTCGGGCGCGACGTTCTCGCGGATCGCGACGTACTCCATCTCCGGAGTGATCTCACCGCGGCGGGCGTACGCGAGCTGCGTGACGGCGGCGCCGTCGCGGCCACGACGGGGCTGGCGCGGGCGGCCCGGGAAGACCGCGTCGAGGTTCTTGAGGCCACCGCGCGGAGAGGTGTGCTTGATGCCGTCGTCCTCGGGACGCACGGGGCGGCCGGCGTACTCCTCGGTGTCGCCGCGGCCGATGATCCAGTTCTCGCGCAGCGGCGCCAGTCCGCGCCGCACGTCGGTCTCGATCTGCGGGTCGGTGTACGGCCCGGACGTGTCGTAGAGCGTCACGTCCTTGCCGTTGGTGAGGTGGACCTGGCGGACCGGCACCCGGATGTCGGGGCGGGATCCCGCCACATAGCCCTTGTGCCAGCCCGGCTGGCGCTCGGTCTGGCCGTCGGCGTCCTGGCTGACGGCAGGCGTGCGTGCGTCCTGAATGGTCATGAGACCTGATCTCCCTACGCCGGCATTACCCGGTAACAGGTTCGGCGGTCGACGCAGCCTCTTCCCGTACGCACATATGCTGCGTACGGTGATCAGCGCCCTCTCAGCCCGGTGCTCCGAGCTCCCGCGTTGTGCAAAGGTGCCCCCACGCTAGCGTCATCTGTGGCGTGCTGAACAGTGGGCCCCCTCAACTCTTGCGATGATCGGCCGGTGACGTCCATGCCGCAGCCCCCCAACACGCCCACCCAGCCCACGGACCACTCCGACCACGCACACACGGGCCACAGGCATGACCACGGTCCCGCCCAGGTCCCTCCCCAGGGGTATTCCCACGGCCACTCCCACGGCCACGGGCCGGCGGCGCCCGTCTCGAAGCACCTGCGCAAGGTCATCGCAGCGGTACTGATCCCCTTCGCCGCCGCCGTCTTCGTCGGCCTGGTGGTGCTCTGGCCGGGTGGCGCCCCCGCCCACGAGCGCTCGGGAGTGGGCTTCGACCGGCAGACCCAGCAGGGCCGGGTGGTCGCGCTCGAACAGGTCGACTGCAAATCGGTGAACGCCTCGCAGGTACCGCCCACGAGCAACCCCACCGCCCCCGAGGGCCGCGAGGCTCGGGCCGCGCAGACCGGCGAGTGCAAGAAGGCCACGATCGAGGTCGCGACCGGATCCGACAAGGGCCGCACCTTCTTCGAGATCGTCCAGCCGGGCGCACCGCGGCAGTTGCAGAACGGCCAGGAGGTGGTCGTCGCGTACGCACCGGACGCGCCGCGGGACCTGCAGTACTCCGTGGTCGACGTGAACCGCAAGCTGCCCCTGGCGGTGCTGGCCGGCATCTTCGCGGTGGCGGTGGTCGTCGTCGGCCGGATGCGCGGCCTGTTCGCGCTGATCGCGCTGGTCGTCAGTTTCGGCGTGCTGACCCTCTTCATCCTCCCGGCGATCCTGCAGGGCTCGAACCCTCTGGTCGTCGCGGTCGTCGGCGCAAGCGCCATCATGCTCATCGCGCTCTACATGTGCCACGGCCTGAGCGCCCGTACATCGGTCGCCGTCCTGGGCACGCTCGTCTCACTGCTGCTGATCGGCCTGCTCGGAACGGTGTTCGTCGACTGGGCCTTCCTCAGCGGCAACACCGACGACAACACCGGTCTGATCCACGGGCTCTACCCGGACATCGACATGAGCGGTCTGCTGCTTGCAGGCGTGATCATCGGATCGCTCGGCGTACTCGACGACGTGACGGTCACGCAGACGTCGGCGGTCTGGGAGCTCCATCAGGCCGACTCGACGATGGGACCCCGCGCCCTGTACCGCGCGGCCATCCGCATCGGCCGTGACCACATCGCCTCGGTGGTCAACACCCTGGTCCTGGCCTACGCGGGCGCTGCGCTTCCCTTGCTGCTGCTGTTCTCGATCGCGAACAGCAGCATGGGTTCGGTGGCCAACAGCGAGCTGGTGGCGGAGGAGATCGTACGGACCCTCGTCGGGTCGATCGGCCTGGTGGCCTCGGTGCCGGTGACCACGGCGCTTGCCGCGCTGGTGGTTTCGGCCGACCGGCCGGGCTCCCCGGCCGCGGCGGAGGCCTCGGGGCCGGTCCGCGGAGGCCGGGGGCGGCGGCGCAAGCGCTGAGCGACCCGGGTGGCTCGGGGGCCCGGGGCGGCTCGGCTCCGCCGATCCGCTCAGCCCGCGTTCTGCTCGTTCTGCCGCGCCTCGGCCAGGATCCGGTCCAGGGCCTCGTCGAGGTTCTCCTCGAAGTCGCCGAGGTTGCGCTCCTGACCGAGCGGAACAAGCCGGTCGGTGCGGTCGAGGAAAGCGACGAGAGGCGCTGCGCCGGCACGGAACAGCGCCCGGTCGGAGCCGACCTGGAGCCTGATGTGGACGTCGGACAGCTCGCCGGGGTCGGTGGGCGCGATGTGCACATCACCGTCGCCACACGGCTTGTTGATGCCGTCGAGAAGGAGTTCGCGGCCGAACGCCCAGGTCACGGGCGCGTCTCCGGGAAGGTGAAAGGTCAGCCGCACTGCGTAGGGGTCACGGGTGTCGTACCGGAGTTCCACCGGGATCCGGAACGAGAGCTCCTCGGAAACGAGGAAGCTCATCATGACCTCTGCCTGTACCGACTCGCGCATGGACTACCCCGCTGTAGTGGAAGTGGCCAGGAATGATCCCCCAGGGCCCTCTTGACAAGGGTGGTGGAAGCGCTTGCGGATCACAAGGAGTGAGTTTTCAGATACTGATAGAGAACGAGAGGGTGCTCAGCAGCGCGCCTACTTCACTCCGTAGCCGATCCACTACACAAGGCAATCGTTCCTCCTGGTGCAAAGGGAGAGAAATGGCCATGGTTGCGGCGGTATCGCCCACAGTGATGGGGATGGCTGCACAGACCGTGCCCAGCGCGTACTCCTGACGCTCCGTAACCGGCTCCATGCGTCCCAGCGCGGCGATACGGGTTTCCAGGGCACGTTGGTCCCGGACGGTGTACTGGGTGACCGCCTCGACCGGGTGCCGGTCGTAGAAGTCCCTGCGGGTCTTCTCGTCGAGCTGGGCCAGCAGACACTGCCCGATGGCGTGTGCGTGGCCGGTCGCGCGGAAATCGGCCCACTCCTCCACCGCGGGGCTGGCCGGAGTGTCCGAGACGCCGACGAGCTCGATCTCACCCGCGCGGAACACCGCGAAGTACACGGGGGCCCCGACCGCGTCGCGGAAGCGCGCGAGGGAGTCGAGGATCATGCTGCGACGTTTCTGCTGCAGCCCGCCACCGGCCAGCCGCCCGGCGGCGGCGCCAAGCAGGAACACTCCGCCCTCGCGCCGCAGATATCCCTCGTGGGTGAGGGTGCGCAGCAGGTGGTACGCGGTGGGGAGCGGCAGTCCGGCCTCGCGCGCCAGTTGTTTCGCCGGGGCCCCCTCGCTGTGGGAGCCCGCCGCCTCGAGCAGCCTCAACGCGCGCTGCACCGAACCGATCAGCGTCGGCACACCGGCATTGTGAACCGAAGACAAAGCTCACCCCCAGGCGTGGCGGCGGGCCTGGGGAGGGCCCGCCCGGCGGGGGCCGCCCCCGCACAGGCCGCGGCTCCTGGGGATGGCACTCGGTCGGCACTGGAGAAAACCGCATGTCAGGGCGGTGTGACCGGCGTCCGGCGCCCAGGGGACGGCACAGATTGCCACTCTATCTGCCGATTCCCACGACTTGGGCGGTATGCCGCCCCACGTTCCCCCGCCCGGGTTACCACCGGGATTGACGCCTACCAGTCGCGGGAGGAGGACTTCGAACCGCTGCCGGTGAACTTCTTGACGACGAAGACCAGACCGCCGACGAGCGCGACGAAGAGCAGCAGCTTGAAGACGAACGAGATGAGTGCACCGAGGATGCTGGTGATGACCCCGCCGAAGACGAAGAGCACCAGGAGCGGGATCGCGACCCACTTGACCCACCAGGGCATGCCTGCAAACGTCTCTCGGATCCCGTCCATGTCCTCAACCTCTTCCTGAGCCGTGACTTCCTGCTCTCGATGCTAGGAGCCGGTACAAGCGTCCGGGGGCCCGAGAGCCCCCGGACTCCCCTGATCCGCCCCTTAGGGGAATCGGGGGATCCGACCCTGGGACGCGGTCCTCCGGCTATGCCTCCGGCGGCGAGAACACCACGAGGACCCGCAGGTCTTCGGTGATGTGGTGGAACTTGTGCACCACCCCGGCGGGGACGTAGACGACGCTGCCGCGCGCCACCGTCGTCGTCTCGTCCCCGACCGTGATCGAGGCCCGGCCGCTCACCACGAAGTACACCTCGTCCTGGCGGTGCGGCTGCTGCGGGTCGCTCTGGCCGGCGTCGAGCGCGTACAGCCCGACCGACATGTTCCGTTCGCGCAGGAACTGCAGATAGGCGCCGTCGTTCGCGAGCCGCTCCGCCTCAAGCTCGTCCAGCCGGAAGGCCTTCATCGTCGTTGTGCCCCTTGCTCTCTCGCGTTCCCCGGCATCCGCAGAACTGCCGATGTCCCACCGGGATCTTCTCTGCCACGATCAGACACATGACGAATTTCGTAGTCAAGACGCTCGCGAACGCGGCAGCCCTGGCCGTCGCCATCTGGCTGCTCGCCGGCATCACGCTGGACGACCACAGCTCCCTGGGCCGCAGGACCCTCACACTGATCCTGGTCGCCTTGGTCTTCGGCCTGGTGAACCTGATCGTCAAGCCGGTGGTGAAGCTCCTCTCACTGCCGCTGTTCGTCCTCACCCTCGGGCTGTTCACCCTGGTCGTGAACGCCCTGATGCTCATGCTGACCTCGTGGCTGGCCAAGCAGCTCGACCTCAGCTTCCACGTGGACGGCTTCTGGACCGCCCTGCTCGGCGGCCTGATCATCTCCGTCGTCTCCTGGGCCGTGAACATGATCCTGCCCGACAAGGACTGAGCGGTCCCCGGCCACCGCGCCACCCGGCCCGGCAGTTCGAGGCAGTGAAGGAGCACATCGCGTGAACGACCATGCCGACGAGGCAGCGGCAACCTCGGCGGAACCCCCAGCGGGCGGGGCCGGCCCTGCGGCCGGGACCTCGCGGGCGGACGGCATCGGCGACGGCACCCTGGCCGTGCGCGCCGGGCTGCCCGAACCCGTCAAGAACGAACCACCCCTGCCCGGACCCGTCTTCGCCGCCCACTTCCACCTCCCCGGCGACGTGGCGGGCCCGTACACCTACGGCCGCGACACCAACCCCACCTGGACCCTGCTGGAGCGGGCCATCGGGGAACTCGAAGCACCCGGCCGGGACGGCGTGGAGACCGTCGTCTTCGCCTCCGGCATGGCCGCGGTCTCCGCCGTCCTCCTCTCCCAGTCCCGCACCGGCGACACCGTCGTCCTGCCCGACGACGGCTACCAGGCCCTTCCCCTGGTCCGCGAGCAGCTGGAGGCCTACGGGATCCACGTCCGCACCGCTGCGACCGGTGACGACGCACAGCTCGCCGTCCTGAGCGGGGCCCGGCTGCTGTGGATCGAGACCCCCTCGAACCCCGGACTCGACGTGTGCGACATCCGGCGCCTGGTCGAGGCCGCCCACGCCGGAGGCACCCTGGTCGCCGTCGACAACACCCTCGCCACCCCGCTCGGTCAGCGGCCCCTGGAACTCGGCGCGGACTTCTCCGTCGCCAGCGGCACCAAGGGCCTCACCGGCCACGGTGACCTCCTGCTCGGCTACGTCGTCTGCCGCGAACCCGAGCTCGCCGCCGCCGTCCGGCGCTGGCGGAAGATCATCGGGGCGGTCCCGGGCCCGATGGAGGCCTGGCTCGCCCACCGCTCCCTGGCCACCATCCAGCTGCGCGCCCAGCGCCAGTGGGCCAACGCGCTGGCCGTCGCCGAAGCGCTGGCCGACCGTACGGACGTCAGCGGGGTGCGCTACCCGGGGCTGCCCGCGGACCCCTCGCACAAGACGGCCGCCCGGCAGATGCGGGGCTTCGGGTCCGTCGTCTCCTTCACACTGGCGGACCGCGGGCACGCCGAACGCTTCATGGCGGCCCTGCACCTGGTCGAGGACGCCACCAGTTTCGGCGGCGTGCGGTCCACCGCGGAGCGGCGCGGACGGTGGGGCGGCGATCCCGTCCCCGAGGGCTTCATCCGCTTCTCGGCCGGGGCCGAGGACACCGACGACCTGGTCGCGGACGTGCTGCGGGCCCTCGAAGCGGCCGGCGGCGACGCCTGAACAGCCGGAACGAGAGCGGTCCGAGCCTCCCCCCTAGTGGCTCGGACCGCCCCGGGTTCCGCGCGCGAAGAACCACGCGTTCCAGGCTAGTTGACTCAGCGTCAGAGTCCAATCACGGTAACGACAGGGTCCTATCGGCATATTTATAGTTGAAGGCCCCCACCGAGAGGGGCCTTCATGGACCTGGCCCTGCTGCGCACCTTCGTCGCCGTACACCGGGCGGGCTCGTTCACCCGGGCCGCCGCGCTCCTCGGGCTGTCGCAGCCCGCCGTCACCTCACAGATCCGCACCCTCGAACGGCAGCTGGGCCGGCCCCTGTTCCACCGCAGGGCCCGCGGAGTCACCCCCACGGCCGTCGGCGACGAGCTCGCCCACAAGGCCGCCCCGCACCTCGACGCCCTGCTGCGGATCACCGAGGCGGAGCGGGAGGCCGCCGGCGCCTTGCGCACCCTGCACGTCGCCGGTCCTCCCGAGTTCCTCTGCCAGCGCGTCCTGCCCGCCCTCGCACCGCTCGTCGGCCAGGGCCACACCCTGCGGACCGTCCTGCGGGCCGGCGCCGAGGAAGTCCTCGACGGGCTCGCCGCCGGCCACCACGACCTCGTCGTCACCACCGCCCGCCCGCGTGGCGGGCTGTTCACGGCGACCGCCCTGTGCGACGAGGAGCACGTGCTGGTCGCCGCGCCCTACTGGGCGGCGCTCGTCGATCCCGACCGGCTGCGCGAGTCCGGCCCCGCCGTCCTCGACGGCATTCCGCTCGTCGAGGTCCACGAGACCCTGCCGCTCGTCGCGCGCTACTGGGCCTCGGTCTTCGAGACCCGGCCCGGCACCCGGCCCGATGCGGCCACCGTCGTCGCCCCGGATCTGCGGGCCGTACTGGAATGCGTCCGGGCCGGCGCCGGACTCGCCGTCCTGCCCAGGTACCTGTGCCAGGACGCCCTCGACCGCGGGCAGATCGTCGCCCTGCTGGAGCCGTCCATACCACCGCTGCGGACCTGGTTCCTGGTCGTACGGGCCGGCAGTCTCGCACTCGCCCACCTCGCCCGTGCGCACGAGCGGCTGCTGCACGCCGCGGCCCACTGGTGAGTGCCCGGGCGGGCCCCCGCTTCCGGCGTGCGGACCGTTTTCCCCCCACGCGTTTCAGACACCGCGGTGCGGGCCACTCTTCTCCCATGACCGAACGTCCCGTGGTCAAACGCACCGCCCGCGCGATCCTGCTCGACGGTGACGACCTGATCCTCATCAAGCGCACCAAGCCCGGCGTCGATCCGTACTGGCTCACCCCAGGCGGCGGAGTGGAGCCCTCGGACGCCACCGTCGTCGACGCCCTCCACAGAGAACTCCACGAGGAACTCGGCGCGAAGATCACCGATGTGGTGCCCTGCTTCGTCGACACCGTCGAGCACATCGCCGACGGAGGGGTGACCGGGGTGAAGGTGCAGCACTTCTTCGTCTGCCACCTCGAATCCATGGACCCCAGCCAGCGGCACGGCCCCGAAATCGAAGAACCCGAGGGCGAGTACGAGATCGTCCGCGTGCCCTTCAGCCGCGTGGGCATCGCCGCCGTCCACCTGGTCCCGCTGTCCCTACGGCACTACCTCGACGGCAACATCGAGGGTGTGCGCGCCATGCACGCCCCCGACCTGGGCTGATCCGGACCCGGACTGATCCCGGCCCGGGCCACCCGGCCCGGGTCTCAGCCGGCGACGGCGACCAGTTCCTCCACCGCGTCGAAACGGATCCGGTCCCCGGGTATCCCGATCCGCTTGAGCTCGTTCACACCGCTGCGGATCATCGCGGGCGGCCCCGAGATGAAGGCGTCGTACGAGCTCCAGGGCCCGTGTTCGCCGACTGCCTGGGGCAGCTGCCCCGCCAGGCCCTCGCAGACCACCGGGCGCACCGACAGCCACGGATGCGAGCGCTGCAAGCCCAGCAGGTTGTCCTTGTCGTACAGGTCGCCGTCGCTGCGCGCCCCGAAGAACACCTCCACCGGGCGGCGCTCACCGTGTTCCGCCACGTCCTCGATCAGTGCCTTGATCGGGGCGATGCCGGTGCCGCCGCCCAGGCACAGCATCCCGTTGTCGGTGGTGTGGTCGACGACCATCGAGCCGGCCGGCGGACCGAGCCGCAGCACGTCGCCCGGCCGGGCGTGCCGTACCAGCGCGTTGGAGACCCAGCCGGCCGGAACGGCCTTGACGTGGAAGGACAGCAGCCCGTCCGCACGCGGCGCCGACGCGAAGGAGTAGTGCCGCCACACCCGGGGCCACCAGGGCGTCTCCAGGCTCGTGTACTGGCCCGCGAGGAAGGGGTACGGCTGGTCGGGGCGGACCGTCAGTACCGCGATGTCGGGGGTGCGCAGGTCGTGCGAGACCACCTCCGCATGCCACCAGGCGGGGCTCGTCACCTCGTCCTCGGCCGCCGCGTCGATCATGATCTGGGACATCGCGGTGTAGGCCCGCACCCACGCGGCCTGCGTCTCCGGTCCCCAGCTCCGGTCCGCGTACCGGGCCAGAGCACTGATCAGGGCCTCGCCCACCACCGGGTAGTGGCCGGCCATCGTGCCGTACTTGCGGTGCCCGGAGCCCAGCCGGCGCAGATACGGTACGAGCACGTCTGGGTTGTCGATGTGCTCGGCGGCGGTCAGCAGCGCCTTCAGCAGCCGGTCGCGCTGTGCGTCCATGGCGGCCGGGAACATGCCCCGCACCTCCGGGTGCCCGGTGAAGACCAGGGCGTAGAAGTACGAGGTCACCCGGTCGGCGACGGGTCCGATCTCTTCCAGGGTCCGGCGGATGAGCAGAGCATCGGGGGAGGGCTCGGCCGCACCGCCCCCGGACGGTATCCGGGCCGTCCGTCTGGCCGATCTGGTGGGCGGAGCGTCCATGCGGTGCCTCGCTTCGAACATCTCGGTCGGTGAGCACGCCACGGCTTTCGAATCCGTGGTTCCGGGCCTCAAAGCCTGCCAGCCGCCCCAACCACCCGCGGGTAAACGCGGAAAGTCCGCGTTTCGAATCCGCCGTCCCCTTAAGATGCCTGGACTTCCGGACGTGCCCCCACGAGCCGGTAGGCCTCTCTCAGGTCCCGGCCCTCGTAGACGTGCGTCGCCCGCTCCGCCAGGTACGGCGGGGCGTTGACCGCCACCGACACCGAAACCGCTTCGAACAACACCGCGTCGGTCACCGAATCCCCGTACGCGACGCAGTCGGCCCGGCCGACCCCGAACTGCGCGCACAGCCGGTCCGCCACCGCGACCTTGCCCTCGGGAGTCAGGATCCCGGCCGCGTCCACCGGCCGGGTGAAGGGCACCTCGGGAAAGACCGAGCCGTGTGCGGCGTGCGCGCCCCACTCCAGCAGCAGTTCCACGAAGAACGACGGTGACAGCGAGATCACCGCGCAGTAGTCCCCGCGCTCCCTGATCTCCCGCCACACCTCGCGGATTCCCGTCAGCCATGGGGCCCCCTCGAACGCCGCCCGGACGTGCGCGGGCGTCAGCTCCGCCCACAGCGCATGCGCCGCAACCGAGAACTCGTGGGGCCCCATCTCCCGCGCACCGAACGCCCGCTCCAACACGGCGATCTCCGCGCTCAGGCCGAGCTGCCGGGAGATCTCGACCGGCGCCGCCGAGCCGTACATCAGGGTTCCGTCGAGATCGAAGAGGTGCAGGAGGCTCATGGCAGCGAGGCTAGCCCGTGGGATGTTTCACGTGAAACATCCACCCCCAAATCCTCTGGACGCCCTCCGGCTGATGATCCAGTCTGGGGCCGTGACACCACCACACCTCACCGACCTGCCGATCCGTGCGCTGACCGTGGATGATCTCCGCTCATGCGCCGACCTGTCCGAAGACCGCGGGTGGCCGCGCGAGGACCACAAGTGGGGGCTGCTTCTCGCCGCGGGTACCGGCTACGGCATCGACGCCCCCGACGGCCAGGGGCTCGCAGCCGCCTGCGTCGTCACCTCGTACGGGCACACCCACGCCGGGCCGGAGCTGGCCGCCATCGGGATGGTCCTCGTCGCCGAGCGTTATGCCCGCCAAGGCCTGGGACGTCGCCTGATGGTGTACGTCTGCGACGACGTCCTCAAGGGCGTCCCCCTCACCCTCCACGCCACTCCCTACGGCCGGCCGCTCTACGAGGAGCTCGGCTTCGACACCACGGGCCGCGCCGAAATGCTCCGCGGCACGTTCCGGGGCCAGCCCGCCGCCACGGAGGCGGACTCCGTGTCGGTCCGGCCGGCGGCGGGCGAGGACATCCCGCGGATCGTCCGCCTGGACACCGAGGTCTTCGGCACCGACCGGACCCATATGATCGCGAGGCTTCCCGCCTTCGCGGACCGGCTGCTGGTCGCCGAGGACGACCAGGGCGAACTCATCGGCTACGCCGCGATCTGGCCCAACATGGAGACCCATGTGATCGGGCCGCTGATCGCCCGTGACACGGCCGGTGCCCAGGCACTCGTCACCGCGCTCGCGGCCGAAACCGACCGGCCGCTGCGCACCGATATCGACGTCCGCCACGAGGAACTCCTCGCCTGGCTCAAGGACCGCGGCCTCGGCTCCATCGCGTTCAACGCCGTCATGACCCGCGGCGTCCCCGGCCTCCCCGGCGACTGGACCCGCCGCTGGGCCCCGCTCACCGTGGCCGCGGGCTGAGAGAGGAGCGCCGCCATGACCGATCCCGGCCAGCCCGTGATCCGTCCCGCCACCGAGGAGGACCTGCCCGCCATCGTCGCGATGCTCGCGGACGACCCCCTCGGCGCCACCCGCGAATCGCCTGACGACCTCACGCCGTACATGAAGGCGTTCAGACGCCTGGCCGACGACCCCCACCAGCACGTGGTCGTCGCGGTCCGCGGAGATCGCGTCGTGGGCACCCTCCAGCTCACCATCGTTCCCGGGCTCTCCCGCAAGGGCGCCACCCGTTCGATCATCGAAGGTGTCCGGGTCCATGCCGACGAACGGGGCGGCGGCCTGGGCACCCGGTTCATCCAGTGGGCCGTCGAGCGCTCCCGCCGGGAGCACTGCCAACTCGTACAGCTCACCTCGGACATGACCCGTACCGACGCCCACCGCTTCTACGAGCGGCTCGGGTTCACCGCTTCCCACATCGGGTTCAAGCTGTCCCTCTGATCTCCCGTACGCAGGCCGGGCCCGTCTCGGCGGCCCGGCCCACGAGCGGGAGGACGGCCCTCAGCCGACGCCGCGCCAGCCCTGCGGATCCGGCCCCCCGGGCACCGGGGCCTGCGCGTCGTAGGGCTCCCGCGTGAACACGAACGAGCCGAGGTCGAGATGGCTCACCGAGCCGTCCTCGCGCCGGACCGCCCGCAGCGTCTCCCCCGCGTAGTAGCCGGAGAGCCCGGTCCAGTTCCCGTCGGGCTCTGCCCGGAAGCGGGCCGACCGGCCCATGGCGCCGACCGGCCCCAGCTCCAGCAGCCCGTCCGCCGTCAACCGCACCACATGGGCCGACGTACCCCAGTACCAGGGGCCGCACAGCTCCAGGGCGACCGGATCGGCCTCCCGGAACGGCCGCCACGGCTGTGGGAACGGCGGCTCCGCGTCCGCGACGATCGCCACCAGGTCCGCGGCCACCGCCGAGGCGGGCAGCCCCGACGTGCAGTTCGCCAGCACCACGGCCGCCACGTCGTCCGCCTCGCTCAGCCACAGCGCTGCGACGAACCCCGGCAGCGAACCGCTGTGGCCGGCGAGCCTGCGCCCGCGGGCGTCCACCAGCTGCATGCCGAGTCCGTAACCGAACTCGGCGAGACCGGGCTCCGGCGGGGCCGCTGACGTCCGCATCTCCCGTACCGACTCCGCACTCAGCACCCGCTCGTCACCCCGGGCGAGGAACATCGCGAACCGGGCCAGGTCCCGGGTCGTGGACCAGAGTTGTCCCGCCGCGGCCATCAGCCCCAGGTCCTCCAGCGGTTCGGCCATCATCACGTCGGCCCACGGGTGCACCGCCCAGCCGCCCGCGTGCGGAGCCTGCGGCTGCGCCGTCGTACGGTGCAGCGCCAGCGGCTCCAACACCTCGGCGCGCAGCACCTCTGCCCACGGCTTGCCCCGCACGGCTTCCACAAGCGAACCCAGCAGCGTGTACCCGGGGTTGGAGTAGTGGTGCCGTCGGCCGGGCCGGAACCGGTACGGCTCCTCACCCAGCACGTCCGCGAGTTCGGGCCGCAGCGCCCCGGGGGTGCGCTCCCACCACTCGCCCGGCGTCTCCGCCGCCAACCCGCCGGTGTGGGCGAGCAACTGGGCGATGGTCACCTCGCCGACGCCCGTTCCCGGCAGGTGCTGCTCCAGCGGGTCCTCGAGCCGCAGCAGGCCCTCGTCCCGCAGGCGCAGCACGAGAACGGCGGTGAAGGTCTTGCTGATCGACCCGATCCGGTACTGCACGTTCCCGTCGGGACCGTGTCCCTCGACGGAGGTCCGGGAGTCCTCCCAGACGATTTCACCGCCGCGGGCCACGGCCGCCACCACCGACGGCGCCCGGCCCTCGCTCTGCGCGACGGCGATCCGGTGCCTCAGCGCACGCCGGGTGGCAGGGAGCGGCTCCAGGTCTTCAGATACGGCATCCATGATCGGATGCTACGTGTTGGCCATGTCCACGAACCGCGAATAGTGGCCCTGGAAGGCGACGGTGATCGTCGCCGTGGGGCCGTTACGGTGCTTCGCCACGATCAGGTCCGCCTCGCCCGCGCGGGGCGACTCCTTCTCGTACGCGTCCTCGCGGTGCAGCAGGATCACCATGTCGGCGTCCTGCTCGATGGAGCCGGACTCACGCAGGTCGGAGACCATCGGCTTCTTGTCGGTGCGCTGCTCGGGACCACGGTTCAGCTGGGAGAGCGCGATCACCGGCACCTCGAGCTCCTTGGCCAGCAGCTTGAGGTTTCGGGACATGTCCGAGACCTCCTGCTGGCGGCTCTCGGGACGGCGGGAGCCGCCCGACTGCATCAGCTGGAGATAGTCGATGACCACGAGCGAGAGGTCGTTGCGCTGCTTCAGGCGCCGGCACTTGGCCCGGATCTCCATCATCGACAGGTTCGGGGAGTCGTCGATGTAGAGCGGGGCGGCGGAGACGTCCGGCATCCGGCGGGCAAGCCGGGTCCAGTCGTCGTCCGTCATGGTGCCGGAGCGCATGTGGTGCAGGGCCACCCGGGCCTCCGCCGAAAGGAGGCGCATCGCGATCTCGTTGCGGCCCATTTCGAGGGAGAAGATCACGCTCGGCAGGTTGCTCTTGATGGAACAGGCGCGGGCGAAGTCGAGTGCGAGGGTGGACTTGCCCATGGCGGGGCGGGCCGCGATGACGATCATCTGGCCGGGGTGCAGGCCGTTGGTCAGCGAGTCGAGGTCCGTGAAACCGGTCGGGACGCCCGACATCTGTCCGCTGCGCGAGCCGATCGCCTCGATCTCGTCGAGCGCGCCCTCCATGATGTCTCCGAGCGGCAGGTAGTCCTCGGAGGTCCGCTGCTCGGTGACGGCGTAGATCTCGGCCTGGGCGCTGTTGACGATCTCGTCGACGTCGCCGTCCGCCGCGTATCCCATCTGCGTGATCTTGGTGCCGGCGGCGACGAGGCGGCGCAGCACCGCCCGCTCGTGGACGATCTCCGCGTAGTACTCGGCGTTCGCCGCGGTGGGCACCGACTGGACGAGCGTGTGCAGGTACGAGGCCCCGCCGACCTTGCTGATCTCGCCGCGACGAGTCAGCTCGGCGCCGACCGTGATGGGGTCGGCCGGCTCGCCCTTGGCGTACAGGTCGAGGATCGCCTGGTAGATCGTTTCATGGGAGGGCCGGTAGAAGTCGTGGCCCTTGATGACCTCGACGACGTCCGCGATGGCGTCCTTGGAGAGCAGCATGCCGCCGAGCACCGACTGCTCGGCGTCCAGGTCCTGCGGCGGTACGCGCTCGAAGCCGCCGCCACCGCCGTCCCAGGAGCCGCCCTCGCGGCCCCGGTCGTGCTGCTCGTCCCCGCGGCCGCGGTTGTCGCTGTTACGGCGCGAACGGGCGGGCAGACGGTCACCCGGACCGCTGTCGGCCCAGGGGTCGTCCATGGGCTCGGGCATGCTCACCGGGCCGCCTCCTCCCGTCCGCAACGCGGACCTCGCCGTGCCACTCTTTCTACGACACGGCTCTGACATTTGGGGCACCCGAATCCGCAGTCGGCGAGTCGGGCAACGCACAACGGTAGGGCCGGGAGCGACGTCAGCCAATCTTGTTATCCACAGGCTGTGTGGATGAGATGTGGATGACCGACCCAATGCTGTGGGTAAGTCGCCGGAAGCTGTGCACGGACCGGGGGACGGCGCTGTGGACAAAATCACCTGCCCTACCCATCCACCCCATCTGACCTGGGAATTCTTCCTCCACCGGCTGTGGGGGAGAAATTTCTTGGCCCTGGTTCCGAGATCGCCTCCAACGGGGTGCCCAGAACGCGCAAGTCAACTCGTCGGTAAGGCTCCAAAGGCGGTTGCATCTATTACCTGTGGAAGATTAGATTGAGCGCATGACACAGGCCCTCGCCCCGCTGAAGGGTGCCCCGAGACGGCACGACCGCGAGATACTCGCACTCGCCGTCCCGGCGTTCGGCGCGCTCGTCGCCGAGCCCCTGTTCGTGATGGCCGACAGCGCCATCGTGGGACACCTCGGCACCCCCCAGCTGGCCGGACTCGGCATCGCCGCCGCCCTGCTGACGACCGCCGTCAGCGTCTTCGTCTTCCTCGCCTACGCCACCACCGCGGCCGTCTCCCGCCGGGTCGGCGCGGGAGACCTTCCTGCCGCCATCCGCCAGGGCATGGACGGCATCTGGCTCGCCCTCCTGATCGGCGCCGTCGTCATCGCCGTCGTGCTGCCGGCAGCGCCCTGGCTGATCTCCCTCTTCGGAGCGTCCGACACCGTCGCCCCGTACGCGGTCACCTATCTGCGGATATCCGCCCTGGGCATCCCGGCCATGCTGATGGTGCTCGCCGCCACCGGGGTCCTCCGGGGCCTCCAGGACACCCGTACCCCGCTCTACGTCGCCATCGGAGGCTTCGCCCTCAACGCCGGCCTGAACGGCGCCCTCGTGTACGGCGCCGACTTCGGCATCGCCGGTTCCGCCTGGGGAACGGTGATCGCCCAGTGCGCCATGGCCGGCGTCTACCTCGTCGTGGTCGTCCGCGGAGCCCGTCGGCACGGCGCCTCGCTGCGGCCCGACGCCGCCGGAATCCGGGCCTGCGCCCAGGCCGGCGCACCGCTGCTGGTGCGCACCCTCTGCCTGCGCGCCGTCCTGATCATCGCGACCGCCGTGGCGGCGCGACTCGGCGACGCGGACATCGCCGCCCACCAGATCCTGCTCTCCTTGTGGAGCCTGCTCGCCTTCGCGCTCGACGCGATCGCCATCGCCGGACAGGCCATCATCGGCCGCTACCTCGGCGCCGACGACACCGAGGGCGCCAAGGCCCTCTGCCGACGCATGGTCCAGTGGGGGATCGCCTCGGGAATCGTCCTCGGCGCGCTGGTGATCGTGGCCCGCCCGCTGTTCATCCCGCTCTTCACCGGCGATCCCGCAGTCAAGGCCGCTCTGCTGCCCGCCCTGCTGGTCGTGGCTCTTTCCCAGCCGGTGTCCGGCATCGTCTTCGTGCTCGACGGGGTCCTGATGGGCGCCGGGGACGGTCGCTACCTGGCCTGGGCGATGCTCGTGACGCTCGCCGTGTTCACCCCGGCCGCCCTGCTCGTCCCGACCCTCGGCGGCGGCCTGACCACGCTCTGGTGGGCCATGACGCTGATGATGCTGGTCCGGATGGCAACCCTCCAGCTGCGCGCCCGCTCCGGCCGATGGCTGGTCGCCGGGGCGACCCGCTGATCCGCCGATCCCGGCGGTGTTTCACGTGAAACACAGAGAACGGTCCCGGGGTGTTTCACGTGAAACATCGTCCGGCGATACCCGGAGACGACGAAGGGCCGCACCCCTGAGGGGTGCGGCCCTTCGTGTGCAGCACTTAGGCGGCGACAACCTCGACGCCCACGTTCGCGGCGACCTCGGCGTGCAGACGCACGGAGACCTGGTACGAACCGAGGGTCTTGATCGGGGCAGCCAGCTCGACGCGGCGCTTGTCGACCTTCGGACCACCGGAAGCCTCGATCGCCGTGGCGATGTCGGCCGGGGTCACGGAGCCGAAGAGACGACCGGCGTCACCCGAGCGGGTGGCCAGACGGACCTTCGTGCCCTCGAGCTTGGCCTTGACCTCGTTGGCCTGCTCGATGGTCGCGATCTCGTGGATCTTGCGGGCGCGGCGGATCTGCGCCACGTCCTTCTCGCCACCCTTGGTCCAGCGGATCGCGAAACCACGCGGGACCAGGTAGTTGCGAGCGTAACCGTCCTTGACGTCGACGACATCGCCGGCGGCACCGAGGCCAGAAACCTCGTGGGTCAGGATGATCTTCATTAGTCGGTCACCCTTTCCTTATCGCGCGGTGGACGTGTAGGGCAGCAGCGCCATCTCACGGCTGTTCTTCACGGCCGTGGCGACGTCACGCTGGTGCTGCGTGCAGTTGCCGGTAACGCGGCGGGCACGGATCTTGCCGCGGTCGGAAATGAACTTCCGCAGCATGTTCGTGTCCTTGTAGTCCACGTACGCGGTCTTGTCCTTGCAGAACGCGCAGACCTTCTTCTTAGGCTTGCGCACAGGCGGCTTCGCCATGGTGTCTCTCCTGTGTGATCAAGAAGTGGGGATGCGAGCTTCCCTAGAAGGGAGGCTCGTCCGAGTAGCCGCCGTTGGAGCCGCCGGAGCTTCCGCCCCAGCCGCCCCCGCCGCCCTGCTGCTGGCCGCCGGCCGGCGCGCTGGACGCCCACGGGTCGTCGGAGGGAGCTCCGCCGCCCTGCGGGGCGCCGCCGCCGGGGGCTCCGCCCCAGCCGCCGCCGCCACCCTGCTGCTGGCCGCCGCCGTACCCGCCCTGGCCACCGCGACCGGTGGTCTTGGCAACCTTGGCCGTGGCGTTCTTCAGGCTGGGGCCGACTTCCTCGACGTCCAGCTCGTAGACCGTGCGCTTGACACCCTCACGGTCCTCGTACGACCGCTGCCTCAGCCGGCCCTGCACGATGACGCGCATGCCCCGCTGAAGGGACTCGGCGACGTTCTCGGCCGCCTGCCGCCACACCGAGCAGGTCAGGAACAGGCTCTCGCCGTCCTTCCACTCGTTGGTCTGACGGTCGAAGGTGCGGGGGGTGGACGCGACACGGAACTTCGCGACCGCCGCACCCGAGGGGGTGAAGCGCAGCTCGGGGTCGTCGACGAGATTGCCGACGACCGTGATGACGGTCTCGCCTGCCATGGATGAACCTCTCGGCGGGGATTGCTGCTGGGCTGCTGTGCTACTCGGTCCCGATTACCGCTGAACCGGAGTTCAGTGGGTCTCGGGGCGAAGGACCTTGGTCCGGAGAACCGACTCGTTCAGGTTCATCTGTCGGTCAAGCTCCTTGACGACCGCAGGCTCGGCCTGGAGGTCGATGACCGAGTAGATGCCCTCGGGCTTCTTCTTGATCTCGTAAGCGAGACGACGACGGCCCCAGGTGTCGACCTTCTCGACCTTTCCGTTGCCCTCACGGACGACGGAGAGGAAGTTCTCGATCAGCGGGGAGACAGCGCGCTCCTCGAGATCGGGGTCGAGGATGACCATCACTTCGTAGTGACGCATGTGGAACCCACCTCCTTTGGACTCAGCGGCCACGGTCGTTCCGTGGCAGGAGGGTCGTGATGCGTGCGCACGGCGTCCGAGAGCAGACACCGCGCAGCTGTACAGACTACCTGCTCGGCCCCTTCCGGTTGAAATCCGGCAGGAAGGGGCCACACTCTGTACTCATCGGGTGTGCTCGGTGCCACGCCCCCGGCCCAGTCGGCGGCGGCCCCGCAGCACCGCTCTGCGTCAGCCAGGAGGTGCCTTCCGATGGCACAGGCAATGCGACCCCAGTCCTCCATCTCGCTCTTCGCGACCGACGGCAAATCCCACCCGCTGCAGGACACCCTCGTGGTGGCCACGGTGGTCCTCGGCCTCGTGGCGTTCGTCACGGGGTTCTTCGACAATCTGCACCTGCTCAGCTCGTGGACCGGGCTCGTCGGCATCCTGACCGGCGCGTACGGACAGTTCATCTCGGAGACGACACGCGAGCGCTTCGCACTGATCATCGGGCTTGGGGCCGCAGGCGTGGGCTTCTACCTCGGCATGGCGCACGGCGGTCTGTTCGGCGGCTGGGCGGGCTGACGGGGCCCCTCCGCGAGAGGGCGCCGGCTTCTCGACGGGCCCGGCCGGGCCCGTCCCCCAGAAGGGTGGCGCCCTTGTCGCAGTAGGCTTCGCGCCATAGCCAGCGAAGCCGCCGAGGAGACGCCCCGCATGAGCCTGTCCCTGAGGACCATCAGCCGAGAGCAGCATCTGGGATATCTCCAGACCCTGCCCTCGGCTAGCCACTGCCAGGTCCCGGCGTGGGCCGACGTGAAGAACGAGTGGCGCTCCGAGAACCTCGGTTGGTTCGACCAGAACGACGAACTGGTCGGCGCCGCCCTCGTGTTGTACCGGCAGCTGCCCAAGGTGAAGCGGTACCTCGCGTACCTTCCCGAGGGGCCGGTCATCAACTGGTACGCCCCGAACCTGGAGGAGTGGCTCCAGCCGATGCTGGCCCACCTCAAGCGCCAGGGTGCGTTCACCGTGAAGATGGGTCCGCCCGTCGTCATCCGCCGCTGGAACGCCGCCGCCATCAAGGCGGGCATCCAGGACCCGGAGGTCAAGCGGCTGCGCGACGTGGAGGCCTCGCACATCGAGCCCCGCGCCTTCGAAGTGTCCGACAAGCTGCGCCGCATGGGCTGGCAGCAGGGCGAGGACGGCGGCGCCGGCTTCGGCGACGTACAGCCCCGGTACGTCTTCCAGGTACCGCTCGCCAACCGCTCGCTGGACGACGTCCTCAAGGGCTTCAACCAGCTGTGGCGGCGCAACATCAAGAAGGCCGAGAAGGCCGGCGTCGAGGTCGTCCAGGGCGGCTACGAGGACCTGCCGGTCTGGCAGGAGCTGTACGAGATCACGGCCGAGCGCGACAAGTTCCGCCCGCGCCCGCTCAGCTACTTCCAGCGCCAGTGGACGGCCCTCAACTCCGAGGACCCGAACCGGATGCGGCTGTACATCGCGAAGCACGAGGGGGAGCCGCTGGCCGCCGCCACGATGCTCACCGTCGGCCAGCACGTCTGGTACTCGTACGGCGCCTCCGCGAACCACAAGCGCGAGGTCCGGCCGTCGAACGCGATGCAGTGGCGCATGCTGCGCGACTCGTACGCGCTCGGCGCCAGCGTCTACGACCTGCGCGGCATCAGTGACACGCTGGACGAGAACGACCACCTGTTCGGCCTCATCCAGTTCAAGGTCGGTACGGGCGGCGAGGCCGTCGAGTACGTCGGCGAGTGGGACTTCCCGCTGAACAAGATGCTGCACAAGGCGCTCGACATCTACATGTCGCGCCGCTGACCTGCTGCCGCACCCCCACACACCGCATCGCTGCACAGGCAGCTTTTTCGAGAGAGGCTCCGGACGGGCATGGCGCTCACGCTCTACGTCGACACCGCGCGCTGGCGTGCGCACCAGAAGCAGATCCAGGACCGGTTCCCGGGGATGATCCCGGTCTGCAAGGGCAACGGATACGGCTTCGGCCACGAGCGGCTGTGCGAGGAGGCGACCCGGCTGGGCGCCGACGTGCTGGCCGTCGGGACCACGTACGAGGCCGCCAGCATCAAGGACCTCTTCGGTGGCGACCTGCTCGTCCTCACCCCGTTCCGGCGGGGCGAGGAGCCGGTGCCGCTGCCGGACCGGGTGATCCGCTCGGTTTCCTCCCTGGACGGCGTCCGCGGCCTGGTCGGCGCCCGCGTGGTCATCGAGTGCATGAGCTCGATGCGCCGCCACGGCATCTCCGAGCAGGACCTGGGCCAGCTGCACGCGGCGATCGAGGACGTGCGGCTGGAGGGCTTCGCCCTGCACCTCCCGCTGGACCGCCCGGACGGCTCGGACGCCGTCGAGGAGGTCATCGGCTGGATGGACCGGCTGCGCGCGGCCCGGCTGCCGCTGCACACCATGTTCGTCAGCCACCTGCGGGCCGAGGAGCTGGCCCGGCTCCAGCAGCAGTTCCCGCAGACCCGGTTCCGGGCGCGGATCGGCACCCGGCTGTGGCTGGGCGACCACGAGGCCACCGAGTACCGCGGTGCCGTCCTGGACGTCACGCGCGTCGCGAAGGGCGACCGGTTCGGCTACCGACAGCAGAAGGCGGCCTCCGACGGCTGGCTCGTCGTGGTCGCGGGCGGCACCTCGCACGGGGTGGGCCTGGAGGCCCCCAAGGCCCTGCACGGCGTGATGCCGCGCGCCAAGGGCGTGGCGCGGGCCGGTCTGGCCACCGTGAACCGGAACCTTTCGCCGTTCGTGTGGGCGGGCAAGCAGCGCTGGTTCGCGGAGCCCCCGCACATGCAGGTGTCGATCCTGTTCGTGCCGTCGGACGCCCCCGAGCCGAAGGTCGGCGACGAGCTGGTGGCGCACCTGCGCCACACCACGACGCAGTTCGACCGGGTGCTCGACGCCTGAAGCGCATCCGGCCGGTGACGGGGACGGTCAGTTCCCGGGGGCCGTGCCCCACTCGACCCGCTGTCCCTGCGAGGGCGCCGCATCCTGCGGCGCCCTCGCCGCGTCCGACAGGACGAACACGTCCTCGGCTCCGTCGAGGACACCGCCGGACGGGTCGTCCGATCCGTCGCGGCGCACGACGTCCCGCTCGGGCATCAGGATGTCGCGGACGACGACCGCGCACAGGTAGAGGGTCGTCAGCAGGTGGGCGGTGATCGCCAGCTGGTAGCCCTCCACGGGCAGGCCCTGGTGCTTGTCCCCGCTGGTCGTGTAGGCGAGGTACAGCCAGATCCCGAGGAAGTACACCACCTCGCCGGCCTGCCAGATCAGGAAGTCCCGCCAGCGCGGCCGGGCCAGCGCGGCCAGCGGGATGAGCCACAGCACGTACTGCGGCGAGTAGACCTTGTTGGCCAGGATGAAGGCGGCCACGACCAGGAACGCCAGCTGGGCGAAGCGGGGGCGGCGCGGGGCGGTCAGCGTGAGCGCTCCGATGCCGGCGCACAGCAGCAGCGTCAGGCCCGTCGCATACGTGTTCGCGTCGTGCAGGGGGTTCCCGGAGCGCTGGGAGATGAGCAGCCACACGGAGCCGAAGTCGATCGGGCGTTCCTGGCTGAAGGTGTAGAACTTCTTCCAGCCGTCCCAGGCGAAGATCATGACGGGCAGGTTCACCACGAGCCAGGAGACGGCCGCGCCCAGGGCCGCGGAACCGAACGCCCGCCACTTCCCGGCGCGCCAGCACAGCACGAACAGCACGCCGAGCAACAGGACGGGATAGAGCTTGGCGGCGGTGGCCAGGCCGATGAAGACGCCGAAGAGCAGGGTGCGGCCCCGGGACCACATGAGCATCCCCGCGGCGGTCAGGGCGATGGCCAGCAGGTCCCAGTTGATCGTCGCGGTGAGCGCGAAGGCGGGCGCCAGGGCGAAGAGCAGCGCGTCCCAGGGCCGGCGGTGGTGGGTGCGCGCGACGCACACGGCGATGACCGCGGCGCAGACCATCAGCATCCCCGCGTTGACCATCCAGTACATCTGCTCGCGGTGCTGGAGGGAGCCGCCGCCCGGGGTGAACCAGGACGCCACCTCCATGAAGAGCCCGGTGAGCACCGGGTACTCCAGGTACTCCATGTCGCCGGTCAGCCGGTCGAAGTAGGGCGTGAGCCCGTCGGCGAAGCCGCGTACGGAGAACAGGTGCGGGATGTCGGAGTAGCAGGCGTGCGTGTACTGGGAGCCGGCTCCGCGGAACCACGCCCAGTCGTAGCAGGGCAGCTTCTGCACCATGCCGAGCGCGAACATCCCCAGGGCGACCAGGACCACGACACGGACCGGGGTCAGCCAGTGGCCGCCCAGCCGGGCGTAGCGGCCCATGGGGCCGCCGAGGAACTCGCTGCCGGCCGCGGCGACCTCGTCCTGCTGGGTGGGCAGTACGGGCCGGTCCTCGTGCACCTTCGTCATGCGCTCATCCTGCCGTACCGGGCCGGGCGTGCGGGAGGGCCGCCGCACGGTGTGCGACGGCCCTCGTCGGAGCAGGGAGGAGGCGGATCAGCCCGAGGTCCCCATGCTGGTCCCCCAGCTGGTACCGCCGGGCCGGCCCGGTTTGCCCGACGGCGTGGCCGACGGTGATCCGGTGGATCCGCCGCCGGGACCGCCGTTGGTGTTGCCGCCGTTGGTGTTGCCCCCGCTGGGGTCCGGGATGCAGTACAGCTCCCACGGCTTGCAGGTCGGCTTGCCGCCCTTGGACGGGGACGGGGAGACCGGCGGCGAGGAGCTCGCCGAGGGCGAGGGCATCGACGGGGACGGCGACGGGGAGAAGGACGGGGACGGCGAGGGGGCGCCGGAGGCGTCCGCGGTGACGCCGATCTTGTCGGCCTCCGGGAAGTCCTTGACCGGGGTGCCCTTGAGCGCTTCCTTCATGTACTCGGTCCAGATGGCGGCCGGGATGTCGCCACCGTGGATGGAGTCGACGCCGCCCACACCGTTCATGGAGATCAGCTTCTTGTCCGCCGAGTTCGGGTCGGTGCGGAACAGGGCGACCGAGGTGGACAGCTCCGGGGTGTAGCCGACGAACCAGGCCGACTTGTTCTGGTCGGTGGTTCCGGTCTTGCCGGCGGCGGGCCGCGTGAAGCCGAGCTTCCTGACCTTGGTGCCGGTGCCGTTGTCGATGACGTTCTCCAGCACCTTGGTGACGTTGTCCGCGATGGAGTTGTCCATCGCCCTCTGCTCCTTGGGGGCCCCGAAGCCGGGCAGCTCCTTGCCGTCCTTCTCGACGCTCGTCACGGAGAACGGCTCGTGGTGGGTGCCGGAGGCCGCGAACGTGGCGTACGAGTCGGCCATGCGGATGGCGCTCGGGGTCGAGGTGCCGAGGGCGAACGAAGCGTCGTTGTTCGGGTTCATCGAGTCCTTGAGGATGCCCGTGGACGCGGCGACCTCCCGGACCTTGTTGTGGCCGACGTCGAAGACGAGCTGCGCGAACGGCACGTTGATGGACTTCTCCATCGCCTCGTTGAGGGTCACGTATCCGTACGGGTAGGTGCTCTCGTTCTTCTGCTTGAACGGCTTGCCGGACGCGTCCCGCAGCGGCTTGCCGTCGCGGTTGTTGATCACGGTCAGGTCGTTCGCGTTGTACTTGCTGTCGGCCGAGATGCCCTGGCCGTTCGAGTTCTGGGTGCCGTACTCCATCGCGGCCGCCAGGACGTACGGCTTCCAGGTCGATCCGACCGGGACGCCGACGGTGTTGGCGTTGTTGCTGAAGTACTTCTTGTCCATGCCCGGACCGCCGTACAGGGCCACGATCGCCCCGGTCTTCACGTCCACGGAGGCCGCGCCGAACTGGACGAACGTGTCGTACTCGGGGCGGGCCTTCTCGTCCAGGAAGTCGTTGCGGGTCTCCTCGACGGCCTTGACCAGGGCGTCCACCTTCGGCTTCTGGAAGGTGGTCTTGATCTGGTAGCCGCCGCGGGCCATCTCGTCGGCCGTGCTGTTCGTGACCTTCATCACGTACTGCTTGGCCGTCTCGACCAGGTAGCCGGTCTGTCCGGACAGGCTGCGGGCCTGCTCGGAGTCGATGATCTTGGGGAACTCGGTGAACTGGGCCCGCTCGGACTTCTGCATCCGGCCCACCGCGACCTCGCGGTCCAGGACCCAGGCCCAGCGCTCCTTGGCCCGCTGGGTGTTCTTCTCGGGGGTGGCGGCGGAACCGATGCCGCCGTCGGGGTTGTAGAGGTTGGGGCCCTTGAGCACGGATGCCAGGAAGGCGCTCTCGGACGGCGTGAGGTCCTTGCAGTCCTTGCCGAAGTAGGCACGCGCGGCCGCCTGGATGCCGTAGGCGTCCCGGCCGTAGTACGCGGTGTTGAGGTAGCCCGCGAGGATCGTGTCCTTCTCCTCGGACACACCGAGCTTTATCGAGATGAAGAGCTCGGTGACCTTGCGCTTCAGCGTCTGGTTGGAGTCCAGGTACGTGTTCTTCACGTACTGCTGGGTGATCGTCGAGCCGCCCTGGGTGGATCCGCCCTTGGCCATGTTCCACACGGCGCGGGCGATGCCCATCGGGTCGACGCCCTTGTCCGTCTCGAAGGACTCGTTCTCCGCGGAGATCACGGCGTTCTGCATGGACTTGGGGATCTTGTCGATGGGCACGATCTGGCGGTTCATCGAACCGCCGGTGGCCACCATCTGGGTGCCGTCCGCCCAGTAGAAGACGTTGTTCTGCGCCTGGGCCGCCTTGTTCGGGTCGGGCTTGTTCACCGAGGCGATGCCGATGCCGGCGCCCGCCGTGATGAGGGCGAAGAAGCCGAGGGCCGTGCCGCAGACCAGCTTCCAGGACGGAAGGAACCGCTTCCAGCCGTCCCTGTCGGAGCGCGGGTAGTTGATCAGCCGCTTGTCCGGGCGGCCCGCGCCGCGGCCGGCGCCGCCGGCGCCCCGTCCACGGCCTCCGGATCCCCGGGGAGCGGACCGGCGCGCCCCCGCGCGGCCCCCGGGGCCCGGCGGCTCTGCGTACGGCCCGCTGTGGGACGCGGTGGGAACGTCACGTGCGGGACCGGCGCCCCGGCCGGGGCGCTGCTGGGCGGCCCGGCGGGCCGCGGCACGTCCACCGCCGCCCTCGGGCTGCGACGGTTTGCGGCGGTGCTCGCTCATCGAACGACTACTCCTCGGGCAGGCGAGTGGCCTGGAAGCGGCAGGCGAATTCCGGTTCCCCCCGTTGTCATGGCCCACAGACTACGCACGCTCAAAACCCGAACAGTGCCGAAGTTCACCCCAAATCAGGCAACTCGCCTGGTACGAATTGGTGATGTGACGCCGGTCACTACGTCACCCCTTGTCGCCGAAGACGGCCCGTTCTATCGTCTGGATGTATCGAGCCGATACATCAGCTCGGTATAAAACTCAGGGGCGAAGGAGAGGCAGGCGGATGAGCAGGCGCTCAGGCATCCTCGAGTTCGCCGTCCTCGGCCTGCTTCGCGAATCCCCCATGCACGGGTACGAGCTACGCAAGCGGCTCAACACCTCGCTGGGGGTGTTCCGGGCGTTCAGCTACGGAACGCTCTATCCCTGCCTCAAGACGTTGGTCGCCAACGGCTGGTTGATCGAAGAACCGGGCAACGCCCCGGAAGACGCTCTCGCCACTTCACTCGCAGGGCGCCGCGCCAAGATCGTCTACCGGTTGACGGCAGCGGGGAAGGAGCACTTCGAAGAGCTCCTGTCCCACACGGGCCCGGACGCCTGGGAGGACGAGTCCTTCGCCGCGCGCTTCGCGTTCTTCGGCCAGACCGAGCGGGACGTGCGCATGCGGGTCCTGGAGGGCCGCCGCAGCAGGCTGGAGGAGCGCTTGGAGAAGATGCGCGCCTCCCTCGCCCGGACGCGGGAGCGCCTCGACGACTACACGCTTGAGCTGCAGCGGCACGGAATGGAATCCGTGGAGCGTGAAGTGCGCTGGCTGAACGAGCTCATCGAGAGCGAGCGGGCGGGACGGGATCAGAGACGATCCGGTCCGCCCGACGAAACTGCAAAGTGAGGCCTGCATCTCGCAGGCCTCGTCCGAGAACAAACAGGGAGCAACCGGAATGGGTTCGGTTCGCGTAGCCATCGTCGGCGTGGGCAACTGCGCCGCCTCGCTGGTGCAGGGCGTCGAGTACTACAAGGACGCCGACCCGGCGGCCAAGGTCCCCGGTCTGATGCACGTCCAGTTCGGCGACTACCACGTGCGTGACGTCGAGTTCGTCGCCGCGTTCGACGTCGACGCGAAGAAGGTCGGCCTCGACCTTTCGGACGCCATCGGCGCCAGCGAGAACAACACGATCAAGATCTGCGACGTCCCCAACAAGGGCGTGACCGTGCAGCGCGGCCACACCCTGGACGGCCTGGGCAAGTACTACCGCATGACGATCGAGGAGTCCGCCGAGGCCCCGGTCGACGTGGTCCAGGTCCTCAAGGACCGCGAAGTCGACGTTCTGGTCTGCTACCTGCCCGTCGGCTCCGAGGACGCGGCGAAGTTCTACGCGCAGTGCGCCATCGACGCCAAGGTCGCCTTCGTCAACGCCCTCCCGGTCTTCATCGCCGGCACCAAGGAGTGGGCCGACAAGTTCACCGAGGCCGGTGTCCCGATCGTCGGCGACGACATCAAGTCGCAGGTCGGCGCCACCATCACGCACCGCGTGATGGCGAAGCTGTTCGAAGACCGCGGTGTCCGTCTCGAGCGCACCATGCAGCTCAACGTCGGCGGCAACATGGACTTCAAGAACATGCTGGAGCGCGACCGCCTGGAGTCGAAGAAGATCTCCAAGACGCAGGCCGTCACCTCGCAGATCCCGGACCGCGAGCTCGGCGAGAAGAACGTCCACATCGGCCCGTCCGACTACGTCGCGTGGCTCGACGACCGCAAGTGGGCTTACGTCCGCCTCGAGGGCCGCGCCTTCGGCGACGTCCCGCTGAACCTCGAGTACAAGCTCGAGGTGTGGGACTCCCCGAACTCCGCCGGTGTCATCATCGACGCCCTGCGCGCCGCGAAGATCGCCAAGGACCGCGGCATCGGTGGCCCGATCCTCTCGGCTTCGAGCTACTTCATGAAGTCCCCGCCGGTGCAGTACTTCGACGACGAGGCCCTGGCCAACGTCGAGAAGTTCATCAAGGGCGAGGTCGAGCGCTAAGTCGGAACCCCACGGGTCTTCGGACACCTGGTCTTCGGCTGTTCTTCCGCGGAGGGTCCCCGGGCAATGTGCCCGGGGACCCTCCGCGTATGTGACCCTTGCCCTCATGCCTGTCGTACGTGATCTGCGCGTACTCCTGCGCCTGAGGGACTTCCGCAACCTGCTCGCCGTACGGCTGCTCTCCCAGGCCGCCGACGGCGTGTACCAGGTGGCACTCGCCACCTACGTGGTGTTCTCCCCCGAGAAGCAGGCCTCGCCCGCGGCCATCGCCTCGGCCATGGCCGTGCTGCTGCTGCCCTACTCGGTGATCGGCCCCTTCGCCGGGGTGCTGCTCGACCGCTGGCGCCGCCGCCAGGTCTTCCTCTACGGCAACCTGCTGCGCGCCCTCCTGGCCTGCGGCACCGGCGTACTGATCGTCGCGCACGTCCCCGACTGGCTCTTCTACGCCTCGGCCCTGTCGGTGACCGCGGTCAACCGCTTCGTCCTGGCCGGGCTGGCCGCGTCACTGCCCCATGTCGTCGGCCCCGGCGAGCTGGTCACCGCCAATTCGCTCTCACCCACGGCCGGGACGCTCGCCGCTGTCGCCGGCGGGGGACTCGCCTTCCTCGTGCAACTGCTGGCTTCCGACTCCAACGCCCTGGTGGTGCTGCTGGGAGCCGGGCTCTACCTCTGCGCGGCCCTGGTCTCGCTGCGTCTGGCCGTGGGCCTGCTCGGCCCGGACCATCCGGTGGGCCGGCTCCACCCGTCGGTCGCCGAGGGGGCCGTCCTGACCGTCCGGGGCATGGCCGAAGGGCTGCGGCACCTGGCCTCCCGGCGCGAGGCGGCCCAAGCGCTCACCGCCATGACCGTGATGCGCTTCTGCTACGGCGCCCTGTTCGTGACGCTCCTGATGCTCTGCCGCTACTCGTGGTCGGACGACGAGTCCGCCGGCCTCGCCCTGCTGGGCATCGCGGTCGGCGTCTCCGGGGCCGGGTTCTTCGCGGCTGCCGTCGTCACGCCCTGGCTGGTGGGCCGGCTGGGCACCCGCGGCTGGATCACGGCCTGCTCCGCCGGGGCCGCGGTCCTCGTGCCCCCGCTCGGCCTGTTCTTCGAGCCCGGACCGATGCTGGTCGCGGCTTTCGTGCTCGGCTTCGCCACCCAGGGCGCCAAGATCTCCACCGACACGGCCATCCAGTCCCATGTGGACGACGACTTCCGCGGCCGGGTGTTCTCCGTCTACGACGTGCTGTTCAACATCGCGTTCGTCGGCGCGGCCGCGGTGGCCGCCCTCATGCTCCCGCCGGACGGACAATCGGTCCTGCTGATCGTGAGCGTGGCCGTGCTCTACGCGGTGAACGCGGCCTGCCTGAGACGGCAGAGCGCGTACGTGTGATGCGTCACCCGGGGCGATGTTTCACGTGAAACATCGCCCCGGGTTCACCCGTCTCAGGCCTGCGAGGCCCACCACTCCTTGAGCGCGGCGACTGCGGCGTCGTGCTCCATCGGACCGTTCTCCAGCCGCAGCTCCAGCAGGAAGGCGTAAGCCCTGCCGATCACCGGACCGGGGCCGGTGCCCAGGATCTCCATGATCTCGTTGCCGTCCAGGTCGGGCCGGATGGCGTCGAGCTCCTCCTGCTCCTGGAGCTGCGCGATGCGCTCCTCCAGCGCGTCATAGGTCCGGGAGAGGGCATTGGCCTTGCGCTTGTTGCGCGTGGTGCAGTCGGACCGGGTCAGCTTGTGGAGACGGTCCAGGAGCGGGCCTGCGTCGCGGACGTAGCGCCGTACCGCGGAGTCGGTCCACTCGCCGTCCCCGTAGCCGTGGAAGCGCAGGTGCAGCTCCACCAGCCGGGACACGTCCTTGACCATGTCGTTGGAGTACTTCAGCGCGGTCATGCGCTTCTTGGTCATCTTCGCGCCCACCACCTCGTGGTGGTGGAAGGAGACCCGCCCGTCGGTCTCGAAGCGACGGGTGCGCGGCTTGCCGATGTCGTGGAGCAGGGCCGCCAGCCGCAGCACCAGGTCCGGGCCGTCCTGCTCCAGCGCGATGGCCTGCTCCAGCACGATCAGCGAGTGGTCGTAGACGTCCTTGTGCCGGTGGTGCTCGTCACTCTCCAGGCGCAGGGCGGGCAGCTCGGGCAGCACGTGGTCGGCGAGCCCGGTGTCCACGAGCAGGCCCAGGCCCTTGCGGGGGTGCGCGGACAGCAGCAGCTTGTTCAGCTCGCCCTGCACCCGCTCCGCCGAGACGATCTCGATCCGCTCCGACATCGCCTCCATGGCCGCCACGACCTCGGGGGCGACCTCGAAGTCGAGCTGGGCGGCGAAACGCGCCGCACGCAGCATCCGCAGCGGGTCGTCGGAGAAGGAGTCCTCCGGGGTACCGGGAGTGCGCAGAACGCCCGCCTGGAGGTCTTCCAGGCCGCCGTGCGGGTCTACGAACTCCTTCTCCGGCAGCGCGACCGCCATGGCGTTCACGGTGAAGTCGCGGCGGACCAGATCCTCCTCGATCGAGTCGCCGTAGGAGACCTCCGGCTTGCGGGAGGTGCGGTCGTACGACTCCGAACGGTAGGTGGTCACCTCGATCTGGAAGCCGTTCTTCTGGGCGCCGACGGTGCCGAAGGCGATGCCGACGTCCCAGACCGAGTCGGCCCACGGCCGGACGATCTTCAGAACGTCCTCGGGGCGGGCGTCGGTGGTGAAGTCGAGGTCGTTGCCGAGACGCCCGAGCAGCGCATCGCGTACGGACCCGCCGACCAGGGCAAGGCGGAAGCCGGCCTCCTGGAACCGGCGGCCGAGCTCGTCGGCGACAGGGGCGACCCGCAGCAGTTCACTGACCGCGCGGTGCTGCACCTGACTCAGGGCACTGGGATTGTCTTCGTTGGCGTTCGGCACAACAGAAAAGGGTACGTGCCCGGCCCGGCGCGGGCTTCCCCGTTTCCGGCACCCCGCCCCCCGGCGGCCGGGAAGCGGAGCCGATCATGTGGAGCAAGGCGCGGCACTCACGCACAGCGGGTCTCGTTACCATCTGTGGACGCACGAACGACGACCACTGACACTTCGAGGGACGGGCTAGCGCGTGGCCGAGGCGGCAGACATCCAGGGGGCATACCCCGCTCCTGCCCGGCGCCGGTGGCTGCGGCGCGCCGTCGTACTGCTGGCCGGGACCCCCGTGCTCGCCGCTCTGGTCTACTCGCCCGCCCCCCAGACCGCCCAGGCGGCCGAGGCGGGGACGGTCGACGTGCAGCTCAACGAGATGGCCCCCACGGCCCCGGTCAAGGGCGACACGCTCACGATCTCCGGCACCGTGGTCAACAACGGCCGCGAGACGATCACCGGCGCGCACGTGGGCCTGCGGGTGGGGCCCGCCCTCGGCGACCGGGCGTCCATCGACGAGGCGGCGGAGCGCGCGGGCTTCCGGGCCGGCACGGATCCCGGTGAGATCGACCAGGCCTTCGCCGCGAAGATCCCCTCGCTGCCGTCGAAGGCGAAGCAGGACTTCACCCTCACCGTCCCGGTGAACAAGCTGGAGCTGGACAAGGACGGCGTCTACCAGCTCGGCGTCTCGCTCTCCGGCGAGACCGAGAGCCGCCAGTACGAGCAGGTCCTCGGCATCAGGCGGACCTTCCTGCCCTGGCAGCCCGAGGCCGCCGCCAAGCGCTCCCAGATCACGTACCTGTGGCCGCTGATCTCCACCACGCACCTGACCGCCGAGACCGGCTCGGACGAGCTGCAGACCCCCGTCTTCCTCGACGACTCCCTCGCCGAGGAGCTCAAGTCCGGCGGCCGCCTCCAGCAGATGGTCGCCCTCGGCAAGGACCTGCCCGTCACCTGGGTCATCGACCCCGACCTGCTCTACACGGTCGACGCGATGACCAAGGGTTACCGCTACCGCACGCCGGACGGCCGGATCGTCCAGGGCAAGAACAAGGCCGTCGCCGAGCAGTGGCTGAGCGCCCTGGAGACCGCGGTCCAGGGCAAGAAGATCGTCGCGCTGCCGTTCGCCGACCCGGACATCGCCTCCCTCGCCCACCAGGGCAAGGACGTCTCGGGCACCCTGGGCCAGCTGCGGCCGGCCACCGACAAGGCGAAGCAGGCCGTGGAGACCGTCCTGCACGTCACCCCGTCCACCGACTTCTCCTGGCCCGTCAACGGCGCCATCGACCCGTCGATCGTCAACGTGGCGACCTCGGCGGGCGCCCACAACGTCCTCGCGCGCAGCGACAGCCTCCAGGAGACCGGCTCCCTCGGCTACACGCCCTCGGCGGCCCGTCCCATCGGCGCGGGCGCCACCGCCGTCGTCGCGGACGCCGACCTCTCCACCGCCTTCGACGGCGACATGCTGAACGCCGGCAACGCCACGCTGGCCGTGCAGCGCTTCCTCGCCCAGAGCCTCGCCCTGAACCTGCAGAAGACCGACGAACAGCGCAGCTTCGTCGTCACCCCGCAGCGGATGCCGTCGACCAGCCAGGCGCAGTCGATGGCGGCCGCCATACGCGGCCTGCAGGCGGGCCGCTGGACGCAGCCGGCCGACCTGGAGGCCGCGGCCGCCGCCAAGCCCGACCCGGGAGTCAACACCCAGGTCCCGGGTGCCGGCCAGTACCCCGAGGCGCTGCGCAAGACGGAGCTCCCGGTGGCCGCCTTCGAGAAGATCCGCACCACCCAGAACACCCTCGACCACTTCAAGGTCATCCTCAGCGCCCCCGACCGTGTGGAGATCCCCTTCGGGAACACCACCAACCGCGAGATGTCCACCTCCTGGCGCGGCCGCCCCGAGGAGGCTCGGCTCTACCGGGAACAGGTGCAGGAGTACCTGATCGGCCTGACCGAGAAGGTCAAGGTCGTCCCCAAGTCCGACGCCACCCTGTCCGGCCACAGCGCCACCATCCCGGTCAGCGTCCAGAACAGCCTCGTCCAGGACGTCCACAACCTGGTCCTGCGGGTGAGGTCCGCCAACCCGACCCGCCTGATGTTCGGCGACAACGGTCAGGCCGAGCAGGAGGTGACCGTCGCGGGCGGACACAGCCAGACGGTCAAGTTCACCGCCAACGCCACCGCGAGCGGTCCCGTCGAGGTCACCGCCCAGCTCTTCACCACCGACGGCGTGCCCTACGGCAAGGCCCGCAAGTTCACCGTCGAGGCCACCGAGATCACCCCGACCGTGATGCTCGTCATCGCAGGCGGCGTGCTCCTGCTCGTCCTGGCGGGCATCAAGATGTACGCCAGCCGCAAGCGCGTCGCGGCCCGGGCGGCCGCCGAGGAGAGCACGCAGCCGAGTGACGGGACCCCGGACACCGGAGCGCAAAGCACCGGGCCGTCCGGCACGGGTGAGACAGTGGACCGTTAAGCGATGCCGTGGCCGGTCGGCCTGGGGACGATGAGGTGGGGTTTCGATGAACGCGCCGTACGACGGTGACCGCGCGCAGGGCACTGGTGGGCCCGCGCCCGCACAGGGCACTGCCCCGGGCACTCCGGTGCCCGGGCAGGTCGCCGTGCCTGCGCCCGCGCCGGACCGCGACCCGTATGTCCAGGACGCCTACGACTACGACCCCTACCGGTCGCAGGACCTGTCGGCCCAGGACCCCGTCGCCGAGGTCCTCTACGACAGGGCCTCGCACCCCCCGCCGCCGCCCGGCACCTATCAGGAGCCCGGCCCGCTGTACGCGGCGCCGCAGGCGCCCGTGCACGCCCCCGACCCGCAGGTCTGGGCGCAGACCCCGCCGCCCGAGCCGGACGGTCCCTCCCGGCACCTGCCGTACGGCGACCGCGCGACGACCACCCAGTTCGTCGGGGTGGACTCCCTCGTCACCAACGCGGCGGACGAGACGTCCGAGCCCGACGCCTTCGCGCACCTCTACCGGGACCAGCAGGGGAATCCCGGTACCCCCGCGGAGGACGCCCCCGTCGCCGCTCCGGCGCCGAGCAAGCCCGCCGGCCGGGCCTCCAGCCTCCTCAAGTCCAGTGCCCTCATGGCCGCCGGCACGATCGTCTCCCGCATCACCGGCTTCATGCGGACCCTGGTCATCGCCGGTGCCATCGGCGTCGGCACGTTCAACGACACGTACCAGATCGCGAACACCCTGCCGACGATGATCTACGTGCTGGTCGGCGGCGGCGCGCTCAACGCCGTCTTCATCCCGCAGCTGGTCCGGGCCATGAAGCAGGACGACGACGGCGGCGAGGCCTACGCCAACCGCCTCCTGACTCTGGTCGTCGTGCTGCTGGCCGCCATCACCACGATCTGCGTGCTCGCCGCGCCGGTGTTCATCACGATGATGTCGCCGAAGCTCGCGTCCGACCCGCAGCAGATGGAGGTGGCGGTCGCCTTCGCCCGCTACTGCCTGCCGACCATGTTCTTCATGGGCGTGCACGTGGTCCTCGGTCAGATCCTCAACGCACGCGGCCGGTTCGGCGCGATGATGTGGACCCCCGTCCTCAACAACATCGTCGTCATCGCCACCTTCGGGGCCTTCATCTGGGCCTTCGGCGGCTTCACCACCTCCGGTGTCAGCGCGACCACCGTGACCGCCGACGGTGTCCGCCTGCTGGGCCTCGGCACCCTCCTGGGCCTCACGGTCCAGGCCCTCGCGATGCTGCCCTACCTGCGCGACGCCGGCTTCAGGCCGCGCCTGCGCTTCGACTGGAGGGGCCACGGCCTCGGCAAGGCGGCCCGTCTGGCCAAGTGGACGTTCTTCTTCGTCCTCGCCAACCAGATCGGCCTCGTCGTCGTCACCCAGCTCGCGACCTGGTCCGGATCGGTCGCCGAGAAGCAGGGCCACCCCGGCACCGGCATCACCGCCTACAACTACGCGCTCCTGCTGTGGCAGATGCCGCAGGCCATCATCACCGTCTCCGTCATGACGGCCGTACTGCCCCGCATCTCCCGCTCCGCCCACGACGGGGACGCGGCCGCCGTCCGCGACGACATCTCCTACGGGCTGCGCACCTCGGCCGTCGCGATCGTGCCGTGCGCCTTCGCATTCCTGGCCCTGGGCGTCCCCATGGCCACGCTGCTGTACGCCGGTTCGGGTTCCGGCGCCCAGAACATCGGCTACGTGCTGATGGCCTTCGGCCTCGGGCTGATCCCCTACTCCGTCCAGTACGTCGTCCTGCGCGGGTTCTACGCGTACGAGGACACCCGGACGCCCTTCTACAACACCGTCATCGTCGCCGCCGTCAACGCGGCCGTCTCCACCGCCGCATTCTTCGTGCTCCCCGCACGCTGGGCGGTCGTCGGCATGGCCGCCGCCTACGGCCTCGGTTACACCGTCGGCGTCGGGGTCGCCTGGCGGCGCCTGCGCACCCGGCTGGGCGGCGACCTCGACGGCGCCCACGTGATGCGCACCTACGCCCGTCTCACCGGCGCCTGCGTACCCGCCGCCGCCGTGGCGGGCGCAGCCGCCTACGCGGTCACCCAGTGGCTCGGCAGCGGAGTCGCAGGGTCCGCTGTCGCGTTGGTCGCCGGCGGCGTCGCGCTGGCCGCCGTGTTCCTCGTGGCGGCCAGGCGGATGCGGATCGAAGAGCTCAACGCCATGGTCGGAATGGTCCGCGGACGACTGGGGCGCTGATGCGCACAACCGTCGGACCCCTTCGCGTGTCGTGCATAGCGTCAGACTGTGGGCACAATTGGCATGGCTTCGCAGACTGGCCGACAGCGCGTAACGGATGGGGAGGCAGGAACGACGGTGGCGGAACGTAGCACGGCTGCCGTCGACGTGGCCGACAACGGCGGCAATGAGCCGCCGGCCGCAGATGCGGCAAGGGCCACGGCCGACGGGGTGGACACCCAGAACGGACGAGCCGCGGACGGACCCATGCCAGAAAAGGACGGCGAACGCAGAAAGGCGGCCCCTGCTGCCGCTCCCGAACTCCACAGCGGCCACAAGCTCGCCCGGCGCTACCGCCTCGAAGAGTGCGTCACCCGTCTGGACGGATTCAGCAGCTGGCGCGCGATGGACGAGAAGCTGCGCCGTGCCGTGGGCGTCCACCTGCTGCCCGCCGACCACCCGCGGGCCCGTGCCGTGCTGGCCGCGGCCCGCTCCTCCGCGCTGCTCGGCGATCCCCGGTTCGTCCACGTCCTCGACGCGGTGGAGGAGAACGACCTCGTCTACGTCGTCCACGAGTGGCTGCCCGACGCCACCGAGCTGACCGCGATCCTCGCCTCGGGCCCCCTGGAGCCCCACGAGGCCTATCAGCTCGTCACCCAGGTCTCCCAGGCCATGGCCGCCGCGCACCGGGAGGGCCTGGCGCACCTGCGCCTGACCCCCAGCGCGATACTGCGCACCTCCACGGGCCAGTACCGCATCCGCGGGCTCGCCGTGAACGCCGCCCTGCGCGGCATCACCAGCGACACCCCGCAGCGCGCGGACACCGAGGCCATCGGCGCACTCCTGTACGCCGCACTGACCCAGCGCTGGCCCTACGAGAACGACGCGTACGGCCTCACCGGCCTGCCCAAGGGCGTGGGCCTGCTCGCGCCCGACCAGGTCCGGGCCGGGGTTCACCGGGGGCTGGGGGAACTCGCCATGCGCGCCCTCGCCAACGACGGGGCCACCGCGTCCCGGCAGGAGCCCGCCTGCACCACCCCGGAGGAACTGGCCAAGGCGGTTGCCGCGATGCCCCGCATCCGGCCGCCGGAGCCCGCGTTCACCGCTCCGCCCGAGTACCAGCAGACCACCTACCAGCAGGGGAGCTACGGACGGCCCCCGACGCACCCCGGCGCGCCGGTCACCCGTCCCATCGCCGTCCCGCCGCCCCCGCTGCAGAGCCGCACCGGTCGTGTCCTGAAGTGGAGCGTGGCCGCCCTGCTCATCGCCGCCCTGGGTCTGGGCAGCTGGCAGCTCGCCGACACCCTCCTGGACCGCGTCAAGGGCGACGGCGGCGGCACCAGCAACTCGCAGTCCACCAAGACGAAGGAAGACGAGAAGAAGCCCAAGGAGACCAAGCCGCTGCACCTCGCCGGTGCATCCGTCTTCGGCAAGGAACCGATCAAGCCCGCAGACGCCGGGAAGGCCATCGACGGCAATCCCGACACCGGGTGGGTCACCTTGAACTTCTACGGCTACGAGGGCAAGTTCGGCAACCTGGACAGCTACGACGACGGCAGCGGCATCATCGTCGACCTCGGCAGCCTCCAGGAGGTGACGGGCATCGACGTGGACATGCGGGCCGCCGGGCACAGGGTCGAGGTCCGCGCCGCCGCCCCGGGGGCGTCCTCCCCGCGCACCATCTCCGACTTCCCCCAGGAGCTGGTGAAGCCGGGTACCGCGGGGAAGAAGCTGGAGGCCACCCGGGACACCCCGATCAACACCCGCTTCGTACTGGTGCACATCACCGCGCTGCCCTCCGACGGCGGTGGGGACGGCTTCCGCGGCGGCATCAACGAGATCAAGGTCCTCGGTACCGGCGACCAGCCGGCTTCCTGATCGGTACGTCCCGGGTCCGCTGAGCCGACGGCTCAGCGGACCCTCGTATTCGTCCTGCCCGCCCCGTACGCTCCCTCCGGGAGGGAGGTCTGATGCACGACGCAACCACCGGCGGGGACAGTGACCGGGACCTGCTCGCCCTGCACGTCGCAGGGGATCCCGATGCCTTCGGGGAGCTCGTACGGCGCCACCGCGACCGCCTGTGGGCCGTGGCGCTGCGGACCCTCGGCGACCGCGAGGAGGCCGCCGACGCGGTCCAGGACGCCCTCGTGTCCGCGTACCGGGCCGCCCACACCTTCCGCGGGGACTCCGCCGTCACCACGTGGCTGCACCGCATCACCGTCAACGCCTGCCTCGACCGGGCCCGCAAAGCCGCCTCCCGCAAGACCTCGCCGATCGAGGACACGGAGCGCCTGGAGCGGCTCCTGGAGCCCCACGAGTCCGCCGAGGCCCCTGCCGAGCGCCGGGACCTCCACCGCCAGCTCCTGGCCGCCCTCAGCACCCTCCCGGCCGACCAGCGGGCCGCCCTCGTCCTCGTCGACATGCAGGGCTACCCCGTCGCCGAGGCCGCCCGTATCCTCGACGTCCCCACCGGAACGGTGAAGAGCCGGTGCGCGCGCGGCCGGGCGAAACTCCTCCCGATGCTCACTCATCTGCGCTCGAATGCCGTGGATAACACCGCTACCGAGCGGGGAAGGAACCGGACGCCGGGGACTCCCGTCCCACCAGCGGCAGACCCCAGTCAGCCAGCCCCAGACGCAGACACGGTGAAGGGCGGAGGTGGACGAACGTGACTCCCACAACCGGCACGATCCGGCACCCGGACGTCTCGGAGATCTCCGACCTGACCGAAGGCCTCCTCTCCCCGGCCAGGAGCGCCGAGGTACGCCGCCATCTGGGCGACTGCCCGCTGTGCGCCGACGTCCACGCCTCCCTGGTGGAGATCCGGTCCCTCCTCGGCACCCTGCCGGGGCCGCCCCGGATGCCCGCGGACATCGCCGGGCGCATCGACGCGGCCCTCGCCGCCGAGGCACTCCTCGACTCCACCGCACCCAGGACCGAGGCCGCCCCTGCCTCCGGGCCCACCCTCCAGCGCGATGTTTCACGTGAAACATCGCCTGCCGCACCTGCGGGCCCAGGCCCCCGGCGACCCTCCGGTCACCCGACCGGCGCAACCGGACCGGGCCGCCGCCGCGCCCGCCGCCGGATCACCGTCATCGCCGGTCTGGCCGGGGCGGCTGCCTGCGCCCTCGGCATCTTCCTCGCGGGCAACCTGCTCGGGACGGGCTCGCCGGACACCGCCGCCCGCAAGTCCGGGACGAGCGCGGCAGCCGAAGCACCCAAGGACGGCACCTACACGGCACAGGGCCTCCAGGACAACGTGCAGCGGCTCCTCGCCGCCGGGCAAGGGGCCAGAACGGCCCCGCAGGACGAACAGCAGAACAACACGTACGGGTTGGAGGACACCACGCCCTCCCCGAAACGCGCCCCCGGGGACGAGCACGCGAACACCTCTTCGGTCCCGTCCTGTATCCGGGACGCCACCGGACACCCCGATGCCCCGCTCGCCGCCGAGCGCGGCAGCTACCAGGGCACCGACGTCTATCTCCTCGTCCTGCCGCATCCGGGCGACTCGGCCCGGGTGGACGCCTACATCGTCGGGGCCGGCTGCGCGGACACCTCGCCGGCGGGCGCCGGACGCCCCCTGCTGACCCGGACATACCCGCGGAGCTGACACCTTCGGGTCGGCGCGGGACCGGGCCGGGAATGCATGCGCCGTAGGATCCGTTGGGTGGGGTGAGAGTCCGCACCGGCCCCCGGCAAGCAGGCCCCGGCAAGAAGCGCGTAGTCCACAGAGACGAGGAAGAAACCCGTGAGCGACGTACGAAACGTGATCATCATCGGTTCCGGGCCGGCCGGCTACACCGCCGCCCTGTACACCGCACGCGCTTCGCTCAAGCCGCTGGTCTTCGAAGGTGCCGTGACCGCGGGTGGCGCGCTGATGAACACCACCGAAGTCGAGAACTTCCCCGGCTTCCAGGACGGCATCATGGGTCCGGATCTCATGGACAACATGCGCGGCCAGGCCGAGCGCTTCGGTGCCGAGCTCGTTCCCGACGACGTCGTGTCCGTGGACCTCACCGGCGACATCAAGACGGTCACCGACACCGCGGGGACCGTGCACCGCGCCAAGGCCGTGATCGTCACCACCGGCTCGCAGCACCGCAAGCTCGGCCTGCCGAACGAGGACGCCCTCTCGGGCCGCGGTGTCTCCTGGTGCGCCACGTGCGACGGGTTCTTCTTCAAGGACCAGGACATCGCCGTGGTCGGCGGCGGCGACACCGCGATCGAGGAGGCCACCTTCCTCTCGCGCTTCGCCAAGTCCGTCACCATCGTGCACCGCCGTGACGCCCTGCGCGCCTCCAAGGCCATGCAGGACCGCGCCTTCGCCGACCCGAAGATCAAGTTCGCCTGGGACAGCGAGGTCGCCGAGATCCACGGCGAGCAGAAGCTCTCCGGCCTCACCCTGCGCAACACCAAGACCGGTGAGACCTCCCAGCTCCCCGTCACGGGCCTGTTCATCGCCGTCGGCCACGACCCGCGCACCGAGCTGTTCAAGGACCAGCTGGAGCTCGACGAGGAGGGCTACCTGAAGGTCGAGGCCCCCTCGACGCGCACGAACCTCACCGGCGTGTTCGGCGCCGGCGACGTCGTGGACCACACGTACCGTCAGGCCATCACCGCCGCGGGCACCGGCTGCTCCGCGGCCCTGGACGCCGAGCGCTTCCTCTCCGCCCTCGCGGACGCCGAGAAGGCCCACGCCGCGGTCTGACCCCCACGCACCCCCCCCACACCCCACACCCCGCAGGAAGAATTAGGAGGCCGCTGTGGCCGGCACCCTCAAGAACGTGACCGACGCCGACTTCGACGCCGAGGTCCTGAAGAGCGACAAGCCCGTCCTGGTGGACTTCTGGGCGGCCTGGTGCGGTCCGTGCCGCCAGATCGCCCCGTCTCTGGAGGCCATCGCCGCCGAGTACGGCGACCAGATCGAGATCGTCAAGCTGAACATCGACGAGAACCCGAACACGGCCGCCAAGTACGGCGTCATGTCCATCCCGACCCTGAACGTCTACCAGGGTGGCGAGGTGGCCAAGACCATCGTCGGTGCCAAGCCCAAGGCCGCCATCCTGCGGGACCTCAACGAGTTCATCGAGGTCAAGGCCGTCTGACGGTTGCACGACGGTCGGAAACGCCGCCTGGCGGCAGCCGGGAGTGTTTCACGTGAAACGGGGCCGCCCCTCCAAGGGGCGGCCCCGTTCGCACATCACAGCGGGCGCAGCGCGGGCTCCTTGCGAGCCGCACCGAGCAACCGGTCCAGCGCGAGCTCCACGTCTTCCTTCCACGAGAGCGTCGAGCGCAGCTCCAGCCGTAGCCGCGGATGCACGGCATGTGGCCGCACCGTCTTGAAGCCCACGGCCAGCAGGTGCTCCGCCGGGAGCAGGCATGCCGGACCTTTCCATCGCGCGTCCCCGAAAGCCTCGATCGCCCGGAACCCGCGCCGCAGCAGATCCTTCGCCACCGTCTGGACCATCACCCGCCCCAGACCCTGCCCCTGATAGCCCGGCATGATCCAGGCCGTGATCAGCTGCACCGCATCCGGAGAGACCGGACTCGTGGGAAAGGCCGTGGCCCGCGGAACATAGGCGGGCGGCGCGTACAGCACGAACCCCACGGGGACTTCATCCACATAGACCACGCGGCCGCACGAACCCCACTCCAGCAGGACGGCGGAGATCCAGGCCTCCTTCTCCAGCGCCGAAGTCCCCGCCTTCACGGCGGCCTCACCAGTGACCGGATCCAACTCCCAGAACACACAGGACCGGCAACGCCGAGGCAGATCCTGGAGGTTGTCCAGCGTGAGTGGTACCAACCGACGCCCCATGAGCGCATCGTATCCACAGCCCGAAACAGGCGAAACCGCAACAAGGCAAAGGGGCGGACCGCGCCGGTTCGCACCGGCACGACCCGCCCCTCGGCGGCCGGGGACTCACTCCCCGGACAGTCCCTGCTCCAGCACCCGGCCCTCGCCCGGTGCCAGCGTGCCCAGAATCCGCTCCAGATCCTCCATCGAGGCGAACTCGACGGTGATCTTGCCCTTCTTCTGGCCCAGATCCACCTTCACACGGGTCTCGAACCGGTCCGACAGCCGCGTCGCCAGCTCACTCAGAGCCGGAGCCACCCGGGCGCCGGCTCGCGGACCCTTTGGCTTGACGGCCGCCGAAGGCTCCGAGCCCATCAGTGACACGATCTCCTCGACGGCGCGCACCGACAGGCCCTCGGCCACGATCCGGTGCGCCAGCCGGTCCTGTACCTCGGACTCCTCCACCGACAGCAGCGCGCGCGCATGGCCGGCGGACAGGACACCCGCGGCCACCCGGCGCTGCACCGGCGGCGACAGCTTCAGCAGGCGGAGCGTGTTCGACACCTGCGGACGCGAACGCCCGATCCGGTCGGCCAGCTGGTCGTGCGTGCAGTTGAAGTCCTGGAGCAGCTGGTCGTACGCGGCCGCCTCCTCCAGAGGGTTCAGCTGCGCCCGGTGCAGGTTCTCCAGGAGGGCGTCCAGCAGCAGCTTCTCGTCGTCCGTCGCGCGGATGATCGCAGGAATGCGCTCCAGCCCCGCCTCGCGGCACGCCCGCCAACGACGCTCGCCCATGATGAGCTCGTAGCGGTCCGGAGCGGACTGCCGCACCACCACCGGCTGGAGCAGACCCACCTCCTGGATCGAGGTCACCAGCTCCGCCAGCGCATCCTCGTCGAACACCTCCCGGGGCTGGCGCGGGTTCGGCGTGATCGCGTCCATCGGGAGCTCCGCGAACGTTGCCCCGGCGACCACCTGGGCCTGGGGCTCCGCCGTCTGCGGTTCCTCCGCCACGGCCACCGCGACCGGTGCCTCACGTGCGACATCCGGCTGCGCCAGGGCAGCAAGCTTCGCCGCGGCGACCCCGCGCTCCGAAGGCAACAGCGGTACGGCCGACGGAGACGTCGAACCCGCACCGATCACCGGCGGCGTCTTCTCCTGAGGAGCGGCGGGGATCAGCGCACCGAGCCCCCGCCCCAGACCCCTACGTCGCTCACTCACTGGATCCCCTCCGCCACACTCTGCGTGCTGTTCATGCCCGCGCCCGAGTGGGCGTGCTGGGCGTCGTACGACATTCCGGCCCCCCGCAGCGCGATCTCACGCGCCGCCTCCAAGTAGGACAAGGAGCCGCTGGAACCCGGATCGTACGTGAGCACCGTCTGACCGTAGCTCGGGGCCTCGGAAATACGCACCGATCGCGGGATGCTCGTGCGCAGCACCTCCTTGCCGAAGTGGGTGCGCACCTCCTCCGCCACCTGTGAAGCCAGCCGGGTCCTGCCGTCGTACATCGTCAGCAGGATCGTCGACACGTGCAGCGTCGGGTTCAGGTGCGCGCGCACCAGGTCGACGTTGCGCAGCAGCTGGCCCAGTCCCTCCAGCGCGTAGTACTCGCACTGGATCGGGATCAGCACTTCGGCGCCGGCCACCAGGGCGTTCACCGTGAGCAGCCCCAGGGAAGGCGGGCAGTCGATCAGGATGTAGTCCAGCGGCTGCTCGTATGCCTGGATGGCCCTCTGGAGCCGGCTTTCGCGCGCCACGAGCGACACCAGCTCGATCTCGGCGCCCGCCAGGTCGATCGTGGCCGGCGCACAGAACAGCCCCTCGACGTCCACCACCGGCTGGACGACCTCCAGCAGCGGCCGGCTGTCCACGAGCACGTCGTAGATCGAGGGCACATCCGCGTGATGGTCGATGCCCAGCGCCGTGGAGGCGTTGCCCTGGGGGTCGAGGTCGACCACCAGGACCCGCGCCCCGTGCAGGGCGAGTGAGGCCGCCAGGTTCACGGTCGTCGTGGTCTTGCCCACGCCGCCCTTCTGGTTGGCGACCACGATGACCCGGGTCTGCTCCGGGCGCGGCAGCTTCTCACCGCTACGCCCCAGCGCCTCGACGGCCAGCTGGGCGGCACGGCCGATGGGCGTGTCGTTGTCTACAAGGGGCGACGATGTTTCACGTGAAACATCGTCGCCCGCCGATTCAGAGCGGGGACCGGGGACCGGGTCGGCCATCGGCCCCGCGAGGTTGGCGTCGGACCGCACGGTGTCACTCTCCTCGACATCAGGCTCGCGATGAACAGAGCCTGCCATGCCACCGGGGTCGCGAACCAGCGGGGCCCGTACTCCTGTGGATGAATCCACTGTTGTGGACAACTCCGTCCCCCCTTTCTCCGTACGGTGACGGGGGGACGCAGCCGCACGGCCGCGGCTGATGATTCCGTGCAGCAGAGAGCGACGTTTCACGTGAAACACGATGCCCGGACAGCGCCCGGACAGGGTCTTCGGGCCGCTACGACACTCCGAAATCCATACCTATAGGGCGCAACGCACCCGTCATCAGCGACGGCGGCGGGTCCGGCTGGTGCGAGCGGCCTTAGCCCGCTTGGCCGCGAACCTCACCCCACCGGGGCTTTCTCCGACCTCGACCCGGACGACCGTGGACAGGGGATCGACGACCCCTTCGCCCACCTGGAGCACCGAGGTCTTCACCACACCCAGTTTCGCCAGCGCGACCTTCGCCGCCACCAGCTCTTCCTCCGCGGTGTCGCCCTTCAGGGCGAGCATCTCCCCGTACGGACGCAGCAGGGGGACGCCCCAGCCCGCCAGCCGGTCCAGCGGGGCCACGGCCCGCGCCGTCACCACGTGCACCGGCTGCACCTTGCCGAGAACCTCCTCGGCCCTGCCGCGCACCACCGTGACGTGGTCCAGGCCCAGCAGCTCCACGGCCTCCTGCAGGAAAGTCGTCCGTCGCAGCAGCGGCTCCAGCAGCGTGATCTTCAGATCCCGCCGCACCAGGGCCAGCGGAATGCCGGGCAGGCCGGCCCCCGAGCCCACGTCGCACACGGTGACGCCCTCGGGCACCACTTCCGAGAGCACCGCGCAGTTCAGCAGGTGCCGCTCCCACAGCCGGGGCACTTCGCGCGGGCCGATCAGCCCCCGCTTGACCCCGGCGTCCGCCAGCAGCTCCGCATACCGCACAGCTTCCGGGAAAAACTCACCGAACACCGCGCGCGCCTCTTCAGGCGCCGGGGGAAGCTCCGCTGCCTCCGTCACGGGGACCGTCCTTCCGTACCGCATGGATCGTTGAAAACGCACTGCACGAACTGGCACCGCCCAGACAGGCACTGCCAGGCTGACAAACATCGGCCCCGTCTGCGACACAGACGGGGCCGAACACACTCGGGCTTGGGGTCAGGCCGGGAGCACGACGACGAAGCGCTGCGGCTCCTCGCCCTCCGACTCGCTCTTCAGACCCGCAGCCGCCACGGCGTCGTGGACGACCTTCCGCTCGAAGGGCGTCATCGGCGCCAGCTTCAGGGGCTCGCCGGACGCCTTCACGTCCGCGGCCGCCTTGGCGCCCAGCGCCGCCAGCTCCTCGCGCTTCTTCGCGCGGAAGCCCGCGATGTCGAGCATCAGCCGGCTGCGGTCACCGGTCTCGCGGTGCACGGCGAGGCGGGTCAGCTCCTGGAGCGCCTCCAGGACCTCACCGTCGCGCCCCACGAGCTTCTGGAGGTCGCGGCTGGCCGAGTCGCTGACGATGGACACCGCGGCCCGGTCGGCCTCGACGTCCATGTCGATGTCCCCGTCAAGGTCGGCGATGTCCAGCAGACCCTCGAGGTAGTCGGCCGCGATCTCGCCCTCCTGCTCGAGGCGGGTGAGGGTGTCGCCACTCTCAGCGGCGGCCGTGGTGGTGCCTTCCGTCACGGGAGGGACTCCTTCTTACTTCTTGGAAGAGGGCTTGGGGGGCGTCTGACGCTGCGATTTCGTCTGCCGCTTCGGCTGCTGCCGCTTGGCGGCACCACCGCTCGCCGCGTCCGAATCCGCCGTGGCCTCGGCGCTCTTGGTCACAGACCCGTCCGCCTGCGCAGCCAGACCCTGCTTTGTGAGAGCCGTGATGAACTTGCGCTCGTTGTCGTTGCGGTCCGGGCCCTTGGCCACGATCGCCGCGACGATCTTCTTCTTGCCCCGACCCTTGACCTCGCCGTGCGTGGTCACGTGCTTCAGCAGACGGGTCAGGTACTGGTCCTGCGCCTTGCTGCCCGGCGTCGGGTTCTGGTTGATCACGTACATCTGCTGGCCCATGGTCCACACGTTCGTGGTCAGCCAGTAGACGAGAACACCCACGGGGAAGTTGATGCCCATGAACGCGAAGATCAGCGGGAAGATGTACATCAGCATCTTCTGCTGCTGCATGAACGGCGTCTTCACCGAGAGGTCGACGTTCTTCTGCATCAGCTGACGCTGGGTGTAGAACTGCGACAGCGACATCAGGACGATCATGACCGCGGTCACGATCCGGACGTCGGTCAGGGAGGCGCCGAGCGCGGCGACCTTCTCCTCGCTGTCCGTGAACTTCGCCGCCAGCGGGGCACCGAAGATGTGCGCCTGGCGGGCACTCTCCAGCAGCGACTCGTTGATCACGCCGATGGTCTTGCCGTTGGCGATGGCCGAGAGCACGTGGTACAGCGCGAAGAAGAACGGCGACTGCGCGATGATCGGAAGGCACGAGGAGAGCGGGTTGGTACCCGTCTCCTTGTACAGCTTCATCATCTCTTCGGACTGGCGCTGCTTGTCGTTCTTGTAGCGCTCCTGGATCGCCTTCATCTTCGGCTGGAGCGCCTGCATGCCACGCGTCGCCTTGATCTGCTTCACGAAGAGCGGGATCAGGCAGATACGGATCAAGACCACCAGGGACACGATCGACAGGCCCCAGGCCCAGCCGCTGTCCGGTCCGAAGATCGCACCGTACAAGCTGTGGAACTGGACGATGACCCACGAGACGGGCGTGGTGATAAAGCTGAACAGACTGGCAATCGTGTCCACTAATCAGGCTCCTTGAGCATTGCGAGATCTACGCAACGCACTGCGCAGCTGCTCGTGCCAACGCGGGCGTTTACGGGGTGGGACATGGTCGACACCACCGGCGGACCACGGATTGCACCGCAGGATCCGCCAGCCGGTCAGAACCGTCCCCTTCACCGCACCATGCCGGTCGATGGCCGTGAACCCGTAGTGCGAGCACGAGGGGTAATAACGGCACACCGGCCCGAGCAGCGGACTGATGGTCCACTGGTACAGCTTGATCAATGCGAGCAGCGGGTACTTCATCGAGCCACGCCTCCCAGGAGCCGCGTCAGAGCGGCATCCAGGTCCCGGGCCAGTTCGTCGACGCCGGCATCACCCGCTCCGGGCAACGCCCGCACCACCACCAGGCTACCGGCGGGCAGGCGGCAGAGCCGCTCGCGGACAAGGTGACGCAAACGGCGCTTGACCCGGTTACGGACGACGGCGCCACCCACGGCCTTGCTGACGACGAAACCCGCACGCGTCGAGGGATCGATCTCCCCCGGCTCGTGCGGGTCCGTTGCACCGCTGGTACGTAGGTGGACGACGAGGAGCGGGCGACCTGCCCGACGACCTCGACGCACCGCGCTCGCGAAGTCCTCGCGCCGCCTCAGCCGATTTTCGGGAGACAGCACGACGTCACGACCTGCGCGTTGTTACGCGGAGAGGGCGGCGCGGCCCTTGCTGCGGCGGTTCGCCAGGATCGCGCGACCGGCACGGGTACGCATCCGCAGGCGGAAGCCGTGGGTCTTGGCACGACGGCGGTTGTTCGGCTGGAAGGTGCGCTTGCTCACTCGGGGGCTCCAGAGAATGAATCGTTGTGGCGGGACATCGCCTGGCTGTCACCGTGCGCCCACGAGGAAACTCGCGTGTTCGCCCGAGTGGCACCGCTAAACGATCACAAAAGGTGATCTTCGCCCATCGGTAGGCAGGCGGCAGCAGCCATCGACAACTCGACCTCGTTACGGTACGCGCGGCTACGCCATCCGGTCAAACCGAGGCGACGTGCCCCCACACTGTGCACAGGCTGTGGACAACGACTTGAACCGTACCCGTCGGGCTGACTACCGTTGTCTGATCCCGGATTTTTTGTCCCGACCGTCCCAAAGAACCACACATTCGTGGGACCCCTGTGAGAGAGCGTGCTCTGTGGCTGACGTACCTGCCGATCTTGCCGCAGTGTGGCCAAGGGTGCTCGAAAAGCTCCTCGGGGAGGGACAGCAGGCGATCGAGCCCAAGGACAAGCAGTGGGTGGAGCGCTGCCAGCCCCTGGCCCTCGTCGCCGACACCGCACTGCTCGCCGTACCCAACGAGTACGGCAAGCGCGTCCTGGAGGGCCGGCTCGCCCCGCTGATCAGCGATGCGCTCAGCCGTGAGTGCGGCCGCCCCATCCGCATCGCCATCACCGTGGACGACTCGGCCGGCGAGCCCGCGCCCCTGGCCGCGCCCGCTCAGCAGCGCTCCGAGTCCTACGAGCCGTACGGCGGCCAGCGCAACGGCGGCCACACCGGTCACACCGGCCCCGGCGGCCCGTCCGACGACCAGCTCCCGACCGCCCGCCCCGCCTACCCGGACTACCAGCAGTCGCGCCCCGAGCCCGGCTCCTGGCCGCGCGGCGGCCAGCAGGACGACTACGGCTGGCAGCAGCCGCGCCTCGGCGGCTTCCCCGAGCGCGATCCGTACGCCTCCCCGCAGCCGGGCTACCTCCAGCAGCCCGAGTCGGGCGGCTACGAGCAGGGCTCCTACGAACAGCAGCAGTACGAGCCCCGCCCCCCGCAGCAGTCCCACCCGTACGAGCAGCAGCAGTACGAGCAGCCGGCCGCGCGCCCCGCGGCCGGCCGGCCCGCACCGCCGCCGGCCCCGTCGGGCGGCTCGACCTCGGGCCCGCTGGAGCCGACCGCCCGGCTGAACCCCAAGTACCTGTTCGACACCTTCGTCATCGGCGCCTCCAACCGCTTCGCGCACGCCGCCGCGGTGGCCGTCGCCGAGGCGCCCGCCAAGGCCTACAACCCCCTCTTCATCTACGGGGAGTCGGGTCTGGGCAAAACGCATCTGCTGCACGCCATCGGGCACTACGCGCGCAGCCTCTACCCCGGCACCCGTGTGCGGTACGTGAGCTCGGAGGAGTTCACCAACGAGTTCATCAACTCGATCCGCGACGGCAAGGGCGACGCTTTCCGCAAGCGCTACCGCGAGATGGACATCCTGCTCGTCGACGACATCCAGTTCCTCGCGAGCAAGGAGTCGACGCAGGAGGAGTTCTTCCACACCTTCAACACGCTCCACAACGCCAACAAGCAGATCGTGCTGTCCTCCGACCGGCCGCCCAAGCAGCTCGTCACCCTCGAGGACCGGCTGCGCAACCGCTTCGAGTGGGGCCTGATCACCGACGTCCAGCCGCCCGAGCTGGAGACCCGTATCGCGATCCTTCGCAAGAAGGCCGTACAGGAGCAGCTCAACGCCCCGCCGGAGGTACTGGAGTTCATCGCCTCCCGCATCTCGCGCAACATCCGCGAGCTGGAGGGGGCGCTGATCCGGGTCACTGCCTTCGCGAGCCTGAACCGGCAGCCGGTGGACCTGGGCCTGACCGAGGACGTCCTCAAGAACCTGATCCCCGGCGGGGAGGACTCGGCCCCCGAGATCACGGCCTCGGACATCATGGCCGCCACCGCCGACTACTTCGGCCTCACCGTGGACGACCTGTGCGGCTCCTCACGCAGCCGCGTCCTGGTCACGGCCCGGCAGATCGCCATGTACCTGTGCCGTGAGCTCACGGACCTCTCCCTGCCCAAGATCGGGGCCCAGTTCGGGGGCCGCGACCACACGACCGTCATGCACGCGGACCGCAAGATCCGCGCCCTGATGGCGGAGCGGCGCTCCATCTACAACCAGGTCACCGAGCTCACCAACCGCATCAAGAACGGCTGAACCGGCGGCAGCAGACGGGCCGGCAGAGGCTGCGGAGCCTCCGTGGAGGCCTCTCCAAACGCATCCATAGGGCGCTCCCGGGGTACTCCGGGGGCGCCCTTCTTCGTGCGTGCGCCCCTGACCTGTTCGAATACGCCCCCTGTGGAGCAACTCATCCACAGATTCCGCGACTTTCTTCCGTCCACAGGGTGGGGACGGCCGCCGTCACCCACAATCTGTCCACAGGGCCCCGGTGTGAGGCACCATCAGAGCTGGTCAGCCCCCTGTGGAATTGTGCGCAAGCGTCATCCACAGCCTGTGGACAGAACTTTCGTCCACAGGCTCGTCCACGCCTCTGTCCACCGCCGACCCACAGGTTCCCGCATCCTGTGCACAGGATGCGGCCGGTTACCCACATCGCTGTCCACTGTTCGGCAACATCGCACCCCCGGTCACCGCCCGGAGTGAAAGCCGTCACACGGAAGTCGACGTTTGGGTTGTGGAGTACCTGGGGAAAGCTGGGGACACACCTGTGGAGTAGTCGGGGTCACCTGGGGATGGCCTGTGCAGAAGTTTTCGTTCTCCACAGACGCACCGTGTTGTCCACCGGTGCCGCCCACAGGGTGTGGGGATAAAAAACGGCGGGTGACCTGCGAGAACCGGGTTATCCACCGTTTCCACAGGCCCTACTACTACCCCCATAGAGAGTTAGGCCGGTTTCGGTTTTCAAGCAGGTCCTGTGCACAACTCGGTGGGCGGCCCTCCCCGACACCTCGCTCCCGATTTGACCGGCGGCAGCAACGACTGTCGGCGCCGTACGTCAGACTGGTCCCCGGCATCGGTCGAGGCATCGACGAGCCGACGACGAAGGCCGGCAGACGAGCGAGCAACAGCAGGAGGCGGTTCCGGTGAAGATCCGGGTGGAGCGCGACGTACTCGCGGAGGCGGTGGCCTGGGCTGCACGCAGCCTCCCGGCCCGGCCGCCGGTGCCCGTTCTCGCGGGCCTGCTGCTGAAGGCCGAGGACGGCACCCTGTCCCTCTCCGGCTTCGACTACGAGGTCTCCGCCCGCGTCTCCGTCGAGGCGGACGTCGAGGAGGACGGCACCGTCCTCGTCTCCGGCCGGCTGCTCGCCGACATCTGCCGCGCCCTGCCCAACCGCCCGGTGGAGATTTCCACAGACGGTGTACGGGCGACCGTGGTCTGCGGCTCCTCGCGATTCACACTCCACACCCTTCCTGCGGAGGAGTACCCGGCCCTGCCGCAGATGCCGACCGCGACCGGCACCGTGCCCGGTGAGGTCTTCGCCTCGGCCGCCGCCCAGGTCGCCATCGCCGCCGGCCGCGACGACACGCTGCCCGTGCTCACCGGTGTCCGCATCGAGATCGAGGGCGACCGCGTCACCCTCGCCTCCACCGACCGCTACCGCTTCGCGGTCCGCGAGTTCCTGTGGAAGCCGGAGAACCCGGACGCCTCCGCCGTGGCCCTGGTGCCCGCGAAGACGCTCCTGGACACCGCCAAGTCCCTGACCAGCGGTGACACCGTCACCCTGGCGCTGTCCGGCTCCGGCGCGGGCGAGGGCCTCATCGGCTTCGAGGGTGCCGGCCGCCGCACGACGACCCGCCTCCTCGAAGGCGACCTGCCGAAGTACCGCACGCTGTTCCCGACCGAGTTCAACTCCGTCGCCGTGATCGAGACCGCCCCGTTCGTCGAGGCCGTCAAGCGCGTGGCCCTGGTGGCCGAGCGCAACACCCCGGTCCGCCTCAGCTTCGAGCAGGGCGTGCTGATCCTGGAGGCAGGCTCCTCCGACGATGCACAGGCTGTGGAACGTGTGGACGCCAAGCTCGAGGGCGACGACATCTCGATCGCCTTCAACCCGACCTTCCTGCTGGACGGTCTGAGCGCGATCGACTCGCCGGCCGCGCAGCTGAGCTTCACCACGTCCACCAAGCCGGCGCTGCTCAGCGGCCGTCCCGCGGTCGACGCCGAAGCCGACGAGGCGTACAAGTACCTGATCATGCCGGTGCGCCTGTCCGGCTGACGCACGCGGACGTCGGGCCCGGTCTCGCAAGGCTGCGGGGCCGGGCCCGACGGCGTTCGCACCCCCGGCCCGTACCGCCCTCGGCCGCACCGCCCCGGCCCGTAGGCCCTCCGTGGAGCGCCCGTGGGGCCCGGCGGCACCGCCCGGCGTAGGCTCGGAGCCGGGGTGCCCCCGGGGAATCCGGGAACCCGGCACAGACGGCCACAACGCTTAAGGAACCACCTGATGGAGCTTGGTCTCGTCGGTCTCGGCAAGATGGGCGGCAACATGCGCGAGCGCATCCGCCGCGCAGGCCACACCGTCATCGGATACGACCGCAACCCGGACCTCGCCGATGTCCACAGCCTGCGGGAACTTGTGGACAGCCTGCAGGCCCCCCGCGTCGTGTGGGTGATGGTCCCGGCAGGTGCGGCGACGCAGTCGACCATCGACGAGCTCGGGGAGCTGCTCTCGATCGGCGACGTCGTCGTGGACGGCGGCAACTCGCGCTGGACCGACGACGAGAAGCACGCGGAGGAGCTCGCGGCCAAGGGCATCGGCTTCGTCGACTGCGGGGTCTCGGGCGGCGTCTGGGGCCTGGAGAACGGCTACGCGCTGATGTACGGCGGCGCGAAGGACCACGTCGCGCGGGTCCAGCCGGTCTTCGACGCGCTCAAGCCCGAGGGCGAGTTCGGGGCCGTGCACGCCGGCAAGGTGGGTGCGGGCCACTTCGCGAAGATGGTCCACAACGGCATCGAGTACGCCATGATGCAGGCCTACGCCGAGGGCTGGGAGCTGCTGGAGAAGGTGGACTCGGTCACCGACGTCCGCGAGGTGTTCCGGTCCTGGCAGGAGGGCACGGTCATCCGCTCGTGGCTGCTGGACCTCGCGGTGAACGCGCTGGACCAGGACGAGCACCTGGAGCAGCTGCGCGGCTTCGCGCAGGACTCGGGCGAGGGCCGGTGGACGGTGGAGGCGGCGATCGACAACGCCGTGCCGCTGCCCGCGATCACCGCCTCGCTCTTCGCGCGGTTCGCGTCCCGCCAGGACGACTCCCCGCAGATGAAGATGATCGCCGCCCTGCGCAACCAGTTCGGCGGCCACGCGGTCGAGAAGGCGTGATCCACAGCACGACGCACGTGATCCACAGCAGGACCCAGTAGTACACAGCAGTGCACCACCGCTCCACAGCAGCACGGAGCAGAGCAGCAGGAAGCCGGGGGAGGTCGGCGCCGTATGCACGTCTCGCATCTCTCACTGGCCGACTTCCGCTCGTACGCCCGGGCCGAGGTCGAGCTCGGCCCGGGCATCACCGCCTTCGTGGGCCCCAACGGCCAGGGCAAGACGAACCTCGTCGAGGCCATCGGCTACCTGGCCACGCTGGGCAGCCACCGGGTCTCCTCGGACGCGCCGCTGGTGCGCATGGGCGCCGACCGGGCGGTCATCCGCGCCGCCGTCACCCACGGGGAGCGCCGGCAGCTCGTGGAGCTGGAGCTGAACCCGGGGCGGGCCAACCGTGCCCGGATCAACAGGTCCTCGCAGGTCAGGCCGCGGGACGTGCTGGGGATCGTACGGACGGTGCTGTTCGCGCCGGAGGACCTGGCCCTGGTGAAGGGGGACCCCGGGGAACGCCGGCGGTTCCTCGACGAGCTGGTCACGGCCCGCTCCCCGCGGATGGCGGGAGTCCGGTCGGACTACGAGCGGGTGCTCAAGCAGCGCAACACGCTCCTGAAGTCGGCGGCGATGGCCCGCCGCCACGGCGGCCGCTCCATGGACCTGTCCACCCTCGACGTCTGGGACCAGCACCTCGCGCGCGCGGGCGCGGAGCTGCTGGCGCAGCGCCTCGACCTGATCGCGACGCTGCTGCCGCTGGCGGACAAGGCGTACGAGCAGCTCGCGCCCGGCGGCGGCCCGCTGGGGCTGGCGTACAGGGCCTCGGCGGGCGAGCCGGTGGACAGCGGTGAGGCGCGGACCCGCGAGGCGCTGTACGAGGTGGTGCTGGCGGCCCTGGCCGAGGTGCGCAAGCAGGAGATCGAGCGCGGCGTGACCCTCGTGGGCCCGCACCGGGACGACGTGCTGCTGCGGCTGGGCGACCTCCCGGCGAAGGGGTACGCGAGCCATGGAGAGTCCTGGTCGTACGCGCTGGCGCTGCGGCTGGCCTCGTACGAGCTGCTGCGCTCGGAGGGCGCCGAGCCGGTGCTGATCCTGGACGACGTGTTCGCGGAGCTGGACGCGCGCCGCCGGGAGCGGCTGGCGGAGCTGGTGGCTCCGGGCGAGCAGGTACTGGTGACGGCGGCGGTGGACGACGATGTTCCGGGCGTGCTGGCGGGGACGCGGTTCGGGGTGTCCGGCGGTGAGGTGACCCGGTTGTGAGCGATGACACGCAAGGACCCCGCAAGGTCCCGGAGCCCTCGGGCGTGGACCTCGCGCGGCAGGCGCTGGCGGCGGCCCGGGAGCAGGCACGGGCCCGGGGCAACGCGGCGGCGGGGAAGAAGGGGGGCCGTCAGCCGGGGCTGCGCTCGGGCGCGCGTGCGGACGGCCGGGATCCGATGCCGCTGATGGCGGCGCTGGACCGGCTGCGCACGGAGCGCGGCTGGGAGATGCCGATGGCGGTGGCGGGCGTGATGGAGCGCTGGCCGGAGATCGTCGGCCCGGAGATCGCGGCGCACTGTGAACCGGACCGGTACGAGGACCGTGAACTGGTCGTGCGGTGCGATTCCTCGGCGTGGGCGGCGCAGCTGAAGCTGCTGGCTCCGCAGCTGGTGGCGCGGCTGAACGCCGACCTGGGGCAGGGCACGGTCCGGATGATCAAGGTCCAGGGCCCGGGTGGGCGGCCGAAGCGGTACGGGCCCTTGCGGGCGCCGGGCAGCAGCGGTCCCGGGGACACCTGGGGCTGATGGGGCGTCCCGCGCGGCGGCCCGGTGGCGGAAGCCGGCCCGGGCCGGGGCCCCGGGGCTCCGGCCCGGACCCCGCGCCTCGAACGCCGCCTGCCCGGAGCGGGCCCGGCGGGGCTGGAGCGACCTCCTCCGAATGCGGCGTCCCTCACGGTAGCGAGAGGTTGACAGGCCGAAGCGCTGGATGCCCGTGTGAGCCTCTTTGAGCCCCTCCCCGGATATGGGGAGTCGGAGAGAGGAGGTTCAGGGCGGCACATGCGGACTCAGGTACCGGCAAACCCCCATCCATGTCAGTGGTACCGGTAGACTGGAGACAATCCCGCCCGTTCGCGGGGTGACACCGAACAACGCAGACACACGCAGATCGACGCGGCCGCTCCCCCGGCGCACATGCTGGTCCGGAGTACGGGCTGCGCTGTGCCAGAAAGGGCGCTTCGTGGCCGATTCCGGCGACTCCAACGAGAAGAATTACGACGCCAGTGCGATCCAGGTCCTCGAGGGCCTGGACGCGGTCCGCAAGCGGCCGGGTATGTACATCGGCTCGACGGGTGAGCGTGGTCTGCACCACCTCGTCTACGAGGTCGTCGACAACTCGGTCGACGAGGCCCTGGCCGGGCACGCGGACACCATCGACGTGACGATCCTCGCCGACGGCGGGGTGCGCGTGGTGGACAACGGCCGCGGTATCCCGGTCGGCATCGTTCCGTCCGAGGGGAAGCCGGCCCTCGAGGTCGTGCTGACGGTCCTGCACGCGGGCGGCAAGTTCGGCGGCGGCGGCTACGCCGTCTCCGGCGGTCTGCACGGCGTCGGCGTGTCCGTGGTGAACGCCCTGTCGACCAAGGTCGCGGTCGAGGTCAAGACGGACGGCCACCGCTGGACCCAGGACTACAAGCTCGGCGTGCCCACGGCCCCGCTGGCCAAGAACGAGGAGACGGCCGAGACCGGCACCTCGGTCACCTTCTGGGCCGACGGCGACATCTTCGAGACGACCGAGTACTCCTTCGAGACGCTGTCGCGGCGCTTCCAGGAGATGGCCTTCCTCAACAAGGGCCTGACCCTGTCGCTGACGGACGAGCGCGAGTCGGCGAAGGCGACGGTGGGCGCCGACGACCCCGACGCCGAGGCGGCCGAGCCGCAGGCGCGCACGGTGAAGTACTACTACGAGGGCGGCATCGTCGACTTCGTGAAGTACCTCAACTCGCGCAAGGGCGAGCTGATCCACCCGACCGTCATCGACGTCGAGGCCGAGGACAAGGAGCGCATGCTCTCGGTCGAGATCGCGATGCAGTGGAACTCGCAGTACACCGAGGGCGTCTACTCCTTCGCGAACACGATCCACACGCACGAGGGCGGCACCCACGAGGAGGGCTTCCGCGCCGCGCTGACGGGTCTGGTGAACCGTTACGCGCGCGACAAGAAGCTGCTGCGCGAGAAGGACGACAACCTCGCCGGCGAGGACATCCGCGAGGGTCTGACGGCGATCATCTCGGTGAAGCTGGGCGAGCCCCAGTTCGAGGGCCAGACGAAGACCAAGCTGGGCAACACGGAGGCGAAGACCTTCGTGCAGAAGGTCGTCCACGAGCACCTCAACGACTGGTTCGACCGCAACCCGGTCGAGGCCGCGGACATCGTCCGCAAGGCGATCCAGGCGGCCACGGCGCGCGTCGCGGCCCGCAAGGCGCGCGATCTGACGCGCCGCAAGGGTCTGCTGGAGAGCGCCTCGCTGCCCGGCAAGCTGTCCGACTGCCAGTCGAACGACCCCACCAAGTGCGAGATCTTCATCGTCGAGGGTGACTCCGCCGGCGGCTCCGCGAAGTCCGGCCGCAACCCGATGTACCAGGCCATCCTGCCCATCCGCGGCAAGATCCTGAACGTCGAGAAGGCCCGTATCGACAAGATCCTCCAGAACACCGAGGTCCAGGCGCTGATCAGCGCCTTCGGCACGGGTGTGCACGAGGACTTCGACATCGAGAAGCTCCGCTATCACAAGATCATCCTGATGGCGGACGCCGACGTCGACGGCCAGCACATCAACACCCTGCTGCTGACCTTCCTGTTCCGCTTCATGCGCCCGCTGGTCGAGGCCGGCCACGTGTACCTGTCGCGCCCGCCGCTCTACAAGATCAAGTGGGGCCGGGACGACTTCGAGTACGCGTACTCGGACCGCGAGCGCGACGCACTGGTGGAGCTCGGCAAGCAGAACGGCAAGCGGATCAAGGAAGACTCGATCCAGCGCTTCAAGGGTCTGGGCGAGATGAACGCCGAGGAACTGCGCGTCACCACCATGGACGTGGACCACCGCGTGCTCGGCCAGGTCACCCTGGACGACGCGGCCCAGGCCGACGACCTGTTCTCGGTGCTGATGGGCGAGGACGTCGAGGCGCGGCGCTCCTTCATCCAGCGCAACGCCAAGGACGTTCGGTTCCTCGACATCTGAGTCGGTCTCCGCTGACCGCCTGAAAGGACTTCTGACCAGCAATGGCCGACGAAACCACCCAGCCCGCAAAGAACGCCGAGAACGCCGCGGAGGAGCAGCCCGTGCTGCGCATCGAGCCCGTCGGGCTCGAAACGGAGATGCAGCGCTCCTACCTCGACTACGCGATGTCCGTCATCGTCTCGCGCGCCCTGCCGGACGTGCGCGACGGTCTCAAGCCGGTGCACCGCCGCGTGCTGTACGCGATGTACGACGGCGGTTACCGGCCCGAGAAGGGCTTCTACAAGTGCGCCCGCGTCGTCGGCGACGTCATGGGCACGTACCACCCGCACGGCGACAGCTCCATCTACGACGCCCTGGTCCGCCTGGCCCAGCCGTGGTCGATGCGCATGCCGCTGGTGGACTCGAACGGCAACTTCGGCTCCCCGGGCAACGACCCGGCCGCCGCGATGCGCTACACCGAGTGCAAGCTGATGCCGCTGGCCATGGAGATGCTCCGGGACATCGACGAGGAGACCGTCGACTTCACGGACAACTACGACGGCCGCAACCAGGAGCCGACGGTCCTGCCGGCGCGCTTCCCGAACCTGCTGATCAACGGCAGCGCCGGTATCGCGGTCGGCATGGCGACCAACATCCCGCCGCACAACCTCCGCGAGGTCGCGGCGGGCGCGCAGTGGGCGCTGGAGCACCCCGACGCCACGCACGAGGAGCTGCTGGACGCGCTCCTGGAGCGCATCAAGGGCCCCGACTTCCCGACCGGCGCGCTGGTCGTGGGCCGCAAGGGCATCGAGGAGGCGTACCGGACCGGGCGCGGCTCGATCACGATGCGCGCGGTGGTCGAGGTCGAGGAGATCCAGAACCGCCAGTGCCTGGTGGTCACGGAACTGCCGTACCAGACCAACCCGGACAACCTGGCGCAGAAGATTGCCGACCTGGTGAAGGACGGCAGGATCGGCGGCATCGCCGACGTGCGCGACGAGACCTCGTCGCGCACGGGCCAGCGCCTGGTGATCGTGCTCAAGCGCGACGCCGTCGCCAAGGTCGTGCTGAACAACCTGTACAAGCACACCGACCTGCAGACGAACTTCGGCGCGAACATGCTGGCGCTGGTGGACGGCGTGCCGCGCACGCTGTCGATCGACGCGTTCATCCGTCACTGGGTGCAGCACCAGATCGAGGTCATCGTCCGGCGGACGAAGTTCCGCCTGCGCAAGGCGGAGGAGCGGGCGCACATCCTGCGCGGCCTGCTCAAGGCGCTGGACGCCATCGACGAGGTCATCGCGCTGATCCGGCGCAGCAACACCGTCGAGATCGCGCGCGAGGGCCTGATGGGCCTGCTGGAGATCGACGAGATCCAGGCGAACGCGATCCTGGAGATGCAGCTGCGGCGCCTGGCGGCCCTGGAGCGGCAGAAGATCGTCGCCGAGCACGACGAGCTCCAGGCGAAGATCAACGAGTACAACGCGATCCTGGCGTCGCCGGAGAAGCAGCGCTCGATCGTCAGCGAGGAACTGGCGGCGATCGTCGAGAAGTACGGCGACGACCGGCGCTCCAAGCTGGTGCCCTTCGACGGGGACATGTCCATCGAGGACCTGATCGCCGAAGAGGACATCGTCGTCACGATCACGCACGGCGGTTACGTCAAGCGCACCAAGACCGAGGACTACCGCTCGCAGAAGCGCGGCGGCAAGGGCGTGCGCGGCACGAAGCTGAAGCAGGACGACCTGGTCGACCACTTCTTCGTGTCCACCACGCACCACTGGCTGCTGTTCTTCACGAACAAGGGCCGGGTCTACCGCTCGAAGGCGTACGAGCTGCCGGACGCCGGCCGCGACGCCCGCGGGCAGCACGTGGCGAACCTGCTGGCCTTCCAGCCGGACGAGAAGATCGCCCAGATCCTCGCGATCCGCGACTACGAGGCCGCCCCGTACCTGATCCTGGCCACCAAGGGCGGCCTGGTGAAGAAGACCGCGCTCAAGGACTACGACTCGCCGCGCGCGGGCGGTGTCATCGCGATCAACCTCCGGGAGACCGAGGACGGCAGCGACGACGAGCTGATCGGCGCCGAGCTGGTGTCCGCGGAGGACGACCTGCTGCTCATCAGCAAGAAGGCGCAGTCGATCCGCTTCACGGCCACCGACGACGCGCTGCGCCCGATGGGCCGCGCGACCTCCGGTGTGAAGGGCATGAGTTTCCGCGAGGGTGACGAACTGCTGTCGATGAGCGTTGTGAGGCCGGGTACGTTCGTCTTCACCGCGACCGACGGCGGTTACGCCAAGCGGACGCCGGTCGACGAGTACCGCGTCCAGGGCCGTGGCGGTCTGGGTATCAAGGCCGCCAAGATCGTGGAGGACCGCGGGTCGCTCGTCGGGGCGCTCGTGGTGGACGAGTCGGACGAGATTCTCGCCATCACGCTCAGCGGTGGTGTGATTCGTACGCGAGTCAACGAAGTCAGGGAGACCGGCCGTGACACCATGGGCGTCCAGCTGATCAACCTGGGCAAGCGCGATGCCGTGGTCGGCATCGCTCGGAACGCCGAGGCCGGTCAGGAAGCTGACGAGGTCGAGGAGACCGAGGCGGCCGAAGGACAGGCCGTCGAGGCCGCCGAGGGCACGCAGCCCTCGGCCGGGGAGCACGAGGAGTAAGTCGTGAGTGGAGCCACGGGCGCCGGACCGGCCAAGACTGGGGAGGACGGTGCCCGTGGCCCCGCCGCGGAATCCCAGGGCGGGGGCGCCGAAGCCGGGGACAGGGGGAGGACCGTGACGGACACCCGCAAGCCCAAGAAGGAGAAGGCCGCCCCGGCGGCCGCCGCCGCAGCCGCGACCGCGGCGCCGGCCGCCGGCCGCCAGCCGGAGCAGCCGTACCACCCGCCGCAGGCCTACACGGCGCCCTCGGGCGCTCCGGGTGTGCCGCGGGCGGCCGGGGACACCGGTGCGCAGCGCAAGCCGCGTACGGGTGCCCGTACGACGCCCAGGACGCGCAAGGCGCGGCTGCGGGTGGCCAAGGCCGATCCGTGGTCGGTGATGAAGGTCAGCTTCCTGCTGTCGATCGCGCTGGGCGTGTGCACCGTCGTGGCGGCGGCCGTGCTGTGGATGGTCATGGACGCCATGGGCGTTTTCTCGACCGTCGGCGGCACCATCAGCGAGGCGACCGGGTCGAACGAGAGCAACGGCTTCGACCTCCAGTCGTTCCTGTCGCTGCCGCGCGTTCTGATCTTCACGTCGGTCATCGCGGTGATCGACGTGGTGCTGGCGACGGCACTGGCGACGCTGGGCGCGTTCATCTACAACCTGTCGGCGGGCTTCGTCGGCGGTGTGGAGCTCACGCTCGCCGAGGACGAATGACCGCTGACTGACCTGCGGGGACTGCCCGGCGGAACGGATTTTGGCGGGACCGTGTCTGTGCGCTAATCTTCAGGAGTCAGCGCGCAGCGCGGATGGGGCTATAGCTCAGTTGGTTAGAGCGCATCCCTGATAAGGATGAGGCCACAGGTTCAAATCCTGTTAGCCCCACAGTGAAGAAGACCCCCAGGCCATCGGCCTGGGGGTCTTCTTCGTAGGGCCAGTTGCGGGGTTCCCAGGTCACCGAACGGTATCGGTGCGTGTGTATTGTTGGCCGTCAGAAGTCCCCAACGTCAATGAAAGACGAGGTCGCGCGGTGAAGAAGCTGCTCCTGGTCGCACTGGCCGCCATCGGCGGGCTCCTCGTGTACCGCCAGATCCAGGCGGACCGCGCCGAGCAGGACCTGTGGACGGAGGCAACCGACTCCGTGCCTTCTGGTTCCGGTGTGTGAGGCCGAAAGCCGATCTCACGAAGCCCCGGTTGCCGCTGCGGCCGGGGCTTTGTGCTGTTCTGTGACAAAAAGTTACGTTATGCAAAGATTTGGCTTGCGTTAGCAAAATCGGGGTGGCGTGATGGGTCGGGTGCGGACGACGGCTCTGGCGGGGGCGGCGGCCCTGGGGCTGGCCCTGTGCCCGCCGGGGGCGGCGCAGGCCGCCACGGTGCCGCCGCAGCCCGCGCCGGGGTACCGCGCAGCCGAGGGCGCACAGCGGATCGAGGGCAGGCCCACCAGCGCGGACGCCCCGCTCGTGGCCCCCGGCCAGGTCTACGCGGACACGATGGGCCCGGGCGAGCGCGTCTACCGGCTGAACCTCGACGACGCCTCCAGCGTGTACTTCTCCGCCGTGGTCCAGCCCCCGCGCGGTGCGAAGGTCGGGTACTCCGACGGCCTCGAAGTCGAGATCATGAGCCGGGAAGGCGCGCGCTGCCCGAACAACCCCGGCCGGGCCGGCTTCGGCCGCGACCCGGTCCCGCTCGGTGCGGTCGCCGTCCGGCGGCTTGAGGAGGACGCCGACTGCCAGGGAGCCGGCGTGTACTTCGCGAAGGTCACCCGCACCGCCGGCAAGGACTCCGACCAGAGCGCGTGGCCGGTGGAACTCCTGCTCCTGCGCGAACCCGCCCTCACCGCCGGCAGCGCCCCGACCACCGCGCCCGGGGTCTGGCCCTCCGCCTCGCCGACCCTGCCCGGCACCGAGCCCGTGGACCGCACCGGCGGCACCGGGTTCAACGACGCCCGCGCGCTGGGCACCGGGGTCTGGCGGGACGGCCTGCGGCCCGGACAGACCCGCTTCTACCGGGTGCCGCTCGACTGGGGACAGCAGCTGGGGCTGAGCGCGGAGCTCTCCGACGCCAGGATGACAAAGCCGTACGGGTCCGCCTCCGACGGGCTCACCGTCGCGCTGTACAGCCCGTACCGGGGCCTGGTCGAGGACAAGGACGTCGCGTACGGGGGCAAGCAGGCGGGCCTGACCCTGCCGAAGACGGCGCCGGTGGCGTACGAGAACCGCTTCGCGGACACCGACGCGGTGCGCGGGGTCCGGCTGGCCGGCTGGTACTACGTCGCCGTCACCCTGGGCGGCAGGGTGGCCGAGTTCACCGAGGACGCGACGCCGGTCCCGCTGACCCTGCGCATGGAGGTCACCGGCGGCCCGGCCGGGGCGCCCCGGTACGAGGAGAGCCTGGCCGCCGCCGGATTCGGGGTCGGGGCCGACGACAGGGCCGCCGCCCGGGACGGGCTCACCGCCCCCGAGGCGGCGGAGGCCGCCGGCAGCCGCTCGGTGATGCGGGTCGTGGCGGGCGCGGGCCTCTCCGCCGGGACGGTGCTGCTGCTCGTACTCGGCGGGTGGCTGCTGCTGGCGCGCCGCGGGCGCACGGCGTAGCTCCACGGCGTAGCTCCGCTGCGGGCGGGCGGGCGGCGGACGGATCAGATCCGGCGGGCGGATCAGATGCGGGTCAGCGCCCAGACGCCGACCGCGAAGCACAGCAGCGCGGCGGTGAGGATCGCGGCCGTGACCTTCGCCGGAGGCGGGGCGATCCCGCCGGTCCGTACGGGCCGCGCGGACGCCGGTGCCGGTGTGACGGCGGGGGCGGCGGCGGTGGCGGTGCCGGGGGTCCCGGGGCGCTCCGGCGGCCGGAGGTGGAAGCTCCCGGTCTCCGGGGGACCGAACTCCCCGGCCGGGGGCGGCCCGAACCCCGCCGGGGCCGGCTGCGCGGGGGCCGCGGACACGCCGGGCGCGATGCCGGGCGCGACGGTGGTGGGCGTGACGGGGGTGGGCGTGACGGGGGCCGCGGACACGGCGGGCGCGACGCCGGGCGGCTCGGCCGGTGCGGCGGACGGCCGGAGCGGGACCCCCGCCGCGGTGGACGCCCCGGGGGTCACCGCGGCCGTGCTCAGCGGCCCCTGGGGCCCGAAACCGGCGGGGAGCGGCCCCAGTTGGTCGAACACCTCCACCGGATCCTCGTCCGCAGGGGGCGGCCCGAGCAGCTGCACGGCCTCGGCAAGGGCCTTGCGGGCCCCTGTGGCGGTCCGGAACCGGCTCCCGGGGTCCGGTTGGAGGAGGTTGGCGATGACGTCCCACAGGGGCACCGGGACGCCTTCGGGGGCGCCGGGGGTGCCATGGGCGAGGAAGTGCTCCACCAGGGCCCGGGAATCGGGCTTGCCGCCCTTGAGGAGGCAGAGGGCGACCAGCCCGACGGCGAAGAGGTCCGCGGGGAAGTCGGGTTCGGAGCCGAGCAGTTGTTCCGGGGCGAGGTAGCCGGGAGTGCCCACGACGTAGTCGGTCTCGGTCAGGCGCGGCTCGCCCTTGCGCATCGAGATGCCGAAGTCGGACAGCCGCAGGTGCGGCCGTCCGCTTCCGGTGGCCTCCATCAGGATGTTGGCCGGTTTGACGTCGCGGTGGACGACGCCCTCCGCGTGGACGGCGGCCAGCCCCGACAGGAGCTGGTCGAGCAGCGTGCACACGAAAGCGGGCGGCAGCGGGCCGTAGTCCCCGATCACGTGGGCGAGCGAACCGCCGGCGACGAGGTCCATCGTGAACAGGACCTTGTCGTCGTCCGCCGCCCAGCTGGCCGGGGCCAGCACGTGCGGGTGGTCGATGCGCAGGGCCTGCTCGCGGACGAACCGGAGCAGGGTGTGGGCGTCGCTCTGCCGCAGGACCTTGGCGGCGACGTACCGGCGGCGCCGGTGGTCCCAGGCCCGCCACACGGCACCCGCGCCCCCGCGCCCGATCGGATCGATCAGCTCGTACCGGCCGGCGAAGACCTCACCCATCGCTGCGCCCGTCCCCCGTCCCCCGCCGTGTGCGTGCGTCCGTGGTGTCAGTTCTGGTGGGACTCGTAGTGGGCGACCGCTTCGGCGGTCCGGCCCGCGCCGTAGACCCGGAGGAACTCCGCGAGTTCGGGATGGCTGGGGGCGAGGGAGTCGGCCGCGTCGATGATGTCGCCGGCCGCCGAGACCGAGCGCAGCAGCGACTGGATCTCGCGGACGACGCGCTTGACGGTGGGCGCGCCCGAACTGGGCGTGCTCTGGCCGCTGTTGCTGAGGACGGAGCCTCCCTGGGTCTTCTTGATCTCGTCCATCCGGTCAGTGGCCTCGGCCGCGCTGACGCTGCCGTCCGCCACCTGGCCCGCGAGGTCCTGGAGGGCCTGCACGCGCTGCACCACGGCCGGGTTCCCGATCTTGGCCCGCTGGCCGCTCATCAGCTGGGAGAGCATGGGCGCCGACAGCCCGAGGACCGCAGCGAGGCGGGCCTGGTTCAAGCCGAGGTCATCTATGAGCCGGCGGAAGAGAGCGCCGAGCGGCTCCCCGTACCAACTGCGCTGAAGCTCTCTGGCTCTGGCCGTGGCCTCTTGCTGAACAGCGTCCACTCTTACTACTCCCCTTCGCTGGTGCGAACCTCGCGAGCATCTTACGGAGAGTGGTCGCACGGCGGGAGTCCCCATCATTTTGCGAGATGCGGGGGAACACCCGGTACTCTGTTCTGCGGAACGGCCTCACCTTCACGGGAGTCGGTCGCGTCCGTCTTTTCGGGGCTTTAGCTCAGTTGGTAGAGCGCTGCCTTTGCAAGGCAGATGTCAGGAGTTCGAATCTCCTAAGCTCCACAGCACAAGAGGCCCTCTGACCAGCGAAAACGCAGGTCGGGGGGCCTCTTCTCGTTGCTGCCGGGGCGGGGCTAGAGGTCGATCCAGTAGCGGCGCTTGGGTCCTACGAGGGTGTCGCGGACGTCTTCGAGGACGCCGCCGCCGCGCTCGATCGTGCGCACCGAGGCCGTGTTGCCCGGGTCGCACGTCAGGAGGACCCGGTCCATCCCCAGCAGCCGGGCCTCGTGCAGGACCTGTCCGAGGGCCCAGCCGGCCAGGCCGCGCCGGCGGGCCGAGGGGCGGACGCCGTAGCCGATGTGGCCGCCGGCGTCGAGGAGGAACCCGTTGAGGTAGTGGCGCAGGTCGATGGCGCCCAGATAGGTGTCGCCCTCGGCGATCCACCAGTACGTTGCGTGGACGCGGCCCTGCTCGACCGGCCGCGTGCGGTCGCCGTACCCGCGCAGCCGCTCCGTCCAGGCGGCGAACCCGGCGGGGCTGTCCACGTCGTCGTCCGAGCCGAGGCCGGCCCCGTCCATGTGGGCGTCGGGGCCCCATTCCGCGCGTGCGGCGAGCCAGGAGGCGTGCAGGCGGGGGGAGGGGAACACGAGCTCGGGCATCCGAGGACAGTAACAGCAGGACGTCCCCCGGTTGGCCCCGTCACGGGGGCCGGGCGGCCCGGGCTGTCCGACAGTGGGGGAAGGCACCGAGCCGGGGGGCGAGACCACGCCGGAGGCGTACAGACCATGGGACTCTTCGACTTCCTCAAGTCCGACAAGAAGAAGCACGAGGCCGAGCAGAAGGCGGCGGCTACCGCGTCCGCCGACTATGCGGCCAAGTACACCGACGCCGTCGCGGCCACCCGGGCCGCCGCCGAGCGGATGGCCGCCGCGGCTCCGCCGAAGCCCACGACCCCCCCGAGGGCGGCCGCCGCGCCCCCGGCCCCGTCGAGGCCCGGCGCGGCCGCCCATCCGCAGCACACGCCCACCCCCATGTCCGCCGCACACAAGGCGGTTCCCGCGGCTCCGGCGCCCCCGTCGGCGCCGGCCGCCCCGAAGCGCACGTACACCGTGCGGTCGGGGGACTCGCTCTCCGCCATCGCCCGCCGGGAGCTGGGCAACGAGGCGCGCTGGCGTGAGCTCTACGCCATGAACAGGGGGGTCATCGGCTCCAATCCCGACCTCATCCACCCCGGCCAGGTGCTCACGCTCCCGCACTAGGGTGCCGGGTGGCCGGACGGGCGGAGGGCCCGGATCCAGTGGATCCGGGCCCTCCGCCCGCGTCGTGCCCGGCAGGTCAGGGCTGCTCCTCGTCCGACGGACCGGAGGAGGACTCGCGCTCCTTCGCCGCCAGCTCGTCGTCGAAGCTGGCGGGCTGGCCTTCCCGCGACAGCTCCGTGGCGGCCGGCGGCTCGACGAGCCAGTCCGGGTTGGACTGCTGGTCCCACCACCGCCATGCCGCGTACGCGCCGACGGCCAGTACGCCGATCACGGCGACGACCTTGAACGCCCGCCCGCAGCGCGCCTGCCGCTCGTGGCGCCTCACCAGACGCTGCACTTCCTTGGCCGTCACCTGGCCGCGCAGCGCCGCCAGGGCCGCCGTCGACCGGGACGCGGCCTCCTCGGCCACCGGCTGGGCCACCGCCAGCGCGCTCTCCAGCCTCGGCTGCGTGTAGTCGGCCGCCTGCCGCGCCGCCCGGCGGGTGTGCTCCACCGCCATCGTCGCCGCCCGGTCCACGTTCGGGGGCACGTGCGCGCGCGCCGCCCTCATCCGCGGGTGCACGTGGCAGTCGTACGCCGTGCGGGCATGTCGTGCCGCCTCCGCGGTCGCGTACGACACCTTCGGCGCCAGCCGCTCGTTCGCCTCGGTCGCATAGTGCACAGCGGCTTCCCTGGCGGTTGCTGCGTACGGCGCCACCGCTTCCGCTGCGTGCTTCACCGTGTCCCTGGCGCTCTCGGCGGCCAGGTGCACGCTGTCCTTGCGGGTCACAGGATCCTCCTCCTCGGTGGCGGACACAGTTCACCTTTCCACCCTTTGTCGGATCATGCCTGCCATACCGTCGAGCGGCATGCGCGACAGGGCATACGGGTGGAGGATTTCCGTCCCGTGCGGCCCTCCGTGGGAGGATCTGGAACCGACAGTGATGACTATGGAAGGCAGATCCGTGGCCGAGAAGCTCTACGCCACCCTGAAGACCAATCACGGCGACATCGAGATCGAGCTGCTGGAGAACTTCGCGCCGAAGACGGTCCGCAATTTCGTGGAGCTGGCCACCGGCGCCCGCGAGTGGACCCGTCCCACGGACGGCCAGAAGACCACCGATCCGCTGTACGACGGCACCGTCTTCCACCGCGTCATCAGCGGCTTCATGATCCAGGGCGGCGACCCGCTCGGCAACGGCACCGGCGGCCCGGGCTACCAGTTCGCCGACGAGTTCCACCCCGACCTGGCCTTCACCAAGCCGTACCTGCTCGCCATGGCCAACGCCGGCCCGGGCACCAACGGATCGCAGTTCTTCATCACCGTGGCCCCCACCGCGTGGCTGACCCGCAAGCACACCATCTTCGGCGAGGTCACCGGCAAGGCCAGCCAGAAGGTCGTGGACGACATCGCCGGCATGCCCACGAACCCGCGCACCGAGCGCCCCCTCGACGACGTGATCATCCGGTCCGTCGTCATCGAGAGGCGCTGACCCCGGGAACCTTTCCTCCCCGCCCGTCCGTCCTGCATGCGTACGAACCGACGGGGCACACCGGACCGGCGGGGCGCAGGCCGTGCCCCGCCGCTGATCGAGGGGACCGATGGACACCGACCGTCTGCCGGGCTGCTACCGCCACCCGGACCGCGACACGGGCATCCGCTGCACGCGCTGCGAGCGCCCCATCTGCCCCGAGTGCATGATCAGCGCCTCCGTCGGCTTCCAGTGCCCCGACTGCGTCCGTGACGGCTCCGGTACGGGACACCGCCCGGCGGCGAACGTACCGCGCACCGTCGCGGGCGGCGCGGTCGCCGCCGATCCCCACCTCGTCACCAAGATCCTCATCGGGGTCAACGCGGCGGTGTTCCTGGTGGGACTGCTCGCACCGGCGGTCGTCGTGCAGCTGGAGCTGCTCGGGCGGTACGTCGAATACTTCGGCGGCCCCGTCGAGGGGGTCTCCACCGGCCAGTTCTACCGGCTCCTGAGCTCGGTGTTCCTGCACGTGGAGTGGTGGCACATCGGGGGAAACATGCTGGCCCTGTGGGTGATCGGCGGCCCGCTGGAGGCGGCTCTGGGCCGGGTCCGCTACCTCGCCGTGTTCCTGCTGGCGGGTCTGGGCGGAAGCGCCCTCGTCTATCTGCTGACCGCGCCGAACACACCGACCCTCGGCGCCTCCGGCGCGATCTTCGGCCTGCTCGGCGCCACCGTCGTCCTGGTGCGCCGCCTGCGCTACGAGATGCGGCCGGTGATCACCATGGTCGTGCTCATGCTGGTGCTGACCTTCGTGCCCTTCGGCGGCAGCCTGTCCGTGTCCTGGCAGGCCCACATCGGCGGCCTGGTGACCGGTCTGCTGGTCGGTCTGGGCATGGTGGGACCGGCCGCCGGCAGGAAGCGCGCGCTGGTCCAGTGGGGGACCTGCGCGGCGGTGTTCCTGCTGGCAGCGGCGGTGGTCATGGTCCGGACGGCCGAACTCACCTGATCACACCGGCGTCAACACTCCACAGAGTTATCCACAGATCTTCTGTCTTTTCCTCAGGTGTGGATGACGCTGTGGATAACTCATGGGGAGAGCTTGTCGGACCCGGTTCGGCTGTGCTCTCAGGCGCTCGATCCGGGCCCGGCTCCGGGCCCGGCTACTTCCACTGCGTGGACACGCCGAAGCCCGCCGCGATGAAGCCGAATCCGACCACGATGTTCCAGTTGCCCAGCGCCTCGATCGGCAGCTGGGTCTCGGTCACGTAGAAGACGACGATCCACGCGAGACCGATCAGGAAGAACGCCAGCATGACCGGGGCGACCCAGCCGCGGCTCCCCAGCCTGATCTGCTGCGCCTGCTTCGCCGGCGGCGGCGTGTAGTCGTCCTTCTTGCGGATACGTGACTTCGGCACGAGGGGCTCTCCTGTCGATGCGCTGGGGACCTTGCCTGCCCCGGGCGTCCGTTAGCGTAGTGGACCTGTGGCGTTGAAGGAGAAGGGTACGTTGAGCAATTCCGACGACTCCTCCGCGGGTCCCCGTCGCCGGGCCAGAGCGGTCCGGCTCCTGACGGCCGCCGTTTTCGCCCTGGCCGGCCTCATCTTCGTCACCAGTTTCAACACCTCCAAGGGTACGAACATCCGGACGGACGCCTCGCTCCTCAAGCTGTCCGACCTGATCCACGAGCGCAGCCAGAACAACGCGCTGCTCGAACAGAGCACCGCCGCCGTCCGCGGCCGGGTGGACGCCCTCGCCGAGCGCGACGACGGCAGCACCAAGGCCGAGGACGCCAAGCTGGCCGCCCTGCGGGTCGCCTCCGGCACCGAGCCGCTGTCCGGCAAGGGTCTCACCGTCACGCTGAACGACGCCCCGCCGAACGCCACCGCCCGCATCCCCAACGTGCCCGAGCCGCAGCCCAACGACCTGGTGATCCACCAGCAGGACCTCCAGGCCGTGGTGAACGCCCTGTGGCGGGGCGGCGCCCAGGGCATCCAGGTCATGGACCAGCGGCTGATCTCCACCAGCGCCGTGCGCTGCGTCGGCAACACGCTGATCCTCCAGGGGCGCGTCTACTCGCCCCCGTACAAGGTGTCGGCGGTCGGCGACCCCGCCGCGCTGCGCAAGGCGCTCGCCGCCTCCCCGGCCCTGCAGAACTACCAGCTGTACGTGACGGCGTACGGGCTCGGCTGGAAAGTGGACGAGCACAGGGAGCTGACACTCCCCGGCTACTCCGGCACAGTGGACCTCCACTATGCGAAGCCGCTGGATGCCACCTCCGCGACCAGTACGCCGTGACGTCGTACTGCGCCTGGTGGTGCGGACGTTCAGCGAGGTCTGCCTGACGGCGGGCACGCTGATCGTCCTGTTCGTCGCGTACGTGCTGCTGTGGACCGGGGTCGAGGCCGACCGGGCCATGGGCGGGGAGATGGCCCGCATGCGCGACCGCTGGGCCGCGGCACCGGCCGCCGCGCCCTCCACCGCACCCCCGGGCGGGCCGGCCGCCGCGCCGCAGCCGGGCCCCGCACCGACGGAGCGGGGGGAGGCCGCGTACCCGCCGGGCCGGGCCTTCGCCGAGATGTACGTCCCGCGCTTCGGCCCGGACTGGAACAAGCCGGTCCTGGAGGGCACCGGCACGGAGCTGCTCAAGAGGGGCCTCGGCCACTACCCCGGCACGGCCCGCCCCGGCGCCACCGGGAACTTCTCGGTGGCCGGCCACCGGCGGACGTACGGCGACCCCTTCAAGGACTTCCCCGAGCTGCGCCCCGGCGACGCCGTGATCCTCAAGGACGCGACCACCTGGTACACGTACACGGTCCGGGGCGGGCCGCTGCGGACCGTTCCCACCGACGTGGGGGTGGTCGACCCCGTGCCGCACGGGTCGCCGTTCACCGCACCCGGCCGGTACCTGACGCTGACGACCTGCGATCCGGAGTGGGGCCACAGCCACCGGCTGGTCGTGTGGGCGGAGCTGACCGGGACCCGGACGGTCGCGCAGGGCCGGCCGGAGGGTTTGCCGAGCTGACCCACCCGTCACGGCCGGTGGCTTTAGTCTGTTCGCGTACCGCCCCCGCGGTGCGTGGGTCGATCGTGGACGGACAAAGGAAGCAGACGGCATGTACGGCTGGATCTGGCGGCATCTGCCGGGCAACGCGTGGGTGCGCGCGCTGATCTCTCTCGTACTGGTCCTCGCAGTGGTCTTCGTGCTGTTCCAGTACGTCTTCCCGTGGGCCGAGCCGCTCCTCCCGTTCAACGACGTGACGGTGGACGAGGGATCGGGAGCCACTCCGTGAGCGCGCGCATTCTGGTTGTCGACAACTACGACAGCTTTGTCTTCAACCTGGTCCAGTACCTGTACCAGCTCGGCGCCGAGTGCGAGGTGCTGCGCAACGACGAGGTCGAACTCGCCCACGCGCAGGACGGGTTCGACGGCGTACTGCTGTCACCGGGACCCGGTACCCCGGAGCAGGCCGGCGTCTGCATCGACATGGTCCGCCACTGCGCCGACACCGGGGTCCCGGTCTTCGGCGTGTGCCTGGGCATGCAGTCCATGGCCGTGGCGTACGGCGGCGTCGTCGACCGGGCGCCCGAGCTGCTGCACGGGAAGACCTCGCCGGTCGTGCACGAGGGCCTCGGGGTCTTCGCGGGCCTGCCGTCGCCGTTCACCGCGACCCGCTACCACTCGCTCGCGGCCGAGCCGCAGAACCTGCCGGACGTGCTGGAGGTCACCGCGCGCACCGAGGACGGGATCATCATGGGGCTGCGGCACCGGGAGCACGACGTCGAGGGTGTGCAGTTCCACCCCGAGTCGGTGCTGACCGAACACGGCCACCGGATGCTCGCGAACTGGCTGGTGCGCTGCGGGGACGCGGGGGCCGTCGGGCGCTCGGTGGGGCTGGCCCCGGTGGTGGGCAAGGCCGTCGCGTGACCGCGGTCGCGCCGTCCGCGCCCACGGAGGGCCGGGCCGCGCGCCGCAGGGCAGCGCAGGAGGCCGCGAAGCGCCCGCGGAGGCGGGGCGGCCGCCGCCGTCGCCGGCGGCGGCCCGCGTCGGGAGGTCCGGTGGTCGTCGCGAGCCGGCTCGCCGGGGAGCTGTTCATCACGCTGGGCGTGGTGATGCTGCTGTTCGTCGCCTACCAGCTCTGGTACACGAACGTACTGGCGGAGCGGACGGCGAACGGGGCCGCGGGATCGCTGCGGCAGGGCTGGGAGCGCGGCGGCGGCGCCGCCGCCCCGCCCGTCTCGGCGTTCGAGCCGGGGCAGGGCTTCGCGATCCTCCACATCCCGAAGCTGGACGTGAAGGTCCCGGTGGCGGAGGGGATCAGCAAGCCGAAGGTGCTCGACAAGGGGATGGTCGGGCACTACGGGGACGGCGCCCTGAAGACGGCGATGCCGGCCGACAAGCAGGGCAACTTCGCGCTGGCGGGCCACCGCAACACCCATGGCGAACCGTTCCGCTACATCAACCGGCTGGCGCCCGGGGATCCCGTCGTGGTCGAGACGCAGGACGCGTACTACACGTACGAGATCACCTCGTCGCTGGCGCAGACGCCGCCCACGAACGTGTCGGTGATCAAGCCGGTGCCGGAGGGCTCGGGCTTCACCGCCCCCGGCCGGTACATCACGCTGACGACCTGCACCCCGGAGTTCACGAGCACCTACCGGATGATCGTATGGGGCAGGATGACCGACGAACGCCCCCGCAGCCAGGGTGCTCCGCCCGCGCTGACCAGCCCGTAAGGACGAACAAGCAGTGTCACGTGCCGCGCCGTCGCCCCAGAGCCGCAGTGTGCTCGCCGGGTTCCTGAGCCTGCTGGGCGAGTTCCTGATCACCGTGGGCCTGGTCATGGGCCTGTTCGTCGCGTATTCGCTGTGGTGGACGAACGTGCTCGCGGACCGGCAGGCGTCGGCGCGCGGCGACGAGGTCCGCCGGCAGTGGCAGACCGCCGCCCCGGGCACGAGTGCGCCCGAGGCGCCGGGGGCGCTGGACACCCAGGACGGAATCGGGTTCCTGCACGTGCCGGCGATGAGGAACGGCGAGGTCCTCGTCAAGAGGGGCACGGCGCCGGACGTCCTCAACGACGGTGTCGCCGGGTACTACACGGACCCGGTGAAGGCGGCCCTGCCGTGGGAGGCCTCGGGGAACTTCTCCCTGGCGGCGCACCGGGACGGGCACGGCGCGAAGTTCCACGACATCGACAAGGTGAAGAACGGCGACGCGGTCGTCTTCGAGACCCGCGACACCTGGTACGTCTACAAGGTGTTCGCGGAGCTGCGCCAGACGTCGAAGTACAACGTGGACGTGATCTCCGCGGTCCCGAAGGAGTCCGGACGGACCGCGCCGGGCCGCTTCATCACGCTCACGACCTGCACGCCGGTGTACACCTCGAAGTTCCGGTACGTCGTGTGGGGCGAGCTGGTGCGCACGGAGAAGGTGGACGCGAAGCGCACGCCGCCGGTCGAGCTGCGCTGAGCCGCAGAAAGCCCCTGTGGGCGGCCTCAGAGCCGCCCACAGGGGCTTGTGCGTGCCTCCGGGGACCCGGAGGCCGCCGGCTAGCGGCGGCCGCCTGTCAGGCCGTCGAAGATCCCTCCGCCGTTGTTGCCGCCGTCCTGCTGGCCGGCGACCGTCGTGACGTTGATGACCCGGCCCGCTTCCACGGGGGTGCCCGCCGGCGGGTCGGTGACCATGACGATCGCCCTGTCGTCGGTCGGCCCCGCGATGACCTGGAGGTTCAGGCCCCGGCTCGCGAGGTCGGCCCTGGCCTGGGCGACGGTCTTGGTGATCAGCTGCGGGACCTGGGTCTGCGCTCCGGCCTTGGCGATCTGGATGTTGACCGTCGTGCCCACGGCGAGCTGCTCGCCCGGCTGGTACTGCTGCTGGACGACAGTCTTCGGCGGGGCGCCGGGGGAGTCGACCTCCGTGGTGCTGCCGAGCTTGAGCTTGGCGTCGGTGAGCGCCTTGACGGCCGCTTCCCGGGTTTTGCCGAGGAGGTCCGGCATATCGGACTTCGCCTGCTCCTTGGCGACCGTCAGCGTCACGGTCGAGCCCTTCTGGGCGGTGCCGCTCTTCGGGTCCTGGTCCAGGACGGTGCCGACGGCCCGGTCGGACTCCTGGGGCTTCCTCTCAACGGCGAAGCCCTTGTCCTTGAGCAGCTTCTCCGCGTCCTCGAACTTGAGGTTGAGGACGTTGGGCACCGGCAGGTTCGGGGCGCCCGAGGAGACCTTGACCGTGACCGTCGAGCCCTTGTCGACCTTGGTGTCCGGTGCCGGGTTCTGCGAGCAGATGCTGCCCTTGGGCTGGTTGTCGCAGGGCTCGTCGGCTTCCTTCGCGACCTTGAGGCCGACGTTGTCGCCGGTCTTCTGGGCCTGCTCGAAGGTCTGGCCGATGAGCTTGGGCACGTTGGGCCGGTTGTCGGCGCCGCCGCTGAACAGGGAGCGGCCGATGAGGATGGCCCCGACCAGGACGAGGACGCCCGCGGTCACCAGCAGGATCGTCGAGGCCCGGCTCTTCTTCTGCGGCCGGCGGCCGTGGCCGCCCTGGTCGTAGCCGCCCTGGCCCTGGTCCCCGTAGCCGTACCCGCCGTCGCCGGGGGGCATCGGCGGCATCATCGACGTCTGCCCGGCGTCGGTGGCGCGCAGGGCGGTGGTGGGCTGGTCGTAGCCCTGCGGGCCGTAGCCGCCCGCCTGGTCGGGGTAGCCGTAGCCGGGGGCGCCCATGGCGACCGCGGCGGCGACGGGCTGGCCGTCGAGGCAGGCCTCGATGTCGGCGCGCATCTCGTCGGCGGACTGGTAGCGGTAGTCGGGGTCCTTGACCAGTGCCTTCAGGACGATGGCGTCCATCTCGGGCGTGATCTCGGGGTCGAAGTTCGACGGAGGCTGCGGTTCCTCCCGTACGTGCTGGTACGCGACCGCGACCGGGGAGTCGCCGATGAACGGCGGCCGGACGCTGAGCAGCTCGTACAGCAGGCAGCCCGCGGAGTAGAGGTCGGAACGCGCATCGACCTGCTCGCCCTTGGCCTGCTCCGGGGAGAGGTACTGGGCGGTGCCGATGACGGCCGCGGTCTGCGTCATGGTCATGCCGGAGTCGCCCATGGCGCGGGCGATGCCGAAGTCCATGACCTTGACCTGGCCCGTGCGGGTGAGCATGACGTTGGCGGGCTTGATGTCACGGTGCACGATGCCGGCGCGGTGCGAGTATTCGAGGGCCTGGAGGATACCGATGGTCATTTCCAGGGTGCGCTCGGGCAGCAGCTTGCGGCCGGAGTGCAGGAGCTCGCGCAGGGTGGAGCCGTCGACGTACTCCATCACGATGTACGGGATGGAGATGTTGTCGACGTAGTCCTCGCCGGTGTCGTAGACCGCGACGATCGCCGGGTGGTTGAGCGACGCGGCCGACTGGGCCTCGCGCCGGAACCGGGCCTGGAAGGACGGGTCGCGGGCGAGGTCGGCGCGCAGGGTCTTGACGGCGACGGTACGGCCGAGCCGGGTGTCGTGGGCGAGGTAGACCTCGGCCATGCCACCGCGGCCGAGCACGTGGCTCAGCTCGTACCGGCCGCCGAGGCGACGCGGCTCTTCCATAACGTTGCAGCCCTCTCCGTCAGTCCCGACCGCACCCGTGTGTGGTCCGGCGGTGTGCTGTTCGCGCAAAGGCTACCGGCCGATCGTCGGTGATCGGTTCGTGACCACAGGCTGATACCGGACCGGTACCGTACGCTCGGATCCGGGCGAGAACAGTGATGTGGATCACGCCAGTTCGGCTCCTGCGCCCCTGTGGGCCCCTGCGTGTTGTCCCGTCAGCTCTGGTTCTTCAGGACGGCTTCCATGACGGCCTTCGCGACGGGGCCCGCGAGACCGCCACCGGTGATGTCCTCGCGGTCGGCGTCGCTGTCCTCGATGACGACGGCGACGGCGACCGGGGAGCCCTTGTCGGTCTTGGCGTAGGAGATGAACCAGGCGTAGGGGCGCTTGGCGTTCTTCTCGCCGTGCTGGGCGGTACCTGTCTTGCCGCCGACCGTGACGCCCTTGATCCTCGCCTTGCCGCCGGTGCCGTTGTCGTTCTGGACGACGTTCTCCATCATCTGCTGGAGCTTCTGCGCGTTGGCCGGCGAGAGCGGGCGGCTCATCTCCTGCGGTTCGTGCTTCTCGATGGTGTCGAGGTTGGGGGCGGTGAGCTGGTCGACCATGTACGGCTTCATCAGCTTGCCGTCGTTGGCGACCGCCGCGGCGACCATCGCCATCTGGAGCGGGGTGGCGGCGGTGTTGTACTGGCCGATCGCGGAGAGCGAGTTGCTCGGCCGGTTCATGTTCTTGTCGTAGACGCTGGCGAACGCCCGGACCGGGGTGTCGATCTTGTCGTTGTTGAAGCCGAACTTCTGCGCCGTCTCCAGCATCTTCTCCTTGGTCACCTTGTCGGCGACGTTGGCGAAGACGGAGTTGCAGGAGACCTGGAGCGCGAAGTTCAGGCTCGCCTTCTCGCAGCCCTTGGCGTGGTTGACCATCGGGGTCTGCGTCGTCGGCAGCAGGAACGGCTCGGGGGTGTCCGTCGGCGCGTTGATGTCGGTGACGACGCCGTGCTCCAGCGCGGCGGCGGCGGTGACGACCTTGAACGTCGAACCGGGCGGGTACGTCTCGCGCAGGGCGCGGTTGACGAGCTTCTTCTCCGGGCTGTCCTTCAGCTCGACCCAGGCCTTCTCGTCCGTCTTGGAGTTGCCGGCGAAGCTGGTCGGGTCGTACGAGGGGGTGCTGACCAGGGCCAGGATGGCGCCGGTGCGCGGGTCGATCGCGGCCACGGCGCCGGTCTTGCCGCCGAGACTGTCGAAGGCGGCCTTCTGGACGTCGGGCATCAGCGTCGTGACGACGTTGCCGCCGGCCTTCTTCTCGCCGGTGAACATGCCGATGGTGCGGTCGAAGAACAGCCGGTCGTCGTTGCCGGTGAGGATCTTGTCTTCGAGGGATTCGAGCTGGGTGGAGCCGAAGGCCTGGGAGGCGTAGCCCGTCACCGGCGCCCACAGCGGACCGTCGATGTAGGTCCGCTTGTACTTGTAGTCGCTGCCGTCCGTGGTGTCGGAGCCGGTGATGGCCTGGCCGCCCGCGACGATGATGTTGCCGCGCTGGGTGGCGTACTGGGCGATCTGGACCCGGCGGTTCTCCTTGCGGGTGCTGAGCTCGTCGGCCTGGACGTACTGGAGCCAGTTGGTGCGGATCAGCAGGGCGAGGACGAGCAGCCCGCAGAAGATCGAGATGCGACGCAGGGGCTTGTTCATGACGGACGGACCACCTGGGTCATCTCGGAGTCGGGGGACGGTGCCGGGGCCGGCGCGGGACGGCGCGCGGTGTCGCTGATCCGGATGAGGATCCCGATGAGGGCCCAGTTGGCGAGGACGGACGAGCCGCCGGACGCGAGGAACGGCATGGTCATACCGGTCAGGGGGATGAGGCCCATGACTCCGCCGGCGACCACGAAGATCTGGAGCGCGAAGGCGCCGGAGAGGCCGATGGCGAAGAGCTTGCCGAAGGGGTCGCGGGCGGCGAGGGCGGTGCGCACACCGCGCTCGATGATCAGGCCGTAGAGCAGCAGGAAGGCCATGACGCCCGCCAGGCCGAGCTCCTCGCCGACCGTGGCGAAGATGAAGTCGGAGTTGGCGGCGAACCCGATCAGGTCGGAGTTGCCCTGTCCCCAGCCGGTGCCGAGGACCCCGCCGGAGCCGAAGCTCATGATCGACTGGCCGACCTGCTCACAGGCGCCCGACTTGGAGTAGCAGGCGAAGGGGTCGAGCCAGGCGGTGACGCGGGCCTTGACGTGGCTGGCGGTCGCGCCGACGACGGCGGCACCGGCCACGCTCATGACCAGGCCGATCACGATCCAGCTGGTGCGCTCGGTGGCCACGTACAGCATGATCACGAACATGCCGAAGAAGAGCAGGGAGGTGCCGAGGTCGTTCTCGAAGACGAGGACGAGCAGGCTCATCGCCCAGATCATCAGGATCGGGCCGAGGTCGCGGCCGCGCGGCAGGTAGAGGCCCATGAAGCGGCGGCTGGCCAGCGCGAGGGCGTCGCGCTTCACCATCAGGTAGCCGGCGAAGAAGATCGCGATGACGATCTTCGCGAACTCACCGGGCTGGATGGAGAAACCGGCGACGCTGATCCAGATCTTCGCGCCGAAGACGTCCGCGCCGAGGCCCGGGACGACGGGCAGGATCAGCAGCACCAGCGACGCGGCCATGGAGATGTACGTGAACCGCTGGAGGGTCCGGTGGTCCTTGAGCAGCAGCAGCACACCGGCGAACAGGGCGATGGCCACCGCGGTGTACATCATCTGGCGGGGGGCCGACTCGGAGAACTGGCCGAAGCTCCGCTTGGCCAGGTTCTGCAGCCGCTCGGACTGGTCGAGGCGCCAGATCAGCACGCAGCCCAGTCCGTTGAGCAGCGTGGCGATCGGCAGCAGCAGCGGGTCGGCGTACTTCGCGTAGCGGCGCACCACGACGTGGGCGATGCCGGCGAGCACGGCGAGGCCGCCTCCGTACGCGACCATGCCGGGCGGCAGCTTGCCGTGGATCGACAGGCCCACGTTGGCGTAGGCGAAGATCGGGATGACCACGGCGAAGACGAGCAGCAGGAGCTCGGTGTTCCGCCGGCTCGGCAGCTCGATGGCGCCGATGGTGGTCGTGTTGGTGACAACGCTCATGGTGTGGCAGGCCCCCTGTGCCCGCGGGTGTCTACTACTGCTTGCCGCAGAGGCCGACCAGCGACTGCTCCGAGGGAGTCAGGCTGGGGCCGGGTGCTGGTGGGTTCTGCGCTTCCGCGGCGCGGCGTTCCCCGTCCTTCTTGCAGGCGGTGACCTGGACGCCGAGTTCGTCGATCTTCTGACGGGCGCCGTCGAGGCTGGTTTCGGTGATGGTGGCCTCGACCAGCTTGCGCTTGAAGGGCGGCAGGTACTTCAGTTCGATGTCGGGCCGGTCGGTCTCCACCTTGGAGAGCTCCAGGGGCCCGAGGTTCTGGCTGATACCGCGGAACAGCGCGACGTGCTCGCCCTTGACGCCGATGTAGAACTGCGTCTGGGTCCAGCGGTGCGCGGCGTACAGGCCGCCGCCGACGACACCGGCGACGATCAGCAGGATCAGGGTGCGGGTGGTCCACTTGCGCCCTTTGCCGCGGCGCCGGCGGGGCTTGTCGTACGTGTCCTCGTAACGGGAGTCGTCGTCGTACGGGTCGGGTTCGCCGAAGGTGCCGTACGCGCCGCCGCCCTGGCCCTGGTCGGGGTAGCCGTAGCCGGGGGCGTCACCGCTGCCGGGGGGCCCGAACGCGCCCGCCGGAGGGGGGACCTGGCGGCCCAGGCCGGAGGCGCGGCCCGCCGGGGTCTGCATGGCGTTGCCGCCGTCGAAGAGCTGGTGCTGGTTCTCGGCGACCGCGCCGACGACGACCGGGGTGTCGTTCAGCTGGGCGGCCAGGGTGTCGCCGCTGTCGGTGTCGAGGACGTCCGCGACGATGCAGGTGATGTTGTCCGGTCCGCCGCCGCGCAGGGCGAGCTGGATCAGGGCCTGCACGGTCTCGTGGGGGCCGTGGTAGTCGGCGAGGGTCTCCTCCAGGGTCTGGTGGGAGACGACGCCGGACAGCCCGTCGGAGCAGATGAGGTAGCGGTCGCCGGTGCGGACCTCGCGGATCGAGAGGTCGGGCTCGACGGTGTCACCGCTGCCGAGCGCCCGCATGAGGAGCGAGCGCTGCGGGTGGGTGGTGGCTTCCTCCTCGGTGATGCGGCCCTCGTCGACGAGGCGCTGCACCCAGGTGTGGTCCTGGGTGATCTGCGTGAGGACGCCGTCGCGCAGCAGGTAGGCGCGGGAGTCGCCGACGTGGACGAGTCCCAGGCGCTGGCCTGTCCACAGGAGCGCGGTCAGGGTGGTGCCCATGCCCTCGAGCTGGGCGTCCTCCTCGACCATGACGCGCAGCTGGTCGTTCGCCCGCTGTACCGCCGTGGCCAGCGACGTGAGGATGTCGGAGCCCGGGACGTCGTCGTCGAGCTGCACGAGGGAGGAGATCACCTCGGAGCTGGCGACCTCGCCGGCGGCCTGGCCGCCCATGCCGTCGGCCACGGCGAGGAGACGGGGACCGGCGTAGCCGGAGTCCTCGTTGCCCTCGCGGATCATGCCCTTGTGGGATCCGGCGGCGAACCGCAGGGACAGACTCATGCGCACCTGCCCAGTCGATTCCTCCGGGTACAACCGGTCTCGAGCCACACTGCCCACCCTCCGGTCGGGAGCGCGCTCGGATCCGTGTCCCGGATGGGCCGGACTGCCGCGGCTCGCTCGCTCCGCTCGCTCATTCTCGTACTACTTCCGCAGCTCGATGACGGTCTTGCCGATGCGGATCGGGGCGCCCGGCGGAATGGGCGTCGGGGTGGTCAGCCGGGTCCGGTCGAGATACGTGCCGTTGGTGGACCCGAGATCCTCGACGATCCACTGGCCGTCACGGTCGGGGTAGATCCTGGCATGGCGGCTGGAGGCGTAGTCGTCGTCCAGCACGATGGTGGAGTCATGCGCGCGGCCCAGCGTGATCGTCTGCCCGGCGAGGGCGACCGTGGTGCCCGTGAGGGTGCCCTCGGAGACGACGAGTTTGGTCGGCGCTCCGCGGCGCTGGCGCTGCTGCGGTGGCGCGGCGGCCTGGCGGCCGGCCTGCGCCGGCGCCCCGGCGGCGGCGCTGCCGCGGCGCGAGCCGCGCTGCGTGACGCGCGTACCGAAGAGGTCGCTGCGGATGACCTGGACGGCCACGATGACGAACAGCCACAGAACGGCCAGGAAACCCAACCGCATGACCGTCAGGGTCAGCTCTGACATTGCCCCCGCTTCACCCTTCGGCTTGCCGGTAAATGATGGTGGTGCTGCCCACGACGATCCGCGAGCCGTCGCGGAGCGTAGCGCGGGTGGTGTGCTGCCCGTCCACCACGATGCCGTTGGTGGACCCGAGATCCTGGATCGTCGAGGGCGTTCCGGTCCGGATCTCACAGTGCCGGCGCGAGACGCCGGGGTCGTCGATCCGCACGTCGGCTTCGGTGCTTCGGCCGAGTACGAGCGTGGGGCGCGAGATCTGGTGGCGGGTGCCGTTGATCTCGATCCAGTGGCGCCGGGTGGCGCCTCCGGTGGGTACGGGAGCCGGTCCGCCGCCGGCCGGCCTGCGCGCGGCCCCGCCCGGGGGCGGTCCGGCGGGCATCGGCGGTGCGGCGACCGGGGGGTAGCCGTAGCCGCCCTGCTGGTTCTGGGGAGCCTGCGGCTGCGCCTGGGAGGTGCTGGAGGCGAGCGTGCGGCTGCGGACCCGGTAGAGCCCGGTGTCGAGGTCGTCGGCCTTCTCCAGGTGGACCTTGATCGGGCCCATGAAGCTGTAGCGCTGCTGCTTGGCGTAGTCGCGGACGAGGCCCGCGAGCTCGTCGCCGAGCTGGCCGGAGTAGGGGCTCAGGCGCTCGTAGTCACCGGCGCTGAGCTCGACGATGAAGTCGTTGGGGACGACGGTCCGCTCGCGGTTCCAGATCGTCGCGTTGTTGTCGCACTCGCGCTGGAGGGCGCCGGCGATCTCGACGGGCTGGACCTCGGACTTGAACACCTTGGCGAAGGTGCCGTTCACCAGACCTTCGAGTCGCTGCTCGAACCGCTTCAGGACTCCCATGGGGCACCTCCTCCGTCGTTGTCGCCCTGTACTGCTTACTGATCGTATCCACGCGTGGCGGATTCGGCTGGTTCCCCCTGGGTCCCATGCGCATGAGTGTTGGTACTCACAAGGGATCGTAGGGGCGCTCAGGGGACAGTGTCCCGCACCGGGAGTGCACTGCGGGAGGGGCGTTGTGAGCCGGGACCGGGGGTGCGGGGAAAGCGATGTGAATCCACCCCGTCCGACGTGCTAATGTTTCGACGTCGCCAGGGGAACGGCCCGAAAGGGAAGATCCACTGGGGCGCTGCTCGGGCGAGTGGCGGAACGGCAGACGCGCTGGCTTCAGGTGCCAGTGTCCTTCGGGACGTGGGGGTTCAAATCCCCCCTCGCCCACATCGACGAGACGGTCGTCACTGCGAAAGCGGTGGCGGCCGTTTCGTGTTTCCCGGTCCCGGCGGACGTCGGGGTGTCCGTCCGAAGCCGCAACGGTGCGGAGTGCGGGACCAGTTGAGGGACCGACGGATCCGGCCACCGGGGAACCCGCCGTTGCCGCCCGCCCGTTCTGGTTCCGAACGGCCGGTCCTGAGGCGCGGGGACGACTTTCGTCGGCGGGGGCGCGACGAAAGGGGGCGGTCCGCCGGCGGCGGCGGTGTCTAGGGTCGGTCGCGTGGATGCGACGGCGAGGATGCGGGCGGGCTGGGACTGGCTGAAGGGCCCCGAGCCCTGGACCCGGCGGGCGCTCGCGGGGGACCTGGTGCTCGCCGCGGTGCTCGCGCTGCTCGGGCTGGGGGTCGAGGAGCTCGACAACGGCAGCGTGCAGCGGACGGCCGGCAGCGTCGTGGCTGTGGTGCTGCTCACGTTGCTGCGGCGGCGGCTGCCGGCGACGACCCTGATCACGGCCGCGGCGGTCTCCCCGTTCCTGCCCGGATCGTTCCTGACCATGATCCTGCTGGGCTGGTCCGCGGGGCGCCGGATCGTCGGGGTGGGCCGGGCGCTGACCGCGTTCGTCCTGGCCTTCCTCGCCTCGGTGGGCTTCGGCGTGCTGCAGGCGTGGTCCGACCAGCGCCCCGTGCTGGTGATCGTGTTCTCCACGCTGATGTTCCTCGCGACGACGGTGATGCCGGGCCTGGCCAGCCGCTACTGGTCACAGCGCAGGACCCTGCTCCAGGCCCTCCAGGAGCGCAACGGCCAGCTGATGCGGGAGAGCGCGATGGTCGCCGGGCAGGCCCGGCTGCGGGAACGCCAGAGGATCGCCCAGGACATGCACGACAGCCTGGGGCACCAGCTGGCGCTGATCGCCGTGCACACCGGAGCCCTGGAGGTCGATCCGCAGCTCACCGACCGCCAGCGCGACGCGGTGGGCGTCCTGCGGCAGGCTTCGGTCGCCGCGATGCACGAGCTGCGCGAGGTCGTCGGAATCCTGCGGGACGGCGTCGAGGCGCCGGTGCCCGTGGAGGAGGCCGGGCCGGCGGCGCGCGGGGTGGCCGGGATCGCCGGGATCGTGGAGGCGGCGCGGAGCGCGGGGACCGACGTACGGATGACCGTGTCGGGGCGGCCGAGGCCGCTGGTCGCGGCGTGCGACCACGCGGCGTACCGGATCGTGCAGGAGGCGCTGACCAACGCGTACAAGCACGCCTCGGGAGCGCCGATCGCGGTGGAGCTGCGCTACGAGGAGGACTCGCTGGTGGTGGAGATCGCCAACGGCCCGGCGTCCGGGCCGGGCGTCGGCGACGTCGTGTCGGGCGGGCAGGGGCTCACCGGGCTGCGGGAGCGGGCCCGGCTGGTCGGCGGGATGGTGCACGCGGGCGCAACCGAGGGCGGAGGGTTCCGGGTGGCCGGCGTGCTCCCGTACGGGGCGGAGCCGGCGGGGGCGCAGGACATGGCCGACGACTTCGGGCAGCGGGCGCAGGCGCAGGCGGGCTCCGCCGCGGCGCCCGCGATGGACTGGGCCGCGCTGGACAGGGAGCTGGCGGTACGGGCCCGGGGCCGGGCCGGGGGCGTGGCGATGGGCTGCGGCATAGCCGTGGCGGCGGTGGTGCTGCTGGTGATCGTGATCGGCGCCGGGATGGTCCTGCTGGTGGGCTCGGCGGGCAACGCGATGATCAGCCGGGAGGACTACGACAAGGTGCGGGTGGGCGAGTCGGAGGAAGCGGTCCGCAACCGGCTGCCCGACGGCGAGAGCTTCATGACCGCGGGCCTGGACCGCAAGGGCCCGGAGCGGCCCGACGGCACGCGGTGTCTGGCGCTGTTGTCGTCGGAGGACTCGCAGCTGGCCACCAGTACCGTTTTCCGGTTCTGCTTCAAGGACGGCAAGCTCGTCGAAAAGCAGTCGTACGAGGCCGAGCAGTAGGAGCACGGGTGACAGCCAAGGTGATCCGAGTGGTGATCGCTGACGACGAGCCGCTGATCCGGGCCGGGATCAGGATGATCCTGACCTCGGCCGCGGACATCGAGGTCGTCGCGGAGGCGGCGAACGGCCGCGAGGCCGTGGACCTCGCCCGCGCGCACGCGCCGGACGTGATGCTGCTGGACATCCAGATGCCGGTGATGGACGGTCTGACCGCGCTCGGTGAGCTGGGGCGGGCGGTGCCGGAGGTCCGGGCGCTGATCCTGACCACGTTCGGCGAGAAGGAGAACGTGCTGCGGGCCCTCGGATCGGGCGGAGCGGGGTTCCTGCTGAAGGACTCGGCGCCGGGCGAGCTGATCGGCGCGGTGCGCGCGGCGGCCGCCGGGGACGCCTACCTGTCGCCGGGGGCGACCCGGCACGTGGTCGACCAGCTGGCCTCGGGGCGGGGCGCGGCGCGCGGCGAGGAGGCCCGGCGGCGGGTGGCGGAGCTGAGCGAGCGGGAGCGCGGGGTGCTGGCGCTGCTCGGCGAGGGGCTGTCCAACGCGGACGCGGGCCGGCGGCTGCACATGAGCGAGGCGACGGTGAAGACGTACGTGAGCCGGATCCTCTCGAAGCTGAGCTGCGAGAACCGGGTTCAGGCCGCCCTGCTGGCCAGGGACGCCGGGCTGTAGATACGGTCAGCCCGAATTGATGTTGTCGGACCGGACGGTCCGACGGGCACGGGCGGGGGCGGCGCGCATGGTGGCGGTACCGGAGCAGCGGGTGGCGGAGCCGGCAGCGGGACCGGGCGGGACGACGGGCGCGGTGGCCCCGGCGGGCGGCGGGCGCATCCCGGTCGTCGAGGGATACGCGCCGCGGGTCGCGACGGGCTCCCCCAAGGAGGCGGGCAAGGCCCTGCGCCTGCGGGTGCCGCGCTCGGCGCACGCGCACTTCGAGGCCCCGGCCGGGCGGCCGGACGCGGTGCGGGCCGTGGAGGAGTCCAACGTCGGGCGGGTTGCCGAGCTCGCGCCGATACGGGTCGGCCGGATGGCCGCGAACCCGTTCGCGTTCCTGCGCGGATCGGCCGGGCTGATGGCGCACGACCTGTCCGCCGGCCCGGTGACCGGAGTCGGCGCACAGATCTGCGGCGACGCCCACGCGGCGAACTTCGGCCTGTACGGCGATGCCCGCGGCCGGCTCGTGATCGACCTGAACGACTTCGACGAGACCGTGTTCGGGCCGTGGGAGTGGGACGTGAAGCGGCTGGCGACCTCGCTGGTCCTGGCCGGGCGGGTGGCCGGCGCCGACGAGGACACCTGCCGGGCGGCCGCGCTCGATGCGGTCGGCGCGTACCGGCGGACCCTGCGGCTGCTGGCCAAGCTGCCGGCGCTGGACGCCTGGAACGCCATCGCGGACGAGGAGCTCGTCTCGCACGCCGACGCCCACGACCTGATGGGCACCCTGGAGCGGGTCTCGGAGAAGGCCCGCAACAACACGTCGGCGCGGTTCGCGGCCAAGTCCACCGAGGCCGGCCCCGACGGGGGGCGCCGCTTCGTGGACGCCCTGCCGGTGCTGCGCCGGGTCGGCGACGCGGAGGCGGCGGCCGTGGCGGCCTCGCTGGGTCCGTACCTGAAGACCCTCCAGGGGGACCGGCTGCCGCTGCTGGCCCGGTACGCCATCCACGACGTGGCCTTCCGGGTGGTGGGCACCGGGAGCGTCGGCACCCGCTCGTACGTGGTGCTGCTGCTGGACCACCGGGGCGAGCCGCTGGTGCTCCAGGTGAAGGAGGCGCGGCCGTCCGTGCTGCTGCCGCACCTGGCCGCGCTGGGCTTCGAGACGGCCGCCGAGGAGCACGAGGGCCGCCGGGTGGTGGTGGGCCAGAAGCGGATGCAGGTGGTCTCGGACATCCTGCTGGGCTGGACCACCGTGGAGGGGCGGCCGTACCAGGTGCGGCAGTTCCGCAACCGCAAGGGCAGCGTGGACCCCGCGGCGCTGGCCGCCGACCAGATCGACGACTACGGGCGCATGACGGGTGCCCTGCTGGCCCGGGCGCACGCACACAGCGCCGATCCGCGGCTGCTGGCCGGGTACTGCGGCAAGAACGACGAGCTGGACGAGGCGATGGCCACGTTCGCCGTCGCGTACGCCGACCGGAGCGAGGCCGACCACGCGCACCTGGTGGCGGCGGTGAAGTCCGGGCGGATCGCGGCGGAGGCCGGGGTCTGAGCGGTCACGGTCCCAGGCCGGTGTCCCTCCCCCGGCCACCGCCGGGAGGTGCCCTAAGTGAAACGCCGATCCGGGCCGACCGGCCTTAGGGTGGCCGGGTGAGCGAGCAGCAGACTGAAGAGACGGGCGACGAGCGTCCCGAGGCGCGCCTGGAGCGGGCCGTACGGGCAGCCGAGCAGGCGCTGATCGAGTTCGAGATCGCGGTGGAGACCTTCCGGGTGGAAGTCGAGAACTTCTCCCGGCTGCACCACCAGAAGCTCGGCCCGATGTACTCGCGGCTCGACGAGCTGGACGCGCTGATCGCCGAGGCGAAGGCGGCGCGCAGCGGCGATGCCGAGGACCTGCGCCGGGCCCGGGACGCCCGTTCGCTGGTGATGCCGATGCCCGGGGTGGACGAGCTGTTCCACGACTGGATGGACGCGGACGGCATCTCCGACGACGCGTCCGCGATGCTCACCGACCGCCCGGTGCAGCCCCCGCAGCGGGTCCGGCCGACGGAGGAGGTCCGCCGCCTCTACCGCGAGCTGGTCCGCCGGGCGCACCCGGACCTCGCCCGGGACGATGCGGAGCGGGAGCGCCGGGACGCGTTCATCGCGCGGGTCAACGCGGCCTACGGGCGGGGCGACGAGCAGCTGCTGCGCGAGCTGGCCGACGAGTGGGCGGCGGGTCCCGTACCGGAGGCCGTGCGGCAGCTGAACGAGAGCGAGGAGCTCTACGCCCGGCTGGAGTGGCTGGCACGGCGCAAGGAACTGCTGTCGGTGCTGGCCCGGGAGCTGGAGGACAGCGCGATCGGATCGATGCTGCGGATGGCGCCCGAAGACCCGGACCGGCTGCTGGAGGAGATCGCGGAGCAGCTGCTCGCGGATGTCGCGAAGCGCGAGGCGGAGCTGGCGGATCTCGCCGCTCAGTGATCCGGTGCGGCCGCGCCGCGGGTGCCGTCGGATAGGTTGGGAAACAGATCTGCGATGAGAGAAGGCGACGTATGAACTTCGGACCGCTTCCCTCGGTGGAGGCCGCCGCGGTGCCCTCCGAAGGCTTTGTCCTCGACGTCCGTGAGGACGACGAATGGGCTGCCGGACACGTGGAGGGTGCCCTGCACATCCCGATGAGCGACTTCGTGGCCCGCTTCGGTGAGCTGACGGAGGCCGTCGAGGACGGCCGCCGCGTGCACGTGATGTGCCGGGTCGGCGGGCGCTCCGCGCAGGTCACCCAGTACCTGGTGCGCCAGGGCATCGACGCCGTGAACATCGACGGCGGCATGCAGGCCTGGGACGGCGCCGGACGCCCGATGGTGACCGACAGCGGGAACCCGGCCTTCGTGCTCTAGGGCCCGTCCCGTCCTCCGGGTCGTGCCGGGCGCCGGTCCCGGAGCTTCAGGCGAGCGCGTGGGCGGCCAGCAGGTCGCCCAGCGCCTCCTCGTGGGCCGCGGCCGGGCCCAGCTGGAGTTCCAGCTGCTTGGCCCACGCGTGGTAGCGGTGCAGCGGGTAGTCGGTGTCGGCGCCGAAGCCGCCGTGCAGGTGCTGGGCCGTCTGTACGACCCGGCGCACCCCCTCCGAGGCCCAGATCTTGGCGACGGCGACGTCCCCGGCGACCGGCAGCGGGCCGCCGGCCCCGCCGGTCGCCGCGTCGAGCCGCCAGGCGGCCTGCCAGAGGGTGGCCTCCATGGCGCGCAGGTCGATGTAGCGGTCGGCGGCCTGGACGGCGACGGCCTGGAACGTGGCCACGGGGAACCCGAACTGCTCGCGCTTGCCGGTGTACTGGCTGGTCATGGTGAGAACCTGCTCGCCGAGCCCGAGCGCCAGGGCGCAGGTCCCGGTGGCGAGGAGCCGGTGGAGCCGCTCCCAGGCGTCCGGCGTGTCGATGAGGTGCGTCGCGGGCACCCGTACGCCGTCCAGGGCGAGTTCGGCGAGCCGCTCCCCGCTGGTGGAGACCTGGCCGGCCAGGGTGAGGCCCTCGGCGGTGCGCGGGACGAGTGCGAGGACGGCCTCCCCCTCGCCTGCGTGGGCCGGTACGGCGATCCAGTCGGCGCCGTGGGCCCACGGGACGGCCGTCTGTACCCCGTCGAGGATCCACAGCGGGCCCTCGCGCCGTGCGGTGACGGCGAGTTCGGCGGGATCGTGGCCGGTGCGTCCGTGGGCGGCGGCGGTCAGGACGAGCGTGCCGCGCCCGGCGCCGGGCAGCAGGGCGGCCGCCAGTTCGGGGCTGCCGTGGGCCTGGACGGCCATGGCGGTGGCGCAGTGCTCCAGCAGCGGCACCCGGGCCAGCACCTTCGCCGCCTCGCGCAGCACCAGGCACAGGGCGATCGCGTCGAGGCCCGCGCCGCCGTGCTCCTCGGCGAGGACCAGGCTCAGCAGGTCGGAGGCGGCGAGCTTGGCCCACAGCGGCCGGTCGAAGTCCTCGGCGACGGCCCCCGGGGTCAGGGCGGGGCTGGGGACGCCGTCCGGGGCGACGTCCGCGAAGACGGCCTGCGCCGCCTCGACGGCGGCCTGCTGCTCCTCGGTGAAGGTGAAGTCCACTGCCTGTCCTCCCGCGCGCACCGGATGCCGCCAGGTCCGGTCCGGACCTGACGGGGCGTCAAGATAGAGCACGTTGCCGAAGAAGCACAGCCCGAAGCGGCACGGCCCCGGGAACGCCGCGCCCGGGGAACGCCGTGCTCCGGGCGCGCCGTGCCCCGGGAATGCCCGACCCCGGGAGCGCCGTGCGCGGGGACGCCGCGGTCCGGGGACGCTGCCTCACCGGTCGAAGTCGATCTCCACTTCCTCGGTCACCGCGTGCGACTGGCAGGCCAGCACGAACCCGGCCTCCGTCTCCTCCGCCTCCAGCGCGAAGTTCCGGTCCATCCGGACCTCGCCCGTGACCAGGAACGCCCGGCAGGTGCCGCAGACCCCGCCCTTGCAGGCGTACGGGGCGTCCGCGCGGTTGCGCAGCACGGCGTCGAGCAGGGATTCGCCGTCCTGGACGGGCCAGGTCCCGGAGCGGCCGTCGAGGCGGGCCGTGACCCGTACGTGGGACGGCGCCGCGGCCGGGGCCGGCGGAGCCGTGTCCTCGACGTGGAAGATCTCCTCGTGGATCCGGGTCCGGACCACGCCGAGGGTGCCGAGCGCCCGCTCCGCGCCCATGACCAGCCCGTACGGGCCGCACAGGAACCAGCCCGTCACCTCCGCGACCGGCAGCAGCGCGGGGAGCAGGGCCTTCAGCCGCTCCTCGTCGAGCCGGCCGGAGGGCAGCCCGGCCTCCTGCTCCTCGCGGGACAGCACGGTCACCAGCTGGAACCGGTCCGGGAAGCGGTCCTTGAGGTCGGCGACCTCGTCCAGGAACATCGTCGAGGCGGCCGTCCGGTCGCTGCGGACCAGGCAGAACCGGGCGTCGGGACGCGCCGCCAGCAGCGTCGCGGCGATCGACAGCACCGGAGTGATGCCGCTGCCGCCGACGATCGCCGCGTAGTGCCCGGCGGCCGGGGCGGCGGCCGGCTCCAGGACGAACCGCCCGGCCGGGACCATCACGTCCAGCACGTCCCCGGCGGCGATCTCCTTGTGGGCGAACGTGGAGAACTCGCCGCCCTCCACCAGCCGCACACCGACCCGCAGCGCCGCCGGGCCCGGGCCCGCGGGATCCGGGGCGGGCGAGCAGATCGAGTAGGTACGGCGGACCTCCACGCCCTCGGGGGTGCGCCGGCGCAGCGTGAGGTGCTGGCCGGGGGCGTGCAGGTACTCGCCGCGCAGCTCCTCGGGGACGCGCAGGGTCAGCGCCACGGAGTCGTCGGTGAGCCGGTCGACGGCCGCCACCGTCAGCGGGTGGAAGGCGCCGTGGCGCGCGGGGCGCCCGGAGCCCGACGTGGGCGACGGCGTGGACGCGGCCATCTACAGCTCCTTGAAGTGGTCGAACGGTTCACGGCAGGCGGTGCAGCGGCGCAGCGCCTTGCATGCGGTGGAGGAGAACCGGCTGAGCAGTTCGGTCTCGGTCGATCCGCAGTTCGGGCAGCGGACCGAGAGGGCGACCGGGACGGGCCCGCCGGCCGCGTGCGGGCGCGGCGGGGCGATGCCGAACTCGGCCAGCTTGCGCCGCCCCTCGGCGCTGATGTCGTCGGTCGACCAGGCGGGGGCCAGGACGGTGCGCACCCGCACGTCCGGGATGCCGTGGCCGGTCAGGGCCCGCTCGATGTCGGCGGACATCGCCTCGATGGCGGGGCAGCCGGTGTAGGTCGGGGTCAGGGTGACCTCGACGTGGCCGTCCTCGTACATCCGCACGCCGCGCATCACGCCGAGCTCGGCGAGGGTCAGCACGGGCAGCTCGGGGTCCGGCACGGAGCCGGCGATCGCGGCCAGCTCCGCCTCCAGGCGGGTCATGGCCTCGGTGGCCGCAGGGTCGCCGACCGGGGCCGTCGCGCGGGGCGCGTCCGTCACCATGACGCCCCCGGATGGCTGCGGTGCAGGTGCTGCATCTCGGCGAGCATCCTGCCGAAGGGCTCGGTGTGCAGGCCTTGGCGGCCGGCCCCGGCGGCCCACGCTCCGGTGCGCGGGCCCTCGGGGAGTGCGAGCCCGGCCCGCTCCAGGACGCCGCCCACGGCGGCCAGCCAGCGCTCCTCCAGGGCGGCCCAGTCGACGCCGTCGATCCCGTCCACCGGCTGGAACATCTCGCCGGTGTACTTCCACAGGGCGTCCAGGGCGGTCCGCATGCGGGCGCGGCTCTCCTGCGTTCCGTCGCCGAGCCGCAGGGTCCACTGCTCGGCGTGGTCGCGGTGGTACGCGGTCTCCTTGACGGCCTTGGCCGCCAGCGGGGCGAACGGGCCGTCACCGGCGGCCAGCTGCGCGTAGAGCTCGTGCTGGTGGAAGGAGAAGTAGAGCTGCCGGGCGATGGTGTGGGCGAAGTCCCCGTTCGGCTGCTCGACCAGCTGGAGGTTGCGGAAGGACCGCTCCTCGCGCAGGAACGCCAGCTCGTCCTCGTCGCCGGCCATGGACAGCAGGAGGCGGGCCTGGCCGAGCAGGTCGAGCGCGATGTTCGCGAGGGCGACCTCCTCCTCCAGGACGGGAGCGTGGCCCGCCCACTCGCCGAGGCGGTGGGACAGGATCAGGGCGTCGTCCCCCAGCGCGAGGGCCGCCGACGCCGTGACATCGGAAGCCGTGACGCCGGAAGCCGTGACATCGGAAGCCGTGACATCGGTGCCGTTCACAGGTGGTGCACCCCCTCGGGGATCTCGTAGAAGGTCGGGTGCCGGTACGGCTTGTCCGCCGAGGGGGCGAAGAACGGGTCCCGCTCGTCCGGGGAGGACGCGGTGATCTCGGTGGAGGGGACCACCCAGATCGAGATGCCCTCGTTGCGCCGGGTGTAGAGGTCGCGGGCATTGCGCAGAGCCATCTCCGCGTCGGGTGCGTGCAGGCTGCCCGCGTGCGTGTGCGAGAGGCCGCGGCGCGAACGCACGAACACCTCCCACAGGGGCCAGTTCTGCGTCATACCCGTGCCTCCTCGTTCCTCGCCGTGCTCTGTGCACTGTGCTTTTCCGCGTACGCCGCGGCCGCCTCGCGGACCCAGGCGCCTTCCTCGTGCGCCCGGCGCCGCTGGCCGATCCGCTGTTCGTTGCACGGGCCGTTGCCCTTGAGCACGTCCCAGAACTCGGCCCAGTCGATCGCGCCGAAGTCGTGGTGCCCGCGCTCCTCGTTCCACTTCAGGTCCGGGTCCGGCAGGGTCAGGCCCAGGGCCTCCGCCTGCGGAACGGCGATGTCCACGAAGCGCTGGCGCAGCTCGTCGTTGGAGTGCCGCTTGATCCGCCACGCCATGGACTGCGCCGAGTGCGCCGACTCGTCGTCGGGCGGGCCGAACATCATCAGCGAGGGCCACCACCAGCGGTTCACCGCGTCCTGCGCCATCGCGTGCTGCGCCTCGGTGCCCTTGGACAGGGCCATGAGGAGCTCGAAGCCCTGGCGCTGGTGGAAGGACTCCTCCTTGCAGATCCGGACCATCGCGCGGGCGTACGGCCCGTACGAGCAGCGGCAGATCGGCACCTGGTTGGTGATCGCCGCGCCGTCCACGAGCCAGCCGATCGCACCGACGTCGGCCCAGGTCAGCGTGGGGTAGTTGAAGATCGAGGAGTACTTCTGCTTGCCGGAGTGCAGCTTGTCGAGCAGCTCGTCGCGGCTGGTGCCGAGGGTCTCCGCCGCGCTGTACAGGTAGAGGCCGTGCCCGGCCTCGTCCTGCACCTTGGCCATCAGGATCGCCTTGCGGCGCAGCGAGGGCGCGCGGGTGATCCAGTTGGCCTCGGGCTGCATGCCGATGATCTCGGAGTGGGCGTGCTGGGCCATCTGGCGGACGAGCGAGGCGCGGTACGCCTCGGGCATCCAGTCACGCGGCTCGACGCGCTCGTCGGCCGCCACGGCGGCGTCGAAGGCTGCCGCGAGCTGTGCCCCGAGGTCAGCCCCGAGGCCTGAGTCCTGCCCCGTTTCCGGGGTCACTGCCACCATCCCGGCCCCCTGCCAGAGATTGTTGACCGCCCGACCGACCGATCGTTCGGTTCGTACTCTTCAATGGTGGGTCGGCGGCCCGTAGGGTGTCAACCTCTGAGGTCGACCCTGTGGACGCCGGACGATCGGGGCGGGATGGATTCGAACGAGCGCGAGCCCGCGGAAGACGCTGTTCCGCCGGTCGTTCCGCCGGTCGTTCCGCCGGCCGGTCCCGTCGGTCCGCCGACCGGTCCCGCGGCCCGCCCGGCGCCGCAGCGGGCTCCCGGAATAGCCGGTCTGTCCGCCCCGTACCGCGTCGTCACGGCCCTCGCACTGGCCGCCGTGGGCCTCGCCGCCTGCGGACACCTGGCCCTGGTCTTCCTGCACGTCGCCCCGTCCAACACGGTGAGCAAGCAGCACGCGCAGACGGTCGACGACTGGATCTATCCCGAGTTCGAACAGAACTGGAAGCTCTTCGCCCCCAACCCGCTCCAGCAGAACATCGCGGTGGAGGCGCGGGCGGAGACCCGCTCGGCCCTCGGCGGCGAGCCGGTCCCCGGCGACTGGCACGATCTCTCCGCGCAGGACGCCGCGCAGATCCGGCACGGCCTGCTGCCGAGCCACACCCGCCAGAACGAGCTCCGGCGGGCCTGGGACTTCTTCACCGGCTCGCACGACGAGGACAACAGGCCGATCGGCGAGCGCGGCGAACTGTCGGAGCAGTACCTTCGCCGGATCGCGCTGAGGCGGCTCGCGCAGGAGGGGGGCGTGCGGGGCGAGATCGTGCGGATCCAGCTGCGCTCGGCGACGCGGGCGGTGCCGGCGCCGCCGTGGAGCGACGAGAAGACCGACACCAGGACCTACTACCGGGAGCTGCCGTGGTGGACGGTCTGAGGCGGGCGCGCGCCGCCGCCGGCCGGGCGGTCGCGCAGGTCAGCGGGCGGGCGCTGGGCCCCCACCAGAGCGCCGTCGTGCGCATCGGCTTCTCGGCGACCTGGCTGCTCTTCCTGCTGCGGGAGTTCCCGAACCGCGGCGAGCTGTACGGGCCGCACGGACCCTGGAGCTTCGCGCTGGCGGAGCGGCTGATCGCCTCGAACCACGCCTTCACGGTGCTGATGTGGTCCGACTCGCGGCTCTGGTTCGAGACCGTGTACGCGGTGTCGGTGCTCTCCGGTCTGCTGCTGATGCTGGGCTGGCGGACGCGCGCGACGTCCGTCGTTTTCATGATCGGGGTGCTGTCCCTCCAGAACCGCAGCGTGTTCATGGGCGACGGCGGGGACAACGTCATCCACCTGATGGCGATGTACCTGGTGCTGACCCGGTGCGCGCAGGTGTGGTCGCTGGACGCGCGCCGTGCACGGCTGCGGGGGTCGGCCTCGGAGGGCGCGGCCGGACCGGTGCTGTGGGTCGTGCTGGGCGCGGTGTTCGCGTACGGGGCGGTGACCGCGTCGTTCGGCTATGGCTGGCTGGCGGCGTTCGCGGCGCTGTGGGTCGTGTCGGCGGTGTGGTGGATGGTGGACCGGTACGAGCCGGAGGGGGAGGGGCGGGCGGTCCTCGACGTCCTGGCGAACCTGGTGCACAACGCGGGCATGCTGGTGATCATGTCGGAGGTCTGCCTGATCTACGCGACGGCCGGCTGGTACAAGATCCAGGGAACGCGGTGGCAGGACGGGACCGCGCTGTACTACCCGCTCGGACTGGACTACTTCACGCCGTGGCCGGGGCTGTCGGCGGTGCTGGCGGGGAGCGGGACGCTGGTGATGCTGCTGTCCTACGGGACGGTGGTGGTGCAGGTCGCGTTTCCGTTCACGGTGTTCAACCGGCGGGTCAAGAACGTGCTGCTGGCGCTGATGATGATGGAGCACGCGGGGATCGCGGTGCTGTTGGGGCTGCCGTTCTTCTCCATGGCGATGATCGCCGCCGACGCGGTGTTCCTGCCGACCGGGTTCCTGGTCTGGCTCGGCGCCAAGGCCGCCGGCCGGGTGCGGGCGGCTGTGCCGGCCCCGGCCGCGGTCCCCGCGGCTGCCGGTGCGCGGCCCGCCCCGGAGGTGGGGGAACCGGGTCGGCCGGGCGGGGAAGGCGCAGGCCGGGGGACCGTAGGCTCGGCGGTATGAGTGAGCTGAGCGGGCGGGAGTGGCAGGGCGCGGCCGAGCGGGGGGACCTCGTGGTCCTCGACGGGTTCCACGCCCTGAAGCACGCCCTGCGCTTCGGGGCGGACGTGCGGGACGTGGTCGCCGGTGATCCGGACGCCGTGCGGGCCCTGGCCGGCGAGCTGGCTCCCGACGTCGCGGACGAGGTCGGGCGGCTGGTGCGCAGGGCCGACCTGCGCACGCTCCTGCCCCGCGTCCACCCCACCGGGGTCGCGGCGCTGGCGGTACGGCCCGACCGGGCCGCGGGGCGGGCCCGGCTCGACCGGCAGCCGCGGACGGCGCCCGTCGTCGTGCTCGACAACCCGCGCAACCTCGGCAACGTCGGTGCCGTCGTCCGGCTGGCCGCGGGCTTCGGTGCCACGGGCGTGGTGACCCGCGGCGACCTCGACCCCTGGCACCCGAACGTGGTCCGGGCCGGGGCAGGGCTGCACTACGCCACCACCGTGGACCGGGTGGAGATCGACACCCTGCCCTCCGGGCCGCTCTACGCGCTCGACCCGGAGGGCGAGGACATCCGCGCCCTCACCCTCCCGGACGACGCCCTGCTGGCCTTCGGCTCGGAGCGGCACGGGATCTCACCCGAGCTGCGCGCCCGGGCCGATCACCTGGTGTCCCTGCCGATGCGGCCGCAGGTGTCCAGCTACAACCTGGCCACGAGCGTGGCCATGACCCTCTTCCACTGGGGAGGGCCCCGGGCCGACTAGGCCCTGTCGTCAAACTGCCGTCTGCCCCGGGCCGACTAGGCCTGGCGGCGGATCTCCACCATGCGGAAGCGGTTCGAGACGAACGCACCGTCGCAGAGGGCGGCGTTGGCCGCCGGGTTGCCGCCCGAGCCGTGGAAGTCCGAGAACGCCGCGGTCTGGTTGACGTAGACCCCGCCGGTGAGGTTCAGCGACAGCTGCGCCGACTCCTCCAGGCAGACCTCCTCGATGGCCCGCTCGGTGTCCGCCGACGTCGTGTACGCGCCGACCGTCATCGCGCCCTTCTCGCGCACCGTGCGGCGCAGCAGCTCCAGCGCGTCCGCCGTGGAGTCCACGGCCACCGCGAAGGAGACCGGGCCGAAGCACTCGGAGAGGTACGGGGCCTCCGGGTCCGGCTTGGCCGCGTCCAGCTTGACCATGACGGGGGTGCGGACCACCGCGTCCGGGAACTCCGGGTTCGCCACCTCGCGCGAGGCCAGGGCCACCTCGCCGAGGGCGGCGGCCGCCTCCAGGCGGGCCTTGACGTCCGGGTTGACCAGCGCGCCCAGCAGCGCGTTGGCGCGGGCGTCGTCGCCCAGCAGGCCGCCGACCGAGGCCGCGAGGTCGGCGACGACCTCGTCGTACGACTTGTGGCCGGCGTCCGTCTCGATGCCGTCCCGCGGGATCAGGAGGTTCTGCGGGGTGGTGCACATCTGGCCGCTGTAGAGGGACAGCGAGAACGCCAGGTTGGAGAGCATCCCCTTGTAGTTGTCGGTGGAGTCGACGACGACCGTGTTGACGCCGGCCTTCTCCGTGTACACCTGGGCCTGGCGGGCGTTGGTCTCCAGCCAGTCGCCGAACTCGGTGGAGCCGGTGTAGTCGATCAGCTTGATCTCGGGGCGCACGGCCAGCGTCTTGGCGATGCCCTCGCCCGGCCGCTCGACGGCCAGCGCCACCAGGTTCGGGTCGAACCCGGCCTCGGCGAGGACCTCGCGGGCCACCTTCACGGTCAGCGCCAGCGGGAGCACGGCCCGCGGGTGCGGCTTGACCAGCACCGCGTTGCCCGTGGCCAGCGAGGCGAACAGGCCCGGGTAGCCGTTCCAGGTCGGGAAGGTGTTGCAGCCGATCATCAGGGAGATGCCGCGCGGGACGGCGGTGAAGGTCTTGCCGAGTTCCAGCGGGTCCTTCTTGCCCTGCGGCTTCGACCAGTCGGCGCTGGCCGGGACGCGGGTCTGCTCCGCGTACGCGTACGCCACCGCCTCCAGGCCGCGGTCCTGTGCGTGCGGGCCGCCCGCCTGGAACGCCATCATGAAGGCCTGGCCGCTGGTGTGCATGACCGCGTGCGCGAACTCGTGCGTCCGCGCGCCGATCCGGGCCAGGATCTCGATGCAGACCAGGGCGCGGGCCTCGGGTCCGGCGTCGCGCCAGGCGCCCATGCCGGCCTTCATCGCGGGCAGCAGCACGTCGGGGTCGACGTGCGGGTACTCGACGCCCAGCTCGGGGCCGAAGGGGGACACCTCCGCGCCGGTCCAGCCGTCCGTGCCGGGCTGGCCCAGGTCGAGTCGGGTGCCGCGGACGGCCTCGAACGCGGCGAGCCCGTCGGCCGGGGCGGTCTCGCCGTAGGCCTTGGGGTGTTCGGGATGCGGGGACCAGTAGGCGCGGCTGCGGATGGCCGCCAGGGCCTGCTCCAGGGTGGAGCTGTGCTTGTCGGACAGCTGGGGGACGGTGAGCTCGGCGGCCATCAGGGACCAACTCCTCGTTGAGCCGGGCAAGATCAGGCTGGGTCGCAGACTGAGATCAGGCAGGGGCGGGTGAAGAAGAGCAGACTGGAGTTAGAGTAACCGAACGATCGGTCGGGACAAGAGGGCCCGGCGGACCTGTGGACAACCCGGTGCGGGAGGATCAGGACATGACAGCAATCGAGCGGTCCCGCACTGTGGCGGTCGTCGGCGCCGGCACCATGGGGCAGGGCATCGCCCAGGTCGCCCTCCTCGCCGGTCACCCGGTGCTGATCTACGACATCAACGACGACCTGGCCACCGGCGGCGTCGCCATCGTCCAGGACCGCGTCGACCGCATGGTCGCGAAGGGCCGCCTCGACCGCGCCGCGGCCGAGGACGCGATCGGCCGGATCCGTGCGACCTCCGCCGTCGCCGACCTCGCCGGTGCCGCCCTCGTCGTCGAGGCCGTCGTCGAGGACGTCGCCGTCAAGCGCGCGGTCTTCGAAGCCCTCGAAGACGTGGTTGCGCCGGACACCCTGCTGGCGACCAACACCTCCTCCCTCTCCGTCACCGAGCTCGCCGCCGGCCTCGCGCACCCCGGCCGCTTCCTCGGCCTGCACTTCTTCAACCCGGCCCCGCTGCTCCCGCTCGTCGAGGTGGTCAGCGGTTTCGCGACCGACCCGGCGGCCGCCGAGCTCGCGTACCGCACCGTGCTGAGCTGGGGGAAGACGCCGGTCCGCTGCGCCGACACCCCCGGTTTCATCGTCAACCGGATCGCCCGCCCCTTCTACGCCGAGGCCTTCGCGGTCTACGAGGAGCGGGGCGCCGACCCGGCCACCATCGACGCCGTGCTCCGCGAGAGCGGCGGCTTCAAGATGGGCCCGTTCCAGCTGACCGACCTGATCGGGCAGGACGTCAACGAGGCCGTCACCCGCTCCGTCTGGGAGTCGTTCTTCCGGAGCCCCAAGTTCACCCCGTCGCTCGCGCAGCGCCGGCTGGTCCAGTCGGGCCGCCTGGGCCGCAAGACGGGCCACGGCTGGTTCCCGTACGGCCCGGACGCCAAGGCCGCGGCCCCGCACACCGCCGGTCCCGAGGCCGCTCCGGACAAGGTCACCGTGGTCGGCGACCTCGGTCCGGCCGCCGGGCTGGTGGAGCTCCTGGAGGAGGCCGGGATCGCCGTCACGGAAACCGAGCACGGGGGCCCGTACATCCAGCTGCCCGGCGAGGGCCAGCTGGTGCTCGCGGACGGCAAGACCTCGATCGAGTTCGCCGACGTCGTCTACTTCGACCTCGCGCTCGACTACCGCGGCGCCACCCGGATCGCGCTCTCCGCCGGCGAGGACACCAGCGAGCGGACGCTCTCCGAGGCGGTCGGCCTGTTCCAGAAGCTCGGCAAGAAGGTCTCCGTCATCGGCGACGTGCCCGGCATGATCGTGGCCCGTACGGTCGCGATGCTGATCGACCTGACCGCCGACGCCGTCGCCCGCGGCGCGGCCACCGCCGAGGACATCGACACGGCGATGCGGCTCGGCGTCAACTACCCGCTGGGCCCGTCCGAATGGCACGAGCGGCTCGGCCGGGACTGGGCGTACGACCTGTTGCACCACCTCGACGAGCGCTGTCCCGGCGGCCGCTACGCGCCCTCGCTGGCGCTTTTCAAGCTGGGCTACGCCGAGGGTGGAGAAGAGGGCGACGAGAGCCCCGTGGAGGAGACCGGATGACGACGGCCAGGCGGGACACCTACACCCCCGAGACCCTGCTGTCCGTCGCCGTCCAGGTCTTCAACGAGCGGGGCTACGACGGCACCTCCATGGAGCACCTGTCCAAGGCGGCGGGCATCTCGAAGTCCTCGATCTACCACCACGTGGCCGGCAAGGAGGAGCTCCTGCAGCGCGCCGTCAGCCGTGCGCTCGACGGGCTCTTCGCCGTGCTGGAGGAGCCGGGCGCGGTACGCGGCCGGGCGGTGGAGCGGGTCGAGTACGTCACGCGCCGCACGGTCGAGGTCCTGGTCGCCGAGCTCCCGTACGTGACGCTGCTGCTGCGGGTGCGGGGCAACACCCGGACCGAGCGCTGGGCGCTGGAGCGGCGCCGCGAGTTCGACCACCAGGTCGCGGAGCTGCTGAAGGCCGCGGCCGCGGACGGGGACCTGCGGGCGGACGTGGACATCCGGCTCGCCACCCGCCTGCTGTTCGGGATGGTGAACTCGCTGGTGGAGTGGTACCGCCCGCACCCCGGCACGACCGCGGACCAGCTGGCCGACGCGGTCGTCCACATGGCCCTGGACGGTCTGCGGACCGTCCGCGGCTAAGGGCCCTTCCGCAACCCCGGCGGGCGCGGCGCGGCTACTCCTCGGAGATGGCCGGGCCGCTGCCCGGGCCCGGTGCCAGCAGGTCCGTCTCCTCGAAGACCAGGAGCGTGCGGGTCGACAGGACCTCCGGGATGGACTGGAGGCGGGTCAGGACCAGCTCGCGCAGGGTGCGGTTGTCCGGGGTGTGGACCAGCAGCAGGACGTCGAAGTCGCCGCTGACCAGCGCGATGTGGGCCGCGCCCGGCAGCTCGCGGAGCTTCTCGCGGACCGTGCGCCAGGAGTTCTGGACGATCTTCAGGGTGATGTACGCGGAGGCGCCCTGGCCCGCCCTCTCGTGGTTGACGCGGGCGGTGAACCCGCGGATCACCCCGTCGTCGATCAGCCGGTTGATCCGGGCGTAGGCGTTCGCGCGGGACACGTGGACCTGCTCGGCCACCGACCGTATCGACGCGCGGCCGTCCGCCTGGAGCAACCGCATGATGGAACGGTCGATGGGGTCCAGGGGGCGCGGTGGTGCCTGTGGGGCGCACGGCGCGCCGCCCGGCGGGACCGGTGCGGATCCCGGCGTGGAACCCGATGCGGCCATTTGTTCATCCGGCATTGCCCACTGCCTCCCTCTCCTGGACGTCCTGCACCCATCCCAGGGCCCCGGCGCCACTTTGTCCACAGCCTGGAGCCGCCTGTAGCCAAATTGCGCCATCGACCGAACAATCGGTTGGTGAGGCGCCTCACTCCCCCGGACACCGCCGGCGGGACCCCCAGGCACCGCCCTGCCCGCTTCCCACGAGGAGGTGTACGCCGCCATGACGGTCCAAGAGCTGCCCGGTGCCGGTGCGTCCCACCGATCCACCCCGCCGCCCGCCTGGAGGCCCCGTACGGATGCCGCCCCGCTGCTCCCGGACCCGGAGCCGTACCGGGTGCTGGGCACGCCGGCCGCGGAGAAGCTCGATCCCGAGCTGATGCGCCGCTGCTACGCCGAGCTGGTGCGCGGCCGCCGCTACAACGCACAGGCCACCGCCCTCACCCGGCAGGGCCGCCTCGCGGTCTACCCCTCCACCGTCGGGCAGGAGGCCTGCGAGATCGCGGCCGCCCTGGTCCTGGAGGAGCAGGACTGGCTCTTCCCGAGCTACCGCGACACCCTCGCGGCCGTGGCGCGCGGACTCGACCCCGTCCAGGCACTGACCCTGCTGCGCGGCGACTGGCACACCGGGTACGACCCGCGCGAGCACCGCATCGCACCGCTGAGCACCCCGCTCGCCACCCAGCTGCCGCACGCGGTCGGTCTGGCGCACGCGGCCCGCCTGCGCGGCGACGACGTGGTCGCGCTCGCCATGGTCGGCGACGGCGGCACCAGCGAGGGCGATTTCCACGAGGCGCTGAACTTCGCAGCCGTCTGGCAGGCCCCGGTGGTCTTCCTCGTCCAGAACAACGGCTTCGCCATATCCGTCCCGCTGGCCAAGCAGACCGCCGCCCCCACCCTGGCCCACAAGGCCGTCGGGTACGGGATGCCCGGCCGTCTCGTCGACGGCAACGACGTCGCGGCCATGCACGAGGTGCTGTCCGAGGCCGTCCGGCGGGCCCGGTCCGGTGGCGGACCGACGCTGATCGAGGCGGTCACGTACCGCATCGAGGCCCACACGAACGCCGACGACGCGACCCGCTACCGCGGTGACGCCGAGGTCGAGGCATGGAAGGCGCACGACCCGGTGGATCTGCTGGAGCGCGAGCTGACCGCCCGCGGGATCCTGGACGCGACAGGCGTCCAGGAGGCCAAGGACGCCGCCGAGGCGATGGCGGCGACGCTGCGCGAGCGGATGAACGCCGAGCCCGTGCTCGACCCGATGGACCTGTTCGAGAACGTCTACGCGGAGCAGACCGGCCGGCTCCGCGAACAGGCGGAGATGCTGCGCGCCGAGCTCGAGGCGGAGGAGCAGTCGTGACCACGGTGGCCGTGAAGCCGGCGACGATGGCGCAGGCCCTGGGACGGGCCATGCGCGACGCGATGGCGGAGGACCCGACGGTCCACGTCATGGGCGAGGACGTCGGGACGCTGGGCGGGGTCTTCCGGATCACGGACGGCCTCGCGAAGGAGTTCGGCGAGGAGCGCTGCACGGACACGCCGCTCGCGGAGGCCGGGATCCTGGGCGCCGCGGTGGGCATGGCCATGTACGGGCTGCGGCCGGTCGTGGAGATGCAGTTCGACGCGTTCGCGTACCCGGCGTTCGAACAGCTGATCTCGCACGTGGCGAAGATGCGCAACCGCACGCGCGGCGCCATGCCGCTGCCGATCACCATCCGGGTGCCGTACGGCGGCGGGATCGGCGGGGTGGAGCACCACAGCGACTCCTCCGAGGCGTACTACGTGGCCACCCCCGGCCTGCACGTGGTGACCCCGGCGACCGTCGAGGACGCGTACGGGCTGCTGCGCGCGTCGATCGCGAGCGACGACCCGGTGGTCTTCCTGGAGCCGAAGCGGCTGTACTGGTCGAAGGCGCAGTGGAACCCGCAGACGCCGGCGGCCGTCCCGGGGATCGGGAAGGCACTCGTCCGGCGTACCGGCACCAGCGCGACGCTGATCACCTACGGCCCCTCCCTGCCGGTGTGCCTGGAGGCGGCCGAGGCGGCGCGCGAGGAGGGCTGGGACCTGGAGGTCGTGGACCTGCGCTCGCTCGTCCCGTTCGACGAGGACACGGTCGTGGCCTCCGTACGCCGAACCGGGCGCGCGGTGGTGGTCCACGAGGCCGGCGGCTTCGCCGGGCCGGGCGCGGAGATCGTCGCCCGCATCCAGGAGAAGTGCTTCCACCACCTGGAGGCGCCGGTGCTGCGGGTGACGGGCTTCGACATCCCGTACCCGCCGCCGATGCTGGAGAAGCACCATCTGCCCGGTGTGGACCGGATCCTGGACACCGTGGCCCGCCTGCAGTGGGAGAACTGATGCCGCAGGTAATGGAGTTCAAGCTCCCCGACCTCGGGGAGGGACTGACCGAGGCCGAGATCGTCCGCTGGCTGGTGGCGGTCGGCGACGTCGTCGCCGTCGACCAGCCGGTGGTCGAGGTCGAGACGGCCAAGGCGATGGTGGAGGTGCCGTGCCCCTACGGCGGTGTGGTCACCGCCAGGTTCGGGGAGGAGGGCACGGAACTCCCCGTCGGAGCACCGCTGATCACGGTGGCGGTGGGTGCGGGCGAGGACGAGGCGGCGGAGTCCGGGGATTCCGGCTCCGGCAACGTCCTGGTCGGCTACGGGACGGACCACTCGCGCACGGCGCGTCGGAGGCGGGTGCGACCTGGCTCCGCGGCGCCGGTTCCCCCGGCTCCCGCACCCACGGCCGCTCCCGTCGCCGCACCTGCCGCGGCTTCCGTAGCGGGTTCTGTCGCGGCTCCCGCCGCGACCGGCGGTCCGGTGGCGGTGATCTCGCCGCTGGTGCGCAAGATCGCCCGGGACCACGGGATCGACCTGCGCGCGCTGCGCGGTTCCGGGCCCGAGGGCCTGATCCTGCGCTCCGACGTCGAGGCGGCGCTGCGCGCGCCGCAGCCGGCGGCCGCCCCCGTCGCCTCCGCCCCCGTGGCCGGCGCGGTGGCCGGTGAGCGGATCCCGCTGAAGGGCCTGCGGGGCGCGGTGGCCGAGAAGCTGTCGCGCAGCAGCCGGGAGATCCCGGACGCCACGTGCTGGGTCGACGCCGATGCGACCGAGCTGATGGCGGCCCGGGCCGCGATGAACGCCGTGGGCGGGCCGAAGATCTCGGTGCTGGCACTGCTGGCCCGGATCTGCACGGCCGCGCTCGCGAAGTACCCGGAGCTGAACTCGACGGTGGACCTCGCGGCCAACGAGATCGTGCGGCTGCCGTCCGTACACCTGGGTTTCGCGGCGCAGACCGAGCGCGGCCTGGTGGTCCCGGTCGTCCGGGACGCCGGGACGCGGAACCCGGAATCGCTGTCGGCGGAGTTCGCCCGGCTCACGGAGCTGGCCCGGACGGGGAAGCTGGCCCCGGCGGACCTGACGGGCGGCACGTTCACCCTGAACAACTACGGGGTGTTCGGCGTCGACGGGTCCACGCCGATCGTCAACCACCCGGAGGCGGCGATGCTCGGGGTGGGCCGGATCGTGGCGAAGCCGTGGGTGCACCAGGGCGAGCTGGCCGTCCGGCAGGTCGTACAGCTGTCGCTGACGTTCGACCACCGGGTGTGCGACGGCGGCACGGCGGGCGGCTTCCTCCGGTACGTCGCCGACTGCGTGGAGTCCCCGGCGGTCCTGCTGCGCTCCCTGTGACCCACCCGGTCCGGGGCCCCTGTGGTACGGGGGCTCCGGACCGGGCGGTCCGGCGATCACGCGGCCGGACGGTCAGGTGGTCAGGTGGTCAGGTGGTCAGCAGGAGTTTGCCCACGTGGGTGCTCGACTCCATGGTCCGGTGCGCCTCGGTCGCCTCCCGCATCGGGAACGCGGCGTGCACGACCGGGCGGACCCGGCCCGCCGCCACCAGCGGCCACACGTGCTCCCGTACCGCCGCGACGATGGCCGCCTTCTCCTCCAGGGGCCGTGCGCGCAGCGAGGTCGCCGTGATGGCCGCCCGCTTCGACAGCAGTGCGCCCAGGTTGAGTTCGGCCTTCACGCCGCCCTGGAGCCCGATCACCGCGAGCCGCCCGTTCACGGCCAGCGCGTCCAGGTTCCGGGCCAGGTACTTGGCGCCCATGATGTCCAGGATCACGTCCGCTCCGGCGCCGCCCGTCGCGGCCCGCAGCTCCGTCACGAAGTCCTGTTCGCGGTAGTCGATCAGGATGTCCGCGCCCAGCTCCCTGCAGCGGGCCAGCTTCTCCGGGCCGCCGGCGGTCACGGCCACCGTCGCGCCGACCGCCTTGGCCAGCTGGATCGCCATCGTGCCGATGCCGCTGGAGCCGCCGTGCACCAGGACCGTCTCGCCGGGGCGCAGGTGGGCCACCATGAACACGTTCGACCACACGGTGCAGGCCACCTCGGGCAGGGCGGCCGCCGCCACGAGGTCCACTCCGGCCGGGACCGGCAGCAGCTGGCCCACGGGGACGGCCACGCGCTCCGCGTACCCGCCGCCGGCGAGCAGGGCGCACACCTCGTCGCCCACCGCCCAGCCGGACACCCCCGGCCCGAGGGCGGCGATCCGTCCCGAGCACTCCAGGCCGGGGTGGCGGGAGGCGCCGGGCGGGGGGTCGTAGAACCCCTGGCGCTGGAGGATGTCGGCGCGGTTGACGGCACTCGCCGCGACGTCGACGAGGACCTCGCCCTCCCCGGCCACCGGATCGGGTACCTCGGCCCAGACGAGGGCCTCGGGGCCGCCGGGCTCTTCGATGGTGATCGCATGCATGGCCCGGAGGTTACGCCACCGCGTGCCGACGGCCGGGCCGCACCGGGCCACCGGATCACGGGACGGTCCTCAGTCGGCGGGTCCCAGCGTCACCGGCGGGGACGAGGGGGGTGACGCCCGCACGATGGTGATGAGACGGTCCGTCAGCTGGAGCGGGCTCGCGTGCGGGTCGTCGTACGCGAGCAGCCGGTGGCCCCTCAGCACGCTCACCACGAGGTCCTCGGTCTCCCGTACGCCCTTGCCGGCCTCGTCCCTCCGCACGGGCCGCTCCACCAGGTCCAGTCCGCTGCCCTGGTGGATCAGGTCCTCCATCACCGTGCCCGCGCTGGGGCTCAGCACCGAGAGCCCCAGCAGCCGGCCCGCCGCGCTCGCGCTCGTGATGACGGCGTCGGCGCCCGACTGGCGCAGCAGCGGGGCGTTCTCCTCCTCGCGGACCGCCGCGACGATCTTCGCACCCCGGTTCATCTGCCGGGCCGTCAGCGTGACCAGCACCGCGGTGTCGTCCCGCTGGGTGGCGATGACGATCTGACGGGCCTTCTGGAGTTCGGCGCGGAGCAGGACGTCGGAGCGGGTGGCATCGCCGACCACCCCGGTGAAGCCCTCCGCGTTGGCCATGTCGATCACCTTGGCGCTCGGGTCCACGATGACGACCTGCTCCTTCTGGAGGCCGGTGGTCAGCAGCGTCTGGAGGGCCGAGCGCCCCTTGGTGCCGAAGCCGACGACGACCGTGTGCTCGCGCAAGTTCTTCCTCCAGCGGTTCAGCCGCCACTCTTCCCGGGTCTTCTCGGTCAGGACTTCCAGGGTGGTTCCGACCAGGATGATCAGGAACAGCACGCGCAGCGGGGTGATCAGCAGGATGTTGGTCAGCCGTGCGCTGTCGCTGTACGGGACGATGTCGCCGTAGCCGGTCGTCGACAGGGTCACCGTGGCGTAGTAGACGCAGTCGAGCAGGTCGACCTGCTCGTTGGCGTTGTCGTGGTAGCCGTCGCGGTCGAGCCACACGATCAGGACCGTCAGGAACAGCACGAACAGCGCCATCAGCAGGCGTTTGCCGACCTGCCGCAGGGGCTTCTCCACGACGCGCCTGGGCAGCTTGATGCGCCGTGAGACGAGTTTCTCGTCGGCGCCGCGGGCCATCGCGTCCTGGCCGTGCAGTTTCACGTGAAACATCCTCCGGAGACCCACGGCAGATCGAGGATCTCCAGGTCCTGCCCGTTGCGCGCACCGTGCGGGGGTACGACGGCCAGGCCGTCGGCGGCGGCCACGCCCCGCAGCATCGCCGGACCGTTGTAGCGCAGCGGCACGGCGTGTTCGTCGGTCAGCAGGACGGGCACGAGCCGGGTGTCGTACGGGTGGCCCGGCACGTCGCCCTGGACCGGGACCGTGTACCGGGGGCGCTGGCGGCGGCCGGCCAGGGCGCGCAGCAGCGGTTCGGTGAGGGTCAGCAGCCCGGAGACGGCGGCGAGCGGGTTGCCCGGCAGGCCGACGAGGTGGCGGACGGCGTCCCGGCCGGGGGTCCCGCCCCCGAGCCGGGCCAGCAGCATGGGGTGTCCGGGGCGTACGGCGACCCCGTCGACCAGCAGTTCGGCACCGGCCTCGTGCAGGACGGGGTGGACGTGGTCGACGGGGCCGGAGGCGGTCCCGCCGGTGGTGACGACCAGATCGGCGTCGGAGCCGGTGACGGCGTCCAGCAGGGCCTTGGCTCCGGCCGGGTCGTCGCCGAGCCGCCGGGTGGCGGTGACCTCGGCGCCGAGCCGGGTGAGCCACGGGCCGAGCATGGGGCTCAGGGCGTCACGGATCAGGCCTTCGTGCGGGCGGCCCTCGGTGAGCAGTTCGTCGCCGAGCACCAGGATCTCCACGCGGGGCCGGGGCCGGGTGGTGAGCTCGTCGTACCCGGCGGCCGCGGCGAGGCCCAGGACGGCGGGGGTGACGAGCGAGCCGGCGGGCAGCAGCAGGTCGCCCGAGCGGCACTCCTGGCCCCGCGCGCGGATGTCCTGGCCGGTGAGGACGGCCCGGTCGGCGTGGAGCTGGGTGCCGGACTCGTGGGAGTGCTCGCTGCGGATCACGGCGGTCGTGTCGGCGGGGATGCGGGCGCCGGTGGCAATCCGGACGGCCTCGCCGTCGGCCAGCGGCTCGGGGCGGTCGGAGCCGGCCAGGACCCCGCCGCCGGGGCGCACGGTCCAGGGGCCCGGGCCCGCGACCGCCCAGCCGTCCATGGCGGAGGTGTCGAAGGACGGCAGGTCGGTGAGGGCCTCCAGGGGCTGGGCCAGCACCTCGCCGAGCGCGTCCGCGAGGGGGACCCGGTGGGTGCGGGGCAAGCCGGCGGATCCGGCGCGCGCGGCGGTCTCCCGGGCGTCCGGCCAGGAGGCGGCGCGGTGGGCTCCGGCTGCTCCGGGGCGGGGGTCGCGGCTGACCAGGGCCAGGGCCTCGTCGAGGGCCCGGAGGGCGTGGTCGGCGTCGGTGGGGGTCATCCTGAGCCGTTCTCTCGGGCTTCGGGCGCTGCCTCGGCGGCCCAGCGCAGGGCCAGGTCGGCGGCCTTGCGGGAGGCCTCGGCGACGGCGGCGGCGGGGTCGGCGCCGGTGGCTTCGGCCCGGGCCGCCGCGTATCCGACCAGGAAGGTGGTCAGCGGGGCGGCGGGCCGGGCGACGCCGTGTGCGGCGTCACGGGCGAGGTCGAGCAGGGTCTTGGTGTCGACGGTGAGGTCGATGCCCAGCTCGGTCTTGACGGCGGTGATCCATTGGTCCAGCACGTTTCCATGCTCCCTGATCCGGGCTCGGGCGACGGCGAGATCGTCCCAGGTGTCGCAGTCGAAGGAGGCGAGTGGCGCAGTACCGGTCACCTTGGCCAGCTCCAGCTCGGCGGTGAGGGCGCGCAGGGGGAGCCCGGAGAGGCCGCCGTGCTCGGTCGCCAGGAGGGCGATCTCGCGGCGCAGGGGTTCGGCGCGGTAGGCCGCGACGAGGGGCTGGTCGCGGCCGTCGGGGTCGCGCAGCAGGGCGCCGTCGCCGGCGGGGGAGGGGGCGCGCAGGAGGGCCTCGACGGTGGCCCGGTCGAGGAACGGGAGGTCGGCGGAGAGCACGAGGACCAGTTCGGCGGTGGTCGCGCGCAGACCGGCGTCCAGGGCGGCCACGGGGCCGGCGCCGGGCGGGTCCTCCAGGGTCCAGCGGACCGGGCGCGCGGTGGGGCGGCGGCCCCCGACCACGACGGTGGTCGCGGCGTCGGTGCAGGCGTCGAGGACGCGGTCGAGCAGGGCGCGGCCGCCCACGTGGAGGGCGGGTTTGTCCGCGCCTCCGAGGCGGCGGGCCGCTCCGCCGGCCAGGACGATCGCGTCGTAGGTCATACCCCCGAGTATGCGCGGGCCATGTCCCCTGCGGGGGACTGCATTTACCGGGGTCTCGTCAGGGGAGGTGTCCGGGGGCACGCCGCGGGGCACGTCCGGGGCACGCCGCGGGGAACGTCCGGGGCCCGTCCGGACCCTGGCGCAGGCGTGCCCGGGACCCGGCGAGGCCGGGCCCCGGGTGGGGGCACTGCTTACAGGTACGGGCCGGAGCGGATGGCCCCGTGGCCGTCCTCCTCGTCCGTCGGGGCGCCCGGCGGCAGGGCCCGGCGCATCTGTTCGAGCTGGGCCCGCGCGGCCATCTGCTGCGCGAACAGAGCCGTCTGGATGCCGTGGAACAGCCCCTCGAGCCAGCCCACCAACTGGGCCTGCGCGATGCGCAGTTCCGCCTCGGACGGGATGGCCTCCTCCGTGAACGGCAGGGAGAGGCGCTCCAGTTCCTCGACCAGTTCGGGGGCCAGACCGTCCTCCAGCTCCTTCACGGACGCTGCGTGGATGTCCTTGAGACGGACCCGGCTGGCCTCGTCCAGAGGTGCGGCGCGCACCTCTTCAAGCAGTTGCTTGATCATGCTGCCGATCCGCATGACCTTGGCGGGCTGTTCGACCATCTCCGTCACCGGGACCTCGCGCGACTCGTCATCGGCGCCGCCGACCGGCATCCCGTCCTGTCCCACGATCAGGCCGTTCGGGGGGCTGTCCTGCGACCGTTCACTCCTCGGCATCTCCATGCCGTCATTCTCTCGCACACCGTCGTACTCACTCGGTGTGCCCCCGTACGGGCGTGATCCACCCTGTACGGGGGCGAGAACGCACCGTGACCGTCAGCCCGCCTCGCGCCGCGCCATGGCGCCGCTGGACTTGGTGACCAGGGCGGCCAGCAGGGCCGCGCCCAGCGGGACGACGAGGAGCAGCCCGGCGAGGGTCTCCCACGGCACCGCGATCGGCACGTACACCGAGTCGTTCACGAAGCCGCTCATCTCCATGAGGTGCTCGGTCTCCCGCCGCTGGACGAGCCGCAGGCCCACCCCGGGCAGGATGCCCGCCGCCGAGCCCAGCACCACGCCCATCAGGGCCACCACCCCGCACTGGAAGCCGCTGAGCGTGCGCCGCACCCGCGGCGGGGCGCCGACCGCCGCCAGGGTCTTCAGATCGGCCTCGGCATCGGCCTGCGCGAGTCCGGTGGCGATGCCGGCCGCGCCGATGGTGACCAGGCCCGCGAAGACGGTCAGTGCCAGCCCCGTGATGTCGGGTTCGGCCTGGTAGCCGGCCTCGATGGTGACGGGGGCCTCCACACCGATCTGGTCGATCCGCGCCGCCACCCGCTGCTTCTGCCGGCTGGTGGCCGTGCCGTCCAGGGTGAAGTACGAGGCGTAGGGCAGGACCGTGAGTCCGGCGTTCTGTGCCGCCGCGGGCGGCAGGATGAGCTCCAGGCCGTACCCCTCGGCGGTGTCGGGTGCCTGGTGGACGGCGAAGACCTTGTCCTCCCCCTGCGGATCGACGCCCGGCTCGAAGACGTCGTGCTTGTTGTCGATCAGCCGGACGGTGACCTTGCCGTCCTTGACGTTGCGCCGGTCGAACGAGACGCCCTTGCCCTCCTTCAGGGCGGAGACCGCGCCCGGATCGGTGACCGCGAGCGCCGTCAGCAGCTTCTCGTCGGCGACGACCGCGGTGAACTGCACGGGGTGGCGGTTGTATGCGCAACGCGGGTCCTTGCGCAGCTCCTTGCGCTGCGCGGCGCTGAACGAGTCCATCCCGTCCTTGGCCTCGTACAGCGGACAGCGCTGTTCCCTGGGACGGATGATGTCGACCCGGCCGCAGCCCTCGGTGCCGGTGAACCGCTCGCACCCGGGCTTTCCGTACGAGATGTAGCCCACGTCCGCCCGTACGGACACCGGGAGTTCCTGCGTCACTGCCTCGCGGACGGCACCCATGTCCTTGCTGCGGCCGAGCTCGTGGACGGCCACCATTCCCACCCCGTCGGGGAGGTCGGCGACGTACTCGTGGCGCGCCTGGATCTCCGAGCTGTGCTGGTACGTGGCCACGGCGACGGTGCCGGCGACGGCGGCCAGCACGGCGGCCACGGCGGGGGCCGTACGGCCCCGGTTGCGGACGGCGTCGCGCAGCGCCAGCCGCGGCGACAGCGGCAGCCACCGCCCGAGCCGCCCGAACAGGCCGACCAGCACCGGGGTGAGGGCGACGATGCCGAGCTCGGCGATGGCGCTGCCGCCCGCGACGACGGTGGAGCCCATCCGGGAGGCCGTGCCGTAGAGGGCGATCGCGGCGCCGGCGGCGAGCGCGATCAGGCCGAGGACGGGCAGCACCCGGTTGGCCCGGCGGACCCCGCGGCGGCCGGTCAGCGAGGCCAGCACGGTCTGCCGGGAGGCGGTGACGGCCGGGGCGACCGCGGCCAGCAGGCCGGTCACGACGGCGAGCAGGGCGATGCCGAGTATTTCCAGCGGGCGGAACGTGAAGCCGCCGAAGCGCGCGCCCATGTACTCCTCCAGCACCGGCCGCAGCCCCAGGGTGATGGAGACGCCGAGGACGGTGCCGCTGAGGGCGGCCGCGGCGCCGATGACCAGTCCTCCGGAGAGCACGATGGCCCGGATGTGGCGCCGGTCGCCCCCGTTGGCGCCGACCAGGCCCAGCTGGCGGCGCGAGCGCCGGGCGCCGACGGCGAAGGCCGGTCCGGCCAGCAGGCAGATCTCCAGCATCGCGAGGCCGACGACCGTGGCCAGGACGGCCAGTTCGGTGGTCGGGAGCCCGTTGTGCGGGGAGTAGTAGCCCAGCTCCTTCTGCTGGGCGATGTACGGCACGTCGGACTCGGCGGGCGGGTTGACGTACACCGCGCGGGAGACCACCTGCACGCTCTTCGCGTTGAGTGCCTTGACCGTGTTCCACGTGAAACCGTCGCCGCCGACCTTGACCAGGTAGCTGTCGGTGGCGACCACCCCGGGGACCCCGGCGGCCTGGAAGGCCTTGTCGAGCGGGGCCAGCAGGGTGCCGGGAGGGGCGATGACCTCGGTCTTCTTCAGCTCGGAGGGCAGCTCGTAGGCACCCACGATCTGGTACCACGTCTCCGAGCCGCGGGCGCGGAACTCGGAGCCCACGAAGAACCCGGACTCCTCCAGGAAGGCGGGTGTGGCGATGACCTCGCCCGCTTCCTGCGGCAGCCGTCCCCGCTTCAGTTCGATCATGCCCTTGACCAGCGGGCTGGCCGAGTCGATCTCCCGCAGGTCGGTGTCCAGCAAGCCGTAGCGGGTGCGGATCTTGGTGTGCGCCGTACTGTCCTTGAGGGATTGCGCGCCTGCCGGGATCGCGGAGGCCGGGACGTTCGGGTCCGCTTCCGCGGCGGGGGTGTACTTGTCGAAGCCGCCGACGGGCACGGCGTTCCTGCCCTCGACGTCCTGGTAGACGGGACCCGTGAGCTGGGAACCGCTCAGCCGGGCGTCCGCCGCACCGATCTGACGGGTCACCTTCTGTTCGGGCGACAGCTCGGCGCTGCGCACGGTGAGGTCGGCGGCGCTCACGCCGATGATCGGCAGGGCGATCATCGAGAGGACGAGGGCGCTGCGGCCCTTGGCGCGCCAGGCGTCGCGGCGGGCGATCCGGATCGCCGCGACCCATGCGTGGTACGAGGACTTCACCGGCCGCCCGCCTGACCGGACAGCAGGGAGTCGGCGCCGCTGCTGCGCAGGGTTTCGTCGACCACGCTGCCGTCGCGCAGGAAGACCACGCGGTCCGCCCAGGCGGCGAACCGCGGTTCGTGGGTGACGAGGATCCCGGCGGCGCCGGCGTCGCAGCGCGAGCGCAGCAGGGCGAGGACGGATTCGCCGGTCTCGGAGTCGAGGGCGCCGGTCGGTTCGTCGGCGAGGACCAGGCGGCGGTCGCCGACGAGGGCGCGGGCGATGGCCACGCGCTGCTGCTGGCCGCCGGACATCTCGTCGGGGAAGCGGTCGGCGAGCTGCCCGAGGCCCATCTCCTCCAGGGCGGCCAGCGCGGAGGCGCGGGCCTTGCGGGCGGAGGTCCCGTCGAGTTCACGGGGCAGGGCCACGTTCTCGGCGGCGGTGAGGGCCGGGATCAGGTTGTAGTCCTGGAAGACGTAGCCGATGCTGCGGCGGCGCAGTGCGGCCAGTTCCCTGCGGCTCGCGGCGGTGATGTCGGTGCCCTCGACGACGACGCGGCCGCTGGTGGGCGTGTCGAGGCCGCCGGCCAGAGTGAGCAGGGTGGACTTGCCCGAACCGGAGGGGCCCATGACGGCGACGAGTTCGCCCGGGTACACGGCCAGGTCGATGCCGCGCAGGGCGTGCACCTCGGTGGCACCGCTGCCGTGGGTGCGGACGAGCTTGTCGAGCTGGAGGACGGGTCGTGCGGACCGGTCCGGCTGAGCGGGCGGTATGTGGGGTGCGGACTGCTGGTCGGGCATGGGGATCCCCCCTGGGAACGGTGGTGGCGTCAGCTCCGCGGAGCGCGGAAGGAGCGGCGCCGCGGTGCGGTGACGGCGTCGGGGACGGCGTCGGAGACGGTTTCGGCAGCCTGGGGCGGTTCGGGCTCGGCTCTCCGGTCGGCCGGCAGGGAGAGCCGTACGAGGCGCGCTTCCGAGTGGTCGAGCCAGCGGGCCTCGGCCTCGGTCTGGAAGATCAGCTGTTCCAGGACCAGCAGCCAGGCCACGTCGTCGCGTTCGCGGGTCTTCCCGCTCTCGATCGCGGCGAGCGCCTGCGCCTTGAGCCGGGTGTAGTCCTGCATCGCCTTGATGGTGGCGTGCCGCTGGGCCTGGATCACGGCGCGGATGTCCACGCCGGGGGCGCCGACGGCCATGGCGAGCTTGATGGACAGCTCGTCGCGGGGCGGGTTGGTGCGGTCCACCGGACGCTCGTACCACTGGTACAGCTCGGCGCGTCCGGAGCCGGTGATGGCGTAGAGGGTGTGCCCGGCGGCGTCCTCACCACCGGGCGCGACGAGGCCGTCGCGCTCCAGGCGGGCGAGGGTGGTGTACACCTGCCCGACGTTGAGCGGCCAGGTGGAGCCGGTGCGGGATTCGAACTCGGTACGCAGCTGTGAGCCGTACCGAGGACCCCTTTCCAGCAGGGCGAGAAGGCCGTGGCGGATAGACATACTCAGTATGTATACCGAGTATGTCCGACCGCGCAACCATCCTGAGACGTAGGCCGGAAGGGGGAGCAGCCGCCTCGGGTGCGGTGCCGGGAGGCGGCGGGCCCGGGTTCAGAGGCCCTTGCGCAGCCGCATCCCCAGATAGCCCAGACCCAGCCCCATCAGGGCGAACCCGGTGCCCAGCGGCAGGAGGTGCGCGGCCAGGTCGGCGGCCCGCTCGTTCGGCCCGGTGCCGATCGCGGTGACCACGGGGGGCGGGCTCTGCGGGTCCCGCGGAACGGGCGGGACCGGCGGGACCCGCTGGGGCGGCGGCACCTGCGGAACCCGTGGCACCTGCGGATCCTGCCGGTCCCGCGGCACCCGGCCGGGCTCGGCCGGAAGGTGCTGCGGGTGCGCCGGGAGGAGGGGGCGGGCGGCCAGCACGGTGTCGGGGTTCGCGGGCTCCGCCGCCGGCCGCCCGGGCCGCTCCCGCCCGACGCCGGCGGCGCTGCCTGCGAGTTCCTCGTACGCCTCGTGGGGTACGTCGGCCAGGGGGTCCGTGTCGGCGTCGTCGGTCTGCGGCGGGGTGTCGGGGGCCTTCGCGGGGGCCCTGCCGGGGGTTCTTCCGCGCGCCGCGACGGAGGCGGCCGGGGCGGCCGGCGAGAGCGGGCGGACGGTGGTCGCCCGGCCGGCCGGGGACGCGGCGGCGGACGCGGCGGGGGTGGCGGAGGACAGCGCGGCGACGGCCACCGCGGCTCCGGCCAGCCAGCGCTGCGCGCGGAGGCGTTGAGTCACGGGGAGCCCCTCCCGTCCCGAGCAGCCGAGATGTTCTGCTCAGGTTTACATAATGGGGCAAAGCGGGCATCCCGGGCGCCCCGTCAGGGTCGCCCGGGATGCCGGGTGTGTCGCGCGGACTACTCCGGATTGCCGGTCGACACGGTCAGCGTGTACTCCGTGCCTTCCTTGTCGATCTTGTCGCCGGGCCGCGGGTTCTGGTCGAGGACGGTGTCCTTGCCGTACACGGCCTCGTCCTTCTCGACGATCTTGTACTTGCCGCCCGAGGCCTGGATGCACTCCTTGACCGAGAGCAGGTTCTTGTAGCGCAGGTCGGGCGCCGTGTACTTGGTCGCGTCGCTGAAGTACTTGACCGGGTCCTTGCACTTGGCCGAGTCGATCGTGCGCGAGGTGTCCGGACCCTTGTAGCCGCTCTTGGCCGAGGCCGACGCGGAGGTGGAGGGCGAGGCGCCCCCGCCGCCCGCCTTGTCCTTGTCGTCGTCGCCGCCCGATGCGATGGCCGCGATCAGACCGCCTACCGCCAGCAGCGCCACCAGGACCGCGCCGACCACCACGGGCATGTTCCGCTTGTCGCCGGCTCCGCCGGCCCGGACGCCCTGGGTGGACGGGCCCGTGCCGGCCGACGGCGAGATGGTGAACGGCGGAGGCGTCTGCGGCGCGTACTGCTGCTGGTGCGCGACCTGCTGCTGCGGCGGGTACGCGTACCCGCCCTGACCGTGCGGCTGGGCCACCGGCGGCGGGGTCTGCGGGGCGTAGGGGGACGGCGTCGGGGTCGGCGCGTACGGCTGCTGCAGGGAGTGCGCCGGCGGCGCCTGGAACCCGGAGTCCACCGGCGGGAACACGGCCGAGCCGACGCCCGCGCCGCTCGACCCGGTGTGCGCGCCCGGGACGATGGCCGGGGCGCCGGTCTGGCCGGCCGCCAGCACCCGCGCGATCTCGTCGCGCATGGCGGCGGCCGTGGGGAAGCGCTCGTTCGGGTTCTTCTTCAGCGCCCGCGCCACCAGGGCGTCCATCGCCGGGCTGACCGACCGGTTGACGGAGGACGGGGCGACCGGCTCCTCCTGTACGTGGGCGTAGGCGATGGCCAGCGGGGAGTCCGCATCGAACGGGATCCGGCCGGTCAGCAGCTGGAACAGCATGATGCCGACCGAGTACAGGTCGGAGCGGGCGTCCACGCCGCGCCCCAGCGCCTGCTCCGGCGAGAGGTACTGGGGGGTGCCGACGACCATGCCGGTCTGCGTCATCGAGGTGACCCCCGACTGCATGGCCCGGGCGATGCCGAAGTCCATGACCTTGACCACGCCGCGCTTGGTCATCATCACGTTGCCGGGCTTGATGTCGCGGTGGACCAGGCCCATCTCGTGGCTGACCTCCAGCGCGGCCAGTACGTCGGCCGTCACCTTCAGCGCCTTGTCGGCGGGCATCGCGCCGTACTGGCGGATGTCCGCCTCCAGCACGGAGCCGAGCGGCTGTCCCTCCACGTACTCCATGACGATGTACGGCATCACCGCGGCGTCGCCCGCCCCGGGACCGCTGAACGTCACTTCTCCCTCGCCCGTATCGAATACCGAGACGATGTTCGTGTGCGACAGTTTCGCTACAGCCTGGGCCTCGCGGCGGAAGCGCTCGCGGAAGGACTGTTCGCGGCCGAGGTCGCTGTGCAGGGTCTTGATGGCGACCTGGCGGTCGAGCGCGGTGTCGTACGCAAGGTAGACGGATGCCATGCCACCCGCACCGAGCAAGTCCCTTAGCTGGTAACGGCCACCGGCCAGAGAGCCGCCCGCGTACTGGCCCTGAGTGCCGTCCTGGCTCATGACTGTTGCTTCCCCTCGGGATGTGTCCCTACGCGTCTGGCTGAGCGCATGTCGCGCCCAGTCTGCCGGAGGGCAAGCACACGTCAAGCCGGGTACCCGTTCCGTGACCACACCCGTACACACGCGGATGTCCGGACGGCGACCTGTTGCGAGGCTGTAGCGTTCATCGGAGCACACGGAAAAAGGACCTACCGCGAAGCGGCGGCCGAGAGAGACGACGGCGAGGACTGATGGCACCCGAACCCGAGGGAAACGGCGCCGGGATGGCCGACGGTCCTGAGCATTGGGGCGCCGGCGGCCTGGTCGGCGACGGCCGCTACCGGCTCACCCACCGCCTGGGCCGCGGCGGCATGGCGGAGGTGTTCGCCGCCGAGGACGTCCGGCTGGGCCGGACCGTCGCAGTGAAGCTGCTGCGCGCCGACCTCGCGGAGGACCCGGTCTCCAAGGCCCGCTTCACGCGTGAGGCACAGTCGGTCGCCGGGCTCAACCACCACGCCGTCGTCGCCGTGTACGACTCCGGCGAGGACAAGGTCGGCCCCAACACGGTGCCGTACATCGTCATGGAGCTGGTCGAGGGCCGCACCATCCGCGACCTGCTGATCAGCGCCGAGGCCCCGGGGCCCGAGCAGGCGCTCATCATCGTCTCGGGCGTGCTGGAAGCCCTCGCGTACTCGCACCAGCACGGCATCGTGCACCGCGACATCAAGCCCGCGAACGTGATCATCACGGACGCCGGCGCGGTCAAGGTGATGGACTTCGGCATCGCGCGCGCCCTGCACGGCGCCCAGTCGACGATGACCCAGACCGGCATGGTCATGGGCACCCCGCAGTACCTGTCGCCCGAGCAGGCGCTGGGCAAGGCCGTCGACCACCGCTCCGACCTGTACGCGACCGGCTGCCTGCTGTACGAACTGCTCGCGCTGCGGCCCCCGTTCACCGGCGAGACCCCGCTCTCGGTGGTCTACCAGCACGTGCAGGACGCGCCCGTGCCGCCCTCGCAGCTGCCGGAGGGCCACCAGATCCCGCAGGAGCTCGACGGCCTCGTCATGCGCTCCCTCGCCAAGGACCCGGACGACCGGTTCCAGAGCGCCGAGGAGATGCGCGGGCTGGTCCAGTACGCGCTCCAGATGCTGCACGACCAGGGGCCGAACACGGGCACCTGGAACACCGGCCCGGTCACCATGGCCCTGCCCCACGGGCGCGGCGGTGCCCAGACCACGGCCATGCCGATGGGTCCGGCGGGCGGGCAGCAGAACTATCCGGCGCACGCCACGACCTCGCAGTTCCAGCAGCCGATGGTGCCGCCGCTGAACCCCGACGACGGTTCGGCCTTCCCCGGCGGGGGCGGGTACGACAACCACGGCCACGGCGGTGGACAGGGCGGCCGCGACGGCTACGACGGCTACGAGGACCGCGGCGGCGGCCGTTGGAAGCTGTGGCTGTTCGCGGTGCTGGCGATCGTAGCGATCGCGGGCGGCGTGGCCTACGCCGTCAACTCGGTGTCCAACAAGCACACGGACGACAACACCCCGAAGACCGTCCAGAGTTCTTCGAGCAGCCAGCAGAGCACCCCGTCCGAGCAGCAGAGCACCCCGTCGCGCGAGACGCCGTCGACGCATTCGTCGGACGACTTCACGCCGAACCCGACCCGCAGCAGCAAGTTCACGCCGAGCGCCAGCCCTTCGACGTCGCCGTCCTTCTCGCCGTCGCCGTCCGCCTCGAAGGCCTCGCCGTCGGCTTCGAAGTCACCTTCGTCCTCGCCGTCGAAGTCGGGCGGCACGGGTGGGGGAGGGTCCACCCCCGACCCGGTGGGCGACGGGAACTAGCGCGCGGCGCGTACGGGCCCGGCGGAATTCGATTCCGCCGGGCCCGTCCGCGTGTATCGGCGTATGAGCAGCTCAGAGGGCGTGCTCGTACTCCCGGTCCGGATTTCCGCTCAGTGGGTGCACGGTGACGAACTGGGGCTCGATTCGCATGTGGACGGGGTCGAACACCGCGTCCGTGAAATGCGGGACCGGAGCGAACAGTTCCAGTTTGCCGGCCGCGGGCTCGACCGCCTGGGCCGTTCCGGTGAACTGCACGGACCACTTCGGGTCCCGGGAATTGACGTCGCCGGAAGCCCGCGTGCACGGAGCCGAACGGAGGCGGGTCAGGCTCGCTTCTCGGCCTGGAGCCGGGCCACGTACGCGGCGGCCTGGGAGCGGCGCTCCATGCCCAGCTTGGACAGCAGGCTGGAGACGTAGTTCTTGATGGTCTTCTCGGCCAGGTGCAGCCGTTCGCCGATGACGCGGTTCGTCAGGCCCTCGCCGATCAGGTCGAGGATCTTCCGCTCCTGCTCGGTGAGGTGGGACAGGCGGTCGTCGCCCTTGCCGTTCTTGCCGTCGCGCAGCCGTTCCAGCACCCGTGCGGTGGCGACGGGGTCCAGCAGCGACTTGCCGGCCGCGACGTCCCGTACGGCGCCCAGCAGCTCATTTCCGCGGATCGCCTTGAGCACGTAGCCCGAGGCCCCGGCCATGATCGCGTCGAACAGCGCCTCGTCGTCGGCGAACGAGGTGAGCATCAGGCATTTGACGTCCTCGTCCTGGGAGCGGACCTCGCGGCAGACCTCCACCCCGCTGCCGTCCGGCAGGCGCACATCGAGCACGGCCACGTCGGGCCGCGTGGCGGGAATGCGCACCAGGGCATCCGCGGCGGTGCCCGCCTCGCCGACGATCTCGATGTCCTCTTCGACCGAAAGGAGCTCATGGACACCGCGGCGTACCACTTCGTGGTCGTCCAGGAGGAATACCTTGATTTTTCCGTCTTCGCGCACGAACTCAGTTTCACACACTCACCCCTTCCCTGCCGTCGTTACCCGGGATAACGTGCCGTTGTTCCGGCCCCCTGCAAGGCTGTGACCAGTGGTTGTTCCCCGCGCTGTGCATTTACTTGGAAATCCAAGCAAAAACGCAGGTCAAGTGGGGTTTCGCAGTTATGCGGCGTACTGGGTAACGTGCATTGCGCAGGGCACTTGCCGGGGCACCTGTCACGCTCGCATCCGCACACGAAGCGCACCCACCCCGTGCGCTGGTACGGATCCGGGTGAGCCGCACTGGACCCCGGAGAACCCGGGAGCCGGACCGACGGAGGAGCAACACGTGACCGTGGAGAGCACTGCCGCGCGCAAGCCGCGACGCAGCAGCGGCACCAAGCGGGCGGCAGGCGCGGCGAGCGCCGCCAAGGCCCCCGCTGCCAAGGCTGCCGCCACCGCGCAGAACGCCGAGCCCCAGCTCGTACAGCTGCTGACGCCCGAAGGGGAACGGGTCAGCGCAGCGGACAATCCCGACGCCGCGGAGTTCCTCTCCTTCGTCGAGGACATCACGACCGAGGACCTGCGCGGGCTGTACCGCGACATGGTCCTGACCCGCCGCTTCGACGGCGAGGCGACCGCCCTCCAGCGCCAGGGCGAGCTGGGCCTGTGGGCCTCGCTGCTCGGCCAGGAGGCCGCCCAGATCGGCTCCGGGCGCGCGCTGCGCGACGACGACTACGTGTTCCCGACCTACCGCGAGCACGGTGTGGCCTGGTGCCGCGGCGTCGACCCGACCAACCTGCTCGGCATGTTCCGCGGCGTGAACCACGGCGGCTGGGACCCGAACACCAACAACTTCCACCTGTACACGATCGTCATCGGTTCGCAGACGCTGCACGCGACCGGTTACGCGATGGGCGTGGCCAAGGACGGCGCGGACTCCGCGGTGATCGCCTACTTCGGCGACGGCGCGTCCAGCCAGGGCGACGTCGCCGAGGCGTTCACCTTCTCGGCCGTCTACAACTCCCCCGTGGTGTTCTTCTGCCAGAACAACCAGTGGGCGATCTCCGAGCCCACCGAGCGCCAGATGCGCGTGCCGCTCTACCAGCGCGCCCAGGGCTTCGGCTTCCCCGGCATCCGCGTGGACGGCAACGACGTCCTGGCCTGTCTGGCGGTCACCCGCTGGGCGCTGGAGCGGGCGCGCCGCGGCGAGGGCCCGACCCTGGTCGAGGCGTTCACGTACCGGATGGCGGCGCACACCACCTCCGACGACCCGACGAAGTACCGGCGGGACGAGGAGACGGCGGCCTGGGAGGCGAAGGACCCCATCCTGCGCCTGAAGACCTACCTGCTGGCCAGCGGCGGCGCCGACGAGGCCTTCTTCGAGGCCCTGGAGGCCGAGAGCGAGGCGCTCGGCAAGCGGGTGCGCGAGGTCGTGCGCGCCATGCCCGACCCGGACACGATGGCGATCTTCGAGAACGTCTACGCGGACGGGCACGCGCTCGTCGACGAGGAGCGCGCCCAGTTCGCCGCCTACCTCGCGTCCTTCGAGGAGGGTCACTGATGGCTGTCGAGAAGATGTCGATCGCGAAGGCGCTCAACGAGTCCCTGCGCAAGGCCCTGGAGACGGACCCGAAGGTCCTGATCATGGGCGAGGACGTCGGCAAGCTGGGCGGTGTCTTCCGCATCACCGACGGCCTCCAGAAGGACTTCGGCGAGGAGCGGGTCATCGACACCCCGCTCGCCGAGTCCGGCATCGTCGGCACGGCGATCGGTCTGGCGCTGCGCGGCTACCGCCCCGTGGTGGAGATCCAGTTCGACGGGTTCGTCTTCCCGGCGTACGACCAGATCGTCACGCAGCTCGCGAAGATGCACGCGCGGGCGCTGGGCAAGGTCAAGATGCCGGTCGTCGTGCGCATCCCCTACGCGGGCGGCATCGGCGCGGTCGAGCACCACTCGGAGTCCCCCGAGGCGCTGTTCGCGCACGTCCCGGGCCTGAAGGTGGTCTCCCCGTCGAACCCGAGCGACGCGTACTGGATGCTCCAGCAGGCGATCCTCAGCGACGACCCCGTGATCTTCTTCGAGCCGAAGCGGCGCTACTGGGACAAGGGCGAGGTCGACACCGACGCGATCCCGGACTCCCTGCACACGGCGCGGGTCGCCCGCGAGGGCTCGGACATCACGCTGGCGGCCTACGGCCCGATGGTGAAGGTCTGCCTGGAGGCTGCGGCCGCGGCGGCCGAGGAGGGCAAGTCGGTGGAGGTCGTGGACCTGCGCTCGATGTCCCCGATCGACTTCGACGGGCTGCAGGTCTCCGTGGAGAAGACGCGCCGGCTCGTGGTCGTCCACGAGGCCCCGGTGTTCCTGGGCACGGGCGCGGAGATCGCCGCCCGCATCACGGAGCGGTGCTTCTACCACCTGGAGGCGCCGGTGCTGCGCGTGGGCGGTTTCCACGCCCCGTACCCGCCGGCCCGCCTGGAGGACGAGTACCTGCCGGGCCTGGACAGGGTGCTCGACGCCGTCGACCGCTCGCTGGCGTACTGAGGAGAGCCCTGTGACCATCCGCGAATTCAAGATGCCCGACGTGGGCGAGGGCCTCACCGAGGCCGAGATCCTCAAGTGGTACGTCCAGCCGGGTGACACCGTCACCGACGGGCAGGTCGTCTGCGAGGTCGAGACGGCGAAGGCGGCCGTCGAGCTGCCGATCCCGTTCGACGGCACCGTGCACGCGCTCCTCTTCGAGGAGGGCACCACGGTCGACGTCGGCCAGGTGATCATCTCGGTGCAGACGGGCCCGGCGGAGGCCGAGGCCCCGGCCGCGGCCGTCGCCGCACCGGCCGACGTCGACCGTGGTG
>LJCW01000373.1 GCA_001298555.1 Actinobacteria bacterium OV450
CGTGGCGGCACGCGGGTGCGTCGGGTCGAGGGCGGCGAGAAAGCGTTCGACGGCGTCGAAGGACATTCCGTACTCCTTGTGCGGCGGGGCGGGGGGGGGGCGAGGGGGTGTCGGCGGACCGGGGGACCGGCGGACCGGCCTCCCCCGCCAAGGATGGGAGAGACGGCCCGGCCGGAGCGCCGGACGCGGCCCGCGCCGCACCCGGATGGCCGCCCCCGCTCACCCCGTGGTGCCGCCGCGGAGGCCGGGCGCGGGATCCGGGACCGGGAATGTGCAGGCCGCCGGTGTGTCCCGTCCGCTCCGGCGGGCGAGGGCCCCTTCAATGGGCAGCCTCCGACGGAAAGGGCACGGTATGACCTCCCCCGTGCAGCAGCAGGACCCGGCGCACCCAGCACACTTCAGCCGCCGGTCGGTCGTCACGGGCGCGCTCGCCGTGGCCGCCGGTGCCGCGCTCCCCCTCCTCCCGGCGGGCCGCGCGCACGCCGCCGCCGGACCGGAGATCGCGAGCTGCGCCACCTGGGGCGCGCGACCCGCCTCCGAAGCCGTGGTGATCCTGGCGAACCGCCCGGAGCGGATCATCGTCCACCACACCGCGACGCTGAACGTCACCGACTACTCCCAGCAGCGCGCGTACGCCCTGGCCAGGGCGATCCAGACGTACCACATGGACGCCCAGGGCTGGATCGACACCGGGCAGCACTTCACGGTCAGCCGCGGCGCCTTCCTCCTGGAGGGCCGGCACAACAGCCTCGCGGAGCTCCGCACCGGCACGCGCCAGGTGCGCGCGGCGCACTGCGTCGGGCAGAACACCGTGTCGATCGGCATCGAGAACGAGGGCACCTACATGACCGAGGAGCCGCCGACGGCGCAGTTCGCCGCGCTGGCGGACCTGTGCGCCCACATCTGCCGCCAGTACGGCCTGCCGGCCTCGGAGATCTACGGCCACCGGGACTTCAACTCCACGTCGTGCCCCGGCGACCGCCTCTACGCCCTGCTCCCGACGCTGCGCGAGAACGTCGCCACCCGCCTGGGCAGCCCCCTGACCCAACCGGTCCAGGACCCGATCCAGGACCTGATCGACAAGGCCACGACCCACTCCCTGAACCCCCTCCCGGAATACCTCCCGGCCGGCCTCCTCCCGTAGTCGTGCGCCCGGTGCCATCCGGGGGCGCGTCGGTGGGCTGAAGCGGGCGCGGCGGGGGTACACGTACTGCAATGACGAGCGGGCCCCGGGAAGCGGTTCGGGTCACGGGCTCCGACGGTGCGTCAGAACAGGAGTGAGGCCGCATGTCCCTGCTCGCGATGATCCTCGTCTTCGTCGGACTCTGGTGCGCCGCCTCGGTCGCCGTGGCCTCGTGTTTCAGCGCCTACCGCATCTGGTGCCGCAGCGACAGGCGGCGCCGGGGACCGCACCGAGGCGGCGGGAACCCCGTGGGCTGGGGGCCCTCCCGCGGCTGACCGCCGTGACCGGTTCACCCCGGCGCGGGTCTGCGCCCCCAGGCGGTGATCATCCCCGGTGACAGTGCGGCGCAGTCCGGGGAGCCGAGGTAGCCGATCGCCTCGTCGACCGTCGCGTCGTCCACCAGTCCGGTGGCCACGATCGACTCCCTGGCCCGGTCCCAGGTCCGGGCCCAGAAGAGGCTGATGGGGCTGCCCGGGAGCAGGGGAGGCACCCGCACCTCGGCGGCCACGGACCCGAGCCCCGCCTCCCGAAGGTGCCGTGGGTAGTCCGCCACCCACGAGATGTCCGTGCCGATGGTCTCCCGTAGCCCTTGCCACATGGCCTGCATCACCCGGGTGTACGGGCTGGGTGCCGCCGTACCGGTGGTCAGGTCGATGGCATCGCTCAGCACGAGCACCCCGTCCTGCGCGAGAAGGCCGCCGAGCCCGCTGATCAGGCTGCGCCACGAGCGCAGGTGCATCAGGACGAACCGGGCGTGGACCAGCTGGAACCGGCGCCCGGGGTCGAACCCCGGCGCGCTGACGTCCGCCTCCAGGACGGCGAGTCCCGGCAGCGGGCGGGCCTGGAGGAAGCGCGTGTCGCGGTCGACCGCGAGCACGCTCGCCACCCCGGCCTCCTCGAGCAGCCGGCGGGCGATGGTTCCGGTACCGGCCCCGACGTCGAGGCAGTTCCAGCCCGGCCCCGCTCCCAGGGCCCGCAGCCGGTCCATCGTCATGTCGTCGTACGCGAGTGCCCCGAGGTCGATGCGGTCGTCCTCGCCGGCCTGCTCGGGGCGGAAGACCGCCTCGCCGTAACGGCCGTGCCCGGGTGTGGTCATCCGTCGGTCACCTCCTCGGTGGCGTCGGCCGCCTGGGCGCCACGGCCGCGTCGGGTCAGGGCAGGGTCCAGATGACGCGCGTCACGAGGTATAAGACGAGGACCCAGAACAGATTGGCCGCGGCGACGATGCCGAGGCCGATGAGGTTGGTCTTGCGCGCCGACTGGTCGGGATCGGGGCGCAGCCACCGCTTGAGCAGCGGGTTCACGTAGAACGGCATCGTGAAGAAGCTCATGACCAGGCTCGACAGCAGGTTTCCCAGGAGCAGCCCCGACCAGATCGGCAGCTTCATGGGAGATATGGCGAGGGCCAGCAGGACGACGGTCGGGTAGAGGCCCACCCAGACCGCGATGGCCGTCTTGGTGACCGAGGGCGGCGGCGCTTGCCTGCCGTTCTCGTCGAAGGCGAACCAGCTGCCGAAGGAGTTGTCGATGGTGCGCATCCTGAAGTCGCTGAACTTCCTGCCCTCGGAGAGGACTTCCTGCCGTTTGGTCGACGTCAGCCAGGCGTCGAGGTGCTCGGCGTTGTCGAACCGGTACAGCGTGGTCCATTCCTCCTGAAGGCCCTCGATGGGCCGGAAGACCTCGGTTCCGCGGAATCCCTCAAACTTGCTCTCCGCATCCCTCATGTGGCGCTGCCATGCCAGGAAGTCCTCGGTGGCGTCCGGGTGGACGTGGTGCGTGACCACCACCGTGACCAGCGGATCCTCGGGCTTGGTCCCCCCGCTGACCACCTGCTGGGTCGCGGGACCGTCGAAGAACCTGCTGCCGGCGTCCAGGAGCCGCTGCCTGGTGGCGCTGTTGATCCACGATTGCAGATGGGCTATGGAGTCGAAGCGGTACACCGTGACCCAGTCGGGTTGCAGCGGGGTCGGCGGGGAGATCTCGGAACCGAGGGCGCCGGGGTAGCCGGCGGCAGCGGCGTTGACCTCCTCCTGCCAGGCTTCGTACTCCCTGTCCAGACCGGGGAGGACCTTCTGGCCGATGATCGCGGTCGCCGTGGCGTCTTCGTGCTGTGCGGCGTTCATGTTCTCAGGCCGTCTGCACCGACTGGCTTTCACCCAGCCGGCTGTAGATGCGTTCGGGGGTCAGGGGCAGAGCGCGGTATCGCACGCCCGTGGCGTCGTGCAGCGCGTTCGCCAGCGCCGGGGCGACGGGGTTGATGCAGCATTCCGCCATCCCCTTCGCCCGCATGGGCCCGACCGAGTCCCCCGAGTCCACCAGGAGCACTTCGGTGCGGGGGACGTCCGCGTACGCGGGGATGCGGTAGTTGCGGAAGTTCGGGTTGACCATCGCGCCGTTCGCGTCGACGTGGTAGTTCTCCGTCAGCGTGAACCCGATGCCCTGGGCGACGCCGCCCTCCACCTGGCCGCGGACCTGGGCCGGGTTGATGAGCACGGCGGCGTCGGTCGCCTGGACGCTGTAGAGGACGCGGATCTCACCCGTCACCCGGTGGACGGCGACCCGGAAGCCCTGCGTATTGGAGACGACGCTGCGGGGCGAGCCGTAGGCCTTGCGGGCGGCTGTGAACCGGATGCCGCGGGCCCGGGCCAGCGCGACGAGCTCCGCCAGGGACACGCGCCGGTCGCCGCAGACGACTGCGTCGTCCGCCATCGCGCACATGACGAGGTGGACGCCGGTGTGGGCGGCGGCGAACTCGAGGATGCGGTCGCGCACCGCGTTGGCCGCCCTCAGGACCGCGTTGCCCGACACGAAGAGGCCCGCGCTGGCGAAGGCGCCGGTGTCGAATCCGGTGCGGTCGGTGTCGGACTGCACCAGCCGGATCCGCGACGGTGTCGTGCCCAGCTGGTTGGCGGCGATCTGGACATGGGCGGTCGACGTGCCCTCGCCGAATTCGACGGTGCCGACGGCCAGTTCGTAGATGAGGTCGTCCCCGAGCGTGACCCAGGCCTCCGAGATGTGCTCGGTCGGGGGCGCGGTCTCGTGCAGGGAACTCGCGGAGCCGGTCCCGACGAGCCAGCCGGGTCCGGGGGAGGGCTCGTCGGCCGTCCGGGCCAGGGCCCTGTCCACCAGGTCGATGCACTTCGAGAGTCCGTCCTCGGTGAAGACCACGTCGTCGGGGCCGTCGTGCATGGCGACGAGCGGATCGCCCGGCCGTACGATGTTGCGGCGCCGCAGTTCGAGCGGGTCCATGTGCAGGGCGATCGCCAGTTCGTGCATCGCCGACTCCACGGCGAACGCCGGCTGTGTCATCCCGTAGCCGCGCAGTGCCCCGCTCGGGACGGTGTTGGTGTACACCGAGTACGCGTCGTACTTCTTGTTGGGGCAGCGGTAGAGCATGACGGCCGCACTGCCCGCGAAGAGGGTTTCGCCGCCGTGGTTGCCGTAGGCGCCCGTGTTCGACACGTTGCGGACCTGGACCGCCGTGAGTGTTCCGTCCGCCTTCGCGCCGAGCCTGACCGTCAGGGTCATCGGGTGCCGCGGTGAAGCCGTCGTGAACTCCTCCTCGCGCGTGTACTCGAAGCAGACGGGCCGCCCGGTGTCCAGGGCGGCCAGCGCCGCCAGGTCCTCGGAGATCACCTCCTGTTTGCCGCCGAAGCCGCCGCCGACGCGTTTGCAGAAGACCCGGACCTGGTCCGGACGCAGCGCGAACAGGTACGTGAGTTTGACCTTCGCGATCGAGGGCGACTGGGAGCTGGTGCGGACGTTCAGGCGGCCGTCCTCCATCCAGGCGATCGAGCCGTGGGTTTCGAGGTGCGCGTGCTGTACGCGGGGCGAGGAGTACGTCCCCTCGTGGATCACATCGGCCCCGGCGAAGCCGGCCTCGACATCGCCGATGTGCGAGTGGATTTCGAGCAGGATGTTGCGGACGGGGTCGCGGACGAACGGATCCTCCGCACCGTGGATCTGTGGCGCCCCGTCGGCCATCGCCTCTTCGGGGTCGAAGACCGCCGGCAGTACCTCGTACTCGACGGCGACCTTGCGGCAGCCCTCCTCGGCCGCCCCAGGGGTGTCCGCCAGGACCGCGACGACGCGCTGGCCGACGAACCGGACGGTTCTGTCGAGGATGAGGGTGTCGTCCGGGTCGACGAGGTGGTCGGTGTGGATCGCCGTGGTGAAACGTCTGTGCGGTACGTCTTCCCAGGTGTAGACGCGATGCACACCGGGAACCGCGAGGGCGGCGCTCTTGTCGATCGAGACGATCCGCGCGTGCGCGTGCGGCGAGTGCAGCACCTTGAGGTGCAGCATGCCCTCGATGTGGGTGTCCATCGTGAACTCGGTGCGACCCGTCACGACCTCGTTCGCCGCCGGCGCGCCGACGCTCGTCCCCACGGCCTTGCCCGGCGCGGCCGTCTCCACGCCGACGACCCCCTTCACGGCGTCCTCGATGCCCCGGTAGCCGGTGCAGCGGCAGAGGTTGCCCTTCAGCGCCCGTGGCAGGTCCGCCTTCTGGGCCTCGGTGAAGGTGGCCGCGGTCATGATCATGCCGGCGGTGCAGAATCCGCACTGGAACCCCGGGGCGTCGCGGAACTGGCGCTGCATCGGATGCAGGCGGCCGGGCGATCCGAGCCCCTCGATGGTGGTCACCTCGTGCCCCTCCGCGCGGAAGGCCGGGGTGATGCAGCTGTGCACCGGGCTGCCGTCCAGCCACACGGTGCAGGCGCCGCAGTCGCCCGCGTCGCACCCCTTCTTGACGCCGTAGTGGCCGAGCGAGCGGAGGAAGGTGCGCAGGCACTGTCCGGGGGCCGGTTCCTCGTCGAAGCGGTTGCCGTTGACCGAGTAGCTCATGCCGGGCCCCCGTCCATGAGTTCGCTGCGGATCTCTTCGGCGAAGTGCCGTGTCAGGTGGTGACGGTGGTCGGGGGTTCCGTTGGGATCCGCGAACCAGACGTCGGCGGGGATGACGTCGATGCTCTGCTGGAGCGTTGCGGCATCGGGCATGGAGTCGAACGCCATGCGCACGGGCCGTGTGGTGCCGGCGGTGACGGTGAGCAGCAGGTCGTTCGCTCCCGGCGTCTGCGTTCCGATGAGGAAGACGGTCGAACGGCCGAGGCGGGTCAGCGTGAAGCGCCGGTGGGCGGTGCGTTTGCGCAGGGCGTGCGCCGGGATGTCGACGCGGCGCAGGACCTCGCCGGGCGCGAGGACGTTCGCGTGATCGCCGGTCACGAATTCGAGGGCGTCGACGGTCCGCGTGGATCCGTCGGGAGCCCACAGTTCGTACGTCGCCTCCAGGGCGACCGTCAGCGTGATCATGGGGCCGGCGGGGAGGGACATGCAGATGTTGCCCCCGACGGTCGCCGTGTTCCAGACCTTGAAGGAGGACAGGAACGCCTCGCAACTCGTGGCGAAAAGACCGCCCGCGGTCCAGTCCGGCGGTGACGCGAACGCGTACAGCTCGCGGATCGTGCAGGTCGCGCCGATTTCGAGTCCCTCGTCGCGCGGCACGAGAGGATCCCAGCGCAATGCCGTCAGGTCGATCAGGCGGCGCAGCTCCGGCTGGTCCGCCGAGAACAGCCACGTCCCGCCCGCCAGCCAGGCGTCGCCTTCCCGCCAGTCCACGCCCGGACGGTCGGGCGGCCGGCGGATGACTTGGGTGATGGTGTTGAGGTCCATGGGAACCGGTCTCCCTGAGTCCCTGGGAGTATTGTTCCGCGGCAGGTAAATGATATCCCGTGGCCCGTCGAACCGGCCAAGCGGGAGCGCGGCCCACCGGCCGGGGCGGCGCTCCGCTCAGATGAGCAGAGGCTGGGCGGCCTCGGGAGCGCCGGGGGCTTTCCGTCCGGGCGGGTGGTTCAGCCGATGTGCCCACCCACGTTGGCCAGTTGGCCTATCCTGCCCCCGTGGACCAGCTGATCGCCGAAGACCCGCACAGTATCGGACCGTACCGACTGATCGCCAGGCTGGGTGAGGGCGGGATGGGCCTGGTCTACCTGGGCCGCTCCGAGGGTGGCCGTACCGTCGCCGTGAAGGTCGTGCAGGCCGAGTACGCGGGGCATCCCGAGTTCCGCAGGCGCTTCGCGCGCGAAGTGGCCGCGGCCCGGCGGGTGGGCGGCAGCTGCACGGCGGCCGTGCTCGACGCCGACCCCGAGGCGGCCGTCCCCTGGGTGGCGACCCAGTACATCCCGGGGCCCGACCTGCACGCCGTCGTCGCCCGGCAGTTCGGACCGCTGCCCGAGTACTCCGTGCACACCCTCGCCAACCGCCTCGCCCTCGCCCTGCGGGCCGTGCACGGGGCCGGCCTGATCCACCGCGACCTCAAACCGTCCAACGTCCTCGTCACGGTCGACGGCCCCCGGGTCATCGACTTCGGCATCGCGCGGGCGATGGACAGCCTGGCCGAGGAGCACAGCCTCCACACCCGCACCGGCATGCTGATCGGTTCCCCCGGATTCATGTCCCCGGAACAGGTCCGCGGCCTCGAACTCACCCCGGCCAGTGACGTGTTCTGCCTGGGCGCCGTCCTCGTGTACGCCGCCACCGGGCGGCTGCTGTTCGGCGCCACGGACACCGGCCTGAACGCCCACCTCTTCCGGGTGGCCGAGGACGAGGCGGACCTGACCGGCGTACCGGACGCGCTCCTCGATCTGGTACGCGACTGCCTGCACAAGGACCCGGCGCGACGGCCCACCCCCGCGGAAGTGGCCCGGCGCACGACGCCGGACCAGGCCGAGGAGTGGCTGCCGGGCGCGGTCCTGGCCCAACTCGGGCGCCATGCCGCCCAGCTGCTGGACTACGCGCCGCCGGCCCCCGCCCAGGCGCCCCCGCAGACCACCCCGCAGGCGCACGCCGGGGAACGGGACCGGGACGGCGCCCCGGCGGGGGACCGGTCGGTGCCGCTCCCGCCCCCCTACGCCCCGACGGCTCCCGCACCCTTCGATCCCTCACGGGGCTTCGGCCCGCCCCCGGGCCCGCTCCCGGCAGCCGGGTCCGCGACCCCGGTGCCGGGCCCGGGCCCGGCCGGCGGCCCGCCGCCCCCGCACCCGAGGCGCTGGTGGGGCCTGGCGGTGATCGCCCTGGCGCAGCTGCTGGTGCTGATGCAGGCGGCGAACTTCACCATGGCGATCCCGGCTGTGCTGGCGGATCTGCACCTGTCCTACGGGTCGCTGGGCCCCATGGTCGACGCGTACTACATCGCCTTCGGCGCCGTGCTCCTGATCGGCGGGCACCTCGCCGACCTCGTGGGACGCAAACAGACCCTCATCATCGGCCTGTTCGGGTGCGCGGCGGCCGCCGCGCTCGCAGGATCGGCCGGCGACTCCGGCACGCTCACCGCCGCCCGCGTCCTCCAGGGCGCCTTCGGCGCATTGCTGACCCCGGCGGCGCTGGCCCTGGTGGCCGACGGTTTCACCGACCCGAGGGAGCGCGGCAGGGCCTTCGGGGTCTACGCCGCGATCGCCGGCGGCGGTACGGCCTTCGCCATGGCCGTGAGCGGATGGCTGCTCGGCACCCTGGCCTGGCGGGTGTCCCTGTACGCCGTCGTCCCCCTCGCCGTGATCGCCCTGATCGGCGCGTTCACCCTGCTGGACGACCGCCCGGCCCGCACCCGAGGCCGGTTCGACCCGCTCGGCGTGCTGCTCGGCTCCGGCGGAGTCGCCGCCCTGACGTACGGCCTCAGCTCGGCCCCGTCACGCGGCTGGGCCACCCCCCTGACCCTGATCCTGCTCGGGGGGAGCGTCCTGCTGCTCGTGGGCTTCGTGGCGTGGCAGATCGCGAGCGCGGACCCGATGGTGGCGTCGTCCGTCTTCAGGGACCCGAGCCGCCTCGGCAGCCTGCTGAGCCTCTCCCTGGCGGCCGCCGCCACCTTCACCCTGTACCTGGCGCTGTCCACCTATCTGGAAGCCGTCTGCGGCTTCCCCCCGCAGACGGCCGGACTGGCCATGCTGCCCATGGTCGGCGCCACCGTGATCGGTTCCACCCAGGTCTCCGCCCGCCTGCTGCGCCGCACCGCGCCCCGCGTCCTGACCGTGGTGGGCCTGGCGCTCACGGCCGTCGGCCTGCTGCTCCTGACCGGCCTCGAAGACGGCTCGTACGCGTCCGGGGCACTGCCCGGCATGCTCCTCGCCGGCCTCGGCACCGGGATCGCCTTCGTGCCGGTCCTGGCGACCGCGACGGGGGGAGGCGGCCCCGAGCGCTCGGGCGGAGCAGCGGGAGCCGTGACCACCGCGCAGGAGGTGGGCACGGCGTTCGGCGCGGCCCTCCTGGCCGGCCACACCGACGTCACCCTCCGGTGGGCCGCCGGTGCCGTGATCGTCGCGGTCCTGATCGCCGCGCTGACGATCAGGACCGGGGCGCCGCGCCGGCCCGCCGCGCCGCTCCTGGCCACGGACGGCTGACCCCGGCCCCGCGGAGGGACCGGGGTCGGCCGGGCGCCGGGCGTGGCGGGCGTCAGGGCGTGCGGGGCGCCGGGAGCTGCTGGGTGATGCAGTGGATCCCGGCGTCCCCCGTGGCCAGGGTGCGGGCTTCGACGCCCACGACCTCGTGGCCGGGGAAGGCCGCCCGCGCCGCCGCCAGCGCCTCGGCGTCCGTGCTCGTGCCGGCGAGCGGCATGATCACCCCGCCGTTGGCGATGTAGAAGTTCATGTAGTTCACGACCGTGTCCTGGCCGTGTACACGGACCTCCTGCTGCGGCGGGAGTTCGAGGATCTCCAGCTTCCGGCCGGCCGCGTCGGTGGAGGCTTCGAGTACGGCGCGGTTGGCCTTCAGCCGGGCGTGGTCCGGGCGGGCGGGATCGCCGCACGCCTCCACCAGCACCCGGCCGGGCCCGATGAACTGGCAGACGTGGTCCACGTGCCCGTCCGTGTCACCGGCGAGGTGGCCGTAGGGAAGCCAGATCACCTTGGTGGCGCCGAGCAGGGCCTCGAACTCCGCCTCGATGTCGGCGCGGGCGAGCCGCGGGTTGCGATTGGCGTTCAGCACGCACTGCTCGGTCGCGATGAGGGTGCCCTCGCCGTCCACCGTGATCGCCCCGCCCTCGAGGACCGTCATCGTCGCGCGGCGCGCGATGCCGAGCTGCGGCAGCAGACGCTCGGTGATCCTGTCGTCCTGCGCGTACGGGTGGAAGCGCTCGCCGAAGGAGTTGTACCGGAAGTCCACGCCGACCCGCCCGCGCGGGCCGTGGACGACGATCGGGCCGGTGGCGCGCAGCCAGGCGTCGTCCATCGGGATCTCCACGGTGGTGACCTCGACCCCGCACAGCGCCCGCACCCGCTCGGCCTGCCCGGGCAGGACCAGCAGGGTCACCGGCTCGAACGCGGCGATGGCCCGGACGATCTGCGCGTACTCCCGCTCGACGGAGGCGAAGCTCTCGCCCCACAGCGATGCGTACGGGGGCCAGGCGAGCATGCAGGCTTCGTGGGGCTCCCACTCGGCCGGCATGGACAGCCCCGTCACGACGGCCCCTCCGGCGCCGGGAAGGACCGCACGGCCTCCTCGGCGGCGTCCCAGTCGCCGCCGAAGCGGGCTTCGAGGACGTGCAGCCACCGCTCCATGCCGAAGGCCACGCAGGAGGTGTGGGCCTCGGCGCCCGCGAGCGTGATGCCGGCGCGTTCGCCGAAGAAGTTGCGGTGATAGTTGACCGAGGCGATCGCGAGGCCACCGTCGGCGACGAATTCCTCTTTGGTGGGGAAGAGCCGCTGCATGACGGCCCGCGAGCCGTTCGCGTCGAAGAACGGATCGGTCGCGACCTCGGTGGTCAGGCTCAGGCCCAGGTGCCCGGCGAATCCGAGGACCAGGTCCTTGTGGATGGTGAGGTGGGCCTTCACCGTCTCGGCGTCGCCCACGGCGATGATCTCCCGCATGGTGAACCCGTGGAGGCGTCGCAGCCCCTCGTAGTGCGTCTCGCGCCGGAAGCACTGCGCGAGGGTGGTCAGCCTGACCGGCTCGTCGAGCTCCGTGCCCGAGAGGGACAGGTAGGCGTTGTAGCAGGCGGCCGAGGGCAGCACGAGGCCCGCCTCGCCCAGCTGGTGGCCGCCGAGGCCGGTGCCGGGTGCCGCCGGGTGGGTGGGCAGGTCGGCCACCGCGGCCGTGTCGACGGGAGCCGCCGCCAGCACGAGGTGGGGGAAGTTGGTGAAGTAGTCGAAGCGTGCCAGGTCGGCGACCGGGATCAGCGGCGGGTAGATGACCTCCGCCGCACCGGCCGCCTCGGCCCAGCCGGTGAACACGGCGTCCAGTGCGGCCCGGAGGCGGACCGCCTCGGGGCCGAGGGTGACCAGGCCGTCGGTCACCGCGACAGGGGTGCGCGGACCCGGACTAGGCGTGCGCATGTCCGGCTCCTTCCGTGATCAATGCGTTGATGCGGTTGAGGGTGCGGAAGTTGTCCACGTCCGTCTTGGCGAGGTCGATCGGCTCACCGGTCAGTTCCTCCATGAGCAGGAGGAACTCCACGAAGGCCAGGGAGTCGAGGATGCGGGCCTCGATCAGGTCCCGGTCCCAGTCGATGGTGTCCACCGAGGAGTTGAGCTTGCGCAGGAACTCGATGACCGTTTCCATCGACTCGCCCACTGCGGCCGGTCCGTTCTCACGCGTTGACATGGTCGAGCCCCCAAGAGGTACGGAAGACGTCACCGGCGACGAAGAACCGGTCGACGCGGGCCATCAGCTTGACGTGGAACGCCTCGCGCACCGGATGGGTCAGCGCCTTGCGGCGGACCTCCAGGGGCTTGTCCACACCGCAGTCACGGAACATCTGCGGGTTGTACAGGCTGCGCACGGAGTACGTCATGTAGTCCTTGATGTACTTCTCGATCTCGTCCCGGCGGCTCGGATCGGCGGCCAGGGCGCGGTCGTACAGGCGCTTGACGAGCTGCTTGCCGAAGGCGACGTGCCGGCTCTCGTCGTGGTGGTGCGCCGAGTGGATCTCCCGGAGGATGTCCGGGATCAGCGGGTCCTTGCCCATGCGGCTGTTGTAGTAGTCGAAGATCTCCTCGAAGATGAGGATCCGGGAGAACACGACGACGTCGTCCCACAGGTCCCCGAACCCCTCGCGGCGCAGCGGTGAGGCCGCCTCGGGGTAGATCCCGCCGGTGTAGCGGTGGCAGAACTCGGCGAAGAACCACATGTGGGCGTTCTCTTCGCCGATGAAGTGGTGCAGGTACTCGTTGTACGGGGCGAAGTCGGGCGTGTGGATGCGCTTCGCGACCTCGATCATCAGCTCGCGGATGCCGTGGACGTGGAGGCTGAAGAAGTTGACCGTCTCGTAGCGGGCGAGGGCCTTCAGCACCTTCTCGTCCTCGATCAGGCCGGTGCCGGAGACCGTGAGGTAGTCGGGGTTCATCCACCACTGGTCTTCGGACACGGAGTCCGGCCACGTGAACTTGGTGTAGGGGTTGTAGTACTCGTCACGCGACTTCTGGGAGAGCCGCGTGAGCATCGTGCTGAAGCCGGAATCGTCCATGGTGATGCGATCTTTCGGTTGGTGCGATGTGTTCATGCCGCGGAGTCGGCCCACGCGACGAGGCAGTTCTCCAGGTCGCGCAGGAAGGTCTCCATCCCGGACTCGGTGACGTGGCGGACGTCGCAGGTCAGGGAGAACTCGAGGTGGTCGGCGCCGTCGTCGACGATGAGGTAGAAGGGCTCCTCCTCGGTGACCGGCAGCCGGGTGAGCACCGTGTCGGCGAGCAGGCTCGCTGCGGGGACCTCCCGCGGCGTGCCCGCGTCCGCCGGACGGGTGCGGCGGTCGTTGATGCAGTACGAGAACCGCAGCGGCGCGTCCGGGCCGTCGCCGAGCTCGGCGAGCAGCCGGTCCATGCCGGCGGCGTCGCATCCGGAGTTCTGGAAGGCGGTGATGGCGGCGAGCCAGGACCGTTTGACCGCCTGCGGCAGGTCGGCGTCCGCGAGGTCCACCGAGAAGTACGTCTCCTGCATCAGGGTCGCCACCATGGTGCGGCTGTCCCGGCCGAACCGCTGCGAGCTCGTCAGGTGCAGATCGACGCGGTCGCTGCCGGTCAGGTCGCGCAGCAGCAGGGCCGCCGCGCCGACGATGACGGCCGCGACGCTCATGCCGGTGCGGCGGGCGATCCGGCCGACCGCCTGGTCGGCCGCGCGAGAGCGGAGGGCGATCTGCCGGTACGCCTCCTCCTCGGGCAGGTCGGCCACGGCGGGCGGCAGTGCGAGGGGAGCCCGGTCGCGGTAGAGGGAGGCCACGTGGGCCAGGGTGCGGTCGCGCTTGCGGATCCCCGCCGGCGATACCTGCCAGGCGGCGAGGTCCACCGGTGTCAGGGTGTCCTCGGGCAGCGGCGGCAGGTTCCTGCCCTCGCGGAAGTACTCGGTCACCTCTTCGGCCAGGTGCTGGATGCCGTACCAGTCGACGGCCATGTGGGAGAAGACGTACACGCCGCCCCAGACCCGGCCCTCGCGCACCAGGAGGACCAGGCGCAGCGGGAGTTCGTCCGCGAAGGAGAAGCGCCGGGTGCCGAAGAAGGCCCTCAGGGCCGCGATGTCCGCCTCCGCCGGGGCGCCGGTCTCGACGAACTCGACGGGCAGCGCCCCCTGGGCCAGGACGCGCTGGACCACCCGGCCGTCGGCCTTCCTCGGGAACACCGACCGCAGGGACTCGTGGCGGGAGAAGAAGAACGACAGTGCTTCGAGGCACTCGGCCTCGGTGGGGCGGACGCCAGCGGGGATGCGGAAGTCCTCGACGACGTTGTAGACGTGGTCGTTCGGGCCCGCGTTCTCGATCAGGGCCCAGATCTCCTGCTGGCTCCAGGTCAGGGGTGCCTCGGTGGTGCGCGTGCCCTTGAACGGGGCGTGTCCCACGCGGGAGGGGAGGGGCTGTCCGCTGTGGTCGGGGTTCACGGGGTCTCCGATTCCGAGAGGTGCCGGTGCGCGGTGAGTTCCTCGGCGAGGGCCGCCGCGAAGGCGTCCACGTCGGCCGGGGTGGTGTCGAAGGAGCACATCCAGCGGACCTCGCCCGTCCGTGCGTCGCGGACGTAGAAGGGGAATCGTTTCTGCAAGCGGGTGGTCACGGCCGGCGGCAGGACGGCGAAGACCGCGTTGGTCTGCACCGGCTGCACGATCCGTACGTCCGGCAGACCGGCCACCGCTGCGGCCAGGCGCCCGGCCATCGCGTTGGCCCGCCGGGCGTTCTCCAGCCACAGCCCGTTCTCCATCAGGGCGATGAACTGCGCTGAGATGAACCGCATCTTGGAGGCCAGCTGGGCCGCGGCCTTGCGCAGGAACTGGGGACCGCGGACGGCGTCCGGATCCAGTACGACCAGGGCCTCGCCGAGCAGCAGGCCGTTCTTGGTGCCGCCGAAGGACAGGACGTCCACTCCGGCATCGGTGGTCAGGGCGCGCAGCGGCACGCCGAGGGCCGCAGCCGCCTGGGCCAGCCGCGCCCCGTCGAGGTAGACGCGCATGCCCCGCCCGTGGGCGTGCGCGCAGATGTCGGCGATCTCCTGCGGCGTGTACAGGGTGCCGAGTTCGGTGGGCTGGGTGATCGCGACGACGGTCGGCTGCGCACGGTGCACGTCGCCCCGCCCCCAGGCCTGCCGTTCGATCAGCGCGGGCGTCAGCTTGCCGTCCGGGGCCGGCACGGTGAGCAGTTTGACGTGGGCGATCCGCTCGGGGGCCCCGCATTCGTCGGTGTTGACGTGAGCGCTCTCGGCGCAGATGACGGCCCCCCAGGGCTCGCTCATCGCCTGGAGGCCCACCACGTTGGCGCCCGTGCCGTTGAGCACGGGGTAGACCTCTGCCCGGTCGCCGAAGTGCTCCCGGAACACCTGCCGGAGCCGGTCGGTGTAGACGTCGTCCCCGTACGCCGCCTGGTGTCCCTCGTTGGCGACGGCGAGGGCGGCCAGGACGTCCGGGTGTAAGCCTGCGTAGTTGTCACTCGCGAAGCCCCGCGCCGCGGGGTCGTGCAGTCGGGGGATCAATCCTTCGTCCTTCACTTGCGCGGCGGCGGCCCGTGGTGGGGGACATGGCGGTCACAACTGCCCTTGCCTGTCTGGCGAGAAGATCTTACGAGATGATCTAGTAATGAGCGCAAGACTTCCGGCACACTTCTGATCAAGAAGGAATGCCTGCCGCACCGCCCGTCGTGCCTGGCCGAAGCGGTGGGCGCAGACAGGAAGACGGTCCATGCAGAGTTCCCCGGCAAGCACCCTGCGGCGCGCCCACAGAGGAGTCGTCGCCACTTTCGCCCTCGTCGGCGTGGTGAACGGCATCCTGGCCGCCAGACTGCCGGGACTCGCCGCCAAACTCGGCCTGGACACCGGGGACGTGGGGCTCGTCATCCTCTCCTGGGGCGTCGCGGCCACCGCGACGATGCAGTGCATGCGCTGGATCGTCGCGGCCCTCGGCAACCGGCTGCTGCTGCGCATCGGCACCCCGCTGGTCACCGTCGCCGTCGGGCTCATCGCCCTCAGCTCCTCGTTCCCGCTGCTCCTCGCGGCCGCCGCCGGCTTCGGAGTCGCCTCCGGCATCGCCGAGGCCATGATGAACGCCCAGGGCAGCCTCGTCGAACGCCGCGCCGAACGCCCCCTGATGAACGGGTTCCACGCCGGATGGAGCGCCGGGGCCGTGGCCGGCGGCCTCCTCGCCGTCGCGCTCGCCGCCCTCGACGTGTCCTACACCGCCTCGGTGCTGGGTGTCGCGGGCGCCGCGCTCCCCCTCGCCCTCGCCGTCGGCCGGACCTACCTGGAGGAGCCGGCCGAAGAGGAGGAGCCCGCGGACCGCCACAGGCTGCCCGGGATCGTCTACCTGATCGGCGCCGTCGCCTTCCTCGCGCTCCTCCTCGAAGGGCTGGTGGCCGACTGGAGCGGCCTCCTCCTCACACGCGACCTGCACACGACGGAGGCCGTCGCCGCGATCGCCTACCCGGTGTACGAACTCGCCACGTTCTCCGGGCGGCTGTTCGGCGACCGGCTGCGGCTGCGGTTCGGCAGCCGGTCGATCCTCGCGGCCGCCGGCACCGCGACCGCACTGGGCGTACTCCTCGTCGTGACCGCTCCCTCGGCCGTCTGGGCCATCGCCGGATTCGCCCTGACGGGGCTGGCCGTCTGCATCGTCGTACCGCTGTGCATGTCCCTGGCCGGGTCCGCCGCACCCGGCCACTCGGACGCCGCCGTCGCCCAGGTGTCGGCGATCGGCTACGCGGGACTGCTCGTCGGCCCCGTGCTGATCGGCTTCGTCGCGGAGGCCACCACCCTGCGCACCGGGATCGCCACGGCCATCGCCTTCGCCCTCCTCATCACCGCCGCCTCGCGCCGGATGCCGCACGGGCAGCCCGCCGCCGGGGAGGGCGGGAGCCCGGCAGCCGCGGCGCCGGCGCGCGACACCGCGGAGCGCTGAGTCCCCCGACCCGGGGCCGGGGGACCGGCGGTCAGGCCCCCAGGGCCCTGCGCAGACCGAGCCGGTCGGTGCCCAGCTTGGTGAAGACCGCGGACAGCAGCTCGGACACCGCCTGCGGATTGCTGTGCATCTTGGCCGCGATCGCCGAGTTGTCGAGACCGAGGGCGGCGTGCCCCGCCGCGGTGTTCTCGGCCACGGTCAGCGTGTCCTGCTCGGAGGTGTGCAGCCGGCGGGGCCGCAGACCGGCCGACGCGAGCTGGGAGCGGGCCCGGCGGGCGAGGCCGTCGGCACCGCACGCCGTCGCGGTCTCCATGCCCCGGTAGAGCTGCTGCGCCGCCCGGTGCGGATCACCGAGGGCGTGCAGGGCCGTACCGTGGTCGACGAGCGCGTGGGCGAGTTCGCAGGCGGCCGGGGACTGTTCGAGGTGGTCCACCGCCTCCTGCAGCAGGAGGGCCGCCTGCGCCGGGTCCGCGGCCGCCGCGGACACCCGCAGGGCGTGCCCGATCACACTGGACGTGCCGAACGCACGGGCCCGCGCGACCGCTTCGGCCGCCGTGGCGCGGGCCTGCTCGGGCTCGCGGACCACCTGCGCGAGCGCCAGGTCGAGCTGCCAGGGACTCCACGACGGATTGCGGGTGCCGCGCAGGTCGAGGCGTTTGCCCGCCGCGCTGAGGTGGCGCACCGCCTCGTCGATCCGGCCCTGGGCCAGCAGGAGCTTGCCCCACACGGCCTGGGGATCGGGATAGACGACCGCCTGCGGGAAGTCCTCCCCCAGCTTGTACGCGGCTGCGACCCGCTGCGCCTCCTCGGTGTTGCCGCGGGCGAGCAGCGTCTCGATGAGGGTTCCGATCGCGTACCACTGGGCCGGGATCCCGTGCCCGACGCGGTCGGCGATCTGCAGGCCGTTGCGTACGAAGTCCTCGGCCTCGGCGAGCCGCCCGCGCCGGTAGCGGACGTACCCGAGCAGCGTGTAGACGAACGACAGGTGCGCACCGCGCCAGCCCTTCGCCTCGAATTCGAGGATGCCCGTGTTGAACAGGTCCTCGGCGCGGCCGGGCTGGTCGCAGTACATCAGCGTGACCGCGACGACGGCCGGCACCTCGAACCCGAAGTCCTGGTCGGTCCAGCTCATGCCGCCGTCCAGCGCCTGTTCCGCGTACTCCAGTGCCGTGCCGGCCGGTTCGCCGCGCATGGCGGCGTCCCACGCCCGCAGACCCAGGATGTGCCGCTCGGCCAGACCGCGGCCGGTGATCCGCTTGGCGAACTGGGCCAGGAGGCGGGAGCGGGCGGGCGAGTTCTCCTCGTCGACGCGGACCGAGTTCCACTTGAACTGCTCGGCCTGCATGCGCAGCCGCGTACGGGAGTTCGCGGCGCTCTTGGCCTCCTCCTGGAGCAGCGCGGCCGCCTCGGCCAGCTGACCGGTGTGGGCGAGGGCCTGCGCGAGCCGGTAGGTGATGGCCTCGCGCAGGCCCTGTTCGGCCTTGGGCTCCTCCAGAGCCGCCCTGAGCTGGTTGATGGTGGTCGCGGGATCGTGCAGGAGGTTGGCGGAGCCGAGTTCGAACAGCACCTCGGCCCGGTCCTCGACGTCAGGGGGTTCGCGCAGCGCACGGGCCAGATAGCGGCGTGCGGCGTCGGGGGCTCCCGCGGAGAAGCTGTCCCGCGCGGCCTGGCGCAGCTGCTGGACGACCCAGGGGTCGCCGTCCGGGTGCATCTCCAGCAGGTGACGGGCCGCGGCCGCGGGGCCCTGTCCGTCGTCGACGAGGGCCTGCGCGGCCATGCCGTGCATCGCGACGCGCACGCCGGGCGGAATCGACCGGTACACGGCGGTGGCGATGAGCGGATGGAAGAACTCCACCACCTCCTTGCGCCGCAGGCCGGTCAGGACGGTCAGGATGCGGGCCGTGCGCAGCTGGCCGATAGCGTCGGCGACCTGGGCCTCACCGAGAGCCGCCACGCTGCCGACGATGCCGGTCGGCACGGCGGTGCCCAGCACCGCGGCGGCCCAGGCGAGCCGGACGGTGGACGGACCGAGTTGTTCCAGACGGTCGATCAGGCCGCTGCCCTTGACGGCGGAGGCCAGATCGCGCAGCTCGGGAATGCTGTCCTGATGGGGCTTGAGCTCGCGGTCGCGGCCCTTCATCGCCAGCTCGACGACCTCGAAGGGGTTTCCGCCGGTGATCGCCCAGCACTCCCGGCAGAACACGTCGTCGGCGCTCTGGCCGAGGGCGTCGCGCACGATGCGGGCCACCGCGGTCGTGGTGAGGGGAGCGAGCTCGTGCGGCCGCGCCCCCTGGCGTCCCATGAGCGCGCGCAGCGCACCGGCGCCGGCGGGGATCTCGTCGGGGCGACAGGCCACCATGATCAGCATGGCGAGTTCCTCGGCCCGTGCCGCGAAGGCGGTCAGCCAGGCGAGGGACTCGGCGTCCGCCCAGTGCGCGTCGTCAAGGATCAGGACGACCGGGGCGCTGCGCACCGTCAGATGGGTGACGACCCAGTCGAGGCCGTCGCGCACGCCCTGCGGGTCGGGCGCCGTCGGGCCCTCCGGGGCCGCGGTCAGCCCGAGCGCCGGGGCGACGATGTTGTACCAACTGCCGAGGAGATCGCGGCGCTCCTCCTCGCTCATGGCGGCGAAGGCCGGCTGGATCAGCTGCCGCATCACGTGGAACGGCACCTGCCGCTCCTGCTCGCCGCCTCGGGCGAACAGCACGGTGCACGATCGCTCCGAGGCGTGCCGGCGGGCCTCGCCCAGCAGGGTCGTCTTGCCGATGCCGGCCGACCCCGCGAACGTCAGAACACCCCCGCGACGGGCGGTGGGACCGCTGTCCGTGGTGCCACAGAGATCGTCCACCGCGCGGTGGATCGCGAGAATCTCGGACTCCCTTTCGAGCAGGGGCTGGGACGCCCATCCTCGCGGTTCCGTGACATGTGACATTCCTGCCCCCTCCTGCGCGTGCGGCCGAGTGTACGACCCGGAGGAAGAGATATTGCTGCTTAAGCACATTATTGCGGGATCACATCACTCGTACGTGGACAGCGCTGTATCCTCCGGTGACCTCAAGAGCGCTGTGACGTCCGAAGATTGATCAACCGGGCGTCGGACGAGCCGTGCCCACCGGATTCCGTCAATGGCGTGAAACAGGGATCATCGGCAGTTCGCTGGGCTGCGGGATACCCGCCGGGAGTTCGCGCACCGTCACGCCCGGCGCCGGAACGAGTGTCCACCGGGACGCCACGGTCGCCACCGCGGTCAGGATCTCCCACACGGCGAACGAGTCACCGATGCACTTGTGCTGGCCGGCCCCGAACGGGATGAACCGGTGCGCCCGGCGCTGTTCCTCCCCCTCCTCCTCCCAGCGGTCCGGATCGAAGGTCGCCGGATCGCGGAAGAGGGCGGGGTCCCGGTGCAGTGCGTAGGGGCTGTAGGCCAGTTCCGCCCCGGCCGGGATGGACACGCCGCCCAGGGTGAGCGGGGCGAGGGCCCGCCGCGTGAAGAGCAGGGGGGAGTGCAGGCGAAGCGCTTCCTGGAACACGTTGTTCGTGTACGTGAGGCGGGGGAGGTCGGCGGGGCGGACGGGGCCCGCGCCCACCACCGCGTCGACCTCTTCCTGGACGCGCCTCTCGACCTCGGGGTGTTGGCCGAGCTCGTGGAAGATCCAGGCCAGGGTGGTGGCCGAGGTCTCCGTCCCGGCGAACAGGATCGCGATGACCTCGTCCCGGACCTGTTCGGCGCTCATCGTCGCGCCCGTGTCGGCGTCCACGCTGGACAGCAGCAGGGAGAGCAGGTCGTGCCGGTCCTCCTGCCCGGCCTGCTCGACGCCGTACTGGGCGATCACCTCGTCGATGACACCGCGCAGCCGGGCGGCCGCCGCGTCGAACCTCCGGTTCGGCGGTATGGGCAGCAGGTCCAGCGACTTGGGCATCACCGCACGCAGCAGCATCCCCTCCAGGACGATGGGCAGGGAGCGGTGCACCTCTGCGATCGCCTGGCCGCTCAGGCCTCCCGAGAAGGTCATCTCGGCCACCGAGGACAGGGCGTACCGCCGTGTCTCCGTGAGCATCGAGACCTCCTCGCCCGCCTTCCACGAGGCGCACATCGCCTCCGCCGCCCGGCCCATCACCTCGGCGTACTCGGTGATGTGGTTGCGGTGGAAGGCGGGCTGCACCATCCGGCGCTGCTTGCGGTGGAAGTCGCCGTCGGTCGTGACGATGCCGTTGCCGAACATGGGCCGGAGCCGCTCGAAGATCCTTCCGCGCCCGAACTGCTGCGCCCGCTGCACCAGTACGGCGTGCACGTGCTCCGGACTCGTGAGCACGTGCACGGGCCAGGTGCCGATGTCGAGGCGCACGATGTCGCCGTGCTCGCGCAGCGACTCGAGGAACGCGATCGGCTGCCGCCACAGGGGCAGGGCGTGCCCCAGGAGCGGTAACCGCCCCGGGGCCGCGGGGGCGTGGACCACAGGGCCGGGCAGTTCCGTACGGGCCATGGATCCACTTCCTGTCATGCCACCGAGACCAGGTCCGGGCGGGTGTACGCGGACTCCAGCCCGGCTGCGAACCGTTCGTCGCTGTACCGTGTGCACTCGTAACGCTGCCACAGATCGGCGCCGATCATCCAGTCTTCGTAACTCCGCACGCAGCGGGTCACAGCGGCCCGGACCTCGGGGTCCAACCGCCCCTCGGCGTCGATGACTTGAAACAGCCGTCGCTCGGCCGACACGTAGTCCTCTATGCGGGCCTGGATGCGGCTCTCGACCGAGCGGACCGCGTCCGGAAGCGAACATCCTTCCCAGGAGGAGATGAGGGACACGAGGTTGTTGTTGTCCCCGCAGGCGTGCTCCTTGGGCAGGGAGAACACGTCGTTGCCCCACGAGATGATGTCCACGGCGCTCTCGACGACCGCCTGGAACGCCGGGTGGTCGTGGACGTGCTGCGGCAGGTCGATCCCCAGTCCGGCCTCCACCATGTCCATCATGGGCAGCAGTTGGGAACTGTGACGGCGCATGAGGACGTACTCCTGGACCGAAGGGCGCCTGCGCGCACCGCGGTTGCCCGCCTCCTGGTCCAAGGAGTCCAGCATCAGCGGGACATGGGCCCGGTAGCGGGCCGCCGTCCCCGTGGACATTCCGGCGAGGATCCGGTCGCACAGGTCGATGAATCCGCGCACCAGTGGATTCCGCCGGGACGACGCCCTGTTGACCCTGCCGGTGGCCAGGTACTGGGTGATGGCGTCGGTGACGGGCGGCCAGGCCGCGAGTTCACCCTTCCTGATGAGGTGGTCGTGCTGGTCGTCCAGGACGAACGACCAGGCCATCCACTCGGCGAGCAGGACGACGGTGTCGTACGGCACCTCGCCGCTCACCCGTCCCGCGAGGTGTCCGCAGCCGATCGCCGTGAACTGCTCGGCGGCGTCGGCGACGAGCTCGTGGCGCAGCGCCCACGACGTCGCCTCGGAGTTGGCCCGTGCGGCCAGCGGATGCTTGGAGTTCCCGAACGGAAGGTGGAAATCGGGAACGGGGAAAGGGTCGAGCCGGGCCATTGATCCCCCCACGGAAGAGTCGGATTCGCCAATACCCGCTCAATGTACGATCGTCATGGCACGTGCGTTTCCGGAGCGACCCGCTGCTGTGGACACCGTCACGACCACACGCTCCGCGACGGTTGAATGAAACGGTCAGGAACCGCCCAGAACCCGTCCACACACGACTACATCAGGCCACCCGTGAAGTAATTAACCCTCAGGGCGCAGCGCACTGTCAATGTAGGAAGTGAGGAGATACTGCATTCACGCTGCTATTACGTGGAGAATATCCCTGGGGGATATGCAGGCGGCATGATCCGAACCGGACGGCGGCGCCGGCGCCCGGTCGGCGCCCGCCATGGGCGTCTTCCAGCCACTCATGGGACCGTTGGAGCGGCCGTGTCCCAACTCGCATGGATGCACTCGCCTGTTGAGTGCGGTGCTGACGTGGCGCCGGCCGGTGGCCGAAGAGCGCCGTGGCGGTACGCGGCACTCCCTACACTGCCGGGGGACGTGGCCGTCCGGGGAAGGGCGGGGAACATGATCGAGCACCATGCGGCAGACCCGGGCGACGACCAGGAGGCCGACGTCCTGGGCTCCTATCTCGAGGTCCTGCGGGCGCGACTGAGCGGGGAGCGGTTCGAACTTCTCATCCGCGCCGTCCAGACCACCTGTGCCCTGCTGGCCGACGGGCGGGAAGCCGTCCTCGAAGTGCCCGGAGACCCCGACCTCGCCCCCGAGTTGCAGCGCGAGTACCTCTCCCTCATGGCGGTGATGATCACGGGGCACCTCGACCACAGCCTCGTCGAACTGGCCGCCCCCGACGGCGGCACCGGCTGGGCGGTCGTGGACAACACCCTTCCGCGCCGGGAACCCGCCCCGGCGCCGCCGTCCCCGTGCGAAGCGGCCGAGCGGGCGTGGATCGCCCAGGAGCTCGACGGCATCGTCCGCGCCACGCAGGACACGGGGCCGGCCGGCGGCTGACGCAGGGGCGCCGACGGTCTACCGGCCGAAGGACAGGATCGCGTGGTCCACCTTCCCCGGCTCCGGGCTGTAGACGGAGCCCTTGAGCAGGAAGAGCCGTCCGCCCGCCCAGGCCACGCGCACGCTGTGGGAGAAGAAGACGGACTCGGCGCCCTTGGTGCCCTCCGGGGTCTGCAGGACCACCTGCGGCTCGCCGCCGGTCGCGGCCGGCAGTGCCGCCACCGCCGCCGACGCTCCGGAGCCGGCCTCGACGTAGACGAGGAGCTTGCCGTCCTCCACGGCCAGGGGCCACATGGCGCGCCCCGGGGGTGCGGCCGCGTGCCACCTCACGGCGCCGGTGTCCAGGTCGACCGCGACGACCTCGTCCGTCGTGTCGACACCGAGGGTGCTGCCGGGCTTGCCCGCGGCGAGGTAGAGCGTGCCGCCGTCGACGGCGGCCGCGTCGCAGCCGTGCAGCCCGTCCGTCCCGTCGCCCCACCCGTTGCACCGGCCCGTGACCCCGAACGCGGGCCGGCTCTGCGAGCGGACCCTGCCGTCGGCGGTGAACACCGTGATGCCCCATGCCTTCTGCCCGGAGTTGTACGCGGCCACGACCAGCGGGTCCACGGAGTGGATACGGCCGAGGCTCCAGCCCTTGTCGTACAGGTGGTTCCACTTGGCGGCGCCCGTCGCGGGGTCGACCTCCTCGATCATGGTGCGTGGCTCGGCGGTCGCATCGTCCGGGTCGGGGCAGTTGCGGACGTTGAACAGCCGGGAGCCGCCGCCGACGGCCGAGGGGTAGCACGCGCCCGTCTTCGACGTCCCGTAGAGCTTCCTGCCGTCGGTGACCGAGAAGCCGCTCACGACGGCCGAGCGGGCCACCGCGACGGTGTCCGCACTGATCGCCATGCCGAACTCGACCGCCGTGTCGTGGGAGTTCTCCTGCGGTACCTCCACCTTCCAGCCCGCCGTGCCCGTACGGAGGTCGATCTGCTGGAGGTGCGTGCACCGCGCGCCCTCGCCGTCACCCGACTTGACGCCGACGACCAGCTTCCCGTCCGCGGACGGGGCCTGCGGCACTCCGCACAGCGGCGTGGCGAGCGCGACCTTCCACTTCTCCCGGCCGTCGGTCACCCCATGGGCGGTGACCTCCTTGAACATCGCCCTGACCACGACGTCGCCCACCCGCCACGGACCGTACTGCCGGGCCCCGGAGCCGGGCACGGCCGTCATGTTCTCGCTCAGCCAGACCGGTGCCTCGCCCGGTTTGATCCCGGCGTTGAGGTCGGAGGTCTCCGGACCGCCGCCGGTTCCCTTGCCGTCGCCCTTGTCGACCGAGGGGGAAACCGGCGGCGCGGCCGGTTCCGATGCGTTCGCCGCGGGTTCGCGGGGCTCGTCGCGGCCTGCGCCCGACACGGCGTACACGCAGCCGCCGATCACCAGCAGGCCCGTGACCAGCGCCGTGATCAGCAGGGTGGGCCTTCCCCGGAAGCGGCTCCCGCTCCCTCCGCCGGGCGCGGGGGGCAGTGGCGGATGCGGCACCGTGTGCGGCTGCGGCTGCGGCTGCGGCTGCGGCGAGGGGGACGGGTACGGGTACGGCAGCGGCTGTGCGTACGGGTTGCCGGGAACGGGTCCTGAACCCGGCGGCGCCGTACGGTAGTCGGAGCCGTAGCCGGGCTGCACCGCGGGCGGCCGGGCAGCCGCCGCCCCCCGGTCCCCGGGCCCCTGCTGTTCACGTTCCGGCAGTTCGCCGAAGTCACGACCGGTCATGGGGCAAGTGTGGCCGGTGCGCCGGACGTTCAGGAGCTCGTTCCCGGCCGAAACGCCGGCCCGTGCTCCGGACGTCAGCCGTCCCCGGGTGTTCGCCTGCCGGCCGCTGGCCTCAGCCTCCCAGCCGTTCGTGCAGGAACGCGGTGACGTCCGCCCTGGCCTTCAACGCCGGGTGGTCCTCGGGGGTTTCGCGGACCTCCAGGGTCAGCACCGCATGGGCCAGCCGGCCGAAGCCGTCGCCGTTGCCCGGGGCCGAGTCGAGCCGGACGACCTTGAACGCGTCCCCGAGCCGCGACCGCAGCGTGTCGAACCGGTCCTCGGGGGCCATCCAGTCCTCGCTGAACCGGAGCCCCATCACGCACAGGCCGCTGTCGCGGGTGCGTTCGACGACGCGCCGCAGCTCGTCCTCGGAGACGCCCGCGTCGGCCCGCCGGGCGGCGGTCACCGCGATGGGCGCCGAGGGCTGGCTCATCACCGGGGCCAGCACCGCCTCGTCCACGGCGGCGGCCAGGGCGAATCCGCCCGTGAAGCAGAGGCCGATGACACCGACCCCCGCCGCCGGAGTACGGGCCGCCAGGTCACGGGCCAGGGCCCTGAGGTAGTCGGCGACGGGCCGGCGGGCGTTCGTGGCGAAGGCCCGGAACTCCGAGGAGATGCACACGCGGGCGAAGACCGCGGCGGTCCGGGCCACGGACACCGGCTTGCCCGGCGTGCCGAACAGCGACGGCATCACGACGGTGAACCCCTCGTCCACCAGGTGCTCGGCGAGGCCGAGCACCTCGGGCGTGATGCCGGGCAGCTCCGGCAGGAGCACCACGCCGGGCCCCTCGCCCTTCTCGAAGCAGTCGTACGAGAGCCCCTCGGCGGCGAACGGGGCCCGGCGCCAGCCGGCGAGGGTGGAGGTCGGTGCGGTACCTGTCATTGCTCCTGCTTTCGGTCGGCGTCGGCAGCCGACTGTACGCCGCGTCCATGCCAAAAATCCGACCGGGCCGGAGGTGCGTCAACCACGGGCAGGGCCGGTCACCCTGCCGGGGCGGTCCACCCCGTCGGGTGAACGCGGCGCGCGCCGGACCGGGCTGCGGGCCCGGTTCCGTACGGGGGCGACCTGCGGAGGCCGGGCCCGGGCGCACGGAAAGGATCACATTCGGTGCCACCATTCCCCCGCACACAGCGGGCAAGGCTGCGAAGCCGTTCACAGGGATGAGAGGTACGCACGTGGCGCCTCAGGTGGTCGACGAAACGGCTCGGCGTCTCCCCACACCGAAGGGCTCCGGTACCGGCGAGCCCGTCGTGCCGGCACCCTCACCGGCCCCCGGATCCGCGCCCGTACCGGCCGGTCCGGCGTCCGCCCCGGAGCGCATCGACACCGGACTCCTCATCGCGGCCTCGGTCCTCCTCGCGGACGCGGCCCTGACGGCCAAGCAGTCCGGTGCGGAGCTGACCGGGGCACTGTTCAGCTGGCGGTTCGGGCTGGAGGGGCTGCGGCGGCCCGGCTGGGCCCTCGGCACGGCCCTCACCTGCGCCCAGGCGCTGACCGGTTCCACCGGCCTCGGATTCGGGGCGAACGGCGGGATGGTCGGTGAACTCGCCCGGATGGCGGGGAGCATGACGTACCGTCGCCCCGCCAAGGTGGCCATGGCCGTGGACGCCTTCGCCCTGCGCATCAAGGCCGCCGCGGCCGACCACCCCAACCTCGACGCACCTGCCGCCCGCCGCCTGACCGACGCGATGGTGGCCGGGAACCGGCTGGAGGCGCTGCGTGCGATGCACGGGCTGGTCGAACTGCTCGGCGTGACCCGCGCCCTGACCACGGTGAGCCCCGTGATCATGGAACTGCTGGCCCTGCTCGGCATGCTCGACGAGAACCCGGTCAACGACGAGTTCTCCTGGGTGACCCTCGCCGGGGGCGTGCCGACCACCGACCCGATCCTCGGACTGCCGAGCTCCGTCCTGGGCTTCCTCAACCCCGGCCCGGGCCGCGCCGAGCGCACCGAGCCGGACCCGATCCTCGCGAAGGTGCTGGCCTCCTCCCGCAACGACATCGTCAGCTACGTCAACGACATCGGGGCCCTCGGCAACCACGGCCTCGTGCTGCTGCGCCGCGTCGCGTGCGCGGACGGCGCCGTACGGTACGTGCTCCTGCTGCCCGGCACGAGCTTCGCCCTGCTCAGCAACAGCACCCCGCAGGACCTGGTCGGCGCCTTCGACGGACTGCTGCGCACCGACACGACGTACACACGGGCCGCGAAGAAGCTGCTCCTGCGGGCCGGGGTGCCCGCCGGATCCGAGCTCATGATCGTCGGACACAGTCTGGGCCAACACCGTTGCGTTTATGTCCGTGCGCGGTTCGCGAGTCCGTGTTCGAAGAACGTGACGGCGCTGTGGAGGGTGTAGTTCTGGCTGGTCGTGGGGTGTTGTCCGGCGTTCGGTCCGTACTTGCTGGTGGGGTTCTTGCGGGTGCGAGCCTTGACGCGGCGTCGGCGCCGGGCGGGGTGCAGGGCGTCGAGGACGGCCCGGCCGATGGTGCCGATGAGTTCGGCTGGTCCTGCCGGGGGCAGGATCCCGGTCGCGGTGACGACCGTGTCGGCGGCGGTGCTCTGCAGGACGGTGAAACTGATCCGGTCCATGTCCACCTCCGGGCGGGTGTAGACGGTGTCGGCGGCTGCGCGGATCAGGGCCTGGTAGGTGGTCAGCAGGGCGTAGACCTCTTGGTCGAGCCCTTCCAGGCTGCGGGAGCGCAGAACGCGGCCGTCGAGCATCGTCGCCTTGATCGAGAAAAATGTCGTCTCCGACTGCCACCGCTCATGGTAAAGATCAACAAGCTCGGCGGCCGGGTGGGTGGCCGGGTCGAGGAGGCTGGTCAGCAGGCGCCACTGTTCGGTGCGGATCGTGCCGTCGGCCAGGGTGACGGTGACGGCGGCCTCGATGACACGGACGGTCAGCAGGGCGGGTAGTACGCCATAGCCGATCCGGGCCAGGTAGGAGCCGTCACCCAGGTGTGTCAAGGGTGTGGGGATCCGGCGTGCGGAGGAGCGAACTAGGAACTGTGCGCCGCCGGCGGTCACATCGTTCAGGAACTCAGCCGCGTCGAAGGCGGCATCGGCCAGCAGGAGCATCGCGCTGTCCAGGGAGCCCAAGAGGCGTGTGGTGTAGGCAAGTTCACCCTCGGACTCGGGACCGAAGGCGGCGGCCAGAATCGCACGGGTGCCGCACTCGACCAGGACCAGCAGCCGCAGCAGCGGGTAGCCACACTCCACGCTCTCGCCCGCACGCTTGGCATAGCGCCAGGTGAGCGCCTCCTCGTCGGGCACGTGCAGCAAGGTGCCGTCCACGGCCACGGTCCGCAGCCCGCGGTAGAACGAACCGGCCTGCCCAAGGCGGGCGACGGGCCCGGCCAGGATCTCGAACAGCCGCCGCAGCGGCGCTACCCCTATCCGCCGCCGGGCCCGGGAGAGCGAGGAGGACGCCGGGCGCACCAGGTCCAGGCCCGCCAGCCCGGCCACCAGCTTGCCCCACACACCCCGGTAGGAGCAGTCCTCGAACAGGGCCAACGCGAGGACGAAGTAGACCACCACCCGAGACGGCAGCAGCCGCAGCCGCCGCTGGGCCGTCCCGGTCTCCTCGATCACGGCGTCCACCAGCACGAAGTCCACGATCTGGGTCAACTCACCCAAGTGACCGGGCGCGTACACACCCCCGGCTACCTCGACCGTGCGCGTGATGACAGACTTCTCCTGCAACGGGACTCCCGATGATCTTCTTGCTCGACACAAGCTGATCTATCAGGACGTCCCGTTGCGTCGTTCACCAGGACTTGACCTGCGACTCAAGACTCAAACGCAACGGTGTTGCAGTCTCCAGGTGTCCACGATCAAGGGGAAGCTTCACTCTCGAGGGGCCAGCGGATGCGGGAGTGGGCCCGGTTGACGCACTTCTGTTTGAGCGTGAGGTCCTTTCGGGCTTCCGTCGGTGGGGAACGGCGGCGATGTCGCCGGCGCCCTGGTAGCCGCGGTCCGCGAGGACGGGAATGCCGAGGCGGACGCAGGTGGCGAGGATCCGGTGCCGGCGGGCAGCGGTCAGGTCGTGGGTCCGGCCGGGCAGGGCAGGTGAGATCCAGACCATACTTCCATCCGGTGCGGTGATGACCTACAGGTTCACCCCGTGCCGGCGGTGTTTTCCTGAGTAGTCCGCTCGTCCGTCGCCGGTCCGGTTGCATTCGGCGAGGGTCCCGTCCAGCAGGACGTAGCGGGCGCCGGTCGATCTCAAGGCCGTGGTCAGTCCCGGCGCGAGGGCGGCCAGATGCTCCACGACCGCGTGAACGTGGGCGTGCGCAGTCCCGACGCTGATCCCGAATCCCGCGGCGAGCTGGCGCAGGGTGTCGTTCTTACGCAGGTACACCAGTGCGATCAGAGCGCGCTGGGACGGTGGCAGCTTGCATCTGCGGTCACCCTCCCGGGTGACGATCAGCATCGTGACCCACTCCACCAGGGCATGCGGAACATCGAGTGCGGGCAGGGTAAGGAACCAACGAGGCCCCCGAGTTGAAGAGCAACGGACGTCAGACACCCCGCTCAACAACCCGAGGGCCTCGCCTGTTACCCCACCCTGCCGTCACCCGATCAGTGGCCAACCTGAACAAGCTCAGTGACTCGTGCCTGCTGTCGGCACTCATGGTCACCGCCCGCGACTTCGCGGAGGGCCTCGGCGTACCGGCCGCGGGTGGTGCCCCACGCGACAACCGGCGCGTGGGCGAGGAGGTGTAGTTTGGCTTGCTCGGCCCGGACGGTCCCGTATCCGTACCGCCTCGTCGCGAATGTCAAGGCGAGCGCCTCGCGGGTACTGGGCGTCATGCGGTCGGTGGGCCGCTCGGCGGCGAGGCGCGCCGCGATGGCGAGGAGGAGGACGCGGGTGGCTGCGTCGGGCACGGCTGTACGGTCGTTCACGGGTCGGGACTCCTTGATGCGAAGGGGTTCGGGTCAAGGCGCCATTCGGTGGCTGCACACCGGGCGGCGCCGCTGTGTATGGGGGGTGGTCGCGAGCGCGTCGAAATGGACCGACGCAGGACGACACTGACCGGGGGTGCCCTAGCCTTCTTCCCTGCGGGGGTGTAAAAGAACGTCAGGGGCATCACGTTCGGATCCAAACTTTTAATCCGTTGGTCGTGGGTTCAATGAGCTTCTTCAACTTGAGCTGCAGAAGAGCAGCTCTGATGGCTCTGACCTGGGTATATCAGAGAGTCCTGTCACTCGATTGGTGGCCAACTCGAAGAAGCTCAATGTCGTAGCAATCGTTGACGTCGGTCGCTTGGACTGGTGCAGCTTTGAGGATGCGATTGTCCGTTAAGGGAGAGGGTGAAAGCGTCGGCTGTTACGGTGATTTCGTCGTTTGGCGCGCATTATCCGCCAGCTTTTTCGGGCAGGGCTGATTCAAAGTCGTGGCGAGCCGACTCGTCTCGTTGAGCCGGACATGCGACCAAGTCGCCGTCTATGCAGGTCAACGTTGCTTCGCTGCAT